>JASBSZ010000034.1 GCA_030148665.1 Alphaproteobacteria bacterium
CTTGATTTCCTTGATCGCCTCGTTAATGATTGCGTCGGACGGTGTGCCACCGAATGCCAGTTTACCCGTAATATCAGTACTTATCGCATGCGCCGCTGAACGTGTCACACCGTTCACCGACCAGCTGACGGGCGTCGTCTGCTTGGCGATGTCCTCGACGCCGGGCATGATCTGGCAATTGCCGGCACGCAGGTCAGTGCCGAACCAGCTCACCACCAGCGACACGCTTTCGATGTTCGGCGCGGCCGCTTGCAGCTGGTCCAACGCGGCGACAATGTCCGGCACACCGTTGGTCGTGTGAACATTCTCTGAAGCGGTTGCGCCGCCGGACCCGCGCGAGACCGGTGTCGTGCCATAGACGAACTCCCCGGTGCCGGGGATCAGCGTCACCGCTTTCAGCATCCCCTCGACGCTGTCAGGCTCGATCAACGGGCGAAACACCTCGAAGGACAGCTGCGGGAGGCGGTTGCCGAAGGGCGTGAGGTCGAGTTCCTCGAACATGACGTAGGCCGTACCGCGATAGGCCGGCGCATTGCCCGTGCCCATCTTCGCCTCGATGAACGGGTCGGGCTGTTGCGTTTCGTCGCCCTTATAAAGCCGCCAGGTCAGCCCCGACAGATCCAGCGGCTTGCCGTCGGCCCAGACCCGCCCAATGCCTGAAATCGGTCCTTCGCAGAGCGCCACGGCAAAGGACGCGGTGTAGGTATAGCTGGTGGTCTTGACCTTCGGCCCACCGCCCTTGCCGCCCTGGGTGGTCGTGCTGACATGTTCGGTGAAGTCGGTGGCCCAGATGATGTTACCGCCCAAGCGCATCCGGCCCCAGACGCGGGGGATGACGGCGCCTTCCGTGGAGGTCGTGACGGTCAGGTTCTCGAGCCGCGCGCCCTCGATGCGCTGGCCTGGTGTAAGCTGCGAGACGATCCAGCTGTCAATGAGCGACCCCGCGAAGGACCCTACCGCGCCGCCGATTGTGGCGGCCGACACGCCAAGGATGGACCCACCAATCGAGGCGCCCAGCGCAGAGCCGGCGGAGGCAAGAAGGATCGAGGCCATGGGTCAGATCTTCGGAAAAACGGGAAAGCGGAAGGCAAAGGCGATGCGTCGGCGCCAGGGATCGGTGAGCGGCTCCTCGATCACGCCAGTGCGCTCATAGGCATGAAAAAAACGGTG
The DNA here is from genome assembly GCA_030148665.1 of Alphaproteobacteria bacterium. Classification (GTDB taxonomy): domain Bacteria; phylum Pseudomonadota; class Alphaproteobacteria; order Rhodobacterales; family Rhodobacteraceae; genus UBA5972. The sequence goes on from JASBSZ010000034.1 coordinate 1,171, forward strand.
AATATTCTGGCGTCCATTCGCGAGAATCCCGGCGTGCTTGGCGATGGAGCCGGCACGCATGCGAAACAGCACCACGTCGCCGGTGCGGGCGTCGGAAACGGCGATCTCGATCATCGCCACCCGTGCGGCCTCGGCCAGAACTTCATGCGGTCCGGCCTCACCCCAATCCCTTGAATAAGGTGGAACAGGCATGGGTTCGGGGCCCACGACCTCGCGCCACACGCCCCGGATCAGGCCGAGGCAGTCGCAGCCGACACCCTTCACCGAAGCCTGATCGTGATAGGGCGTGCCGAGCCAGCCGCGCGCGGCCCGAACGATGCGGGCCGGCATGATGCGGGCGGCCCCATCGCGGTGGGCGTTCCCACTGGTCACAGTACGGTCCCCGTATTGCTGTCACCCTTCGCGGCATAGCGAATAACCGTGTCCTGCCCGGGGATGTGCGGGAATCCGCGGAAATTGACAGCGTTGGCAAACTTGTCGCGACAGGTCTCAAACCGCTTGTCGCATCCGGCGGTGATGTTGAAGGTGTCGCCCACGGCAATGGCTCGCACCGGGGCCTCCAACAGGGTGACGATGACATCGGTGGTGCCAACCGCATCGCTAAGCACTTCCGCCTTGCGTCCGGCGTTGGCACCGCCCGTCCAGGAGAGCGTGCCGAGCGCGAACCAGCCGTCGGCGAATGCGGAAAGCCCGGATACCGTGAAGCTCCGGTCTCCCGTGACCGTGACCACCGTGCCGCTGCCGACATAGGCCGGGTCCGTCAGGTCCACCCCGCATCGGGCATCGCCCAGCACCGCGTCGCATGTGGCCTGAAACGTCCGCCCCACGGTCTGGTTCAGAGCATGGGCCAGCGAGCGCATCTCGGCCACGAACTGCACACGTCCTCGCCGGACCTGGCCGATGGCGCCGCGGCGCATCAGCACGCGCTGTGAAGTGTCCTGCCAGTTCACCCGCCAGATCTCGACGCTCGCATTGTCCCAGCGGCCATCGAGGATGTCTGTCTCGGTGATGGTGGTGGAGGTCAGCACGCCCTCGGCGTCCTGTGCATCAACCGAAAGATCGGAGCCAGAGCGGATTTCCGAGGCGGTGAATCCCGACTCGGGCTCAAACGTGGTGCCATCGAAGGCCAGCGGCAGGTCGTGGTCCGTGAAGCCGAACACCTTCCGGTCGGCGCGGGTCAGCCGCCAGCACCAGGCGAGCGTCGTGGTGCCGGAATCAAGGTGGGATTGAAGGCCGGTGGGCAGGGTTTTCATCGCCGCACCTCAATCAACGGAATGGATGTGATGGAGCCGAGGCGCTCGATGTCGAGCGTCACGTCCAGCGTGTCGGTGTCAAAGCGCACCGGCACGTCGAATTCGAAGCCTGCGGTGATCGCCGCGCCATTGGCCGGGGCCGTGTTGAAGCTGACGACGCCGGTGGTGGTGTCCTCCGACCAGCCGCTTGCCTGATCGACGCCATCGATGGCGATGCGCACGGTTCCGGCGACCGGTTTGGTGATCGTGCGAGTCCATGCCTGCGCGCCGGAAACGTAGGATTTCACAAGCTGGAATGCGGTCGTCGTGCCATCGCCCGCGCCAATGGTCTGATCCGTGGCCGCCGGCGTTTGGGACGGCAGACAGGATTTGAAATCCGCCCAGTCCTTCCAGCGGAAGCCATGCAGCCGCCCGTTGCGAGCTTCAAAAAAGGCCACCACCGCCGCCAGATCATCGGCCCGGCGAATGCCGTAGGCCGCATCGTAGCGCCGGCGGCTGTTCGCCCAGCTGGCGTTGCGCTCTTCATCGCCGGACGCGAGCTCGACGATCTGGGTGCGCCGCTCGGGACCGCCGCGCGCATTGCGGCTGATGTCGTCGGGAAAGCGAACTTCGTGGAAGGCCATGGGCTACATCCCCCGTCTGCCCAGCGCGACGGCGCGCGCAATGTCAGCGGCAATCTGGGCGCGGGACTGTCTGAAGCTCTCGGCATCGCGCGTCTGGATGTTGATGGTGATGTTTTGGGCGCCGCCCGCACCCGCCGCCACCTCGCGTCGGCTCAGCACGCGCTCGCCCCTTTGCAGTATGGCCGGTACCTCGTCCGGACGGAGGCCCGCAAAACCGCCCGCGTGCATCCGAGGCGCCCCGGCAAAAGCCATGGCCGGCACCATGCGCTGCGGCGCTGGGGCGCCCACCATGCCGCCCGCGTGCATGACTGGCGCAAATACGCCGCCGAAATTGCCCAGCGCACCGGACAGCGCGTTTGCGAGTGGGCCGAGGATGAAACGCCGGGCCGACAGCTTTGCCATGTCGGCCAGCATCAAGGTGACCAGCGAGCGAAAGTCCAGCTTGCCCGTGCGCACGAATTCCCCGATGGCTTGTTCGGCACTGGAGAATGCCCCTGCGAGGCTGTCGCCCAGCCCCTTGCCGATATCTATTGCCTTGTTGGCGTAATCCTTCAGCGAAGTAGCAGCTGTCTCCCAGGCAGACTTCGTAACCTCGGCCGCCCTCCTTGCGGCGCCGCCGACTTTGGCAACGGATGTCGCCACGGTATTGGCGGCAGAATTTGTGCGTGCAAGCGCTTCAGCCCCGTCATTACCGGCTGTTTTCAGGGCATTTCGCAATGCTTCCACAGATTTCAGGGGCGCGACTGCTGCATTCGCCGCCCCCCTGGCCGAGCTCGCCAGCACATCTGCCTTCCCCCGCGCGGCATCGGCGGCCGTTGCCATCTCGTAATAGGCCGATCCGGCCTCGATCGCTGCACCACCGAGTTTGAGCGCGACCTTGTCCATTCCCGGCACATCACGCAGACCCCCCGCCACCTTGTGCAGGAAGTCCGCCCAGCCTTTCTGGATGCGGGCCAGCATGCGCAGCCAGCCGGTCTGGATCGTGGTCCACACAGAGGCCAGTGACAGCCCGAGGGATTTGGCGCCCAGTTTCACCCGCTCCCAGACCTCGACCGCGAGGTTCTTCATCAGGCGCAGGGCCTCGCCAAACCCGCCCGCGCCCTTCACCAGCCGACCGAACCAGTAGATCAGCTCACCCGCCCCCACGATCAGGGCGCCGATGCCGGTACGGATGATGGCCGCGCGCAGCACCTTCATGGACAGCGCCAGCTTGCCGACGCCCAACGCCGCTGCCGTCAGCGAGGCAACAAGGCGGACGCCGAGAACCCCGGCAAAGGTGGCAGTGATGGTTACCAGTTCGCCGATATGGGCGAACAGCCCCCTGATCGCGCGCCCAAGCGGACCGGTCGTCTTGCCAATGGCGGCGAAGGCATCCGCCATCGCCTCGAGCGCGGGCGCGGCCGCCACGGCCAGCTGGTTGGCAATGCCGCGCCACAACAGCGCCATGCGCGAGAGCGCATCGTTGGTGCGCTGGATCTGTGCGGCATCCTGCTCCGACACCGCTACCCCGAAATCCTTCACGTCCTTCGTTGCCTGCCGAAGGGTGGCGCTGTCGATGCGCGAGAAGATCAGGCCGGCACGGGCGCCAAAGATCTGTGAAGCAACCGCGGCACGTTGTGCAGCAGGGATGTATTTCTGGATCGCATCCTGAATTTTCGTCAGCTTCTCATCGATCGGCAGCTTGGCGAGGTCTGTAGCCGACAGGTGCAGCTGCCGCAGCGCCTTCACAGCAGGCCCCGTGCCCTGGGCGGCCTGGGACAGGCTTTTCGTCATCATGATGGTCGCCTGCTCGACCTCGCCCTGCGACACGCCGGCCAGATCAGCCGCGCGCGCCAGCACCTGCATGCTGGCGGTCGTTGTGCCGAGGGACGCTGCCAGCTTGGCCTGTTCGTCGATGGTCTGAAGGCTGGAGCGCACCATGGATACCCCGGCGCTGACGGCCGCCGCAGCCACGATGCCGGCGGCGATCTTCGCACGCCGCGCGAACTTCGCCAGCCTCGCATTGGCAATCTCCATCTCACGCGAGGCCCTGCCGAAGCCGCGCTTGCCAGCCTCACCGATGCCTTCGAGCTCGGCCCGCACTTGCTTGCCGCCCACCGCCGCAAGGCGGACGCTGACGCGTCGTTCAGCCATGTTCCTGTTCCATTCGTTCATTGAGTTTGGCGACCATCACTGCCTCGATCGCGGGCAACAGTTCGGCCACCGCCACACCGGGCACGCCCAGCGCCCGGGCAAGCGCCAACGCCGCGGTCATGTCCCAGCTGATGATCCCGCCCGAGGGGGCCACGCGCAGTTGCCCACCAAGACGGCCCACGAGATCCCAGACCTGTACGCCCTCGAAGGTCTGCGGCGCATTCAGCCTTTGCGGGCAGTCTTCGCAGAAAGTTGCGGGGCCCTCGCCAGGCTCGCAGCCCTCGCAGTATCCGTCGCCCCCACCGAAGACCCAGTCGGCGAGGGCGATGAGGCGTTTTTTTCCTGCTCCAGCAGCAGGCCTTTCGCCACATAGCCGGTCTGGAAGGCCTCGAAGAGTGGCCAGAGATCGAGAAGCGCGTCGATGGCCTCGGGGCTGACGGGGATGGGATTGCTGTCCGCATCGCCAACACCCTCCCAGTCGAGGATCGCAACCTGGGCCAGCGCCCTGGCAAAGGTCAGCGCGCTTTCCTCGTCACTGGCATCATCGCCCAACGCCTGCACAGCCGGGTCATTGCGCGCGGCTACCATCAGCGCCGTGGTCAGCGGGCGCAGTTGCACCCGCACCCCATGACCAAGATCCAGCCATACGGGTTCATTGGAGAGATCGAGTTTCAGCATGGTCAATAACTGCTCACCTGGTTCTTGAGAACGACCGTGCACATCTGCCCGGCCACGCTGTCGTAGGCCGCCTGCCAGTCGAAACTGGCCTGGATGCCCTGCGGCCCCTGGATTTCCACCCGGGGGCGCGGGAGATAGACGGCGTGCGCCGTGATCGTCAGGCTGACATTGGCGGAAATGGTCCACGAGAACTCGAGGCTCGCCGATGTGCCATTCAGCGCCTGATTCATCAGGGTGTTGTCCGCGAACCGGACGTCGATCTTGCCCGTCAGTGCGGCAATGGACGGGTCCGCGCCATCGATACGCCCGTCCGAGCGGATGGTCTCGATGCGTTCAACGTTGTTGGAATAGGTGATATCCGCAGAGACGATATTGCCCAGCGCGGTGCCGTTACGCTTGATCGCGCCGTTGAAATGCCCGAACCGTTGCAGGGCGTAGGCCGTTGGCGTACCGGCCGCCGTCGCCGTGGCGACGTTTTCACCCTGGGCGATCAGCTTGACGTCGGCCGTCAACAAGCCGGAACGCTGCATCTGCAGGCTGAGCTGGTCGAGCACACAGCCGGTATACATGGCGAAACGCGGGATCTCCGGCATCGCCACCTCAATGGCCATGCTGGGCAGGTTCCAGGACCCGGACTTGAAGGTGTGCGTCTTGTTCGTCGTCCCGGTGGTGGTGGGATTGCCAAAGGCTGCCTTCAGCCAAAACCCGAAGGCCTCGGCGTCCAGCGGCACCTTGATGTCGCCATCGGCCGTCACCGCATCCTTGATCGGCGCCAGCGGATCGCGGCCATATCCCAGCAGCTCAGAGGCCAGCAGGGGCTGCTCGGCCCCAAGCGAGGCGCTGGCAAAGGGCATCTGCATGAAGCCGGAGGCCGGCGCGGTTCCATAGGTCGTCTCGAACGCGGCCGCCAGCTGCGACCGCGCGCCTTGTGCACGGGGCATCGTTGAGTCCTTTCGGTTGGTGGAGAGCTCAAACCAGGAGGGTGGCCATTGCGCAAACCGGGCCGTGCAATGTGAAGAGCGATCACGTTATGGTCAGCCGACATTGCGGTCAGGCAAAGGCGGGTTATCCTCGCGGCGACAGGATCGTGGCCGTGAAAGGGGCAGGAAAATGAAAACACTGGATGCGCAGGAGCTTCGCCGCTGGCTTGATGAAAGCCGCGATTTCGTGCTGGTAGACACATTGCCGCCGAGCGCCTTTGAAAAGGCACACCTGCCGGGGGCCATCAACATCATGTCGGACGACATCCTCGAGCGTGCGCCGCGCGAGCTGCCCGACAAGGAGAGCGATGTCGTGGTCTACTGCGCCAGTGTCAGATGCAAGCGGGCGGGGCTTTCCGCCGAAAGGCTGGAACGGCTGGGCTATGCGCATGTGTACCATTTTGCCGGCGGCAAGCGCGACTGGCGCGAGGCCGGGTTCCCGCTGGAAGGTTCGGAGGTCGGCAATGAGGCTTGAACAATTGGGGCCGTCGCTTGCGATCTATCTGACCGCGGCGTTCTTCGAGTTGCTGGGCAGCTACGCGCTGTGGTCGGTAATGCGGCTGGGCCGCTCGCCGCTGTGGCTGGTGGGAGGGGTGGTTTCACTGGTGATTTTCGCGTGGCTGCTGACCCGGATAGGGCTGGATTCCTCGGGCCGGGCCTATGCCGCATATGGCGGGATCTATATTCTGGCATCGCTTGTCTGGCTGTGGCGGGTGGATGGGCGCACGCCCGATCTTTACGACGTCATCGGCGTGGGGCTGAGCGTGGCCGGAACCCTGGTGATATTGATGGGTCGTCATGCGTCGGGATAGAGATCGGCAGCCGGTGACCTTGCAGCCGGTCGCCAGGGACGCGTGGCTATTCAGTTCCTTCGGTTGTGGGCGGCTCAGGAAAGCGGATCAGCCGTCACATAATGCAGGATCACTGGAACGACGGCGGCTTTCAGCGCCTGTCCACCCTCGACGGGCAGATCCACGGGCCGGGGCGCCTCGGCTTCTACCCAGTCGCAGAGCCCACCCAGCGTTCGGTTGGCGGCCAGCGCCGTGCCGATGTCGGAGATCAAGGTGTCAAACACCGTGTCGCGATCGGCAGACGCCTTGCCCTGCACCATCACCTCCAGTTCCGCCCGGTGCTCATAGTGGTACCGCGGCGGCGACAGTGTCACCTCCGGTTCCCCAGGTTCTCCATCCCGCAGGATTACGAGGCCGCCCGCGGGTACGCGTTCGGGCAGCGCCTCCCCGCGCAGGACGGTGGCGGGCACAGTTTGCAGGGTCGCAAGCAGCGCCTGCAGGATGGTTTCACGGGGTGTGGGCAATGAAGTTCACCAGGTCGGAAATCGGAGAGAAAAGGAATGGCGGTGGCGAAAATCCTGACCATTTGCAGGACGTCCGCCACCGCTGATTGCTAATTCTTATCCGTCGGAGTGATCATCGGCATCACCGTCTCCGTCGGAGCCGCCATGCGTGTGGCCAAGTTCGTTTTCATGGGCTTCATCACCGCTTTCACCACCACCGTGAGCATGCAGGGCAGCCCGCTGATCTGGTGTCAGAACGTTTTCAGTGAACTTGTGCTGCTGCGCATCATCATGCAGGAAAGCGATGATATCGGCCAACTCTTCGCCCGTGAATTCGATTTGGGCTCCAAGCTCACTTTCCTGTGCCGGGATCATGATCGGCGCCATACGCCACATTTTTGCGGCGAGATCGAACGGGTTCATAAACTCGTCCATCTCGTGGGCGTCCAATGCGGCGGCGTCATGGCCGCCAACTCCATTTACCGAGTGGCAGCTGTAGCAGCCCTTTTCGACAAACAGCTTCATTCCTTTCTTGCTGTCCATGATGGGCATGAGAAGGCGGGTCGAGAGGGCTTCGTGATTTTCGCCCCCAGCGAGTGCAGTTGTCGGTACAGCAGCGCTGGCGAGAGCGCCGAGCGCAATCACGCCCAGCAACCGCGAAATGTTCGCGTGTTTCATTAGAGTCATCCTTGATTGAGTTTCTGTCCGTTGGGAGGGTGGTCTGTCTGACAGAGAACTCAGGCAATAGGGACCGGCTCTCGCGCGTCCGGAACCCAGACGTCAGCGTTGCTCAAATCTGGCGGGAAATATGAACCTGTTTCGCGTCTGACCTTGGTCCACGAGCCAGAAATTTCCGCAACGGCAGGCGTGCACGTTGGGTCTGGACCGCAAGTGTTGTGGTCGTGCGGCGAGACATTGCCGTTACCGTGGGCAGGATTGGTCGCGAAGTTGATCGCCTGATCGTGATCGGTGAAATCGACCGCAGCAAAGTCAAGGGTCGGCCCCAGAATCAGTGCTCCCACCGCAAACAGGATCAGTGCCAGGCTGACGACTCCTAGCGACTTTGTTGAGGTGTGGCGATGTTGAAACATGGCAGGCAGGTCCCTCGATTCGAGGCTCTCTGCCGGTGGCCTATACTTGGCTGTCCGCGCAAACCTTGACGATGATCAATACTTTTCCGCTTTCACCTGCGACATTTGCGCGCTTCTCAGTCCGCTGGGCTGTAATCACCGGGTAGGATCGGCGCTCCGCCACCTCTCCACCACCAACCCCGGCACCCTGTCGGCCATCCGCTCCACATCCCGCGCGAGATCGAGCCGCTTGCGCAGCCTGACCTGCGGCACCAGCAGGAAGATCGGCACGGTGGCGTGGCCCCGGCCGGTCTTGGAGCGGGAGGCAACGCCCAACCCGCGCGTGTTGAGCCGCCCGTCGGCCACCAGCATGGATGGCCCGCGCCGGCGGTAGACGAAACGCAACCGCATCCCCCGCCGCTTCTCCCACTCGCCGGGCGTCAATCGCGCCCCGCCACGGCCCTTGCCGGCGGCGGGTAGCGGGATTGCCAGCCAGAAGCCAGCCTTCGAGCGGATCAAGACGCCCCGGTCATGGGCCGAGATGATCTCGGGGGCGTTCGACCAGACAAAGGCGGCGGCATCGAGGCTGTCGCCCTGTTTGGGATAGGTGCGGTTGCGGATGGTGCGCGGCAGGCGGTGGCCGAGACCGGCACCCGTGATCTGCTCCCGCCATGCCTGTTTCAGCTCGTTGCCAGCCACGGCCATTGCCGTCTTGACGGCACGCTCGCCGGCCTTGACCTCGGCCTGAAGCATGGCAACGAGATCAGGCTCGACGTCGAGTTTCAGCTTCATCCCGGCACCAGCTCGATGGTCCAGATCAGCCGCTCGCGGTCGCGTTTCGGCTCGCCCTGGATCACGTAGATGTCGGTGCCGATACTGATCCCATCCCCGGGCTTCGGGTTGGGCATCTCGGAGATTCGCACATCGATCAAGGTGGTGTCCGACAGGATCTGCGCCGCCCCGAAGGTGGTCACCTCGTCCGGGGCCTTGCGGATGACGCGCACGGGCAGCGTTGCGCCGCCCTGTGCTGTCCATGTGGCGTCCACCGCCATGTTGGGATCACCAAAGATCGCATCCATGGCGGCGGCAAAGGCGCTCATCAGTTCGAGCTGAACAGCCGCACGGCGAGCGCCGGGCGCTTGTTGACCGGCAGGATCGAGGCCTCGGTCAACAGATCGATCCCGTCACCGCGCTCGCGCGGCATCTGGCGGGCATAGATCGGCAGGCCCACGGTGTTGGCCGTCTCGATCAAGTTGGCGGGCGCACCATAGGTCGTGAAGGTGTCGACCGTGCCCATGGGGAAGGCGATGCCCTCGCCCGCCGGAATGGCCCGATCCGTAGTGCCGCCCGAGAGCGTAAAGATCGGGTTGTATTCCTCAAACGTGATCCCGGCGAAGGGGAAGCTGCGGCGCACGTCCTCACGCAGGGGCTGCGCGCCGGATGCGCTGTAGTACTGATACGCCGTCGCAACCGAGGAATGCCCGATCAGCTTGTCGAAGAACTCGGGGGACACCAGGGCGCGCACGCCCGTCATGCTTTCGCCCTTGAGATTGAGTTCGATCTGGCGGATCACGTCGCGCACCTTCTGCTGCACCTTGGTGCCCGCCGTGCCCAGCAGGAAGTCGACCGAGATCTGGGTGATGCCGAACTCGGTGAAGTAGTCGTAGAGCGTGGTGCCTGCGCCGTCCTTGACGATGCCGCGCAGCGCGTTGATCTCCATGTACTCGCGGGTCTGGGCATGCTTGTTGCGCATGAGCGTCAGCTTGCGGGTCATGACATCGACCAGCGTGTCGGCATTGCTGCGCGAGCCCAGCGCCGGCACCCCCTGGATATCTGCGGGCAGGATCACGTCGTTATGCGGGATCCACGGCAGCGCAAAGGACCGCATGCTGCGCCCCTCGCGCGTGCCCACGGTCGCGGGCGCGCCGAGCGGCACCGAGGGCAGCAGCGACAGCACGCCCTCGCGCTGCTCGATGATCACGCTGCGCTGGGTGATGCCCTCGAAGCGGAACAGGCCGATCTGCGCGAGGCGCGAATACATGTTGGGGAGGATGTTGATGGCGCGGGTCATCTCAGAGAGCGTATAGCCGCCCGCGTCAAAGGGGTTTGCCACGACAGTCATTGTCGGAGTCCTTTCATTTCAGAGGGGGATCAGGCGGCCGTGCGCGGCACGATGCCGGCGGCCTTGAGCTGGTCGATCTTGGCCGCTTTCTGGGCGGCGGTGGTGACGGTCGCGTCATAGACAAGCTGCGCATCCGCCACGATGGACGGGCCGCGCGCCAGCACCACGCCGGTGGCGTCCGCCGCCGTGGCATCCACCGCCTCAAGCAGCACGGCCACAGCCGTTTGCGCACCATCGGTGCCCGTCGCGGTCGCGAGTTTGTACTTGCCGCTGGCCGTGATCTTGCCGAGCACGGCGCCCAGCGGATAGCTGGTACCGGCCAGAAGCGTCACGGTTTCGCGGGTGTAGTCGGGGTTGTCGTCATATTTGACGAGGTCGCCCTGGGTGGGGGCCATGGTCAGGGAAGGCATGGGTCATTTCCTTTCGAAGTTGATCACGCGGCGTGCGTGCCGTGCACAGCCTGCTCACGCGCGCGCTCAGCGGCGGCGATTAGCGGACTTTCCTTGGGGGTGGTCTCGGCGGCAGGAGGCGCCACCGGCGAGATGGCCGCAGCCTCGCCCCGCGCCGCCAGCTGCGAAAGCACGGATGCGCGCAGGGCATCGGGCTTGACGCCGTTCCTCAAGGCGTCGGACGCGTCGATCTGCAGCCCGAGGCGGGCGGCCTGCGCCGCGATTTCGGCAATCTCGGCGGCCTCGGCGCGGATCTGGGCGGCAATGTCGGGCGTGGTTTCTCCCGACGGCGGTGCAACCGGGGTGGCTGCAACCGGTGTCGGGTTGGACGCCTGGGGCGCGGCCGGGGTCGAATTGGCCGCCGGTGCCTCGGCGGAGGCATGCACCTCGGGCGTCGGCCCCGTCTCGGTTGCGACGGGCGTTGCCTGTTCCTTACCGGTCGCCGCCGCATCTTCACGTTTTGCGGGTTTCAGTGCCATGGTTTCGATCCTTTCACTGTTGGTGGATTGCGGTTTCTTGCGCCCGGTGCGGGCACCAATTCCGGGCGGGGCTTCGAGCGTGGCCAGCAGATCGGCATGCGCCTGCTGCAGCGTACTGATCCCGTCCGCGAGACCGGCATCCAGCGCGTGCTGGCCGCGGTAAACGGCGGCTTCGGTTGCGGCGATGGTCTCGGGCTTCATCCCCCGGCCACGGGCCACATGGCCGACCAGCTGGCCGTAAAGATCATCCACATCCGCCTGAAGGTCGGCCTCGGCCCCCGGCGAGAGCGGGATATGCGGGTTGCCGTCGAGTTTTTTCGCGCCCGCATGGATGAGGGTGTATTTTTCGCCCTCCATCTTGTCCTGCGCGGTCCGGTCCACATGCACGGCGATGACGCCGATCGAGCCCACCTCGCCGGTTTGCGTGACCAGCAGGCGGTCAGCGATGGATGCGATGGCGCAGGCGGCCGAAAGCGCCTGTTCGCGGGCAATGGCCCAGAGCGGCTTGCCGGTATCGGTTTTCAGCGCCTCGATGTGGCTCAAGATGTCGAACAGCCCCGCCACCTCGCCGCCAGGACTGTCGATTTCCATCAGAACTCCGCGCACGCCGGGGGTGGTGAAGGCGTCCTCGGCTGTGGCGGCGATCTCGTCATAGGAGACGATCCCGAAGAACGAGCTCAGCCAGTCGCCGCGCTGCACCAGCGGGCCGACGATCGGCAGATGCGCGACCCCGCCATCGGTCATCACCCAGCCTCGGGGCGGAGGCAATTCTTCGGCCGTCAACAATCCGCTTGCGCGCACCTTCTTCACGGGCGGCATCACCAGCGCCTCGAGGGCGCGCCGCGCCACCGCCAGCGGGCGCCCCGTCAGGCGCGCCTGCCACAATTCCGCGTGTCTCATCCCTGTCCTCCGCCCTGCGATTGCTGCTGGTCCATCGCCACCGCCATCTGCGCCGCTCCCTGCGCAGGCGAGCCCGGGCGGCGGAAGTCGAGGCCGAGCTGGGCCTCACGCCTGCGGTCCGCCGCGATTTCCTCGTCCACCTGGTCGGCGTCATAGCCGCGCTGCTTCATCCCCATGGAGCGGGATTTGAGACCCGCCTCGATCTCGGCAATCTCGGCGGTGATGTCCTTCAATGGGTCCACCCATTCCCATTTCGGGGGCAGCCATTCGCATTTGAGCCAGGTCCGGCGGGTGGCGTCATAACGTGGCAGATCCAGCCCGCCGGCCATCACCGCGGTGTCCATCCAGCGCGCCCAGACCGGCTTGCACAGCTGGTGGATCAGCACGCGATGCTGCCAGGCGATGACGCGGCGGCGGAACTCGATGATCGAGAGGCGCGAATTGGCGAAGTTGGCCTTGGCGAGATCGTTGGACATATAGGAATACGGCACGCCCAGCGCGGCCGAGACCTGCAGCAGCGTGCGATACTGGAACGGCTCGTAAGTTGCCCCTGAATCAGCGGCATCGGCGGTGGTTATGTCCTCGCCCGGGTCCAGCCTCACGATCTGCCCGGGCTCGACGGCCAGCGGCTCATCTGGCGACGCCAGCGGGGCGTCAGGCTGCGGCGAGGTCACGAACATTGCGAACATCGCACTGACCTTCTTGCGGTCGAGCTCGGCGTCGTCGTACTGGTCGAGGAAGAACATCTTGACGATGGCCGGAGCGAAACGCGACACGCCGCGTACCTGTCCGGCTTCGACCGGGTCGATGATGTGGAGCACCTCGTTTGCATTCACCCGCACGATCTCGCCCGCAAGGCGCGGGTCGGTGCTGTCGCCCGGATGCCGGCGGTAGAAATAATAGGCGGTGCGGCGCCCCAGCAGATCGAATTCGATCCCTTGCCGGATCATGCCGCCGCCGGGGAGCTCCTTGGTCATGTTGATCGGCAGCATTTCCGAGGGCAGCATCTGCAGCTGCAAGGGCACCGACAGGCCGTCCTCGGGCCTGCGCGGGCGAAAGCGGAAGAACACCTCGCCGGTCAGAAACAGCTCGCGGGCGGCCCGGCGCTGCAGCCCGTAGAAATCCGTGAGCCCCTCGGAATCGGCCTCGGCCTGCCATTCCTCCCAGAGTGCCTGAATGGCTGCCTTCTTCGTCTCATCCGCAACCTTTGAGGTGGGCTTGACCCCGTCACCCACCGCATTGCCCGTCCAGCTTTCCAGCGCGTTCAGCGCGTAGCCATTGTTCCGCACGAGCCACCGGGCACGCGCCGTGATCGTCGGGCCCGCCTGGCCGATCAGCGTGTTCACATGCGCGCGGCTGGGGCGGAACTTCATCAGCCGACGCCCGTAAGCCCCGGCGTCGAACCCACCGATCATCGCCCCGATGCGCCGGCGCAGGCCCGTCATGACGCCCATGTCAGAGCCCCTTTTCGGCATAAACGCGGGTCACGCGACGGTTCGGATTGGTCCCGCCTGCGGCCGCAATGCGGGCCTCGAGATCGGCAATGGCGCGGGCCATTTCCGCATCCGAGCCATAGGTGACGGTCTTGCCGTCATAGGTCGTCGAGCGCACGCCGCGAAAGCGCGCCGCCAGCAGCGCGTCCAGCTGCGCCTGCATTTCTGTGAGCGTCATCTGTTACCTCATGATGCTTGGCGTATAGACGCGCCGTTTGCGCCGTGGGGCGAGGGGAACGCCGGCGGTCGGTGTTTCCGCCGGAGCCTGTTCCTCTGTCGGAGCGTCGTGATCTTCGGCGGGAGACACCTCGGCCGGCTCGATCCCAACTTGCCGTTCCAGCGAGCGCCAGGTGTGTTCTGGCCAGCGGTCAGCCCCGAACACCCAGGCGGCGGCGCGGGCGTAAACGCGGCAGTCCAGCGCCTCGTTGCGTTCGCGCAAGGACTGCCATTCCAGCTTGGCAAAGCCGCGCCGGTCGCGTTTTGTCACCAGCTGCTCGGCGGTCAACTGCTTCAGCCATTCGCTGTTGACCCACCCCGGCAGGTGGATGGAGCCAGGTGGAGGTGTTGCACCATCTGCAACATCTTCATCGGTCGGGCGGGGCAGGCGCAGGTAGCGGTAGGTTTCCGATTTGAACACCGCCGTGGCAATGGTCCAGAGTTTTGCCCCGCGCCGGATCCTCTTGCCGCCCTCGGTCGCGTCCACGTAGGTGGGGCCCGTCACCGGACTTGCCCGGTTGAAGCCCTCGACCCCCTTGATCGGTATCACCTGCGCGCTGCTCTGTCGGCGCGCCCAGCTGTACACGGCGGCTGACTCGTAACCGGTGTCGATGGCGAGCTTGCCGATCTTCAGGAACGCGCCGTTCTCGTGCTGCCAGATCCTGCCCAGCAGCGCCGTCAGTTCCGTCCAGCTTGCGGGCTCGGCCGGGCCGCCATCGATGACGATGTGGTCAATGAGCCAGCTTTCCAGCCCGCGCCCCCAGGCCCAGACGTCGATCTCGATCCGGTCCTTTTGCACGTCGGCGCCTGCGGTCAGGAACAGCCCGCGTTCGGGCACCTTGCCCGTCGGCCAATCCTCGCGGCGCTCATAGAGGCGTTCCCAGTCCGGTGCTTCGCCGCGCTCCTGCCAGGGCTCGCCGAGGATCGTGTTCTTGATCGCCTGCAGGGTCTCATCGTTGCCCGCGGCTTCCTCCCATTTGCGCGCGATCTCGGCCCAGCTGAGCCAGCCCAGCGGCGAATAAAGCGCGTTGAGGTGGTAGCCCTTAATCCCGGATGCCTCGGCCTTTTGCCTTGTTTCCGCATCGGCCGTGGGCATCCAGCAGGCGCCGTTCTCCTCGGCCATCATCTGCGTCTTGAAGCGTTCCTCGATCGCCTCTTCGCAATGCTCGCAGACATAATGCGCCGTTTCCGGTCTGCCCTTTTCCCAGCGCAGGCGCTCGAAGCGCAGCCATTGCAGGGCCCCGCAATGCGGGCACGGCACATGATAACGCCGCTGATCGCTCGCCTCGAACTCCCGCTCGATGCGGCTGGCGCCCGCGATCGTCGGCGTGGAGGCCAGGAACAGCTTGGCCCGGTGACCGAAGCTCGCGCAGCGCGCCTCGGCCAGCGCGATCGGGTCACCCTCGCCATCCACGTCGCCCGGATAGGCATCGACCTCGTCCAGGAATATCCACCGCGCCGGCATGGAACGCAGGCCCACCGCGCTGTTCGCACCCGTCAGCACCAGCTGCCCGCCAGGAAACCGCTTGGCCATGATCGTGTTGCCGCTGTCCTTGGAGCGCGCGGGTGAAATGCGCTCGCGCAGCGCCGGGCTTTCCTCGATCAACGGTGCAATCCGCTGCTGGCTGAGGCGCTTGGCGGTCTCGACCGTCGGCTGCACCAGCAGGAACGGCCCCGGCGCGTGGTGGATGCAATAGCCCAACCAGTTGTTACCGGCCTCGGTCGCCCCGATCTGGGCGGCCTTCATGAACACGATGCGCCGCGCCGGATCGCTGGGGCTGAGCGCATCCATGATCTCGCGCAAATACGGCGTGCGCGCGGTGCGGTAGGGCCCGGCTTCCGAGGCCGCCCGCGATGACAGGATCCGGTGCCGGTCGGCCCACTCTGAGACCGTCAGCGCCGGATCCGGGGCGAGGCCCGCCAGCCAGGCGCGGCGGATATCCTCGGCGCCGTCGAAGTCAGCCCGCATCATTGTCCTCGACCATTCGGTACGCCGCATCGAGCATCTGCCCGAAAGGCAAGCGCATCATCGCGTCCCACTGCTCCCGCGGCAGCCGCAGTTCACACCAGCGCGTCAGCCGGTACCTGTCTGCGGTGAGCCACAGCCCGCAAAAATGGTAGCGCGGCGTCGGCAGCGGGATGTCGTCCAATGTCAGGTCAGCGCAATTCAATCTCGATCTCCGCCAGTTCCGCGAGGTGCATGCGCAGGTGTTTGTCCAGCACCTGCTCCATCGCGTGCGCGTCCACCCCGAGCTCGGCCGCCATGTCGGCTGCCACCCGCGGCGGCCAGTTCTGCCAGGCGTCGCGCTCGCGCCGGGCCAGATCAAAGACCATGGTTGTGGCCTTCTCGCGATCCACCAGCTCGCCCTTCATCTTGGCGAGCTTCACCTTGGCGGTCTGCGCCTTGATGACTTCGTTGGCCAGGCGGGCGCGCAGATAGGAAACCTCGCCACCACCACCGCCGACGTCTCCTGCGCCAGCTTCGCGTAGCGTTTCGTCCATGGAGCGGATCGCCGCCTTCGGCACCGGCTTGGTTTTCACCCGCGTCCTTGCGCCCGGCGCCTTGCTCCCTCGCTGCTTGGCCGGGTCGGTCTGGGTGTCCCACTGCCGGTCAGCCCTGGCCGCATCGATGGTGCCATCAGGCTCGGTCGTGATGCGCCCCGCATCGATGGCTTTCCTGACCGCCGTGTGGCTCACACCCCGGTGGCGGGCATAGGCGCGGATTGAAATGCCCATTGTGCTGCTACGCCGCCTCGCGCTCGTCCGCTATTTCGTCAAACGAACGGCCATCCCCTTCAAGGGTGGCCGTTCCTCCGGAAGCCTCCTGCCAGCGCCGGATAGCCACGTCCACGAAGGCCGGTTGCAGCTCCATCGCAAACACCTTCCGGCCCAGCGCCTCGCCCGCAACGATCTGCGAACCCGATCCCGAGAACGGCTCGAAGCAGATATCGCCCTTCTTCGTGTGCCGCCGCATCGGGATAGCGAAGACCTCGAGTGGTTTCTGCGTCGGGTGCTCGGCGCCCACAGGCCGCGCAGCGCCTTCCCAGTCCAGTTCCCACACGCTGGTGACATTGTGGTCGTTGCCGCCCAGGTGCGGCGGCTTGTGGCCCTGCTGCCAGCCCATCAGGCAGGGTTCATGCCGCCAGGGGTAGTAGCTGTGGGTGGGAATGGCGGCTGGCTTCACCCAAACGATCTGCTGGTGGTTCAATACACCAAGGTCGGTCCAAACATCCTCGATCATTGCCGCGCGCTTGTGGGCATGCCAGCAGTACCAGGCGGCGTCCTTTCGGGTGACCGCAATTGCGTTGCTGAACACTGCACGCAGGAAACCCTCGGCATCCTTGATATCCACCTCGCGGTAGAGGTCCGACCAGTCCTTCCCCGTATCGTTCGGTCGACCGGCACCGGTGTAGTCGACCAGGTAAGGCGGGTCAGTGGAAAACAGCGCGGCGGTCTGGCCGTCCATCAGACGTTCCACGTCCTTGATGTTGGTGCTGCTACCGCATAGCAGGCGGTGGTCGCCCAACAGCCACAGATCGCCGGGCTGAGTGACCGGTTCTTCCGGCGGCTCCGGGACTGGTGCCGGGGCCAGGTCGTCCTCCGATTCATCATCCGCGAGGTCGCTGAGCAGTTCTTCCATCTCATCGTCGGAAAAACCAACCAAGTCGAGATCGAAGTCCAATTCCTGCAGCGCCGCCAGCTCGGTGCGCAACAGTTCCTCGTCCCAGCCGGCATTCTCGGCGATCTTGTTGTCGGCGATCACCAGGGCCCGGCGCTGAGCCTCGGACAGGTGGTCCAGCGTGATGACCGGCACCTTGTCGAGACCCAGCCGCTGCGCGGCCAGCAGGCGACCGTGCCCTGCGATGATCACCCCGTCGCTGCCCGCGAGGATCGGATTGGTGAAGCCGAATTCCTCGATCGACGCTGCGATTTGGGCGATCTGTTCATCTGTGTGGGTGCGGGCGTTCGCAGCATAAGGCGCGAGATCGCCCACCGGCGTCATCGTGATCTTCAAGAGGGATCCTCATCAAGAGGCCCGCCGGGGTGCGCTTGGCTCGCAGAGAGATTGCCAGAGGCGTGGCGGGCACGTTCGGAAACCGGCGCCCATGTTGCCGGGGCCGGGAAAATGGTTGCGCGGGCCGGATTCGAACCGGCGACCCCCTGGGTATGAACCAGGCGAGCTGACCTCTGCTCTACCGCGCGTCAATGGATTGGCTGGCCCGGCACCATGATGATCATGGCCGCCGATGCTTACGCACCATGACGAGCATGGCCGATATGGCTGAAATTCCCCGTATATGGCGAACGCGTGCGGAACATCGTGCCCTGTCATGCCGACCCGCGCCCTTGCGCTCCATGACGATCATGCTGTCAGCGCCATGTCGAGCATGGCCGACATGCTGCCCGGTGCCGCAGCTTCCGTTCCGCCGGGCGCGAAACCTCATGACCGATCAACGGCGTTCGTTCCGGCGCGATGCCGGGCGAGGCTCAGTCTCGTTGTGAAACACCTGAAAGGCCGAGACGAGCCGACCTCGTATTGGGCGCCGCCAGGGGGTGGAAACCGGAAACCCAAAAGCGGAAACCCAAAAAAACCCTTTGTCGCTAGAGACTTGCTGCGCCTAGCCCCCCCGTATACGCATCCCGCCAGGGAGGACCCGACCAAGGGGGGGCGACCGTTGCTGACCCATTACGGCGCTGGTCCAAGGCTTTTGATTTGCCACGCTGGCGGTTACCTGAACCGCCTTTGCCCACTTGCCACCCCGCCAACAAAAAAGAGGTGCGTATCTTTTCGCACCTCTTCCGATTGTGCCAAGAATACACGATTCAGGCCCCTTTTCAAGAGGGTTCCTGTGGTGTCGTCAGCCGGCCTCTACATCCGCGAGGTTCCCCGGGATGCGGATCCCTGCGTCCGACCATGCCTGCTCGATTTCCTCCAGCCCATGGATCAGCGCATCTCGGAGCCGCGCCTTCTGCCGACTTCCCACCCGCCAGCCATGTTGGCGCGCGACCGTCACGAGGGGCGTATCCAGCCAGCAGACCGCGTCGACCAGCGTCAGGATCGTGATCGGACGCGGACGGCCCGTGCGCTCGCGATGCCGCACCTTGATGGGCGGGAGAGACGCCAGCGCCGTGCGTGCCACCCTGTCGGTGTGGGCGACCGCCACGCGATTGACCGCTCCGCCATCGCTGATGCGCCCTCGGGCTGACCCGACAACACCGAATTCGCCGACCTGGGATCCTTCGACAGATGCCCGGCAATGCCCGTAATAGATGCCGATGGCGCGCAGCCCCGGATCCAGATTGATCCGCCAGATCGCGGTGCCGCTGTTCGATGCGTCCAGCACCGTGATGCGTTCAAGCGTCGCCCCCCGGCGCTGATACAGCGCACCGATGTCGCCCAGGCGCGGTGGTGGTCGTTTCGTTTTCCTGCTGCCCATATTCCTGCCCATTTTGTCGTTTGTTGGTGGCTGTCGTCATCCTGGCGGCTTCTCCAGCATCGCGGCGACCACGTCGATACACCCGAGGTCCTCGGCCGCGTGAATGATCTGCTGACCGAGCGCGATCCATTCCGGATCGTCCCAGGTGCGCGGCTCGACGAGGCTTGCCCACAGATATGTGTCCAGCATGTCGACCAGCTTGAGCCATCTGCCTTCACGGCCGAACACCGCCGGCAGTCCCATTTCAACGGCCACTTTCGCCTCGAGGAACGCGAGCTCTTTTCCGAAATGGCCCGTCTTGGCTGGCCCCGGCACGTCGCCGGTGACGCATTCCTGGACGTCGTGGCAGGCTGCGGCGGCCAGAAGCGGAACAGACGGGTTCGGGTGCAGGCAGAGCAGCAGGCGTACGCAGCGGCCCTGGTGGGCGTCTGTGGTGTCGCCGCTGCCCCGCAGAGACGGCCATCGGTTCGCATGCCACCGCGCCACGCCAGAGCGCCAGATGGCCAGCGTTTCTTCGGGCGTGCTGGTTTCCCACCAATCCCCGTCAGAAGGGGATTTCGTCGTCGATGTTGCCATATCCTGCTCCCTGGTTGTCATATCCCGCCTTTTGGTTGACATCCGCGCCATTCCCCTTGCCGCCAAGCATCACCAGCTTGCCACCGAACCCCTGCACGACGATCTCGGTGGTGTATCGGTCGTTGCCTGATTGGTCCTGCCATTTGCGGGTGCGCAGCATTCCCTCGATGTAAACCTGCGCGCCCTTGCGCAGATATTGTTCGGCGAGCCGGACCAGCCCTTCCGACAGAATCGCCACCGAGTGCCACTCGGTCCGCTCGCGCCGCTCGCCTGACTTGCGGTCCTTCCATGTCTCCGAGGTTGCAATGCGCAGGTTGCACAGCTTGCCGCCGTCCTGGAATGTCCGCACCTCCGGATCGCGACCGAGATGGCCCAGAACGATCACCTTGTTTACTGACCCTGCCATCGTCAGACCTCCTTCACGTCAATGCCCTGGGCTACCGCAACCGCTCGGCGCACCTCGTAATCGCGCGTCGGCATGCCCTTGGCGTCCTCGTAAACGGTCAAGCCCGTGCGCAGGTCGGTGTAGGCGAAATCCACCGTCAGCCGCATGCGCCTGCCCGTCCGCGTCAGCAGCGGCCCGTCGCGGCCTTCCAGTTCCAGCGGCACCTGACGGCGCAGGTCGGCGATCTCGCCAGCCCGTTCAAGCAAACGGAGTTCCGCCCAGCGCTCCGCCTCCTTTTTCGAATCGAAGCGGATCCCGTCAAAGACGGTTTTCCTGGCAGAGAACTTGTTGGTGCGCCGCGGCCCCGGTTTCGTGGGTCTCATTCGCTTTTTCCTGCCCTGTTCCTTGCAATTGTCGTGCCCGCGAATTTCAGGGCTGCCAAAAAATCCTCGGCAGCCCGTGTTTTCGTCTTCGCCCTCATCTGCATGATCTGCGCGCGGTATGCCCGCTCGATTTCCTCGAGGCTGTTCAGGTGCACCGTACGCATCACCGGCGCGCAGATCGTCGGGGTCTCGACCGTCACGATGCAAGACTCTCCGTCGCGATCGAGCACGAGCTCGGCCGCCCCGAAGGTGTAGTGCTCCCGGCAGCTGTCCACGCTCACATTCCCGCCGTTCTGGTCAGCCGGCGCACGATCCCCTGCATCAGGTCGATCCGACGCTGGGCGTCCCTGTCCTTGATCTTCCCGGCCCTCACCCATTTCGGATAAAGCCGTCGGCGCATGTCGAGCTCGCGCTGGGCCTCGATGATCAGCTCCTTGACGTCGATTTCATCGGTCATTGGAAAGCCCTCTTCTCTGCAGGCGTCTTGCGCCCGTCACCAATAAAACCCCTGAACATTCTCGCCGCTCTCGGAGGCGTCGGCATCCCTGACCGCATTGGTGGCTTGCACGACGATTCCGCTATGCACACCGAATGCCTTGGCGATTCCGTGCGCGCTTTCCCCATCGGCGCGCATCCGAACCAAGGCAAGAACGAGATCGTCCTTTTCGCGGGGAACGCTGCGGACGCGTGTTGCACGGGCACCGCTCATCGGATCATCCCACCAGCTTGAAGCCGACTTCGCGCAAGATCTCCGCAGCGCGCTCGGGCTTCATCCTTGGCCGACGCGGCTCTTCCTGCTCGCGTGCTGTCGGTCGCGGGCGCGGCATCAATGCGATGGCCCGTTTGTAGATCTCGCCTGGCGTCGGCTTCCGACGTGGTTCGTCCCTGAGATATGCGATGCATGCCCGCTGGATGATCTCGCGCGGCAGCCCCTCCAGTACGTCCGCCCAGTCGGCGCCGATCGCCGCCGTCAGCTCGACGGGGTCGTCGTCGCGCCAGTAATGGCCGAGCAGCGTCACGGCACGCCCGCCGATCCACTCACGGTGTGCCGCGCGCTCCGGCGATGAATGCCTGCATGCGCTGGCGAGCGCGTTCTTCCCGCCTGGCGCGGGCTGTGGTGGCGACGTCGTTTCCAGTGCTCGGTGCATTCGGAACCCCCTTGGTCGTGACCTGTGTTTGCGTGATTGGTTCGATCTGTGTGCTTTTCTCGGCAGCGTATCGCTGCATCGCCGCTCGGAAATATCGGAACGTCACGGGTGGTCCATCACGTTTCGCGGCGATCACCTCGCGGACCACGGCGATGATTTCGTCGAGCGTGAGGCCGAGGTCACGCTGCCAGCGCTCAAGCTCGAGCATATCGCCGCTGTCGCCGACGATCCTCCCGCTCGCGGTCACCCCGCTCGGATCATGGCCCATGGCCTCGAGGATGGTTTCTCGCGGCGATGCCGACGGTGGCGGTTCTGGCGCCTCAGTTTGAGGCTCGTTCTTGGGGTCGGCGTCTCGCGCGCGCGTGCGCGCGTCACCACCACCACCAACCGGTTCATGGATGGTTCTAGGACGGTTTGGGGGGTCTGACACCCCCCCATGGGGGGGTCTGACGCCCCCCGTCGGGGGGTCCTGTGCCACGGGTGGTCTGACGCCCCCCGTAGATGTTGTGCCTGTGTCTCTAGATGTTGTGCCACGGGGGGTCCTGTGCCCCCCGTCAATTGGTGCGTTTTCGGTGGATTCCGGCGTTCTGGTCGATGGAAGATTCTCTACCGCTTCGAGGTCGATCTGGTATTCGGCAGTGAACCCGTTCCGGCATTTTCGGCGACCTGTCTGGCGCACCAGACCACGCTCCTGAAGGTCGTTTATCAATCGCCGAACCGTGCGCTTGTTCATCTGCAGATCGGCGGCCATGTTGGTCTTTGACGTCCAGACGCCTGACCCGTCGTCGGACGCGCTCGCGGCCATGAGCATCATCACCGCCTTTGCGCTGGCGCCGCCGGGCACCCGTCTTGTCTGAACAATTGCCTGAACGATATTGCTCATTTTTCCACCATCAGTTTAAAGGCCTGGAGGCCATCCGGGATGCGATTGTCGTGATCGTTGGTGACGTCCCTCAAGAGCCGCAGCGCCTCCAGCCGACGCAGGTCGGCCTCGACGAGCGAAGCCGATGAGCTGACGTCGAGCGCGATCAGCGCCGGATGGGATATTGCGACATATCCGTCAGACGGATGGGCGTTGTCGGCCAGGGCGAGAAGGACGAGTTTCAGCCTCGGGCCGATTTCGACGCCATCGCCTAACGGATCCTGTCGCCACGCCCAGGATGTTGCCTCAATGCTCATGACCGCGCCTCCTTGTCGCCTTTGACAAGCGCGTCGGCCGCGCGGGCGATCGCTGCGCATTCGGCCTCCATGGCCTCCAGGAGTGCATTGAATGCGCTGCACGGGCGCCCAGCCCGATCAAGAGGTTCGATCTCCTGACCGAGCAGCCATGTAGCAAAAACAAGCCCCTCGATGCGGTTTGTGTGAATGTGGATGTCGTCGATGGGATCGGGCGGCAAGCCGGTATCGTTCGCTGCCATGAGCGGCCTCCGTGTGCTCGTGTTAACCCGGCCCACAGAGGTTCCAATCCCTGACGGACCGAGACGGACGAGGTTGGAACTACCCGCCGACGCCACACGGTACGGCGACAGGTCCGCTTGCGCGGCCTCGCCCGCTCGGCCCGCTTCGGCCTTGCGACCGAAGAAGGAAGGGCCGCGAACAGTGACGCGACCCAAGAGCGCCGTGTGATAGGCGGGGTTCCAATCCCGGCAGCCGTTTTTTGCGGTTGCGCGGCCATGGTGCCGGTCACGGGCGCTTGTGTCAAGGCGGCGTGAATAGTGTGTATGGGAACCCACAACACCGTTGACGGGCGGTGCGTTAGTGTGTATGGTGAACCACACCAAAGGGTGAGAACATGGAACGCAACAGCCGGAAACTGATCAGGATGCTCAAACAGGACGGCTGGTATCTGGTGGCGATCAAGGGCGATCATCACCAGTTCAAGCACCCGACAAAGGCCGGGCGTGTAACCGTTCCTCACCCGAACAAGGACATAAAGAAGGGCACCGTCATGTCGATCTACCGGCAGGCGGGTTGGCTCTGAAAGGAGGCGATCATGCACTATGTGGCGTTCATTCACACGGATGACGCGCCGGGATTCGGGGTCAGCTTTCCCGACTTTCCCGGTTGCGTTACCCAGGGCGACACGATGGAAGGTGCGCTGGCGCTGGCCCGCGAGGCGCTGGCTTTCCACGCCTCGGGCATGCTGGAGGACGGTGACGATCTCCCCGCCCCCCGCAGCATCGACGAGGTCGAGGCCGACGACAGCCTGTCCGATTGGCGCGAAGGGGCGACGCTCGCGCTGGTGCCGCTGGTGCTTGACCGCGGCTCGCCCAAGCGGGTGAACATTTCCATCGATCGCGGGCTGCTCGAGGCGATCGATGAAACAGCGCGGGCGCGCGGCATGAACCGCAGCGCCTTCCTCGCCAGCGCGGCGCGAAAGGAAATCGCTGGTAGCTGGTAGCGGCATGACAGGCTGCACATTGAGGTCTATGCTTGGCGCGGCGGCGTTATTGCCGCCCTGCGGGTTTTCTCCGCTCTCGGCCGGGCCAGCCGCCCCTTTCCGGCGCATGGCGGATGCATGCGTCGTCCCGGTCGGCAGGACCGCCGCGCTGCGCCGGCGCTGTGTGGCGCCGCGGGGATACGGCGCCGGGAGGTCCCCGCCGCCGGTGTTCAAGGAAGGGTGGCTTTCGTCGGAGCGGGACGGTTGACTGGCCGCCCCGCCCCTACCACCATCGGGGGTACCAACCGAACCGATGGAGAACTGAAAATGATTGATCGCGCGTTTCAGCGGAAAATTCTCGAGACCGCACGAGAGGCCTATCCGCTGGGCATTATGGATCCGGCCCACGAATTCGCCGACAGAGGAAAACGGGAACTTTGGGCGAATATTCAATACTTGGTCGAACACGGGCTGATAGAAGGGATTGATGCGTCGACTCTCGGTGATCCCGTTAGCTATGCAGACGTTCGAATAACCGCGCGAGGAATCGATTTCCTCGAGGATGATGGTGGTCTCTCCGCGATCCTTGGCACCGTCACCGTTCGCTTTGACCACGGCCAGTTCCGCGAAATGCTGGCGGCGCATGTCGAGAAAATGGAAGGCGATCCCAGTGCCAAGGCCCAACTCAAGGCTGTGATCCGTTCCCTTCCCGCAGACGGCCTGAAAGCAGTCGCGCTTCAGGCATTGATGGCCGGTCTTCAGAATCTTCCGTCCATAGACGCCGTCCGAAAATGGCTTCTCCCCGGATAATCCCGTTGAAGGTGAAAACGTCCCGTTCTCCGGTGTCCTCCCAACGTATCGAGAACATTGTCCCGCCGCCGGACAAGAGTTGACGGATTGCCGGATCCGTAGCCGGAACAGCCAGGAATAGCCGTGCTCCTTCGAGATGGTTTTCGGCCAGAATGATCGCATCGTTGAGAACGAGCATTGCAAACTCCCATTTATGTCGGCTGACCAGTAGTCCATGGTGATCATACAGCCCTCCGCACGAGGTGCCAGCGCGCCTGCACGACCTTGATGGACAGCCCCCATTCCTCGGCCAGCGCCGAGAGCAGGCGGTACCGGCCGCCCGTCTCGCGCAGGCGCTCGTCCCGGTCCGGGCTCCATCGTGCCGCTGATTCGGGCAAAGACGTCGGCCCCGTCGTTTTCTTCTGGTTCTTCGGGACCGCCATCCGCGTTCGGACCTTGCAAATCCGTGCCAGCGCCGCCTTGTCGCGCCGCGCAAACGCACCCAGTGCATCTCTTATGTCGCTCATGGCAATCTGGTAGGCCGACCGGGTGTCGCCCTGCGCCCTAGCGGAGGCCGCCCGGTCGATGAGGTCGGCAAGGTCGATGGTCGAGACGAACCGGGTGATATCCAGCGATAGCAGCTGCCCATCCTGAGCCAGCGCGCCAATCCAGGGTCGCAGGGTGCGTTGGGCGTAAAGATCAACGCGATCCCCACAGGAGGATTCGCTGAGCGCCCGCAGCCCGGCGGTGACGACCTCGGCGCGTCCCGCCACCACGTGATCCCGGATCAGGCCGACCACGAAAACTTCGCGCGGCCTCTTGGCCTTCGTGCTCTTGTTCGCCGTCATCAGGCGGCACCCAGCCTTGGCAACAGCCTCGGCGGCCTCGATCGCCCATGGTTCTCGTGCGGCGAGCGCCGCCTTGAACAGGTTGAGCGAGGACACCGCCGTGCGCTGGGCATTGATCCCGGCGAAGGCAGCTGCCTGGCGTGCGCGGGGTATGTCGACAATGGCTGCCGGCACAAGGTGCAAACCCGCCAGAGCGGCTGCGTGCGCGCGGTGTTGCCCGTCGATCAGCGTAAACGCGTCCTCGCCCTCGACGGGAGCAACGGTGATCGGTGTGAACAACGACCAATCGAAGGATTCCGCGATTCTGCGCACGATGCGAAGGTTTTTCTGGCCAAGTTCGCGCTGGTATGTGTCGTCAATGAACAGCTTTTCGATCGGCACCCACGCCAGCTGAGGGTTTGGCGAAGGTGGTGGCGGTGCGGCAAGCGGCTCGATCCCGGATATGTCGATGGGGCGCAGCGTCATCCGAGCCCCTCCTCCAGCTGTTCCACCCGGTCCGCCAGACGTCGGAGCGCATCCGCCATGCCCGGCTCGATAAAGCCGGAAAAGAGAGGACGGCGAGTGACGGCGTCGGCGGCGAGGCCGGGGCGCAGGGCGAAGGTAGCTTCGGTCAACGGATCGTCAATGACCTCGACGGTCACATGCCCGATCTGATAGACCTCACGACGACAGATGCGCGGGGCCCTTGCCATAACGCCGCTCATATCCCGGCCTCCGGAACAATGATCGCGCCCAGCGCCGCCCGCGCCTGCCGCAGCGCCTCGATCGCCTCATCGATTTCCGCGACCGCCCGCGCCCGGTCGACCGCAGACGCCGAGAAGGCCGCGCCGGTCAGCGCCGAGACGGCCTCGCCAGTTTCCTTGGCTACGGCCCTTGCGGCGCTCACGACGTCCGGCGCCGCAAGATCGGATTGTGTCCTGCGCTGCAGCAGACGGGTGACCGGATATCGGCCCAGCGCGTCCTCGAGCGCGATCACATGGTGGATGGGCCATGGCTGCTCGCCGTGGGCCCGTCGAGACAGGGTGCCCTTGCAGACATTGTCGCCCCAGCGCGCGTTGATCGCCTCGGCGGCGGCATCGAGGCAACCGTGAGCCGCAAGCAGGGCACGCATCTGGGCCAGGATCAGGTCGCGCGTGATCATGCTGCCGCCCTCCGGGTTGGACAAGGGCGAGGCGGTTGACACGCCTCGCCCCGGCCCTCACCATCGGCGGTGCCAACCAACCCGACGGAGAACGTGAAATGCGGGGATGGATTGTCCGGATCGGCGATCTCGAAATTGCAATTGTCCGCCACATGGGACGTTGGGCGATCCTTGCCGAGAACGAAAATCTCGGGTCCTACCATTCGCCTCAAGCAGCGCTGGATAATCTTCTCGGAGGTCATGTCCCGTTCCCCTCCGGCCTGGGCTCTTCGCTGCTGCCCATTCCCGAGGACATTGCCGATTGGCACCAGTTGCGGTGACATGCGACATTCGACGCCGCAGTTTCTGCCAGAGCGGGTTCCAGATCTGCGGGTAGCAGGACATTGATTCTGTTTCCGGGGGCCAAATCTACGCGCAGGACGCGCTCGCCACAGACCGGACAGCGCGGCAGAGCCCCCAGCGCAGCGGTGGCAACCCGGTTTCCTTGCTGCCCTGCGGCCAGCGCAGCATCGTTGGGATATGAACGCGCACACTTCATGCCGCATCCCCCGAATTTACATCCCCGTCCTGGGGCGGGTGTTCGGCCATGTAACGACGCAGCCTCTCCGTGTCGCGAGCTGTCCGGGCCAGCCGCCGACGATATCGATCGACAAAGCGGCTGTCGCCCAGCGCGCGTACGCAGACGGTGGAGGCCTTGAAGCCGGTACGTCGGCAGTATTCCTGCAGTTCGGTTATGAGGTCATCTTGTTGCACGTCGTCATAATGGGCAATTTCCCAACTATGTCAATGGGATATTTCGCAAT
This sequence comes from Alphaproteobacteria bacterium, assembly GCA_030148665.1. Classification (GTDB taxonomy): domain Bacteria; phylum Pseudomonadota; class Alphaproteobacteria; order Rhodobacterales; family Rhodobacteraceae; genus UBA5972. The sequence continues at coordinate 28,752 of JASBSZ010000034.1, forward strand.
GGATGCTGGGCGATTACCCAAATAGAATTGAGAGACCATGAGCAAGACATTCAGCCAAGCGTTCAACGACCACCTTTCAGAGGCAAACGTGAAAATTACGGAGGTCGCCCGCGGATCTGGCGTGACCAAGGAGGCTCTGTATTCTCTAAAATACGGCAAAACGCGAAATATGAGCGTCGATGACGCGATCAAGGTCGCAGCATATTTTGGCGAGACTGTCGAGGAGTTCATGGGTCAGAAGCCGCGCCGGTTGAGAGATGCGCTCCTTGATCAAATCCAGCAATTGAGCGAGAGAGAGCGTCGGATACTTGAGGTATCCCTAAAAGCTGTTCTCGCTGAGCGCGAAGTCGATGTGGAATCGAGCGAACCCGAGTCACCAGGAGAAGAAGACCTATAACTTCCCGATCCGAAAGCCGATCGGTCATGCTTATCAGCGTGGAATCATGTTCAACCATGACGGAACATTACGGGAACATAAACACGTTGGTCAATTGCGATTTATCTGGAGATTGGATTCTACAGCCGATTGATTCGCGCTGATTTCCAATATATCCGATTTGCCGAATATTATGTAATAGCCCAATTTATTCTTGATAGTGGGCGATTTCCCAATTATGGTTGTCCTTGTAATCTTGGAGGACGCCATGCGACACATCCACCAACCTGCAATACCTGCTGCCCGGCCAACCCGACAGTTTCTCGCTGATGCGCGCCAGGTCGTGGCCAACCCCGAGCTTTATGCCGGCCGCCCTCTCCTGCGGCGCCTCGCCTGGGCAGCGCTCATGGCCGGCCGGGGATGCGCGGTAGACCAGACGCGGCTCGCCGCCATGCCGGTGGAGATCGGGGAATGACGCGCCCGGTGATGCTCGGGGATCCGGTCATTGCCCGGCGAGGTCCGATGGATCACGAATTCCATGGCCGGGTCGTTGGTCGCCTGTTCTGTCGACCGGTCTATGACGTCGAGACAGCCGACGGCGAGGTGATCAAGGGTCTCACGTTGGTCCGCCTGGATAAAGACGCGCTGGCCGCCCAGCGCGCAGTTCTGGCGCTGGAAGGGACAACCCGATGACTCCGTGGTGTTTCGACAGGGCCAAACTGGCCGATTTTGTGGCGCACATGAAATACACGCCGCCGCCCGACCGGCTCGGGATGCTCAAGCGAGCGGTGATCGAACACGGCGGGCGCTGGGACATGCCGTCGGACGAGCCCGGGTTCTACCAGCCGATCATGGTGTCGGCGCAGGTTTTCGGGATTTGCGCGTTCGCGTCAGACGTGGACGAGTTGCCGAGAAACTGGCTCCGCGCGGCGGAAAACGCGCTGGGCATGGAGAATGCTGACTGTGGAACAAAGGAGGACGCGGGCCATGAATCCCATGCCCGATGATCGTCCCAACGACGAAAAGATGGCAATAATCGCCGCAGCGGCAGCGAGGTCGGCCATCGGCATGCTCGGCCACACCGGAGCCGCCACCGCTGCCCTTCTTGGCGCTGCGCTGAACGTCGCCCGGAACCATGGAATATCCGACGAAGAGGTAACCAGATGCCTGCGCGGGCTGATCGAGGACAACCCCGTCCGCAAAGGGCACCTGCAATGACCGTCTCTTCCCGCCACAGCCCTTGCCTCACCACTCACGACACTGCTCGGGGCTGCGGTGTAACTTCCGGGGGCATTCCTCCCGCCCCAGGCATTTTTTCTTCACACTGGACAATAGAGGACAAGCATAATGCGCCAGCGACCTGACATGGATTTTCGCTCCGACGACGAAGACGCAAACTGGCCTCCGCGAACCGAATGGATCGAAACCTCGTGTCTGGTCCTTCTGATCATTCTCGGCGGGGTCGCGGTGATCGTTGGTGCCCCCATCATCATCGAGGTGTTGCGGAGGCTCGCCGAATGACCATCAAGCCGATCCCGATATCGACCGCGCGCAACTGCGGACAGGCCGCAAACGCGGTGCGGATCGCCATCATCGCCGTCGACGAAGATGGTCACTACTGCGTCACCACATGGGGGCGCACACGGGCCGACTGCGCTGGCGCCGCGAAATTCGCAGCCGGACGCCTCGCCGAGCTGGCGGTCGAGGCCCTGGCAAGAACAACAGGAGAAAAATCATGACAGACCTTGAAAAGACCATCCTCGCCTGCGCGAAGGCGCTCGAGGTCGCAAGCGTGGACGACGTGGAGGCCGCCACATGGGCGGTGAGTGACGACCAAATGGCCGAAGGCGAGCCCCTCGAAATAATCCTCGACGGCATCCGCTTTGCCAAGCGCATGCAGGTACGCACCGACGCAGGCGGCACCGTCATGCATGTCGCATGGGGGGGCGGCGCACAGGTGACGCTGGAGGCTGAAGGCAAGGAAACCTTTCAGGATCTTGTGCGCGACCTTGTTGGCGGCGACGAGAAATCGCCAAAACCCGAGGAGACAGACCAATGACTCGGCGACCCTCCCAGCGCCCCATCTATGTTCGCGTCTGCCGTAGCCAGGAGATGCTCGGCGTCCATCGCTCGACGGTCTATCGCTGGGCCGAGAAAGGCTGGATCAGGATCTACAAGCGCGGCAATGTCGCCCTTGTCCGCCTGTCGGAGGTCGAAGCATTCCTCGAGGCGTCGCCACTGCACCAAAGCGAAACGCAGACGGTGGCGGGATGACATGGATCCACGTCCCCCTCGCAACGGATTGTCGCTCGCGGCCGGAGCCGGTGGCCTTGATATGGGCCTCATGCTCGTCGAGCCAGGGTTCGAGACGCGATGCTGGGCTGAATGGGACGGGGGGAGCCGCGAGAACGGATCATCGCCGCCCAACGCGCCGGCACCGATCTGGGACGACGTGCGAACGTTCGATGGGCAACCTCTGCGGGGCGCGATCGACACGATCCTTGTCAATACCCCTGCCAGCCATTCAGCGCCGCCGGCAAGCGCCTCGGCGAGCGAGTATCTGAGATCGAGCGCGAACGCGCAGCGAGGCAGGAGGCGGAAAATATCGTTGAGAAACTGCGGCGGAAAGCCCAGCGCCGACAGGAATTCATCGATTCCCTGATGCGCCAGAACAAGAGTCTGTGTGCTGAGCTCCGGCGTCTGAGGGCGACAGTAAGGGTGTGACGGATGAAATCTTTTCCAGCCATCGCCTCTATCGTCGAGAAGCACAAGAAAGGCTGCGTCCTGGATGTCTCTATTGATGGAATCATGTTCAAGCTCGGCGCTCTGCGCGTAATCGCGTCAACGGGCATGGAGTGGGACCGTGTTTCTGTCTCCACGGCACAGCGATTGCCGCAATACGCCGAGATGAAACACGTCAAGAGGATCTGCTTCAGGGCGGACGAATGGGCAGTCGAATATCACGCGCCGATCCAGGACCATGTCAATGTGCATCCTTTCACCTTGCACCTGTGGCGCCCGCGTGCCGAAACCTTTCCGATTCCGCCGAAAATTCTGGTATGATGCGATGCCGATCACGCTGAAGGTCCTACCGAATCTGATGGTCGACGCGCACACGGATCATTACATCGGCGTCAGCACCAGCGCCCTGCGATTGAACTATCGCGATTCGAATGTGGGGCCAGATGTGGGGCTAGCTGGCGACACTGCAAATTTTCCTAATAATTTCAAAGGAAAGTGGTGCCGGTGATAGGACTCGAACCTACGACCCCATCATTACGAATGACGTGCTCTACCAGCTGAGCTACACCGGCACGGGGCGCTAGATAACAAGGAAACTTGCCGAGCGGTAGCCCAAAAAATCACGATTTTTCGTCCCGCGCCTGGGGAACTATGTGCGGATCGCCAAGGATTCCGTCCAGATCTTCGGATTGTTCCACGTTGATCTCGTCGTCATGGGGCACGGGCGGGGCGGGGCGCTCGTCAATGACTTCGGCAATTTCGGCGGGCGGCGATTCGGTTGTCGATTCCGAAGGGGTTTCGGCCTCGGAACCGGTATCGTCGGTCTTGTCCTCGATTGCGCCGACAATCAGTGGCAGCATGTCCGTGGTGCCGGCGCTGGTCTGGGCCGAAGGTGGGGGAACTTCCCAGGAAAGGGTGTCGAAACCGCCACAGTTTTCGCAGATCGGTACCCATTCGGCATGGATGTGATGGCAGTTGCCACATATCCACTGAGGCCCCCGCGAGGCGCTCAGCGCCTTGGCCAGCCAACCGCGAACAACCTCGTCCGGGGCACCTTCGCCGCGTTCGATCGCCGCCATGATGGTCAGCGCGCGGATGGTCGGATCGGTTTCGGCCAGATCCCCCATCGCCTTGCGGGCGGCGGGGAAATCGCCGGCCACGATGGCCAGCTCGGCTTCCAGCATCCTTGTCTCGGGATGATCCGGTTTCAGTTTCAGCAGCGGCTGGAAACGCTTGCGTCGCTCTTGGGGTGTTTCGTCGGGTTGAAGCTCGGCAAAGGCAGCCGCCAGATCGGGGTGGGGCTGTACGCTCCAGGCCTTTTTCAGAACCGCAACGGCCTTGCGTGGGGCATTGTTCAACGCGTGCATCTCGGCCGCCAGTACAGCCGCGGGAATCAGGTCGGGAGACAGACGATTCGCCTGCAGGGCCGCGATGCGCCCGGCCTCGATGTCGCCGGCCTCGATCCGTTCACGGGCATCTGCCAGCGCCAGCACCGCATCGCGCCGGGCATGGACATCCTTGGGCAGCACCTTTGCGCGCAGCTTGGCCTGCAGGGTCTGGCGGGCACCCTTCCAGTCATGCTTGCGCGATTGCAGGGCAAACAACGTGTCCAGCGTGCCTTTGTGTCGGGGACGCAGGGCAAAGGCCTTTTGCGCCAGCTTCAGGGCCGTGTCGGTATCGCCTTCGGCCAGTTTCTGTTTCAGGATGCCGCTGATGCCCACAAAACGGGTTTTCTCGTCAGCCAGAAGTTTCTTGTAATATTCCTGCGCCCTTTTCGTGTCGCCCGTCATCTCGGCCGCCTGGGCACTGATCAGCAGGGTCAGCTCGGGTCTGCGCAGAAACTTGTCTGCCTTGGCCGCCTTGGCCAGCGCAACCCGCCCCTCGCCCGAGGCCAGCGCCATCAGCCCCTCGGCCAGCGCATTGAACCCCTTGCGTTCCCGATTGCGGTCGAAATAGCGGCTGATTGCGGTTTCGTCGCCATTCAGAAACCGCACCACCGCCATCAGCAGCCCGATCAGGCGAAAGATCAGCCATCCGGCCAGCAGGATCAGCAGGATCGCGATGATCGCCGTCAACGGGGTCACGGTGAACTCGATGGTCCCGATGGCAACGCGCACCTCGCCGCCGACATCGATGACATACGACGCGCCAAGGGTGACAGCCGCCACTGCGGCAACGAACAGGATAATCCTGACGAGGGACCAGATCATTTCGCTTCTTTCTGCTGGCCGGTCTTGAGGGCCGATTCAAATGTCTCGAGGGCTGTCTGGACAGCCAGGCGCCTGTTTGCGGCATCCAGCCAGTCGCGCATCTCGGCCGCGCCTGCGGGGGGCAGGGTCTGAACCAGATCGATCGCCTTTTTCAGCTGACCCGCCCTCAGCGCAGCCTCGGCGCGGGAAAGAATCGCATCCGGGTCGTTACCCTGTCGCGGGGCCAGTGAACGTGCGCCGATCTGCGCCTTCAGCCAAGCCTGAAACCGTTCCCACCTGCCGCCATTTGCCTGGGCCTCGATCGACGCCTTCAGTGCCCGGCGCGCTGCTGGCGGGAAATCCTGTTCCAGCTGCGCCATGGTTGGCACGCCCGTTTTCGCGCCCGTTTTCAGGGCCTCCGGGATCTGGACCGCCGCATCGCGCGCGAGGGTCCCCAGCAGCTGTCCATAGGCGCGCCCGGTGTCGATTGCCGCACGCAGGCGTTCGCGCATCCTGGTCAGCTCGGCGGTCCTGGCGGCCTCCTGCGCGGCCTGGCTCAACTCGGCAACCTTTTTCTGCGCCGAGGCCAGCCGGTCGTTGACCGCCGTTGAAACCTTGTCGATCTGGCGGGCCAGGGCCTCGCGGGTCGCGGCCTCGTCCTGCAGCTGCTTTTTCAGCGAATCGATCTGGCTCTGTATCCGATCGACGAATTCGGCCCCGGCATTGCCGACCGTCGCCACCCCTGAAACCGCCTTGTCCTGAAGGGAACTGATCTCGCGGGAAAGTGCGGCCAGCCTCTTTTCGGCCTCGCCAAGACGGCTGCCCAGATCGCCCGATTGCCTGTCCAGCGCCTTGCGCAGGGAATCGACCGCGGCCTGCATCCGCGCCAGCGCCGTATCCTCAGGACGGGCCTCGAGCGCGGACACCCGTTTTTCCAGCGCATCCAGCCGGGCCGACGTCTGCTGTTTCAGCGCGGCAATCTCGGCCCCGCGATCGGGCGGAGGCGGAGGCGTCAGATATTCCGACAGCCCATAGCCAAACACCGCCGCGACCACCCCGCCGGTGACAAAACCGACAAAGGGAATCAGCCCGCGCCCCGACCCCCATGCGGCAGGGCGCCGGTCACGGGCCTCGGACATGGTGATCTCGGGTTCCGAGGCCGGCGCGGATCCGTCCGACCTATCCCCGTTTTCCGGCGTCGCGGCAGGCTGTGCGGTATCATCCCCTTTGACCGCGTCGGATTCCGGTTGCCGGTCCTGCCCGGCGTCATCGCCACCGGGCCCCTCATGTGCCTCGGTTTCGACCGCGCCATTGTCGGGGGTGGTCTCGTCGGGGGTGATTTCGACGGCCTCGCCTTCTATCACCACCGGAGTGTCATGTTCTTCCCGTTTCGGCGATTTCGCGGGCGCAACGATTTCCGTATCTTCCACAATACCGGATCCGGCCCCGGACCCATCCGAGCCTTTGGACTTGCGCGGCTTCCTGCCTGATCGGGACGGGGGTTTTCCGGTTGCCACTGTACTAGATCCTTTCCCAGCGAAACGCCGACACAGGCTGTTAGATATGTCACCAGTCAGCCTGCCACAAGTAACAGAAAGTCGCGTCAGACGATTGTGGCGATTTCCCGCTCGACAGATTCCGAATCGGGTCGATGTGCAATCCTGACCTCGCGAAAGACTGTGGCATCGACCTGTGCGGCCACTTTTCGACTGATACAGACGACCTGCGTAGCAGAGGTATCCAGCCCCTGAACCCCCTCGACGAACAAGGCCGCCGACCGCGGCGAAAATAGTGGCACGATGACCCGCCTCGTACCGTCGAACAGGGCGCGTGCGACGGGCGTCAGGGGCACGGAAAGCTGCTCGTAAACCACGGCCTCGCGTGCAATCAGACCCGCGTCCCGCAGCATTTTCACAAGAGGCCGGGCAACCTTTCTGCCCCGCAGATACAGAAACGCCTCTTGTGTCCCCTGCGCCACCTGCTGCGCCAGAGCCACCAGATCATCGACCGTGCCGGAGGCCGAGCGAACCGTCATGCCCACATCATTCGCCACCTGCGCGGTGCGATCCCCCACACACAGGGCGGGGATATCGCGCCGCTCTGACAGCGCCGCAAACCCCCTGACCCCGTTGGCCGAGGTAAACAGCAACCAGCCTACCCCCTGCAATGAAAGATCGGCCTTCAGCAGCCTGATCTCAAGCAGCGGGGACTGGATGATATTGATCGACTCGCCAAATCTGGCCTTCAGGCGTGCGGAAAATGCCTGCCCCTGCGCCCGGGGCCGCGTCACCAGGACATATGTGCCGGGATTGCCTGCCATGGGCACAGGTGTTACCTGCCACCATGACCCGTGGCAAGAAGATGCGTCGATGAAACGGAACCTCACCATCCTGGGGCTGGAAAGCAGCTGCGACGACACCGCCGCCGCCATCCTGCGGCAGAGCGGCGATGATCAGCCGGTCGTGCTGTCATCGGTCGTCTATGGCCAGACGGAACTGCACGCCGATTTCGGCGGCGTGGTGCCCGAGATTGCCGCCCGCGCCCATGCCGAAAAGCTCGACCTCTGTGTCGAAGAGGCCCTGCATCGCGCGCGCCTGAGCCTGCGCGACATCGACGCCATCGCCGTGACCGCCGGGCCGGGGCTGATCGGCGGCGTGCTGGCAGGTGTCATGTGTGCCAAGGGCCTTGCTGCCGGGGCCGGGCTGCCGCTGATCGGGGTCAATCATCTTGCAGGCCACGCACTGACACCGCGCCTTTCGGACGATCTGCAATACCCCTATCTGATGTTGCTTGCATCCGGCGGGCATTGCCAGTTTCTTGTCGTGCGCGACCAGGACGATTTCACCCGCCTTGGCGGTACCATCGACGACGCCCCCGGCGAGGCCTTCGACAAGACGGCGCATCTGCTGGGCCTGCCCCAGCCCGGCGGCCCCACGGTCGAGGCCGCTGCCGAACGGGGCGATGAAAAGCGGTTTGATTTCCCCCGCCCCCTGCTCGATCGCAAGGGGTGCGACATGTCCTTTTCGGGGCTGAAAACGGCGCTGCTGCGGGCCCGCGACGCGCTGATACAACAGCAGGGCGGGCTAAGGAAACAGGACGTGGCCGATCTTGCGGCCTCGTTTCAGGCGGCCGTGCGCGATGTGATGGTCGAAAAGGCCCGCCGCGCCCTGAGGTATTTCCGCGACCAGACCGGCGCCAACCCCAGCGCGCTGGCCGTTGCCGGGGGGGTTGCCGCCAATCGCAGCATCCGCGCCGCCCTTGAACAGCTGTGCGAATCCGAGGGGCTGCGCTTTACCGCCCCGCCGCTGCAATACTGCACCGACAACGCCGCCATGATCGCGCTGGCGGGGCTTGAAAGATACCGCGCCGGCCAGATCGACGACATGACACTGGCCGCCCGCCCACGCTGGCCGCTGGACCAGACCAGCGCGCCGATGCTGGGAGGCGGCAAGAAGGGGGCCAAGGCATGAGCCGCATCACCGTGGCGGGCGCCGGTGCATTCGGCACCGCACTGGCGGCCTCGCTGGCCCGCGACGGGCGCGAGGTTGCCCTGTGGGCGCGCGACGCGCAGGCGGCTGGCGAGATGCAGGAAACCCGCGAAAACGCCCGGCATCTGGCGGGTATCCCGCTGCCCGAAAACCTGACGATCACCGCCGACACCGAAGCGCTGGCGACCGCCGAAACCATCCTTCTGACGGTGCCGACCCAGAAACTGCGCGGCTTTCTGAACGACCACCGCGCCAGCCTGACCGGCAAGACCTGCGTGTTGTGCTGCAAGGGAATCGAAACCGGAACCGGCCTGCTGCCCGCGCAGATCCTGCGCGAAGCCCTGCCGGACAGCCGGGCCGCCATCCTGACCGGCCCCGGCTTTGCTGCCGAGATCGCCCGCGGCCTGCCGACGGCGCTGACGCTTGCGACCGCGCCCGGCGAACATGGCACCGCGCTGCAACGCCTGCTTTCGACCCGCTCGATCCGCCTGTATCTGTCTCATGACATGACCGGCGCACAGCTGGGTGGTGCCCTGAAAAACGTGATCGCCATTGCCTGCGGTATCAGCATCGGCCGCAATCTGGGCGAAAGCGCCCGCGCCGCCCTGATGACGCGCGGCTATGCCGAAATGCAACGCCTTGCCGTTGCTCTGGGTGCCCGGCGCGAAACCCTTGCCGGGCTCAGCGGGCTGGGCGATCTGGCGCTGACCTGCACATCGGAAAAATCGCGCAACTTCTCGCTTGGGCTGACGCTGGGCAGAGGTGGCGAAAGACAGACGGGCACTACCTTCGAAGGCGCCGCCACCGCGCAGGCCAGCCTGACATTGGCCGGACCCCTGGAAATCGAGCTGCCCATCGCCCGCATCGTGGCAGACGTTCTGGCTCATCGCTGCAACATTGAACAGGCGGTTGCCGCGCTGCTGTCGCGCCCGCTAAGGTCGGAAAACTGACCGCGGCAAGATCTGGGGGGATACATGGCTTACTGGCTGTTCAAATCGGAACCTTCGACCTGGAGCTGGCAAGACCAGCTTGCCAAAGGCGAGGCCGGCGAAGAATGGGACGGGGTGCGCAACTATCAGGCCCGCAACAACATGCGGCTGATGAAGGTGGGTGACCGTGGCTTTTTCTATCACTCGCAAAAGGAAAAGGCGATCGTCGGCATTGTCGAGGTCATCGCCGAGGCCCATCCCGACAGCACCACCGATGATGCGCGCTGGGAATGCGTCGATATCAAGGCGGTGCAGTCGCTGCCGCGCCCGGTGACGCTGGCCATATGCAAGCAGGATCCCCGCCTTGCCGACATGGTGCTGGTGAACAACTCGCGCCTGTCGGTGCAACCCGTGACGGAACAGGAGTGGCAGGTGATCTGCGAACTCGGCGGCCTGGCATCGGATTCGGGCCGAGGCGCGTGACCTTCCCGCCGCCTGCACTGTCGCTCTCATTACCTAGTGAGCGGCATATGACGGGGCCGATGCTTGGGACGTGGTGGAAATGAAATGCGCATCATTCAACCAACTGCCGAATGAAGAGCGCGCGCCCGCCTTTGGGGGCGAGGTCGGGCGCGAACCGGATCGCACGCGATCCGGGGGATGAGAATTGAATGTGGCGAACGTCGGATTCGGGTAACCGGGTTCCGAGGGCCCCGGCGAACCGGGACCCTCGACCACCCCACGTGCGCTCCACCACACGCTTATGATATCAGTCCCGGCCATCCTGGCCCGTGCAATCGACAATAGGCGCGCCGGGCGTCTGCGGCAAATGTGAAATTCCGACAATTTTATCGAACGCCCCGTCGGCACCGATGTCCTTCATGCCGATCATGAGGCCAGACACCCCTCTTGCGACATAAAATTTCCCGCCCGGCGGAATTCCCGCTTGTAGTTCGGGAAAATTTTTGCCCAGATCAACAAAACAACAACAGGAGGGACAGACCACACATGACGTCGTATCTCAAATCCACGCCTGACAGTAACGGATTCTTTGGCAATTATGGCGGTGCGCAATTGCCGCCCCCGCTGGAACCCCATTTCAAGGCCATTCGCGAGGCCTATGAAAAGATCTCGAAATCTGCCGATTTCATCAATGAACTGCGCTATATCCGCAAACATTTCCAGGGCCGCCCGACGCCCGTATCCCATTTGAAGAACCTTTCCGACATCTGCGGCGGCGCCCAGATCTATGCCAAGCGCGAAGACCTGAACCACACCGGCGCGCACAAGCTGAACCACTGCATGGGCGAGGCCCTGCTTGCCAAATACATGGGCAAGACCAAGCTGATGGCCGAAACCGGCGCCGGCCAGCATGGTGTGGCCCTGGCAACGGCTGCGGCCTATTTCGGCATGGAATGTGAAATTCACATGGGCGAAATCGACATCGAGAAAGAGGCGCCCAACGTCACCCGCATGAAATTGCTGGGTGCCACGGTCGTTCCCGTCGGCTTTGGCGGGCGTTCCCTGAAAGAGGCCGTGGACAGCGCGTTCCAGGCCTATGTGCCACAGGCCGACAAGGCACTGTTTGCCATCGGCTCGGTCGTCGGGCCGCATCCCTTTCCGATGATGGTGCGCGATTTCCAGCACGTCGTCGGCATCGAGGCCCGCGAACAGTTCGAGGAAATGACCGGCGACCTGCCCGATATCGTTGCTGCCTGTGTCGGTGGCGGCTCAAACGCCATGGGCCTGTTTTCCGGCTTTATCGACGAAGATGACGTTGCCCTTTACGGGGTCGAACCCTCGGGCACGTCATCCAAGCTGGGTGAACATGCCGCCACCATCACCTATGGCGAGGATGGCGACATTCACGGTTTCCGCACCCTCGTTCTGAAGGATGACAAGGGCGAACCGGCACCCGTGCATACGATTGCCTCGGGGCTCGACTATCCCGGTGTCGGCCCAGAACACGCCCATCTGCGCCAAACAGGACGGGTCAACTATACCACGGCCAGCGACCGCGAGGCCCTGGACGCCTTCTTTGCCCTCTCGCGCCACGAAGGCATCATCCCCGCGCTGGAAAGCGCCCACGCCGTTGCCTTTGCCATGCGCGAGGCGCCCAACCATCCGGGCAAGTCGATCCTGATCAACCTGTCAGGCCGCGGCGACAAGGATATCGACTATGTGGTCGATAATTTCGGCATCGGCGAGGCTGAATAGCCCTTCTCTGACGTGATACGAAAAAACCCGCCCGGAACATTGCCGGGCGGGTTTTGCATTTCCGCGATCTATGCGGCCGCTCAGTAACGGTAATGTTCCGGCTTGAACGGGCCTTCGGGTGTGACGCCAATATAGGCGGCCTGTTCCGGGCTGAGCTTGGTCAGCTTGACGCCGATACGATCAAGGTGCAGGCGCGCGACCTTTTCATCCAGGTGCTTGGGCAGGATGTAGACCTTGTTTTCGTACTGATCGCCGCGGGTCCACAACTCGATCTGCGCCAGCACCTGGTTGGTGAACGACGCCGACATCACGAAAGACGGGTGCCCGGTCGCGTTGCCCAGGTTCAGCAGGCGCCCCTCGGACAGCAGGATGATCCGGTTGCCGCTGGGCATTTCGATCATGTCCACCTGGTCCTTGATGTTGGTCCATTTGTGGTTCTTCAGCGCGGCGACCTGAATTTCGTTGTCGAAATGGCCGATATTGCCGACGATCGCCATGTCCTTCATCTCGCGCATATGCTCGATGCGGATGATGTCCCGGTTGCCGGTCGTGGTGATGAAGATATCTGCATCGCGCACGACATCCTCAAGCAGCACGACCTCGAAACCGTCCATCGCGGCCTGCAGCGCGCAGATGGGATCGACCTCGGTCACCTTGACGCGCGCGCCGGCCCCACGCAGGGACGCGGCCGAGCCCTTGCCCACATCGCCATAGCCACAGACAACGGCAACCTTGCCCGCCAGCATCACATCGGTTGCGCGGCGGATGCCATCGACCAGCGATTCGCGGCAGCCATACTTGTTGTCGAATTTCGACTTGGTCACGCTGTCATTGACGTTGATCGCCGGGAACGGCAGCAGGCCCTTGTTGACCAGTTCGTACAGGCGATGCACGCCGGTGGTGGTTTCTTCCGACACGCCCTTGATGGCATCGCGCTGTTTGGTGAACCAGCCGGGGCTTTCCTCGAGGCGCTTTCTGATCTGGGCGAAAAGCGCAACTTCCTCTTCCGAGGTCGGCACCTCGATCAGATCGGTTTCGCCATTTTCGACCCGTGCACCCAGCAGGATGTACATGGTCGCGTCGCCACCATCGTCGAGGATCAGGTTGCAGGTGCCTTCGGGGAACTGGAAAATGCGGTCGGCGTAATCCCAGTATTCCGGCAGCGTTTCGCCCTTGACGGCAAAGACCGGCACACCGCTGGCGGCAATGGCGGCGGCGGCATGATCCTGCGTCGAAAAGATGTTGCACGAGGCCCAGCGTACCTCGGCGCCCAGCGCGACCAGCGTCTCGATCAGCACCGCGGTCTGGATCGTCATGTGCAGGCTGCCGGCAATGCGCGCGCCTTTCAGCGGCTTGCTGTCGCCATATTCCTCGCGCAGGGCCATCAGGCCCGGCATTTCGGTTTCGGCGATATCCAGTTCCTTGCGGCCGAATTCCGCAAGGCTGATATCCTTGACGATATAATCTGTGGTCACGGGCAGGTGCTCCTTCGATACATGTTCGCCGGCTCCATTAGCACCGCGCCGCGTGCTGGACAATGGCTTACCCACCGGCATAGGTTGCGTCCGGTCACATCTGGGAAACATGAATGCAATGAAACAGCCCCGCGCCTGGCAAAGGATGCTTTCGGGCCGCAGGCTCGACCTGCTCGACCCGTCGCCGCTGGATATCGAAATTCAGGACATTGCCCGCGGCCTGTCATTCCAGGCCCGCTGGAACGGGCAGACACGGGGCGAATATGCCTACAGCGTTGCCGAACATTCCCTGCTGGTCGAAGAGCTGTTTCACCGCCTGCATCCGCGCGCAGCCCCGAAATGGCGCCTTGCCGCATTGTTGCATGACGCGCCCGAATTCGTGATCGGGGACATGATATCGCCCGTCAAGGCCGCCGTCGGCCCCGGCTATCGCGAGCTGGACCAGCGCCTGATGGCGGCGGTGCATCTGCGCTTTGGCCTGCCTGCGGTGCTGCCCGCCCGGATCAAGGCCCAGATCAAGCGGGCCGATCGCATTTCCGCCTGGATGGAGGCGATCCAGATCGCCGGCTTTGAACGCGACGAGGCAGACCGCCTGTTCGGCAAACCCCGCTCGGAAGTCATCGAAGGCATGGAAATCCGTCTGCGCCCGCCAGCAGCCGTGCACGCCGATTTCCTGGACCGTCACGCGGCCTTGCTGGCGCTGACCTGACTGCGCCCTGTCGCGACCGCGTTTTTCACGCTAGAATGGCCCGGCAGGAAACCCGAGCAGAGGACAGGGATGCAGGCCCCTTTACCGATATTGATCCGGTTGTTTGCCGCCCTGGCGCTGGCCGTCACGCTGGGCGGTTGTGCCAGCAAGTTCAAGACATATGACGGCCCCGCCGTCACCCGCGTCGTTCTGATCAAGAGCACGCGCAAGCTGTACCTCATGCATGGCGACCAGCGGCTGAAAAGCTATGATGTCGATCTCGGTTTCGCCCCCGTCGGCCCCAAGCGGTTCGAGGGCGACGGCCGCACCCCCGAGGGACGCTATGTCATCGACCGTCGCAACCCCGACAGCCAGTATCATCTGAGCCTTGGAATATCCTACCCAAACGCCGCCGATATCGCACGGGCGCGCAAGGCAGGGCGCGATCCGGGCGGCGATATCTTCATCCACGGCGGGCCGACACGGCTGATCGATTTCGGCCGCAAGGACTGGACCGCCGGGTGCATCTCGGTCAGCAACCGCGAGATCGAGGAAATCTACGCCATGGTCAGGGACGGTACCGAAATCGATATCCTTCCCTGACGGTCGTGGCGGCACTGGTCGGTGGCCTGACTGAAATCGCGATCATGGGCCACCTGCTCCGCCGGGCTCAGCCGCCGACGACCAGCGTCCACCATATCTTGCCACTTGGTTCCTGATACCATGAAATGCCGATGTAACGCGCCGCGGGATTCATGATCACGGTGCGCGTGTCGTCCTCTTCCATCCAGGCGGCGAGGGTCTGAACATCGTTCTCGAAGGTTTCCGAGATGTTTTCACCCAGAAGGGGCCCCTTGTATCCCGCCCTCTTGACCCGATCCACGGGCGAAGAGCCATCCGAGCCGAAATGCCAGGCCCGGTTCTGCACCGACATGTCGCGCGAATGGGTGGCGGCGGCGGCGGTCAGTTCGGGCGACAGTTCCACCGTCTGCAGGCCGCTTGCACTGCGCAATGCGTTGATCGCATCAAGCATCCGCAGCGGAATCCGGTTGGCCTCGCGCTTGGTTATCCTGAACACCGCAGGCAGGGGCTTGCCATCCGGTCCAAGCTGGGGCTTTGAGACGGTGCATCCCGCCAGGGTGATCGTCAGTGCGAGAAGGACTAGGGCCAGGCGTTTCATCGTTGTCATTCCATCCGTTGGGAAACCGGCCCCAGTCCTAACCGCTTGTCAGGCCCCTTTCAAACCATTGCTTGTTGAATTATGCAAGATAACAGCAGTTTGAATTGAGCCCCCTTTTCCCGGACATTACCCTTGGCAAGGAACACCAGAAGGAGACATGAACATGGCAAAGGATGATCCGATCATCCTGAATCGCCGTGTCTTCACACAGTCACTGGCGATCGGGATTGGCGTCGCGGCAGGCGGTCTGCCCCTTGGCGCGGCCGCGCAGAGCAGCGAAACCACCGCCCGGATAACCCGGCACAACATCTCCAGCTTTACCGCCCGAAACTGGCAGGACTATTTCAAGACCCGCAGGAACGGGGTCATTCTGGTCGATACCAACGAACGTGTCCTGCATTTCTGGTCCGAGGACGGATCGGTCTACAAGCTGTATCCGACCAGCGTTCCCCTGACCGATCAGCTGACCAGGCGGGGCAGGACCCGAATCATTCGCAAGGTCAAGGGCCCATCCTGGCGCCCGACCCCGGCAATGAAGCGACGCAACCCCGACTGGCCCGATTATGTCGGCCCAGGCCCGGACAATCCGCTGGGATTGTACGCATTGTATCTATCCTGGCAATATTACCGCATCCACGGCACCAATGACACGCGCAAGATCGGCCGCCGATCGTCCAATGGTTGTATAGGTCTGTACAACCGGGACATCGAGGAATTGTTCAATCTGACCAAGGTAGGTACACAGGTGTTGCTAATTTAGCGATATTTTGCGAAACCTGTGTTCGTCCTCGGCGCAGGAGCATTGCAATTGCAAGTCATTGCTGCTTAAAAATGGGGACGAGGTACAGTCTTGGGTGCTTGCGGCGGGGTTCCCTACCTTCCCCAAAATGCGGCAGGCGAAATTTGGAGGATACAATGAAATCACTCGCTCTTGCAGCTGCTCTTTCGGTTGCTGCCACTGCGGCTCTCGCCGGTGGCCTGAACAAGCCGGTCATGGAGCCGGTCGTCGTTCAGCAGTCCGCCTCTTCTTCTTCGGGCGGCATGGTTCTTCCGCTGATCCTGCTCATGGTTCTGCTGGCCGCTCGCTGAGTCCGGCACCGCACCATCGCAAAAGTTTTCGAAAGGCAGCGCATCATGTGCTGCCTTTCGCATTTATCGCGACGGCTCGATCGCGGCCAGTGCGCGCAGACCCTCGCGATAGGTCGGATAGATCAGCGTGACACCCAGATCCTGCTTGATTCGCTCGTTGCGCACCTTTTTCGATTCCGCATAGAAGCTGCGGGCCATGGGCGTCATGTCGGCCGTGGCAAAATCCTCGGCCTCGGGCACCGGCATGCCCAGCAGGGCCGCCGCAAATCCGATCACGTCCTGCGGTGGGGCGGCCTCATCGTCGCAGACGTTGTATATGGCGCCCGGATCGGGGCGCCTGATCGAGGCCCGCAACACCTGTGCAATATCCTCGACATGGGCGCGGCTGAATACCTGCCCCGGCTTGATGATGCGCCTGGCCGTACCATTGCGCAGCTTGGCGAAAGGCCCGCGTCCGGGGCCGTAGATTCCGGCCAGGCGGAAGATGTGCAGGGGCAGATCGTTTTTCCGCGCCAGATCCTGCCACGCTCGCTCGGCCGCGACACGCCAGTGGCCGCGCCGGGTCGCGGGGGCCGGGGGGGTATCCTCATCCACCCAGCCGCCGTGATGGTCGCCGTACACCGCGGTAGTCGAAAGATAGCCGATCCATTGCAGCCCCTTTCCCCTCCTGGCGATCTCATGCCCAAGGGCGGCCAGAACCGGATCACCATCCTCGCCGGGGGCGATGGATTGCAGGATGTGGGTCGCTGCACCGATGTCGTCATGCAGATCGGCGCCCGGCCACAACCTGCCCTCGACCCCCATCCGCCGCATCTCGTCCAGCCTGTCCTTGTCGCGGGTCGTGCCGATGACCCGCCAGCCATCGGCAATCAGCCCGCGCGACAGCACCGAGGCCGTATAGCCGTGGCCGAATATCAGCATGACCTTTTCCATCGTCATCCTTCCCCGTACAATGTGCCGCTTAACCGCGCCAGGGCCCAGCGGGCGGCATCCGAGACCCCTTCGTCAGGATCATATTGCAGTTTTTCGACCGGTTCGGTCAAACTGCAATCCCCAGAATTTCCAATGGCATAAAGTACGTTCCTGACAAACCGGTTTCGCCCGCTCCGCTTGATCGGCGAGCCCGAGAACAACTCCCTGAACGCCGCGTCGTCAAGCTGCACCAGATCGGCCAGCCGGGGCGCCCTCAGCCGGGCACGCGCGTGATAGCGGGCCTCGCTGGCAAGGCGCGCGAACTTGTTCCACGGGCAGGCCGCAAGGCAGTCGTCGCAGCCATAGATGTGGTTGCCGAGCGCCGGACGCAAGGCCTCGTCCACCGGCCCGGCATGTTCGATCGTGAGATAGGAAATGCAGCGCCGCGCATCCAGCTGGTAAGGTGCGGGAAAGGCATCGGTCGGGCATGAATCCAGACAGGCGCGGCAATTGCCACAGTGATCGGGCTCGGCCCCGTCCGATGGCAGGGGGATGGTCGTAAAGATCGCCCCCAGAAAGAACCAGCTGCCCAGCTGCCGGCTGACAAGGTTGGTATGCTTGCCCTGCCAGCCCAGCCCGGCGGCCTGGCCCAGCGGCTTTTCCATGACCGGCGCGGTATCGACGAAAACCTTGATCTGCGCGCCCTCAACCTGATCGATCAGCCACCGTCCCACTCGTTTCAGCCGCTTTTTCACGATATCGTGGTAGTCGCGGTTGCGGGCATAGACCGATATCGCCCCGCGGTCGGCCATCCTCACCACCCGCATCGGGTCGTCGTCGGGGCCATAATTCTCGGCCAGCATGATGACGGCGCGGGCCTCGGGCCACAGCGCTGTCGGATCAGTCCGCCAGTGCAGGCGTTCGGCCATCCAGCGCATGGTGCCATGACGCCCCATTTCGACGAATTCGCGCAGATGCCTGCCTGCATCGGGTATATCGCCGGGCTTGCATATTCCGACCGCGGCAAATCCCTCGTCCAGGGCCTTGCGTTGCAACGCCGCCCGCAGCGCCCTCAAAAATCCAGATCCGCATAGTGGGGCGGCTGCGGAAAGCCCGGAACATGGTCGGCAAGCAGCGAACGAAACGCCGGGCGCGACTTGATCGTGGCATACCAGTCCCTGACCGCGCGGCTGCGGTTCCAGTCGACATCGCGGATATAGTCGAGGCTGGAAAGATGGGCCGCAGCGGCGAAATCGGCCAGGGTCATCCTGTCGCCCGCCAGCCAGCGCCGCCGTTCCAGCAACCAGCCCATGTAATCGAGGTGATACTTGATGTTGCGCGCACCGTTCTTGACATTCCTGCTGTCGGGATATCCCGCCTGCGTGATCTTCTTGTTGACCCGTTCATACAGCAGGTTGGCCGTGACCTCGCGATGAAACTTGTCGTCGAACCAGAATACAAGGCGGCGAACCTCGGCGCGCTCGGCCGGACCCCTGGGCATCAGCGGGGGATCGGGGTTGACCTCTTCCAGATATTCGCAGATCGCGCTGCTTTCTGCCAGGATCAGGCCGTCGGCGCGCAGTACCGGAACCTGCCCGGCCGGGTTCATCACCAGAAAATCCTTGCGCTTTTCCCAGTATCGTTCCTCGATCAGTTCGACCTCGATCCTTTTTTCCGCCAATACCAGACGCACCTTGCGGCAAAACGGGGAAAGAGGGGCGTGATACAGCTGATGCATGTTCTGACTGCTCGGGTTGGCAAGGCTCATACGCCTCTTTGCCGCTTTGTCAGGTGTTTTTCAACACCTGAAAACAACTGTCCCGCCCGTCCCGCGCGATGGTGCGGGCACCGTCCATGATCGCGCGCGCCCGTTTGCGCATCGCGGCTGAGGGGCGTACCGGCGAACGATCTTTCGGATCGGGCAGGATGGCGGCCAGCCGTGCCGCCTGATCCAGCGTCAGCGCATCGGCACCGATGCGGAAATAGGACCTTGCCGCGGCCTCGACCCCGAAGATGCCGCGCCCCATCTCGGCCATGTTCAGATAGACCTCGATGATCCTTCGCTTGCTCCAGATCAGCTCGATCAACAATGTCGTCTCGGCCTCCAGCGCCTTGCGCAACCAGCTGCGAGCAGGCCACAGGAACACATTCTTGGCGACCTGCTGCGATATGGTCGAGGCCCCCCGCAACCGCCGGCCACCACTGTCGATCACCTTGCGGATCGCCTGCATGTCAAACCCCCAGTGCAGGCAGAAATTGGCATCCTCGGCCGCCACCGCCGCGCGGGCCATATCGGGTGAAATCCGGCTCAGCGGCACCCATTCCTGGCGAACCCCGCCAGGCAGCCGCGATTGGGAGAACATGTAATAGTCGGTCGGAGGATCGACCACCGAGAACAAGGTGACCAGTGCGACCTGAACCGCAAACAGAACCAGCAGAACCCGCCCGATGATCCGGGGGCTTGCGCGAAACCCTGCGCGCAACCGGGCCGAAAGGGGCTGCTTGCGCCGTGCGGTCCCTTTTCGCCTGCCTGCCGATTTGCGTTTTCTTGCCACGGCCCAGCTATATGCCGACGCGCATGTTTATGAAAGCCTACAACGCCGCCGGCCTGATGACATGGGCAATGCGGATCAGCTCATCCCGCGCAATCGGCCCCGTCAGAACGAGATCCAGCCGGCCCGATCGCCAGGCCAATGTCCCGACATCGCCTTTGCGCGCAAACGCGAATGCGCTGGCCTTGCCGCGGGTCGGTTGCAGATACAGCGTGACCCTCTTGCCCGAGGCCGTCTGGTACATCAGCTGCCCGGCAGGCCCGTCCGGCCCCGGCAGCAATCGGCCGCCCATCAGGGTCAGGCCCTCATCCGTCAGGTCCGGTATGGGGACCGGCCGGCCCAGACGGTTTCCCAGCCATGTTCCCAGATGATCGCGCGCCTTTGCCGACACCTCGACCGGGTGGAGCTTTTCGGGAACAAAGACCCGATGCGCCGCCAGTGCCGCGACGACCTCGGTTTCCGGGGCAGCGCCTGCGCCCGTCGCCAACTGTCCGCGCAGGATCCATCCCCCTGCCCCGCTGATTGCCACCAGCACAACGGCGGCCGCAACCTGGCGCAGACGGCCGGCCCATCTCTGGCGCCGTCGGGCGCGCAGGTTTTCCATCCTGAACCGATCGGGAAGGCTGACATCCCCCAGCGGCGCCAGGGTTTCGCGCAGATGTCGGGCGATCTCGATATCCTTTTCGACACGGCGACGGATGTCGGGGTGCGCCCGCAACCACTGTTCGACCAGCGCGCGGCGCGCATCGTCCAACGCGCCATCCACATAGGCGTTCAGGTCGTCCTCGCCGATGGGTCTTGTTCCCTGGGTCATTTAACCCTCCTCAACCTTTGCGCCGGTGGCGTTGAAACAAGTTCGCGCAGTTTTCCGCGGGCCCTGTTCAGGCGCGACATCAACGTGCCCTGCGGTATGTTCATGATTTTCGACGCCTCGGCATAGGAAAACCCCTCGACCGACACCAGCAATATGGCCATGCGCTGTTCATCCGGCAGAGCCGACAACAGGTCGAGCACCTGTTTCAGCTCGATTCGCTGTTCGGCGCTCGAATCCAGGCTGTGAACGGTTTCGATATCGGCATGCTGATCGGAAACCATGCGCAAGGCGCGGCGATGGGCACTGATGTGCAGGTTGCGCAATATCGTGAACAACCACGGCCTGAGCTCAAGCCCCGGCTTGCGCAGATTCCAGCGCGACAGCGCGCGTTCGACCGTATCCTGCACCAGATCATCGGCCCGGTCGCCATCGCCTGTCAGCGCGTGGGCAAATCTGCGCAGATGCAGGATGCAGGCCTCGATCTCCTGATCTCGGGTTTTCATGCTCTTTTCCCTGTCGTCCTGCTTGAGTTACGCATCACGGGCGAAAAAATTCCCCGTCCGAGGGAATAATTTTCCGGCGGCGGCGTATTTCCCATGTGCATCACGCGCCCGATAACCATAACCGAAAGGGAACACACCATGAAATTTGCGAAAATCGCCCTGCTTGCCGCCTTGCCGATGGGTTTCGGCCTTGCCGCCAATGCGGATGAGATCATGGCAACGGCTCAGCCCGCGGGCAAGAGCGTCACCATCGAATCCCTCACCATCACCGGCGATGGCTGGCTGGTGATCCACGCGATCAAGGATGGCAAGCCTGTCGTGCCGGGTTCGATCGGCCATGTCGCGGTCAAGGCCGGAACCGACAAGGATGTCGTCGTCCCGCTCGATGTCGCCACCAAGCCGGGGCAAAAGGTGCTGGCCATGCTCCATGTGGATGCGGGCAAGAAGGGAGCATATGAATTCCCCGGCGCCGACCATCCGGTAAAGAAGAACGGCAAGCCCGTGGTCAGGCCGATCCCGATCAAGTAATCGCAGACCATCCTGCGGATGCAGGGCCCGGCCCTCGTCACGCGGGGGCGGGGTCCTGTCATCGTTTCGACAAATCTGCCTCAGGCGGTCAGGCTGTCGGCCTCTTCGCTCAGGGGGTGGCTCAGATGTGGCAGCATCTCCTTGGGGCAGACCTGCAGGAAATGCCCGCGCTCGTCCTCCCAGTTCGCCAGGATGTGCTGTGCATGCGCGCTGCGGGTCTCGCGGACATGTTCACGGATCAGGGCGCGAAGCTCGCCCTCCCAGTGGCGCGAGGACAGCTTGTTGACGACCACGGATTCCATGTTGATGTGATCGACGGCCTTTCCGGCGGGATCATGGATATATGCCATACCCCCCGTCATGCCGGCGGCGAAATTCTTGCCGATCGTTCCCAGAATCACGGCAACCCCGCCGGTCATGTATTCGCATCCGTTCGAGCCACAGCCCTCGACGACCACGCGCGCGCCCGAGTTGCGCACCGCAAACCGCTCGCCGGCGCGGCCATTGGCAAACAGCTTGCCGGCGGTTGCACCGTAAAGAACGGTATTGCCGATGATCGTGTTGTCCTCGGGCACCAGCGGCGAGACCAGCGGCGGGCGCACGACAATGATACCGCCCGACAGGCCCTTGCCGACGTAATCGTTGGCGTCCCCCGAGACCTCGATCTTGAGGCCGGGCGCGGCAAAGGCACCCAGCGATTGCCCGGCCGAACCCGACAGCTTGATCGTCAGGTGATCGGGTTGCAGGTTGTTGCGCATGCCGAAGCGGCGCACGATATGGCTGGACGCGCGGGTGCCGATGGTGCGGTCGGTGTTGCGCACCGCGTAAGACAGCTGCATCTTTTCGCCGTCGTTAAAGAATCTCTCGGCGTCCTTGATGATTTCGGCATCCAGCGTATCGGGCACCTCCTGGCGCGGCTTCTTGCGGTCATAGGTGATGTTGTGCCCCTCATCGACCGACAGAAGCATCGGGTTCAGGTCAAGGTCATCCAGATGGGCCGAACCACGGCTGACCTGGGTCAGCAGATCGGCACGGCCGATCACCTCGTCCAGGCTGCGGGCGCCGATGCTGGCCAGGATCTCGCGCACCTCTTGGGCATAAAAAGTGATGAGATTCACAACCTTGTCGGCCGTTCCTGCGAATTTTCTGCGCAGACGTTCATCCTGCACGCAGATGCCCACCGGGCAGGTGTTCGACTGGCACTGTCGCACCATGATGCAGCCCATCGCGATCAATGCGGCGGTACCGATGCCGAATTCCTCGGCCCCCATCATGGCGGCAATCACGATATCGCGCCCGGTGCGCAGCCCGCCATCGGTGCGCAAGGTTACGCGATCACGTAAATTATTAAGCGCAAGCACTTGATGTGCCTCGGTTAATCCCATTTCCCAAGGCAGGCCGGCATATTTGATACTGGTCGCCGGGCTGGCCCCGGTGCCGCCATTATGGCCGGAAATCAGGATCACATCGGCCTTGGCCTTGGCGACACCGGCGGCAATCGTGCCGACACCGCTGGCGGCAACCAGTTTGACCGTTACCTTGGCTTTGGGGTTTATCTGCTTGAGATCATAGATCAATTGCGCCAGATCTTCGATCGAATAGATGTCATGATGTGGCGGCGGACTGATCAATGTCACGCCGGGGGTCGAATGGCGCAGCCGGGCGATCAGCTCGGTCACCTTGATGCCGGGCAGCTGGCCACCCTCGCCGGGCTTGGCGCCCTGGGCGACCTTGATCTCCAGCTCTTCGCAGTGGTTCAGATATTCAGCCGTCACGCCAAACCGGCCGCTGGCGACCTGCTTGATCTTGGCGCTGGGGTTGTCGCCATTGGGCTCTGGCGTGAAATGCGCCGGGTCTTCGCCGCCCTCGCCGCTGTCGGATTTCGCGCCGATGCGGTTCATGGCGATGTTCAGCGTCTTGTGCGCCTCGGGCGACAGCGCGCCAAGCGACATGCCGGGGGTGACGAACCGCTTGCGGATGGCGGTGATGCTTTCGACCTCTTCCAGCGGGATCGGGTCAAGCTGCGGCTTGAAATCCAGCAGGTCGCGCAGATGGATCGGCGGGTTGGCCCGCATCCTGGCCGAGTATTTTTTCCACATATCATAGGATGCCTGATCGCAGGCCGACTGCAACAGATGCATGGCCTGTGCGTTCCAGGCATGTTTTTCGCCAGTGCGGCGCGCCTTGTAAAAGCCGCCGACGGGCAGCATCTCGGCCCCGTTCAGCCACCCCTTGGCGTGGATGCGCGAGATCTTGCGCTGAACACCAGAAACGCCAATACCCGAGATGCGGCTGTGCATGCCCGGAAAATATTCGGCGACCATTGAACGGCTCAGCCCGACGGCCTCGAAATTCAGGCCGCCGCGATAACTGGAAATCACGGAAATGCCCATCTTGGACATGATTTTCAACAGGCCCTGATTGATGGCGCTGGCATAGCGTTCGACCGCGGCATCCAGCGGCCCCTCGATCAGGCCACGCGACACCCGGTCGGCAATCGAATCCTGTGCCAGATAGGCATTGACCGTGGTGGCTCCACAGCCGATCAGCACGGCAAAATAATGGGGGTCGATACATTCGGCCGAGCGCACGTTCAGCGAACAGAAGGTCCGCAGCCCCTTGCGTGTCAGGTGGGAATGTACCGCCGATGTCGCCAGGATCATCGGCATGGGCACTTTGTCGGGATCCTGAAAATGGTCGGTCAGGATCAGGTGCATGGCCCCCGAACGCACCGCGTCCTCGGCTTCGGCGCGCAGCTTTTCAAGGGCCTGGCGCAGCGCGTCATCGCCGCCGCCCCGGACAAAGGTGCAATCCAGCTCGGCCACGTCACGACCGAAATATTTCAGCATTTCCTCGAACTTGGCGTTCGAGACAAAGGGGCTTTCCAGGGTCAGGATCTCGGTCTGCGTGTTGTCCTCGTCCAGCACGTTCTTGAGGTTGCCGAAACGGGTCTTGAGGCTCATCACCCGATATTCGCGCAGGCTGTCGATGGGCGGGTTGGTGACCTGGCTGAAATTCTGCCGGAAAAAGTGGGACAGCGGACGATACTGATCCGAAAGTACGGCCGACGGCGTGTCGTCACCCATGCTGGCGATTGCCTCTTTCCCGTCCTCGGCCATGGGCTGCAGGATCTGTTCGAGCTCCTCGAGCGTATAACCCGCCGCTATCTGGCGTTTGCGCAGCTCATCGCCGGAAAACAGCGCCCTTTCGGAAACATGCCCGGTTTCCTTTTCCAGATCGACGATGGATCCGACCCATTCGCCAAACGGGCGCGAGGCCGCCAACTGATCCTTGAGCTCTCCGTCATGCAGCAGGCGGCCCTCCTGCATGTCAACGGCCAGCATCTGGCCGGGGCCCAGCGCGCCCTTTTCCACCACCGTGGCCTCGTCGGTGGCGACCATCCCGGCCTCGGAGCCCGCGATCACCAGCCCGTCGCCCGTCACTACATAGCGCATGGGCCGCAGGCCGTTGCGGTCGAGCCCGGCACAGACCCACCGGCCATCGGTCATGGCCAGCGCGGCGGGGCCGTCCCAGGGTTCCATCACGCTGTTGCAATAGGAATACATGTCCTGCCACGCCTTGGGCATTTCGGCGGTCGAGTTCGACCAGCTTTCGGGTACCAGCATGGTCTTTGCCATCGGCGCATTGCGGCCGGCACGTACCAGCACCTCGAACACCGCATCCAGCGCGGCCGAGTCCGACGAACCCTGCGCGACGATCGGCTTGATATCCTCGGCATGGTCTCCGAACGCGTTGGACGCCATGCGAATCTCATGGCTTTTCATCCAGTTGAGGTTGCCTCTTAAAGTATTGATTTCACCATTATGGGCCAGCATGCGGAAAGGCTGGGCCAGCCACCACTGGGGAAAGGTGTTGGTGGAATAG
Source organism: Alphaproteobacteria bacterium (assembly GCA_030148665.1). Classification (GTDB taxonomy): domain Bacteria; phylum Pseudomonadota; class Alphaproteobacteria; order Rhodobacterales; family Rhodobacteraceae; genus UBA5972. The sequence continues at coordinate 54,319 of JASBSZ010000034.1, forward strand.
CGCTGGTGATAAATGGCGAATGCGCTTTCGAACCGCTCGTCCTTGAGGTCGGGATAGAATTCGGCCACCTGTTCGGCCAGCATCATGCCCTTGTAGATGATCGACCGGCAGGACAGCGAACAGATGTACAGGTCATGCACCTGTGCCGCGGCGGCCGCCTTTTCGATGCGCCGGCGGATGACGTACAGCTCGCGCTCGAATGTTTCCTCGTCGGCGCCCTTGGCATTGCTGATGATGATCTGCTCGATCTCGGGCCGGGTCGCGTTGGCCTTTTCGCCCAGACAGCCAACATCGACAGGCACGTGGCGCCAGCCATAGATGTGATAGCCCATGCGCAATATTTCAGATTCGACAATAGTGCGGCAGGTTTCCTGAGCCCCTGAATCGGTACGTGGCAGGAACACCTGCCCCACGGCGATCAACCTGTCCGTATCGGGCTCGTGCCCGGTCCGGCGGATCTGGTCGTAAAAGAACCTGACCGGGATCTGGACGTGAATCCCGGCGCCGTCGCCTGTCTTGCCGTCAGCATCGACTGCGCCGCGGTGCCAGACGGCCTTGAGCGCGTCGATCCCGTTTTGCACGACCTTTCGCGAGGGCTTTCCATCGATCGAGACGACCAGACCCACACCGCACGAGGCATGCTCGTCCTCGGGGCGGTACATGCCCTGTTTCGCCACCAGATCACGTCTGGCGCTATAGTCGGCAACCCAGTTCTTGTCGTATTTCGTCATCTTTACCGCTCCTCCGGGCGATGCGGCGGCGATTGTTGCCGCCGGTCTGTTCTGTTTCGCGAGGCTGCCTATTGGGCGGCCGCGCGGGATTCGCTGTTCAGCTGTTCCAGGATGCTGTCGGCGGCGGCCTGCCCGTCGGCGATGGCCCAGACCACCAGCGAGGCCCCCCGCACGATATCGCCCACCGCATAGACGCCGGGCATGTCGGTGCGGAAAGTACGGAAATCGGCCTTGATCGTGCCCCAGCGGGTGACCGGCAGATCGGGCTCGCCCCACAGGGTGGGCAGATCCTCGGGTTGGAAACCCAGCGCCTTGACCACAAGGTCGGCCTTTTCGGTATAGGTCGAGCCTTCGATTTCCTCGGGGCTCTGCCGTCCCGTCACATCGGGCGGGCCCAGGCGCATGCGCGCGACCTTCACGCCGGTGACGTGGCTTTCACCCACAAATCCCTTTGGTGCCGTCAGCCAGACGAATTCGACGCCCTCTTCCTCGGCGTTGGCGGTTTCGCGCTTGCTGCCCGGCATGTTGGCGCGGTCGCGCCGATACAGGCACTTGACCGATTTCGCGCCCTGACGGATGGCCGTCCGCACACAGTCCATCGCCGTGTCGCCACCCCCGATGACGACCACGTTCTTGCCTTCGGCCGACATTTCCCCCGATTCCATTTCTGGAACCTTGTCGCCGAAATTCAAACGGTTGGATGCTGTCAGGTAATCCAGTGCCTGAACAATACCGGGCAGGCCGGCGCCGGGCCCGCCTATGTCGCGCGCCTTGTACACCCCGGTTGCGATCAGCACGGCGTCGTGGCGGGCGCGGATGTCGGCAAAGGCGATGTCATCGCCCACATTGCAGTTCAGTCTGAACGTCACGCCACCATCGATCAGCTGCTGTACGCGTCGCTGAACGACGTGTTTTTCCAGCTTGAACGACGGAATGCCATAGGTCATCAGCCCGCCGGCCCGGTCATGGCGATCATAAACGGTCACCTGCACGCCTGCCCGGCGCAGGCGGTCGGCCGCGGCCAGCCCGCCGGGGCCTGCACCGATGATGCCAACGCTTTCCTGTCTGTCCACCTGGGGTGCGATGGGCTTGACCCAGCCCTTTTCCCAGGCGGTATCGGTCAGGTACTTTTCGATCGAGCCGATGGTCACGGTTCCGTGGCCGGCCTGTTCGATCACGCAGTTGCCCTCGCACAGCCTGTCCTGCGGGCAGATGCGGCCGGTGATTTCGGGAAACGTGTTGGTTTCCTGGCTCAGAAGATAGCCCTCTTGCAGGCGGTCCTCGGCCGTCATCAGCAGCCAATCGGGAATGTTGTTGTGCAACGGACAATGCGCCTCGCAAAACGGTACACCGCATTGCGAGCACCGGCTGGCCTGCTGTTGAGCCTTGGCGCGGGCGAATTCTGCGTAGATCTCGTTGAAATCCTTCTTGCGCTCGTCCGGGTCGCGCTTGGGCGGCATGTCGCGGCCGACCTCGACAAACTTCAACATCCACTGTTTTGGCATCTTGCTGCACCCTCAAATCCGTTTCGGTCCGGTGATATACCGGGTACAGCGGGATTAAAAGTCAGTATTATTGACCTATCATGGATAGAATTGTCGCGTGGCCCTGTGTCGGCAAAGCATATTCCGATTATTATGTCAGTATAGCTTACCTATTGGCGGGTCACCCCAGCCACAGCCCGACCAGCGCAGCACCACCAATGATGATTCTCCACCAGCCGAACAGGGCATATCCGTGCCTGCTGATATACCCAAGCACCCATTTCACGACGATGACCCCGGAAATGAAGGCGGCCACGAAACCGATCGCGATCTCGTTCATCGCGCTGGCATCCAGAATATCCCAGCTCTTGTACAGGTCATAGACAAATGCGCCCAACATCGTGGGGATCGACAGAAAGAACGAGAATTCGGCCGCCGACCTCTTGTCGGCCCCCAGGAACATGGCCGCAACGATCGTCGCCCCTGACCGGGACACCCCCGGAACCATTGCCAGGGTCTGGGCAAACCCGATGGCCAGAGATGTCCCCAGGGGAAATCTGGTTGCGTCGTGCATCCGCGGTTTCAGGGGCAGCCTGTCAACGACCAGCAGGACAACCCCCCCGAGAACCAGCATGACGGCAATCAGCATCGGGGTTTCGAACAGCACCTTCTTGATGAAATCATGCGCTAGCACCCCGATCACCACCGCCGGCAGAAAGGCAATCGTGACCGAATAGATGAAACGCCGCGATTGTGGGTCCTTGTGGGCGGTGCTGAACACCTGCCACAGCTTGGCCGCATAGACGGTGATCAGGGCCAGGATCGAGCCGAACTGAATCACCACCTCGAACGTCTTGCCGGCCGACTGGAACCCCAGGAAATGCCCTGCCAGCAAGAGGTGGCCCGTTGACGAAACGGGAATGAACTCGGTCAGCCCCTCGAGAACCCCGAGCAGCAGAGAAACGACAATGGACTGATCTGTCATCGGGGCCTTCCCTGTTTGAAATGTTTTTTACCTGCCGAAATATGCACCAGATCAGACGTGCCGCAGCTTGTCGGCCGATTCCCTGATTGCCTCGTACTGGCCATGAGGGCGATAGACGTAAAGATAGGATTCCAGGATCCCCTCCATGACCGTGGGCTCGATCCCCAGATCCTCGAGCCCCGGAAACGCGCCGGACACGACATTGTCATGACGCAGCTGACGCACCTGGTCGCGGGTCAGTATGTTGTTGGTGAACAGACCCAGGCTGACCGCCTGCGCCATGTCCAGGAACCAGGCGTTGATCCGGGCGATCCAGAACGGCCAGGACAGCACCAGACGACGGCGGCGGATCATGCGCAGCATCATTTCGACCAGGTCGCGGAACGTCCGGGTTTCCGAGCCCCCCAGCTCGTACACGCCGGGGGCCGCGCTGCCCTCGGCACCCATGACCGCGGCGGCGGCAACATCATCGACATAAACCGGCTGAAACCGCGTTCTGGCCCCGACCACCGGGATCACCGGCGACAGCATCGCCATCAGGCCGAAACGGTTGAAAAAACGATCCTCGGGCCCGAAGATGACCGATGGCCGCAGGATCACCGCATCGGGAAATGCCGCGCGAACGGCCTCTTCTCCACGCGCCTTCGAGCGGGCATATTCGCTGTCCGATTCCGGGTCTGCCCCCAATGCCGAGACATGAACCAGCCGCGCAACCCCTTCCTGCGCCGCAATCCGGGCAATCCGGCCTGCCCCCTCGACATGAACGGCGTTGAATTGCTGGCGCCCGCTTTCCACAAGGATGCCGACACAGTTGACCACGACATCGGCCCCCTTGATCGCCGCCCTGGTTGATGCCTTGTCACGGATATTGGCGAGAATCGGCTCGACCTGGCCGACGGTGCCATAGGTGCGCACGAAAAGCGCCTCGTTCGGGCGTCTGACAGCGACCCGTACCCGCCAGCCCTGCTGGGCAAGGCGCCTGACAATATAGCGGCCGACAAAGCCGGACCCGCCGAAAACCGTTGCTATTCTGGGTGCGCTGGACATGGAACTCTCCTGTGAGTGCTGCCTGCAATCCCAATAATCCCATGCGCGCGCGGGAACAAGTTTGAATTATCGCGACAAAGCGGACAACAGCCCGTTGACACCGCCGAATTCCCCGTTTACATCGCCTCTCACCGACGACACCGGCCCAGGTGGCGGAATTGGTAGACGCGCTAGCTTCAGGTGCTAGTGTCCGTATGGACGTGGAGGTTCGAGTCCTCTCCTGGGCACCATCAACCTAAAATTGTCATTATATTTCAATTCGTTATCCCACAAAAGTGGGACACTTTTATGAATAATTAGATTAAGTGGGACACTTTTGTTCTTGAAATGGTCTTGGCTTGACTGCTTCGATGCGAATTATTCGGATAGTAGCGCCCTCAAACTTCGACGATGGCTAGACCAACTTTTGCAATGCACTTTCGGCTCTGACTTTCTGTCGAGCTGATTTGGTGTAGCGAATTATTTCTTTCGATGTCCTGTGCCCAGTAATAGCCATGATTTCCTGCTCAGTGCATCCACTTTCGGCCAGTCTAGCTGCTGCTGACTTGCGTAGCCCGTGAACCGCACAATTCTTGGGTAAACCTGCTTCGTCACACCATTTTCGAAACCGATTGCCAAACCCTTCAGCCGTAAAGGGACGGCCGTATCCATTAACCAAAAAAGTCATCTGACCAATTGTTGAAGCGTCGATTATTTCCCGGAGTTTCGGGATAATGGGGATAGTTAAATGAACCGGGGATTTCTCCCGATTTTTGTGTTGTGTAAACTCAAGCCACTGTTGTCCCTGAATATTTTTGATGTGGACAGGACCAAGAGCAACAAGATCGGAACGTCTTTGCCCAGTATACAAAGCTAAGGCCAAAGCTAGTCTAGCTGTCGTTCCGATCGGGTGTTTCTCCTCGAATTGTGCAATCTCGTCCACTGTCCATGCGTGAAATCCGTCTGGGCTACCTTTGAGATACCCCACAACCGTGGCAGGGTTATTATTGTAGTCGTAATACTGAATCGCAAACTTGTAGACCTGCCGAACCGCCTTGAGCATATTATTGGCGGCTGCAGGACGATCCTTCATGGCATCACGTCTAACCCTTAGATTGTGAATCGGCGTGCAAAACTGACCCACTTAGGTGGGTTATGAGCGAGTAAAATTGACCCACCTGTTTCGTTAACATCCGCGCAAAATTGTGCGGAGGAAAGAGCAGGTGATATTGATGGAAAGCGTATCGAAGATC
>JASBSZ010000042.1 GCA_030148665.1 Alphaproteobacteria bacterium
GCGACAACCTGAAATTCGGCGTCGAGCTGATCGCCCCGATCGCGATGGAAGAGGGCCTGCGCTTTGCCATCCGCGAAGGCGGCCGCACCGTCGGCTCGGGCGTCGTCAGCAAGATCATCGAGTAGGCCCGCGCAAGCCTGCGAATTGAGGCGGCGGGGGGATGCTCTCCCGCCGCAAAGATCGAAACCTGCAGCCCGAAAGAGGCAGACACATGCAAGGTCAAACCATTCGAATCCGGCTCAAGGCCTTCGATTACCGCGTTCTGGATGTCAGCACCGCGGAAATCGTCAACACGGCCAAGCGGACCGGAGCCACGGTACGGGGGCCGATCCCCCTGCCGCGGAAGATCGAAAAATTCACGGTTCTGCGTGGTCCCCATGTAAACAAGAAGTCCCGTGAACAATTCGAAATCAGGACGCACAAGCGTCTGCTGGACATTGTTGATCCGACCCCGCAAACCGTGGACGCGCTGATGAAGCTCGACCTCGCGGCTGGCGTGGATGTCGAGATCAAGCTGTAAGGGAGGGCATGGACATTATGCGCTCTGGAGTTATCGCAAAGAAACTGGGCATGACCCGGCTTTTCCTTGAGGACGGGCGGCAGGTGCCGGTGACCGTCCTGCATATGGAAAACCTGCAGGTCGTCGCACAGCGCACCGTCGAAAAGGACGGCTATACGGCCGTTCAGCTGGGTTGCGGCAGTGCCAAGGCAAAACGCGTGTCGGCAGCGATGCGCGGCCATTTTGCCGCGGCCAAGGTCGAACCCAAGCGGAAGCTGGCCGAATTCCGTGTCAGCCCCGAAAACCTGATCGAGGTTGGCGCCGAGATCACGGCCGACCACTTTCTCGAAGGGCAGAAGGTTGACGTTGCAGGCACATCGATCGGCAAGGGTTTTGCCGGCGCGATGAAGCGGCACAATTTCGGCGGTCTGCGTGCATCGCACGGCGTTTCGATCAGCCACCGCAGCCACGGTTCGACCGGCCAGTGCCAGGAGCCGGGCCGCGTGTTCAAGGGCAAGAAGATGGCCGGCCATATGGGCGCCGTGCGCGTCACGACCCAGAACCTGGAAGTTGTGCGCACAGATCCCGAACGTGGCCTCATCATGGTCAAGGGCGCCGTTCCCGGCTCAAAGGGTGGCTGGGTCACGATCCGCGATGCCGTGAAGAAAAAGATGCCCGAGGGCGTGCCTCTTCCGGCCGCTATTCGGACTGCTCAGTCCGCGGAAGAATCGCAAGCCCCTGCCGAAGCCCCCGAAGGAGGCGCTGAAGAATGAAGGCTGAAGTCATCAAACTGGACGCCAAGAAGGCAGGCTCGATCGATCTTTCGGACGAGATTTTCGGCCTGACTCCGCGTGCCGACATCCTGCACCGGGTTGTGCGTTACCAGCTGGCCAAGCGCCAGCAGGGCACGCACAAGGTCAAGACCCGTTCCGAAACCAGCTATTCGACCAAGAAGATCTATCGCCAGAAGGGCACCGGCGGCGCACGCCACGGTGACCGTAACGCGCCGATCTTTCGCAAGGGTGGTGTCTACAAGGGCCCGACCCCGCGCAGCCACGCGCATGAGCTGACCAAGAAGTTCCGCAAGCTGGGTCTCAAGCATGCGCTCTCGGCCAAGGCATCGGCAGGCGAGCTGGTGGTTCTGGACGAGGCCCGGCTGAAAGAGGCCAAGACCGGCGTGCTGGCCAAGGCGGTCAAGGATCTGGGCTGGAAGCGCGTTCTGATCATCGACGGCCCCGAGGTGGACGAGAATTTCGCCCTGGCGGCACGCAATATCGACGCGATCGACGTTCTGCCCAGCGTTGGCGCCAATGTCTATGACATCCTGCGTCGCGATACGCTGGTGCTGACCAAGGCCGGTGTCGAAGCTCTGGAGGCCCGACTGAAATGAGCGTGAAAACCGAATATTACGATGTGATCCGCAAGCCGATCATCACCGAAAAGGCCACCATGGCCTCGGAAAACAACGCGGTTGTTTTCGAGGTTTCCATGTCGGCCAACAAGCCGCTGATCAAGGAGGCGGTGGAAAACCTGTTCGGCGTCAAGGTGAAGGCGGTCAACACCACCATCACCAAGGGCAAGGTCAAGCGTTTCAAGGGTCGTCCCGGCAAGCGCAAGGACGTGAAAAAGGCCTATGTCACCCTTGAAGAGGGGAACACCATCGACGTGACAACCGGGCTCTGATAAACAGCGCCCGAATCACGGCCCCACCAGGGGCCGTGTTTGACTTTTCAATTCGCGGACCTTCGGGGCCGTTTACCACCAGGCCAGCGGGGAATCGCCCCAACGGCCGCAAGCAAACGGAAGACAGAAAGCATGGCACTCAAGTCGTACAAGCCGACAACGCCAGGCCAGCGCGGGCTGGTACTGATCGACCGTTCGGAGCTTTGGAAAGGGCGTCCGGTCAAATCCCTGACGGAAGGGTTGACCAAAAAGGGCGGTCGGAACAACACCGGGCGGATTACAATGCGTCGCAAGGGCGGTGGGGCAAAGCGCCTCTATCGCATTGTGGATTTCAAGCGCCGCAAAATGGACATGCCGGCGACCGTCGAGCGGATCGAATACGACCCGAACCGGACCGCCTTTATCGCCCTGATCAGGTATGAGGACGGCACGCAGTCCTATATCCTGGCGCCCCAGCGTCTGGGTGTCGGCGATACGGTGATTTCCTCGGCCAAGGCCGATATCAAGCCGGGCAATGCGATGCCGTTCAGCGGCATGCCGATCGGCACCATCGTCCACAACATCGAGCTCAAGCCCGGCAAGGGCGGCCAGATCGCACGCGCCGCGGGCACCTATGCCCAGTTTGTCGGCCGCGATGGCGGCTATGCCCAGATCCGCCTGTCAAGCGGCGAACTGCGCATGGTGCGTCAGGAATGCATGGCCACCGTCGGTGCCGTGTCGAACCCCGACAACAGCAACCAGAATCTCGGCAAGGCCGGTCGCAACCGCCACAAGGGCATTCGCCCGTCGGTGCGCGGCGTCGTGATGAACCCGGTCGATCACCCCCATGGCGGCGGTGAAGGGCGGACTTCGGGCGGCCGTCACCCGGTGACCCCCTGGGGCAAGCCGACCAAGGGTGCGCGCACCCGCAACAACAAGACGACGGACAAATACATCATCCGCTCGCGCCACGCGAAGAAGAAGGGTCGTTAACACATGGCACGTTCTACCTGGAAAGGCCCTTTCGTCGATTCCTACGTCCTCAAGAAAGCCGAGGCAGCACGGGAATCGGGCCGCAAAGACGTTATCAAGATATGGTCCCGCCGTTCCACCATCCTGCCCCAGTTCGTGGGCCTGACCTTTGGTGTCTACAACGGCCGCAAGCACATCCCCGTGCTGGTGACCGAGGAAATGATCGGGCAGAAATTCGGCGAATACGCGCCGACCCGCACCTATTACGGGCATGCTGCCGACAAGAAAGCGAAACGGAAATAAGTCATGGGCAAAGCGAAAAATCCTCGCCGCGTGGCGGATAACGAAGCGATCGCCGTCAGCCGCATGTTGCGCACGAGCCCGCAAAAGCTGAACCTGGTGGCCGCGATGATCCGTGGCAAGCCGGTCGAAAAGGCCATCGCCGATCTGACCTTCAGCAAAAAGCGCATCGCCGAAGATGTGCTGAAAACGCTGCAGTCGGCCATTGCCAACGCGGAAAACAACCACGGCCTTGATGTTGACGAGCTGATCGTCGCCGAGGCCTGGGTCGGCAAGAACCTGACCATGAAGCGCGGTCGTCCGCGTGCGCGCGGTCGTTACGGGAAGATCCTGAAGCCCTTTGCTCAGGTCACCATCAAAGTGCGCCAGGTAGAGGAGCAAGCGTAATGGGTCAGAAAATCAATCCGATCGGCTTTCGCCTGCAGGTCAACCGCACCTGGGACAGCCGCTGGTTTGCCAACAGCAACGAGTTTGGCGATCTTCTGCTGGAAGATGTCAAGATCCGCGACTACATCAACAAGACCTGTGCGCAGGCAGGTGTATCGCGCGTGATCATCGAGCGTCCGCACAAGAAGTGCCGCGTCACGATCCACTCGGCCCGCCCGGGTGTCATAATCGGCAAGAAGGGCGCCGACATCGAAAAGCTGCGGCGCAGCCTGTCGCAGTTTACCGACAGCGAACTGCATCTGAACATCGTCGAGGTCCGCAAGCCCGAGCTCGACGCCCAGCTGGTTGCTGAAAGCGTTGCGCAACAGTTGGAGCGGCGGGTTTCCTTCCGCCGTGCGATGAAACGCGCGGTGCAGAACGCCATGCGTATGGGCGCCCTTGGCATCAGGATCAATGTCGCCGGACGTCTGGGCGGGGCCGAGATCGCGCGCACCGAATGGTATCGCGAGGGCCGCGTGCCCCTGCACACTCTGCGCGCCGATATCGATTATGCCACCTCCGAGGCCCTGACCGCCTATGGGATCATCGGCATCAAGGTGTGGATCTTCAAGGGCGAGATCATGGAGCACGATCCGCAGGCGCGCGATCGTCGGGCACAGGAACTTCAAGAAGGGGGTGGGCCGCGCTCGCATCGCCGCTGATCGCGCCGCGCCCCTTACAGGAGAGAGACAATGCTTTCACCCAAGCGCACGAAATTCCGCAAGCAGCACAAGGGCCGCATCCACGGCCAGGCCAAGGGCGGAACCGAGCTGACCTTTGGCCATTACGGCCTGAAGGCGACCCAGCCCGAGCGCATCACCGCCCGCCAGATCGAGGCCGCACGTCGTGCCATGACCCGGCACATGAAACGTCAGGGCCGTGTCTGGATCAGGATTTTCCCGGATGTGCCCGTGACCAAGAAACCCACCGAGGTTCGGATGGGCAAGGGCAAGGGCTCGGTCGAGTACTGGGCCGCCAGGGTAAAGCCGGGCCGCATCATGTTTGAGATTGACGGCGTGGCCGAATCCGTGGCAAGAGAGGCGCTCCGCCTCGCGGCGATGAAACTGCCGGTCAAATGCCGGTTCGTTCAGCGCGAGGATTGGTGACAACCTGCCCCCCGCGCAAGACACGCAGGGGGTTCAGGCGTTTTTTGTTGGAAAAGCACCGGCCGGAATGGTCCGGTGACTTCTGAAAGAAGGATGGTACGCGATGGACGCTGCCGAGTTGAGAGACAAGACACCCGACCAGCTGCGTGAAGAGCTGGCCAACCTGAAGAAAGAGGCGTTCAACCTCAGGTTTCAGCAGGCCAGTGGCGCATTGGAAAACACGGCGCGCATGCGCACCGTGCGCCGCGACGTGGCGCGGGTTCTGACCGTACTGAACGAGAAGGCCGCACAAGCGGCGGCAGACTAGAGGAAGCGTGAATCATGCCAAAGCGTATTCTTCAGGGCACAGTGACCAGCGACAAGAACGACCAGACCGTTACCGTTCTGGTGGAACGTCGTTTCACGCATCCGGTTCTGAAAAAGACCATTCGTAAGTCCAAGAAATACCGGGCTCACGATGAAAGCAACCAGTTCAAGGTCGGTGACAGCGTTCGCATCCGCGAATGTGCGCCGCACTCGAAGACCAAACGCTGGGAGGTCGTGACCGACGCCTCTTGAGGCAGGGAAACGACATCCAGTTTAATCGAAACCGTGGGGCCGGAACTGCAACAGGTCCCCACAGGTCGGGAGAAACCAAATGATCCAGATGCAGACAAATCTGGATGTAGCTGACAACTCCGGCGCTCGCCGGGTTCAGTGCATCAAGGTTCTGGGCGGTTCCAAACGGAAATATGCATCCGTCGGGGACATCATTGTCGTCTCGGTGAAAGAAGCCATTCCGCGCGGCAAGGTAAAGAAGGGCGACGTTCGCAAGGCAGTGGTGGTGCGTACCGCCAAGGAAGTCCGTCGCGAAGACGGCACGGCCATCCGGTTTGACCGGAACGCCGCGGTCATCCTCAACAATGCCGGCGAGCCCATCGGTACCCGTATCTTCGGGCCGGTCGTGCGTGAACTGCGCGCCAAGAACTTCATGAAGATCATCTCTCTCGCCCCGGAGGTGCTGTAAGATGGCTGCCAAACTGAAAAAGGGTGATACGGTCGTCGTCCTTGCCGGCAAGGACAAGGGCAAGGAAGGCGAGATCGCCTCGGTCAACCCCAAGACCGGCAAGGCCGTCGTGACCGGCGTGAATGTCGCCATCCGTCACACCAAGCAGAGCGCGAATACCCAGGGCGGGCGCATCCCCATGGAGATGCCGATCGACCTGTCGAACCTGGCGCTTGTCGATCCCAAGGACGGCGGCCCGACCCGGGTCGGTTTCCGCATGGAAGGCGACAAGAAGGTCCGCTATGCCAAGAAATCGGGAGCAGTGATCGATGGCTGATTATACCCCCCGCCTGAAAGCGCAGTACAAGGATCAGATCCGCACCGCGCTGAAAGAAGAATTCGCCTACAAGAACGACATGCAGATCCCGCGGCTCGACAAGATCGTGCTGAACATGGGTATCGGCGAGGCCGTGGCCGACAGCAAGAAGATCCGCTCGGCCGAGGCTGACCTCACCACCATCGCCGGGCAAAAGGCCGTCGTCACCCGTGCCAAGAAATCCATTGCGGGTTTCAAGGTGCGCGAAGGCATGCCGCTGGGTGTCAAGGTCACCTTGCGTGGCGACCGGATGTATGAATTCCTCGATCGCCTGATCACGATCGCAATGCCCCGCGTGCGTGACTTTCGTGGTGTTTCCGCCAAGAGCTTTGACGGGCGCGGGAACTATGCGATGGGCCTGAAGGAACATATCGTGTTCCCCGAGATCGACTTTGACAAGGTCGATCAGATCTGGGGCATGGATATCGTCATCTGCACCACCGCAAACACCGATGCCGAAGCCAAGAGCCTGTTGAAGCATTTCAACATGCCGTTCAACGCGTGACGCGCGTCAAGGAGATTTATCATGGCAAAAGCTGCAATGGTCCAACGCGAAGTCAAGCGCCAGAAGCTGGTGGCGAAATACGCCGCCAGGCGCGCCGCGCTGAAGGAAATCGCGAACAACCAGGACCTGCCGATGGAAGAGCGCTTCAAGGCGCGTCTGAAACTGGCGAAACTGCCCCGCAACTCGTCGCCCACCCGCCTGCACAATCGCTGCCAGCTGACGGGTCGTCCGAAGGGTTATTATCGCAAACTCAAGGTATCGCGGATCGCGCTGCGCGAGCTGGCCAGCAATGGTCAGATCCCCGGCATGGTCAAGTCGAGCTGGTAAGGGAGGTCTGAGATATGTCAATGAACGATCCTCTCGGCGATATGCTGACCCGCATCCGCAACGCACAGATGCGCGGCAAGTCCACCGTTCGGACCCCGGCATCCAAGCTGCGTCGCTGGGTGCTGGATGTGCTCAAGCGCGAAGGCTATATCCGGGGCTACGAAGAAGTCACCAACGATGCCGGTCACCCGGAAATCGAGATCAGCCTCAAATATTTCGACGGCACCCCGGTGATCCGCGAAATCAGGCGCGTCTCCAAGCCCGGCCGCCGCGTTTATGCCGGCGTCAAGGATATTCCGCAGGTCCGTCAGGGCCTCGGGATCGCGATTGTCTCGACGCCGAAAGGCGTGATGTCCGATGCACAGGCCCGTACCGACAATGTCGGTGGCGAAGTCCTGTGCACCGTCTTCTGAGGAGGGTGGTATGTCTCGTATTGGCAAGAAACCGGTAGAGCTGCCCGGCGGCGTTACCGCGAATGTCTCGGGTCAGACGGTCGAGGTAAAGGGCCCCAAGGGCACCCGCGTCTTTACCGCCACCGATGATGTGACGATCACGCTGGACGGCAACCTGATCACGGTCACCCCGCGCGGCAATTCCAAGCGTGCGCGTCAGCAGTGGGGCATGACCCGCACCCAGATCGCAAACTGCGTGACCGGCGTGACACAGGGTTTCCGCAAGGAACTGGAAATCAACGGCATCGGCTATCGCGCACAGATGCAGGGCAAGGTTCTGAAACTGTCGCTCGGCCTGTCGCATGACGTGAATTTCGAGGTTCCCGACAGTGTGACAGTCACCGTTCCCAAGGCGACGGAAATCACCGTCGAGGGCATCGACCAGCAGGTCGTGGGTGAAGTTGCCGCGAAGATCCGCGAATGGCGCAAGCCCGAACCCTACAAGGGCAAGGGCATCAAGTACAAAGACGAATATATCTTCCGCAAGGAAGGTAAAAAGAAATAAGGAACCAGAGACATGGCTACATCAAAGCGCAATCTGTTCCTTAGGCGCCGTCTGCGCGTTCGGAACAAACTTCGCAAGCACGCGGGCGATCGCCCCCGTCTGAGCGTTCATCGTTCAAGCAAGAACATCTCGGTCCAGCTGATCGACGATGTTCGCGGGGTGACCCTGTGCTCGGCCTCCAGCCTTGAAAAGGATCTGGGCGTCGTCGGCAAGAACAACATCGAGGCGTCGGCCAAGGTGGGCGCGGCAATCGCCGAGCGCGCGAAAAAGGCCGGTATCGACGAGTGCTATTTTGACCGCGGGGGTTTCCTGTATCACGGGAAGATCAAGGCCCTGGCTGACGCTGCCCGCGAGGGCGGCCTGAAATTCTGAGGAGTATCCGGAATGGCAAGAGAAGATAACCGCCGGAGAGGTCGCGACCGCGACGAGACCCCGGAATTCGCCGATCGTCTGGTGGCCATCAACCGCGTGTCGAAAACCGTCAAGGGCGGCAAGCGCTTCGGTTTCGCCGCGCTGGTTGTCGTCGGCGACCAGAAAGGCCGCGTGGGCTTTGGCAAGGGCAAGGCGAAAGAGGTGCCCGAGGCCATCCGCAAGGCAACCGAACAGGCCAAGCGCCAGATGATCCGCGTGCCTCTGCGCGAGGGTCGCACCCTGCACCACGACATCGAGGGGCGCCACGGTGCCGGCAAGGTCGTGATGCGTCCGGCCCCGGCCGGTACCGGTATCATCGCCGGTGGTCCGATGCGCGCCGTGTTCGAGATGCTGGGCCTGCAGGACGTCGTGTCGAAATCGATTGGCTCGCAGAACCCCTATAACATGATCCGTGCCACCATGGACGGGCTGATGAAGGAATCCTCGCCGCGCATGGTTGCCCAGCGTCGCGGCCGCAAGGTTTCCGAGATCCTGCCCAAGGCGCATGAGCCCGCCCCGGCGGCCACGGCCAAACAAGCGGAGGCCTGAGACAGATGGCTAAGACAATCGTCGTCAAGCAGATCGGCAGCCCGATCCGCCGTCCGGCCAAGCAGCGCCAGACGCTGATCGGTCTGGGCCTGAACAAGATGCACAAGACGCGCGAACTTGAAGACACCCCCGCGATCCGCGGCATGGTTGCCAAGATCCCGCATCTGGTGGAAATCGTCGAGGAAAAGGGCTGATCGCCTTTGTTCCCGACCTCTGAACGATGAAAACGCCCCGTGTCGGACCGCGGGGCGTTTTCGATAGGGCCGCACGCAGATCCTTGCAGGATTGGTGCCCGCGTCAGGTCGCACCTGTCCAACTGGCCCTTGATCCCCGCCCGGCCAACGTCTATACGCCGCACCAGGGTTGCCGCTCGTGCTGCCCGGTCATACCACGAAACGCCGCGTTTGGCCCCATTACGCTTCGGGGGTCATATCCGGCCACAGGAGAAGCGACATGAAACTGAATGAACTGCGCGACAACCCCGGCGCAACCAAACCCCGCAAACGTATCGGTCGCGGGCCCGGCTCGGGCACCGGCAAGACCGGCGGACGCGGCATCAAGGGCCAGAAATCGCGCTCGGGCGTTGCCCTGAACGGCTATGAAGGCGGGCAGATGCCGCTGTACATGCGCCTGCCCAAGCGTGGCTTCAACAACATCAACCGCAAGCGTCACGCGGTGGTCAATCTGGGACTGCTGCAGAAATTCATCGACGCGAAAAAGATCGATCCGAAAAAACCGATCACCGAACAGGTGCTGGTCGAATCCGGCCTCGTGCGCCGCGTGCGCGATGGTGTGCGCATCCTTGCCAAGGGCGAATTCAAGGCCAAGGTCGATCTGCAGGTCACGGGCGCGTCCCGATCAGCGATCGAGGCCGTCGAGGCCGCGGGCGGCACTCTGAAAACGGCCCAGGCCAGCGCGGCGGAATAGGCCTTGTGGGGGGCAGGCTAGCCCCTTACATGAAAAGGCGAAGAATTTTACGTGCCGCGTGGCCTGAGATTCGGGTCAGGCGGCACTTTTGCGAAAGGAACAGGCATGGCTTCGGCAGCGGAACAGATGGCAGCCAACCTGAGTTGGAGCACCTTGGGGAAGGCGACCGAACTGCGGCAGAGGATTCTCTTTGCCATCGGCCTTCTGATCGTTTACCGGCTTGGCACATATATTCCCGTTCCCGGGATCGATGCGGCAGCACTCAAGGAATTTGTCGACAACGCGCAATCGGGCATCGGCGGCATGTTGCAGATGTTTACCGGCGGCGCGATCGGCCGCATGGCCATCTTTGCCCTGGGGATCATGCCCTATATTTCGGCCTCGATCATCGTTCAGCTGATGACGGCCATGGTTCCGCAGCTGGAACAGCTCAAGAAAGAGGGCGAACAGGGCCAAAAGAAGATCAACCAGTATACGCGTTACGGCACGGTTCTGCTGGCGACATTCCAGGCCTATGCCCTGGCCGTCAGCATCGAGGCCGGTGATCTGGCTGTCGATCCGGGCTGGTTCTTCCGCATTTCCACGGTGGTCACGCTGGTCGGAGGAACGATGTTCCTGATGTGGCTGGGCGAACAGATTACCGCCCGCGGCATCGGTAACGGCGTTTCGCTGATCATCTTTGTCGGGATCATCGCCCGCATTCCTGCCGCAGTTGCGCAATTCCTGGCGCAGGGTCGTTCGGGTGCGATCAGTCCGGCCCTGATTGTCGGGGTGGCGATTGTGGTGGTCGCCGTGATCACCTTTATCGTGTTTGTCGAGCGCGCCATGCGAAAGGTGCACATCCAGTATC
Source organism: Alphaproteobacteria bacterium (assembly GCA_030148665.1). Lineage (GTDB taxonomy): Bacteria > Pseudomonadota > Alphaproteobacteria > Rhodobacterales > Rhodobacteraceae > UBA5972. The sequence continues at coordinate 10,853 of JASBSZ010000042.1, forward strand.
CACGCCGACAGGTCGGCATGAAAATGTATGGCGGCGAAAGCAGCCACCTGCCGATCAAGCTGAATCCGTCGGGCGTCATCCCGGTCATCTTTGCCTCGTCCCTGCTGCTGTTGCCGACGACGATCAGCACCTTTTCGGGCGCTCAGGATTCGGGGATCATGAACACGATCCTGGCCTATTTCGGACGCGGCCAGCCGCTGTATCTGATCTTTTTCGCGGCGATGATCGTCTTTTTCTCATATTTCTACACCGCCAATGTCGCCTTCAAGACCGATGAGGTTGCCGACAACCTGAAGAACCAGAACGGATTCGTGCCCGGCATCCGACCGGGGGCCAGGACTGCCGAATATCTGGATTACGTCGTCAATCGCCTGCTGGTCGTCGGGTCTGTCTATCTCGTGGCGGTCTCGCTGCTGCCCGAGCTGATGCAGGCACAGTTCAATGTCCCGTTCTATTTTGGCGGCACTTCGGTGCTGATCGTCGTGTCGGTCACGATGGATACCATCAGCCAGGTGCAATCGCACATGCTGGCCCATCAGTATGAAGGCCTGATCGAGAAATCCAAATTGCGCGGCAAGGGCCGCAAGGGCAAGGCGCGGAAAGGACCCGCTCGCAGATGAATATCATACTTCTCGGCCCGCCGGGGGCAGGCAAGGGAACCCAGGCGCGCCGTCTCGTGGAATCCCGCGACATGGTGCAGCTTTCCACGGGGGACATGCTGCGTGCAGCGCGCATGTCGGGAACCGAACTGGGCGACAAGGTTGCCGCGATCATGGATGCGGGCGGGCTGGTCACCGACGAGATCGTGATCGGCCTGATCGAAGAGCAGCTGACCACAACCACTGCGCCAGGGGGGTTCATCTTTGACGGGTTTCCGCGCACACTGGCCCAGGCCGACGCGCTGGGAAATCTGCTGGAGCGGACCGGCCAGCGCCTCGACCGCGTGATCGCGATGGAGGTTGACGATGAGGCGCTGGTACAGCGCATCACGGCGCGATCCACCTGTGCCGGATGCGGCGAGGTCTACAACGACCTGACCAAGCCGATTCCCGCTGACGGAAAATGCGAAAACTGTGGGGGCGACAGCTTCAAGCGCCGGGCCGACGACAACGAGGAAAGCCTGAAAAAACGCCTGCTGGAGTACTACAAGAAAACCTCGCCGCTGATCGGCTATTATTATGCCAAGGGCCTGTTGAGCACGGTGAACGGCCTCGGTTCGATCGATGAGGTGGCAGACGCCATTGCGGCCGCGCTGGACGACGGCTGATGCCGGGCTGAATGATGTCGGGGCAGGGCAATCGCATTTGGATTTTTGTTTTGGCCCATGTCGCCTTTTACCGGCCGCCTTCTGGAGTTGAGGGCAGTGCCCGGCCCGGGGTGGGCGCCGAAGCGCCCGCCCAGAGGGGCGGGTCGGGCGCTGCCCGGCCTATCGGCCGGGCGTAAAGGGTGGAAAACTGCGGGATATGGCTGAAATGCGATTGCCGTGGATGTCGGAGAATGCCCTCTTGACGCGAGGGGCATATGCCCCTAAACGACACCATCCCGCACGCGGGAATCGCTTGATATAAAGGGGTTTGGGCCCCGAATCGGGCGCTCCTCAAGTCCCCGGAACCCGGGGCATGGCCCAGACACCATCCGGGTGCTGGGCTTTGGTTGTGAAAAAAGGTTCTGGAATTACGGAACCGCAATGAAAGTTAGGAGCTAACGTGGCACGTATTGCTGGCGTTAACATTCCGGCCCAAAAACCGGTACATATCGCGCTTACCTACATTCACGGCATCGGCCGCCCGTCGGCCGAAAAGATCTGCGAAGCCGTCGGCATCGACAAGATGCGCCGTGTGAACGAATTGTCGGATGCCGAGGTTCTGGCCATCCGCGAACACATCGATGCGAATTTCATGGTCGAAGGCGACCTGCGCCGTGAGGTTCAGATGAACATCAAGCGCCTGATGGATCTTGGCTGCTATCGCGGCCTGCGCCATCGTCGCGGCCTTCCCGTTCGCGGTCAGCGGACTCATACCAACGCACGGACCCGCAAGGGCCCCGCCCGGCCCATCGCCGGCAAGAAGAAGTAAGGGAGGGTTCGGACAATGGCACGCGACAAGACTCGTACCAAGCGCAAGGAACGCAAGAACATCGCCACCGGGGTGGCGCATGTGAACTCGTCCTTCAACAACACCAAGATCCTGATCTCGGACGTGCAGGGCAATGCCATCGCCTGGTCGTCGGCCGGTACCGTCGGTTTCAAGGGATCGCGCAAATCGACCCCTTATGCCGCGCAGCTCGCGGCCGAGGACGCAGGACGCAAGGCGCAGGAACACGGCGTCAAGACCCTCGAGGTCGAGGTGCAGGGCCCCGGTTCCGGCCGGGAAAGCGCGCTGCGCGCCCTGGCGGCTGTCGGCTTCAACATCACGGTGATCCGTGACGTGACGCCTATTCCGCACAATGGGTGCCGCCCGCCCAAACGTCGCCGCGTCTGATTTTGATTGACGGGCCGCCCCGATTTTTCGGGGGCGGTCCGAATCCGTTTTGAAAACCTCGGGAGTTTGCCTGCCAAAGGATCCGGGCCGGTGAACAGGAATGGAGGCTAACACATGATCCACAAGAATTGGCAAGAACTCATCCGGCCGACGGCGCTTGATATCAAGCCCGGCGCCGATCCCATGCGCCAGGCGGTCGTCGTGGCCGAGCCTCTGGAACGCGGCTTTGGTCTGACGCTGGGCAATGCGCTGCGGCGCGTTCTGTTGTCGTCGCTGCAGGGCGCAGCCATCACCAGCGTTCAGATCGACAACGTCCTGCACGAGTTTTCCTCGGTCGCCGGTGTGCGCGAGGACGTGACAGATATCGTCCTCAACCTCAAGGGCGTGGCGATCTCGATGGAGGTCGAGGGGCCCAAGCGGCTGTCGATATCGGCCAAGGGACCGGGCGTCGTGACCGCTGGCGACATCTCGGAAACCAACGGCATCGAAATCCTGAACAAGGATCACGTCATCTGCCATCTGGACGAGGGCGCGTCCCTGTTCATGGAGCTGACCGTCGAAACCGGCAAGGGCTACGTCGCGGCCGACAAGAACCGCCCCGAGGATGCCCCGATCGGCCTGATTCCGATCGACGCGATCTTTTCGCCCATCCGCAAGGTGTCTTATGACGTTCAGCCCGCTCGCGAAGGGCAGGTGCTGGATTACGACAAGCTGACGCTCAAGGTCGAGACTGATGGTTCCGTCTCGCCCGAGGATGCCATCGCCTTTGCCGCGCGCATCCTGCAGGACCAGCTGTCGATCTTTGTCAACTTTGAAGAGCCCGAGACCGCCGGTCGTGCCGAAGAAGAGGACGATCTCGATTTCAACCCGCTGCTGCTGAAAAAGGTGGACGAGCTGGAATTGTCCGTGCGTTCGGCCAACTGCCTTAAGAACGACAACATCGTCTATATCGGCGACCTCATCCAGAAAACCGAGGCCGAGATGCTGCGCACGCCGAATTTTGGCCGCAAGTCGCTGAACGAGATCAAGGAAGTCCTGACCTCGATGGGCCTGCATCTGGGTATGGATATCGTTGACTGGCCGCCCGACAATATCGAGGAACTGGCCAAGAAATACGAAGATCACTTCTAGTATCGGGCGGGCCGGTTCATCCCGGCCCGTCGCCACAATGCCCGCACTTGCGGGGAATGACACGGGCAATGGTGCCCCAAGGTGAGTGGCCCCCAACGCAGGGGCTGCCGGACAAAGCATAAGGAAGGACCGATATCATGCGTCACAAAAAAGGCTATCGCCGCCTCAACCGCACCCACGAACACCGCAAGGCGCTGTTTGCCAACATGGCGGGCTCGCTGATCGAGCACGAGCAGATCAAGACGACCCTGCCCAAGGCCAAGGAACTGCGTCGCGTTGTCGAGAAACTGATCACGCTGGGCAAGCGTGGTGACCTGCATGCCCGCCGTCAGGCCGCAGCGCGCCTCAAGCAGGACCAGCATGTCGCCAAGCTGTTCGACGTTCTGGGACCCCGCTACAAGGATCGCCAGGGCGGTTATGTGCGCGTTCTCAAGGCGGGGTTCCGCTATGGTGACATGGCGCCGATGGCGATCATCGAGCTGGTCGATCGCGACCCCGATGCAAAGGGAGCCGCCGACAAGGCCCGCCTGGCCGAGGCCGAGGACTAGGCCCACCAGCCGACAATCGGGCGGCCGCCGAATCGCGCGGTTGCAACCAGATGTACAGAACCCCGCAGATCGCTCTGCGGGGTTCTGCTTTTCGGGCGGCGCTCCACCAATATGTCTGTTCCAGGGTCAACCGGTCGGGACCGGGTGAAGGGTGCGATTCCCGCGGGCATGAACGCGGACAATAGATATCCAACCTGCCCAAACGCTACGCATCTGAACAACCCTAGCGGGAATATCGCCGCCCTACTTAACGGGTTACACGGTGAATCGGTTACAATCGGCAGTTTACAGTTGACTTGAATTTTCACAACTTGTCTAAAAAGACATGTCCGAAAATACAGTACTCGAACGAATCCTTTTCCAGCTGGGGACCCTGGCCCCCGCCGGCTATGTGGCGGGGATGCATATTCGCTTTGCCGGGCCGCTGCTGCAATTTCAGACGTATGATTCCAAGTGGTTGGATTATTACACGGAACAGGGTTTTGCCCTGCGCGATCCCATGATCGCCTGGGGCTTTGCCAAGGAAGGCGCGTCACGGTGGAGCGATATAGACCTGCCGGACCCCTTTGGCATCATGGAAAAAGCGGCGAGTTACGGGTTGAAATACGGTGTGGTGGTGGCACTGGGCCCGTTGTCGTCAAGGTCGATTGTGGGTTGTGCCCGCAGCGACCGGGAATTCAACGATCAGGAAATCGGGAGGATTGCGGAACTGGTCGAAACCCTGCACGAGGTGACGGAACCTCCGGGGAGTTTGACCAATGCTCAGAAACAAGCCCTGCAGCTGATCGCAGATGGCCATCGCCACGCCGCTGCTGCAGCGATACTTGGGATATCCGAAAGCGCGCTCAAGGCCAGGCTGAATTCGGCAAGAAGCCGGCTCCTGGCCAGAACGACAGCAGAAGCGATTCAGCGCGCCAAGGATTACAGGCTGCTATGAACGGGTATTCCCACCAGCAGGGTGACAGTGTTTTCAACCAAGCTGGAGGCTACCATGGAAACTACCACCTTATCATTCGAGAACATGCATGTTCACGGTGAGCTGTTTGCGAATCTGCTGCGTGCGCGAAGGGAATCCTTCATCGTTCGCAACAACTGGGACCTGCCCGAGGCCAACGGGATGGAGTACGACCAGTACGATACCCCGGCCAGTCGCTGGATAGCAGTGCATGAGTTCGGCGAGGTGCTGGCCGGTATCCGCCTGACCCCCACGACAGCACGCTGCGGCATCTATACCTACATGATTCGCGATGCGCAGCGTGGGTTGCTTGAGTCGATCCCGCAGGACCTGCTGTATTTCGAGGCACCCGTGGCACCCCATATCTGGGAATCGTCGCGGGTTTTTGTTTCCCAGTCCGTTCCCGCGAACAAGCGGATGCGTGTGCAGGCCAACCTGATGGGGGAAATGATCAGTGCCGCCCGTACCTTGGGCGCGACCCAGATCCTGGGCCTTGTCCCGGCCGTCTGGTCGCGCTGGATCGCGCGTCTTGGTCTCGATGCGGAAGCGGCCGGGCCCAAGATGGAAATCGACGGGTCGATGTCGCAGGTTGCAATGATGAATCTGGCCGGAACGCTGCACTGACGCGGAACTGGCCCGGAACTGGCCCGGAACTGGCGCAGCCCCCCTTGCGGCGGCTGCGTAACCGGCTATCCGTGGCAAATGCCGTACACGCTGCGCGGCCGGGCGGTGGGGTACCCTTTCTGGGAAAAGGGGTACCCCATTTCGGCCGGCGGCGGTGTGACGCGATATAGGCCAAACTCCGCCTGATCCATGGATCGCGTGCAGATGCGACGCGCCGAGCGGTTGTAATTCCCGGTCCGCAGATCATATTCTGCGGCGTCCGGCCAATCTTGTTGTGAGGGTAGCCATGAAGAGGTTTCTGACCGCCGCCGTTGTCGGCCTTTCCATTATCATGCCATCGCCGGTTCCGGCCAAGGTGCCGGCATCGAAGGCTGAAATCACCCTCAGCTTTGCCCCCGTGGTGCACAAGTCGGCACCAGCGGTCGTGAACATATATGCCAAGCGAATCATAGCATCGCAGCCCAGCCCCTTTGCCAACGATCCCTTCTTTTCCGAATTTTTCCGAAATTTCGGCCGCCCGGCGCCGCGGGTGCAGCAGTCGCTGGGCTCGGGGGTGATCCTTTCGTCAGACGGGTTGGTCGTTTCGAACTATCATGTGGTGGGCGAGGCAACCCAGATCAGGGTTGCGCTGAACGACCGGCGTGAATTCGACGCCAAGGTCCTGCTGGCCGACAAGACCGCCGATCTGGCCGTGCTGAAGCTGATCGGAGCACGCAACCTGCCCACGCTCAGCCTCAGGCCCTCGTCCGAAATCGAGGTGGGCGATCTGGTTCTGGCGATCGGCAACCCCTTTGGCGTGGGCCAGACGGTATCCAGCGGCATCATCTCGGGCCTCGCGCGCTCGGGCGGGGCGGTGGGCAATACGCGCGCATATTTCATTCAGACCGATGCGCCCATCAACCCCGGCAACTCGGGCGGGGCGCTGGTTGACATGACGGGCGCTCTGGTCGGGATCAACACGTCGATACTGACGCGTTCGGGCGGGTCGAACGGCATCGGGTTTGCCATTCCCTCGGATCTGGTCGCGGCCTTTCTGAAACAGGCCGAAGCCGGCAACAGGAAATTCATCCGCCCCTGGGCGGGCCTGATCGGGCAGATGGTCGACAGCAACCTTGCCGAGGGGCTGAATCTGGATCGTCCCGAGGGCATGGTTGTCGTGCAGATGCATCCCCAGAGCCCCTTTGCAAAGGCTGGTATCCGGCAAGGAGACATCATCGTCGGTTTCAACGGTCAGCCGGTGAACGGTCCGGCCGAGTTGCTGTATCACATGTCGGTGGCAGGTGTCGGCGCCAAGGCGAAGATCACCTTTTTCAGGAACGGCAGGAAACAGACGGCAGTCGTGCGCATGAAACAGGCCCCCGATCGGCCACCGCGCGACAAGACCCTGATCACGGGCCAGAGCCCGTTTGCCGGGCTGACCGTGGCCCGTATCAACCCGGCGGTCATTTCCGAAATGGGCCTGCCCATGACGGCTGACGGCGTCGTCGTGGTGTCCGCGCGAGGGATTGGCGCGAATATCGGCTTTCGCCGGGGGGATATAGTGAAAGAGGTCAACGGTCAGAGGGTGGAAACACCCGCCGATCTGCGCCGTGCGGCCCGTATGCGCGCGCGCATCTGGACCATTACCGTCATGCGCAACGGTCAGCTTCTGACCATGCGCCTGAGGGGATGATGGCGGATCTCTTTGATCAACCCACCGGCAGATCCACCGGGCAGGGCGACGACAGCGCCGCCCACCGCCCGCTTGCCGACCGTCTGCGTCCGCGCAGCCTTTCCCAGGTGATCGGTCAGCAACACATCCTGGGCCCCGATGGTCCGCTGGCCGCCATGTTGGCCGCAAACGCTCTGTCGAACATCGTGTTCTGGGGGCCGCCGGGGGTCGGCAAGACGACGATCGCGCGCCTTCTGGCGGATGAAACCGACCTGGCATTTGTCCAGATCAGCGCGATCTTTACCGGCGTGCCCGAGCTGCGCAAGGTGTTCGAGGCCGCGCGTCTGCGGCGCCAGAACGGCAAGGGCACCCTGTTGTTCGTCGATGAAATCCATCGGTTCAACAAGGCCCAGCAAGACGGATTTCTGCCCCATATGGAGGACGGCACCATCGTTCTGGTCGGGGCGACGACCGAAAACCCGTCATTCGAACTGAACGCCGCGCTGCTGTCACGCGCGCAGGTCATGGTGCTTGAGCGGCTCAGGCCCGGCGAACTCGAACTGCTGTGCCAGCGCGCGGAGTCCGAAATGGGCGTGCCGGTTCCGGTGACCGCCGAGGCACGCGAGCAGCTGCTGGAAATGGCCGATGGCGACGGGCGCGCGCTGCTGAATCTGCTGGAACAGATCTTTGCGTGGAAACCGGATCAACCCCTGTCACCGGACGAACTGTCGCAACGTCTGTCACGCCGGGCTCCGAAATACGACAAGTCGGGCGATGAACATTACAACCTGATTTCGGCATTGCACAAATCGGTGCGCGGTTCCGACCCGGATGCGGCGCTGTACTGGTTCGCCCGGATGCTGGAGGGCGGTGAGGACCCCCGTTATCTGGCGCGTCGTATCACCCGCATGGCCGTCGAGGATATCGGCCTCGCCGATCCGGGGGCACAGGCGCTGTGTGTCCATGCCTGGGAGGTCTATGAACGGCTTGGCAGCCCCGAAGGTGAGCTGGCTCTTGCGCAGGCCGTCATCTATCTGGCGCTTGCCCCCAAATCCAACGCCGCATATTCGGCATACAAGGCCGCCCAGGCCGCGGCGCGGCAACATGGCTCCGAGCCGCCACCCAGCCATATACTGAATGCCCCGACCGACCTGATGAAACAGCTGGGCCACGGCGCGGGCTATGTCTATGACCATGACGCCGAGGATGGCTTTTCCGGGCAGAACTATTTCCCCGAGGGCATGGCGAGGGGTGTCTTTTACGTACCTCCCGAGCGCGGCCATGAGCGCGAGTTGAAAAAGAGGCTCGATTATTTCGTCAAGTTGCGCGCGCGACGGGCGCGTGGGCCTGGGTCAAAGTCAGGGCCTGGGTCCGGGTCGGGCGGATCAGGGCGTGCTTGACAAAGCTGCGCGGTTGAGTCCTTTGCGGGGCTGGCGCGAAAAACACGGAAACTGGAAATGATCTGGACGATACTTCAAGTGGGCCTTGGCGGCGCCCTCGGCGCGATCGGGCGTTACACGACCGGTCTGGCGGCGGCGCGGGTGCTGGGCAATGGATTTCCCTTTGGCACCTTTGCGGCCAATGTGATTGGCTCGTTCATCATGGGGGTGGCCTATGTTTTCCTGATGACGCGCGATGAACAGATATCGCCCCTGGTTCCGCTGATCATGACCGGCTTTCTGGGGGGGTATACAACCTTTTCGGCCTTTTCGCTGGACCTGTGGTCGTTGATCGATCAGGAGCGGCTGATTGCCGCCGCGCTCTATTTCGGGGGGTCGATCGGCGTTGCCTTTGTCGCGCTGGTGGGCGGTATCCTAATGGCGCGCGGCCTGATCGGATGAAAAGGGTTCAACTGATCGAGGTGGCGGCAGACGACGCCGGCATGCGGCTGGACCGCTGGCTCAGGCGGCGCTTTCCGCAGCTTGGGCAGGGGCGCATCGAAAAGATGTGTCGCAAGGGCGAGCTGCGCATCAATGGCGGGCGGGTCAAGGCCGCAACAAGGCTGGACACGGGGCAGACGGTGCGTGTGCCGCCCCTGCCCGAGGGGCCGGCCCCGACAGTGGCCCCGAAAACGCAGGATATCAGCCCCGAAGACGCAAGGATGATCCGCGAGGCCGTGATCTGGCGCGATGACGACATCATCGCGATTAACAAGCCCGCGGGTCTGCCGGTACAGGGCGGCTCGGGCCACAGGCGCCATGTCGACGGGCTGGCCGAGGCGTTGAAATTCGGACTCGACGAAAAGCCCCGGCTAGTGCATCGGCTGGACAAGGATACCTCGGGCATCCTGCTGTTGGCACGCAATGGTCGCGCCGCCCGCGGCCTGACCCGGGCATTTGCAGCGCGCACCACGCGCAAGATCTATTGGGCGGTCGTCGCCGGTGTGCCCTCGCCGCGCATGGGGACGATCCGTTTCGGTCTGGTCAAGGCACCGGGGCACGGGCCGCATGGGGCGGGCGAACGCATGATCTGCCTGCACCCCGATCAGGTGGCCGGCCATGACGGCGCCAGGCACGCGACCTCGGATTACGCGGTGCTGGAAACCGCCGGTCGTCGTGCGTCCTGGGTTGCCCTGGTCCCGGTTACCGGGCGAACCCATCAGCTGCGCGCCCATATGGCCGAGATCGGCCACCCCATCATCGGCGATGGAAAATACGGCACCAACCGCCAGACGAACGAGGGCGACGGCTGGGGCGCACAGCTGGGCGGAGACGTCAGCCGCAAGCTGCACCTGCATGCGCGGATGCTGTCGTTTTCCCATCCCGTCACGGGCAACAGGCTGACCCTGGTTGCGCCCCTGCCGCCGCACATGCGCAAGACATGGGAACTGTTCGCCTGGGACGAGCGCGATGTTCCCGCGGATCCGTTCGACGAGGCCGACTGAACCATGTTTCCCCCGTCAGGAAAGCGATTCTGGAAAGATGTCACGACCGACGTGCAAGAGGCCGGTCATGCGGTGCTGCTGGATGGCCGCCCCCTGCGTACACCTGCCGGGACGTTGATCGTCTTGCCGACGCCCGCGCTCGCGCAGGCGGTCGCTGACGAGTGGCGCGCGGTCGAGGACAGGATCGACCCGGCGTTGATGCCAATGACGCGCCGGGCCAATGCCGCGCTCGACCGGGTGCGCGTGCAACGTGCCGAGGTCGTCGAGATGCTGACCGAATACGCGGACAGCGATCTGACCTGTTATCGCGCCCTTCACCCCGAGGGGCTGGTCGCGCGACAGAGCGAGGCCTGGGATCCGCTGCTCGAATGGCTCGTCCGCCGTCACGGGGTGCGCCTGCAACCCCGCCGGGGGGTGATACACGACCCGCAGGACAAGGCGGCGATTGCGCGTCTGGCCGAGATTGTCGATGCGATGGGGGTCTTTTCCCTGACCGCCTTTCACGACCTTGTTACATTGTCGGGTTCGCTGGTGATCGGCCTTGCGGCTATCGACGGTCATGCCCCGATCGACCGGTTGTGGACATTGTCGCGCGTCGATGAGACCTGGCAGGAACAGTTCTGGGGAGTCGACGACGAGGCCGCCGCCGCTGCCCGGTACAAGTTCGGCGAGTTTTCGGACGCGTTTCGATTCCATGAATTGTCTCAAATGAATTGAAATCACGCTTTCCCGGCCGGTTTCGGCGGGCCTGGGCGGGGCATGATTCCGTAACGGAACAACCCTTCCGCGCAATATTGTTAATCAACCCCGAAACGAATCACTTTTCCTTCGTTGACTAGCCGTCAACCTGCAAAAGTTCCCTTGACCTGATGATAAAGATTTGAACAAACTCACCGTCACCGAGGGTTTTTACCCTGGGTAATTTCAGAGACCGGCCATTGTGGTCGGAAAACCGCCCTTTCCGGGGCGGACCATCAGGAAGAGGTAAACATGAAAAAATCCGTATTTCTCGGCGCGCTGACGGTGGCTGGCTTTGCAGCCGCGGTAGCGTCTGCCGGTACCCTTGACGATGTGAAGGCGAAAGGCTTCCTCCAGTGTGGCGTTTCGACCGGCCTCGTCGGTTTCGCCGCCCCCGACGCAAACGGTAACTGGAGCGGCTTTGACGTATCGGTCTGCCGTGCCGTTGCTGCCGCCGTCCTGGGCGATCCGCAGGCTGTCAAGTTCACCCCCACCACCGGCAAGACCCGCTTTACCGCACTTGCCTCGGGCGAAATCGACATGCTGGCCCGGAACACGACCTGGACCTTCACCCGTGACGTTGACCTGAAGTTCACCTTTGACGGCATCAACTATTACGACGGTCAGGGCTTCATGGTTCCGAAATCGCTGGGCGTGACCTCGGCCAAGGAACTCGACGGCGCGACCGTCTGCATCCAGACCGGCACCACGACCGAGCTGAACCTGGCTGACTATTTCCGCTCGAACAACATGAACTACGAGCCGGTTCCCATCGAAACCAACGCCGAGGCGCGCCAGCAGTTCCTGGCCGGTGCCTGCGACGTGTACACGACCGACCGTTCGGGCCTAGCCGCGACCCGCGCGACCTTTGAAAACCCCGACAACTATGTCGTTCTGCCCGAAGTCATCTCGAAAGAGCCGCTCGGCCCGCTCACCCGTCAGGGTGACGAGCAGTGGTCCGACATTGTCCGCTGGACCCTGAACGCGCTGGTCTCGGCCGAAGAGCTGGGCATCACCTCGGCCAATATCGACGAGTTGAGGAAGGGTACCAACAACCCCGAGATCAACCGTATCCTAGGCACCGAGGGCAACCTGGGCGCCATGTTCGGTCTCGACAAGGATTGGGCCTACCGCGCCATCAAGGCAGGCGGCAACTATGGCGAGCTGTTCGAGAAGTATCTTGGCGAGAAAACCTCGATCGGCCTGTCGCGCGGCCTGAACGCGCTGTGGGAAAACGGTGGCCTCCAGTACTCGCCCCCGTTCCGTTGACATGATCTTTCTTATGGGCGCGGCAAGACCGCGCCCATAAGTCATTTGTCGGCCGGAATCCGGACCGCAGGACCCGTGGACAAGATGAAAATGGTCCGCGCATCCGAGTTCTAGCAATCACCCAAATTCGTCTCTTAGACCGACTCCAGGGGGACGCCACCCATGTCTGTCACACCTGACGCGGTACCGCAGAAAACGTTTCGGCTGAGCATGCTGATCTACGATACGCGGTATCGCTCACTCACCATCCAGATCGTCACGCTGATGATTTTCATGCTGGGGGCTGCCTGGCTGATCAGCAATGCCGTGTCAAACCTGGCTGCTCTTGGCAAGCCGATCCAGTTCTCGTTCCTGTGGGATCCGGCCGGGTATGACATCAACCAGAAGCTCATCCCGTACAACAACCAGATGTCGCATGGCCGCGCTGCCATCGTCGGATTGCTCAACACCCTGCTGGTGGCCTTTCTGGGCTGTTTCGTTGCCACCATACTGGGGGTGATCATCGGGGTTCTGCGCCTGTCGAAAAACTGGCTGGTCGCACGCCTGATGACCGTCTATATCGAGGTCTTTCGCAATGTTCCGATCCTGCTGTGGATCATCTTTGCGATGTCGATCTTCATCGAGATCTTTCCTAAGCCCAACGAATTCCGCGGCGCCAATGCCAATGCCTCGATGAGCCTGTGGGGCACCACCGCCTTTACCAACCGTGGCACCTACATACCCAAGCCGGTGTTCAATGACGGCGCGCTGTGGGTCGGGATCACCTTTGTCCTGTCGCTGGTGGCAATCTGGGCGTTCCGCCGCTGGGCCCATGCCCGGCAAGAGGCCACGGGCCAGATCCTGCCCGTTTTCTGGATCAGCCTGGGCATTTTCTTCATCCCGTCGATTGTTGTCTACATGATCATCGGCGCTCCGATCACGCTGGATTATCCGGTACTCAAGGGCTTCAACTTCAAGGGCGGGCTGCATCTGCGCAATTCGCTGATCTCTCTGTGGCTGGCTCTGGCGCTGTATACGGCGGCCTTCATGGCCGAGATCGTGCGTGCCGGCATCATGTCGGTTTCCCACGGCCAGACCGAGGCCGCCTATGCGCTGGGCCTCAGGCCGGGCCGTACCATGCAGCTGGTCATCCTGCCGCAGGCGCTGCGGGTCATCATCCCGCCGCTGATTTCGGAATATCTGAACCTGACCAAGAACTCGTCGCTGGCAATCGCCGTGGGGTACATGGACATCACGGGCACCCTGGGTGGCATCACGCTGAACCAGACGGGGCGCGAGCTGGAGTCGATCCTGCTGTTGATGCTGATCTATCTGGGCATCTCGCTGTCGATCTCGTCGGTGATGAACTGGTACAACTCCAAAGTAAAACTGAAGGAGCGTTGACATGTCGGATCTTTCCTATGTCCGCACCGAGATACTGCCCGAAAAGGACCCCCCCGTTACCGAGGTGGGAATCATCGGATGGATGCGTCAGAACCTGTTTGACGGCTGGTTCAACGCGACCCTCACCATCGTTTCCGTTGCGGTTCTCTATTCCATCATTTCGGCGATGTTGCCGTGGTTCCTGCACGGTGTCTGGAATGCCGGGTCGCTGAACGAATGTCGCAGCATCATCAAGGCCGAATACGGCCCCGATGCAACCGGAGCCTGCTGGGGGGTGATCAAGGAACGCGGATCGCAGCTGATGTACGGCTTTTATCCGCGCGAACTGCGCTGGCGGATCGATCTTTCGTTCCTGCTGATGCTGGCCGCGCTGGCGCCGGTTCTGTTCAGCAACCTGCCGCGCAAGATGCTGTGGTTCTCGGCGGTCTATCCGTTCATCGGTTACTGGCTGCTGTGGGGCGGCTCGGTCTGGGGCCCGATCATGGTTCTGGCTGGCGTCGTACTGGCTGCCGTGGCCTTCTCGGTTCTTCTGCGTGTCAGCAGTGCGCTGGTGGCGGTGATTGCGGCAATATTCGTGCCGATCCTGTGGTGGACATTTTCCTTCACGGATATTTCGATGTCGCTGCAATCGTTAGCTTCGGTGCCTGGGTTGGCGGCAAATGGAATTGGGATACTTGCGGCGGTGGCGGTATTTGTCTCTCTTAGAAATCGTGTTGATATCGCGGCTTCTTTGGCTCTGTCCGTCGCCTTGTTTGCTGCTTGGTGGGCGCTAGTTTCGCCAATCCTGACTTTCCGGATCACCATTCTTATGGGGCAACAGCTCTCGACAATTGGCGGGCTTGAATTTCTTGCTGGTGCAGCAAAAGGAGAGTCAACTTTAGTTGGCTTAATCCACAGCGCGATCCCGCTTTCCATCGAGCCGGTCGAAAGCTCGAAATTCGGGGGATTCACGCTGTCCGTGACGGTCGGTCTGACCGGGATCGTGGCGTCGCTTCCCATCGGTATCCTGCTGGCGCTGGGTCGGCAGGCCGACATGTTTATCGTCAAGCGCCTGTCGATCGGGTTCATCGAGTTCATCCGTGGCGTGCCGCTGATCACGCTGCTGTTCGTTGCGCACCTGCTGCTGAACTACTTCATGCCGCCGGGGACGCATTTCGCGCTGTTGCTGAGGGTGATCATCATGGTCACGCTGTTTGCCTCGGCCTATCTTGCCGAGGTGATCAGGGGCGGGCTGGCCTCGCTGCCCAAGGGGCAGTATGAGGCGGCTGATGCGCTGGGCCTGGATTACTGGAAATCCATGCGCCTGATCATTCTGCCGCAGGCGCTCAAGGTTTCGATCCCCGGTATCGTTCAGACCTTCATCGGCCTGTTCAAGGATACGACGCTGGTCTACATCATCGGCCTGATGGATCCGCTGGGACTGTTGCAGGCCATTCGCGCCGACGAAAACTGGAACGGCATCATCTGGGAACTGTACGGCTTTATCGGGGCTGTATTCTTCCTCTTTTGCTTTGCGATGTCGCGCTACTCGATGTATCTGGAGCGCAAGCTTCAGACCGGGCACAGATAAGGAACAAACTTCATGTCTGAACAAGCTGAAAAAAGCCAGGTCAACCGCAGCGCCATGCAGGTGTCGGACAAGGTTGCCATCGAAATCGTCAACATGAACAAATGGTATGGCGCCTTTCACGTACTGCGCGACATCAACCTGACGGTGAACCGCCGCGAGCGGATCGTCATCGCGGGGCCGTCGGGGTCGGGCAAATCGACATTGATCCGTTGCATCAACCGGCTTGAGGAACATCAGGCCGGAACGATCAAGGTCGAGGGGATCGAGCTGACCTCGGACCTCAAGAACATCGACAAGATCCGTTCCGAGGTCGGGATGGTGTTCCAGCACTTCAACCTGTTTCCGCATCTGACGATTCTGGAAAACTGCACGCTGGCCCCCATCTGGGTGCGCAAGACGCCCAAGAAGGAGGCCGAGGAAATCGCGATGCACTATCTCGAAAAGGTGCGGATCCCCGAGCAGGCGAACAAGTACCCCGGCCAGCTGTCGGGCGGTCAGCAGCAGCGCGTGGCGATTGCGCGGTCCCTGTGCATGAAACCGCGCATCATGCTGTTTGACGAGCCGACCTCGGCGCTGGACCCCGAGATGATCAAGGAGGTGCTCGACACCATGATCGAACTGGCCGAAGAGGGCATGACGATGCTGGTGGTGACCCACGAGATGGGCTTTGCCCGCCAGGTTGCAAACCGCGTCATCTTCATGGATGAGGGTCAGATCGTCGAACAGAACGAACCGGAAGAGTTCTTTCACCACCCCAAGAACGAGCGGACCAAGCTGTTCCTCAGCCAGATCCTCGGTCACTGAGCCCGGATCCTGTCCAGGGCCCGCAACAGGAAAACCCCGGTCATGCGGCCGGGGTTTTTTATGGCAGGGGTTCGAGCATGCGCGGCACCATGCTGGCCTGGACCACCCCGGTTCCCGTCTGCAGATCTGCCCAGTCGTCGATCTCGAAATTCATCACGAGCGTGGCACAGGTGGGATATTTCCTGAACCTGTCATCCAGCGGCGGCGGGTCGCGGCGCATCAGGCGGGCGAATTCGCCGATTCCGGGCATGTGGGCGATCATCATTACATTGCGACCAAGGGCTGTGCGCAGGACAGACAGCATCTGATCGTCTGGTGCAAGGTACAGGTCGTCCTCGATACGCAGCCGGGCTACGGGCGCGAGCGACGGTTCAAACCCGTCCCATGTCTCGCGGCACCGTCTGGCAGGCGACAGGATGACCTCGTCAGGCTGGTATCCCTGCTGGGCAAGCCACCCCCCCATGGCAGCCGCAGCGGCCCTTCCACGGGCATTCAGTGGCCGGTCACGGTCGGCCAGCGCCGGCTGTGCCCAGCTCGATTTTGCGTGCCGGACGAGTATCAGCGTTTTCATGGCCTGCCTTTCATGGAAATGGCGCGTGCGGTGCGCCGATTGCCGCCTCAGCCTGCCATATTCCCTGCCGCCCGGGCAAGTGCGTCGAACGACACGTCCGGGTGGCATGCGGGCCGGGCATCAGTCGGCCTTGATCAGGCTGCCGGCCCCATGTTCGGTAAACAGTTCCAGAAGCACCGCGTTGCGCGCGCGCCCGTCAAGGATGACCACGGCCCGCACCCCGCCCTCCATGGCCTTGAGGGCGGTTTCCGTCTTGGGGATCATCCCGCCCGATATGACGCCGGATTTCATCATGTCGCGCAGTTGTGCGGGTGTCAGCTGGGTGACGACCTCGCCATCGGCATCCTTGACCCCGGCGACATCGGTCAGCAGCAACAGGCGGTCAGCCCTGAGCGCACCTGCGATGGCGCCCGCGGCGGTGTCGCCGTTGACATTGAATGTCTCACCCGCGCGCCCGGCACCCAGAGGCGCCACGACCGGAATATAGCCAGAATCCGACAGCTCGGTCAGCACACGCGGGTTGATCTCGACCGGGTCGCCCACGAAACCCAGTTCGGGGTCGGCGGCCTGGCATATCATCAGGCTGGCATCCTTGCCCGACAGACCCACAGCACGCCCGCCCTGTGCGTTGATTGCCTGGACGATGCGTTTGTTGATCAGGCCCGAGAGAACCATCTCGACCACTTCGACGGTTTTCTCGTCGCTCACCCGCTTGCCGTTCACGAATTGTGATTCGATGCCCAGCTGTTCGAGCATCCCGTTGATCATCGGACCGCCGCCATGCACGATCACGGGGTTCACGCCCACCTGTTTCATCAGCACGATATCGCGGGCAAAACTGTTCATGGCCGTATCGTCGCCCATGGCATGACCGCCAAACTTGACCACCACGATGGCACCATCATAGCGCTGCAGATATGGCAGCGCCTCGCTGAGGGTGCGGGCGGTGCCGATCCAATCCCGTTTCATGGCGGTCTGTTTCTCCATCGTCGGTTTCCTGCTGCTTTCCTGCCAGATCCGCCGACAGGTTAATCCGCTTGGACGGCGTGGTGCAACATGCGAAACTGCGGCGCAGCGATTCACGCAGGGAAAGCCATGACACAGCAGGAAAGACAGAGAACACTTCTCCTGACGGGGGCCAGCCGGGGTATCGGGCACGCGACGGTCAAGTATTTCTCGGATCGTGGATGGCGGGTGCTGACCTGTTCGCGGATGCCGTTTTCGCCCCACTGCCCCTGGCCGGGAGGTGAGGAAAACCATATCCAGATCGATCTGTCGGATCCCTCGAAAACGATCGCCGCGATCGAGGGTATAAGGGAACGGCTCGACGGCAGGCTGGATGCGCTGGTGAACAACGCCGGCATTTCACCCAAGGGCGAGGGGGGGCGTCGGCTGAATACCCTGGACACCGATCTGCAGACCTGGGGGCAGGTCTTTCACGTCAATTTCTTTGCGCCGGTGGTCCTGGCCCGGGGTCTGAAGGACGAATTGCAGGCGGCGCGCGGGGCGGTGGTCAATGTGACCTCGATCGCCGGCAGTCGCGTGCATCCCTTTGCCGGGGCCGCCTATGCGACGTCCAAGGCCGCGCTGGCGGCCCTGACGCGGGAGATGGCCCATGATTTCGGCCCGCTTGGAGTGCGGGTCAATGCCATTGCTCCGGGCGAAATCGAAACCGCGATCCTGTCACCGGGGACTGACAAGCTGACGGAAACCATACCCTTGCGTCGCCTCGGTCAGCCAGAAGAGGTGGCAAGCGTCATCTATTTCCTCTGCTCTGAGGAAAGCTCTTACGTCACCGGGACCGAGATCGAGGTCAATGGCGCGCAGCACGTCTGAGGCCTATTCGATCCCGGCAATGATTGCGCGCAAGGTTTCCAACCCCTGTCTGCGCTCGGCCGAAGTCAGGACGATTTCCGGGTAGGCGGCGGGATGGCGGGCCAGCACGGCACGGGTCTGCGCGGTCGCCTTGTCCAGTGCATCCTGTCCCGGTTTGTCGATCTTGGTCAGGACGGCCTGAAAGGTAACCGCGCATTTGTCCAGAAGGTCCATGATTTCCTCATCGACCTTTTTCGGCCCGTGGCGTGCGTCGATCAACAGGAACACGCGTCGCAGATTTGCCCGCCCGGAAAGATAGGCCTTCATCAGGCGCTGCCACCTTTCGACCACGTCGACAGGGGCCTGTGCAAACCCGTAGCCTGGAAGATCGACCAGAAACCGCCTTGTGCCAAGCGCGAAGAAGTTGATCTCCTGGGTGCGGCCAGGCGTATTTGACGAGCGGGCCAGGTTACGCTGCCCGACCAGGGCGTTGATCAGCGACGACTTCCCGACATTCGAGCGACCCGCAAAGCAGACCTCGATGCGCGCGTCCGCGGGCAGGCCGTCCATGGCGACAACGCCCTTGAGAAACGTGCAAGGTCCGGCAAACAGCTTGCGCCCCACCTCGGCCAGGGTGGGATCGGGTTCGTCGGCTATCGGAAAACGCGGTTCCATGTCATGCGTCCCTGAAATGGGTGGTTGGCGGGACCGATCATGCCGGCCCCGTCCCAGGGGGCAAGCCCCGAATCACGATCGGCCTTGTCAAAGTCGGCCTTGCAACAGGCCCGCCACATGGCAGGCCCGTGAGATTCATTTCTTGCTGGGCGTCGTATCGGGTTTCTTGCGCCTGAACGACGATATGATGTTGCCGAACACGTCGGGTTTGACGCCCTGGCTGCGCAGGATGATGTATTGCTGGGTAAAGGTAATGGTGTTGTTGGCCACCCAGTACAGAACCAGCCCGCTGGCAAAACGACCCAGCATGAACATGAATACCCAGGGCATCCAGGCAAAGATCTGGGCCTGCATCTTGTCGGCGGGGGCCGGGTTCAGTTTTTGCTGCAACCACATGCTGATACCCAGCAGGATCGGCAGAACGCCAAGAGAGAGGATCGACAGCGGGCTGCCCGGCGCCGGGGCATCCCAGGGCAGCAGGCCGAACAGGTTGATGATCGAGGTCGGGTCGGGTGCCGACAGGTCCCTGATCCAGCCGATGAAGGGGGCGTGGTACAGTTCGATGGTGACGAAGATCACCTTGTACAGGGAAAAGAAGATCGGGATCTGTAACAGGATCGGCAGGCAGCCCGCCGCGGGGTTGACCTTTTTCTCCTTGTACAGCTTCATCATTTCCTGCTGCAGTTTCTGCTTGTCGTCGCCGACACGTTCCTTCAGCTTTTCGATTTCGGGCTGAAGTTCCTTCATCCGCGCCATCGAGACATATGACTTGTAGGCCAGCGGGAACATCAGCGCCTTGATCAGGATGGTCAGGCTGATGATTGCCCAGCCCATGTTCCCCAGCACCTTGTTCATGAAGTGCAGAACCTGAAAGATGGGCTTGGTCAGGAAAAAGAACCAGCCCCAGTCGATGGAATCGACGAACTGTTCGATGCCCAGCCTGTCCTGGTAATTGCGGATCGTTTCCCATTCCTTTGCGCCGGAAAACAGCATGGTCCTGGCCTCGACCGTCTTGCCGGGGGCGACCTTCATGATCGGCAGGCGTGCATCCGTCTGATAGATTGATCTTTTCGGCAGGTATTTTGCGACTGCGGTAAAGCTCTGACCCTTGAAGGGAACCAGGGTCGTCATCCAGTACTTGTCGGTAAAACCGATCCAGCCGTTCTTGTCCACCTTGCGCTCTTCGCCAAGGCCGGGCTCGCCCTTGAGCGGGTCGAGCTTTTTCATCTTCTTGTAGGTGATTTCGATCAGCCGATCGTCGGCCGAGGCAACAACCCCCTCGTGAAGGATGCGATAGCCGGCGACCTTGGGGTCGCCATGACGGGCGATGATCCCGTAAGGGGCCACCTCGACCGGGGCGCCGGTGTTGTTCGTCACGGTCTGCCTGACAGTGAACATGTAGTTCTTGTCTACCGAGATCGTCCGGCGAAAGGTCAGGCCCTTGCCATTGTTCCAGATCAGGGTGATCGGTGTTTTCACGGTCAGCTTGTCGCCGCTTTCGACCTGCCACGGGGTGTCGGCACCGGGGACTTCGGAATAGTCGAGCTTGCCGACCGGCGCCCAGCCGTAAAGCACATAATAGGCACCCGGCCCGCCCGCCGGGGACAACAGCGTGATCTTGGGCGATTTCGGATCGACCTCGGTGTGATAGTCGTTCAGCAGGATATCGTCGATCCGCCCCCCCTTGAGCGATATCGACCCGCTGAGCCGGGGGGTGTCGATGGGGACGCGTTTGCTCTGGGCCAGGGCCTGGGCACGGGTCTCGACACTGGCAGCCGCGGCGGTGGCGTTCGGTGCGCCAGCCGCCTTTTCCGGGGCGGTCGGGGCCTGCGCGACCTGCTGGCCGGTTGTGCCGGTTTTCGCGGTTTGGGTTGTGGTCTGTTGACCGGGCTGGGTGTTGGGTGGAGTCTCGGGCGGAAAGAACACGACCCAGACCAGAATGACCAACGCCGAAAGGGCCGTTGCTAGAATCAGGTTCTTGTTCTGATCTTCCATCTCGGAGTCCACCTCGTGGTTTTTCGCTAGGGTGGTTCAACAGATGTGGGCGAGAAAGGTCAAGCGGTTTTCACCGCGATGCGCCCTTGCGTCACCTCGGTTTGATCGCTGCGGCCGTAACCCGCCGCCCGCCCGGCGCCAACTGTGGTGCCGCCTATCCGGCGCGGCGCCAGGGGCCGTTGCCGCGGCGCAGTTTTTCATTATGGCGGCCCAGCCAGGTAACGGTGTCGTCAAACGGCATCGGGCGCGCGATCCCGTAGCCCTGAACGTAGCGGCAGCCAAGCTGGGCAAGGCGGTGATGCTCGCCCACGGTTTCAACCCCCTCGGCCAGGGCATCGACGCCCAGACTCTCGGCCATGCGAATGATTGCGCCCGCCAGAGATTGCTGTTCAGGGTCCTTGTCCAGACCCTTGACCAGGCTGCGGTCGATCTTGATGCGGTTGACACTGAAACGCCGGATATTGGCGATTGCCGCGTGACCGGTGCCGAAATCGTCAAGATCCAGATTGAACCCCTGTGCCGCCAGCGAGCGGATGTTGCGGGTCACGATGTCGTCCTCGTGGTCGCTGACCACGTTTTCCAGGATTTCGATGGTGATCCGGGATGGGTGGATGTCGAACCGGTCCACCTCCCACTTGATCTTTTCGACCAGCCTGGGGTTTTGCAGTTCCGTCGAGGAAAAATTGATTCCCACGCCCGGCACCCTGAAACCGGCCCTGTCCCATTCCCTTAACGCGATCAGGCTGTGATGCAGGATGATCTGGCCAAGCCTTTCGGATTGTCCCGTGCTTTCGATGGCATCCAGGAACAGGGCTGGCAGGATCACGCCATTTTCCGGGTGTTCCCACCGGGCAAGTGCCTCGAATCCCGCGACCTCGCCGGTATCGGTACAGATCTGGGGCTGAAACCACGGCCTGATCTGGCCATTGTCGAGCGCATCGCCCAGCTGGGAGGAAAGATGGCGCAATCTCTGTATCTGCCGCGCCATGCCGGGCGAGAAACAGCGTATCGCGCCAGGCCCCTCGTTGATGGCCAGCTCGAGCGCGATTTCGGCGCTGCCCAACATCGAGGCGGCGGTCCTGCGGGGCGCGCGTGTCGCGCTGCACAGGCCGATCGAACAACACAGGTGACAGGTCGTGTGATCGACGGCAAAGGGGCGATCGATGGCCGCCTTGATCCGCTCGGCGATGGACAGCGCGATACCGATATCGCCGCTTTGCATGGGATGCAGGATGATGGCGAATTCGTCGCCGTCTATGCGGGCCACGACGTCGCTTTCGCGTACGCATGATCGCAGCCTTTCACCGACCTCGACCAGCAGGCGGTCGCCGGCGTCCATGTCAAAGCGGCGGTTGATCTTGCGAAAGCTGTCGAGATCGACAACGAGAATCGCCGTTTCCCGGCCCGAGAATGCCGGATCATCGAGAAACGCCGACATTTTTTCCAGCGCCGCATGTCTGTCGTCAAGTCCGGTCAGGGTATCGCGGTGTGTCAGGGCCGTCGTGGATGCACCGCGCCCTGAAACCCCCTGGATGGCAAGCATCAGGGGAAAGACCAGGCTGACAAGAATGATGACCGACTCGGCCCGAATCCAGTAAGCGAGCGCGACAAGCAGCGGCAGCAGTGCAAACAGATTCACCCGGCGCATGAGATTCGTGCCGAATATCGTCGTCAGGTTTCGCCCTTTTCGCATGGCACCCCTTGTCCCCTATCCTGTCTCGCCCACCAGGCAGGCTGGGGCACGGGGGTGGCGAAAACGTTAATCGCGCATACCATGTTGTCCGGGATTTTCGCCAAATTTGCCAGGATCACGCGCCATTGCCGAGTGCGGCAAAGTCGAACAGCCTGGGGTCGAGCAAATGGCTGGGCCGCGCGTTCATCAGGGCGCGAAACATCACCTGGCGACGCCCCGGGTGGCGGGCCTCCCATTCATCCAGCATCTTCTTGACCTGCTGGCGTTGCAGCCCGTCCTGGCTGCCGCACAGGTCACACGGGATGATGGGGTAGTTCATCGCGCGGGCAAATTTTTCGCAATCGGCCTCGGCCACAAAGGCAAGGGGGCGATAGACGAACAGGTCGCCTTCCTCGTTCAACAGCTTGGGCGGCATGGTGGCCAGACGCCCGCCGTGAAACAGGTTCATCATGAAGGTTTCAAGGATGTCGTCGCGGTGATGGCCCAGAACGACGGCGCTGCACCCCTCTTCGCGGGCGATGCGATACAGGTTGCCGCGGCGCAGACGCGAACACAGCGCGCAATAGGTGCGGGTTTCGGGGATCTTGTCCTTCACGATGGAATAGGTGTCCTGATATTCGATCCGGTGGGGCACCTGCATGCGTTCAAGAAATTCCGGCAGCACAGTCGAGGGAAAGCCCGGCTGCCCCTGGTCCAGATTGCAGGCCAGCAGCTCGACCGGCAGCAGGCCACGCCATTTCAGCTCGTAAAGCGCGGCCAGCAGGGTATAGCTGTCCTTGCCGCCGGACAGGCAGACCAGCCATTTCGCGCCACGCTCGATCATGCCATAGGCCTCGATGGCCTCGCGCACCTGGCGGATGATGCGCTTGCGCAGCTTCTTGAACTGCGTCGTGGTCGGCGCGTCCGAAAACAGCGGGTGAATGTCGGTGTTGTCGTCAAGCATGGTAAAAGGACCGCCCCGTCTGGATGCGGTCCTTCTATAGACATCGCAAAGGCATCGCTGCAAGGGCCTGCCTGTCGGCGGGCCGGCCCCTTGTTCAGATGATGAGCATGTCGTCCAGCAGGAATGCAGCGCCATTTCCGCCGACGCCAACAAGGGTGAGCATGTCGCCACCGCCGAAATCCAGGACGATATCCGACCCCGTGTCGGTGGCCAGCGCCACAACATCGGCAGGCGTCAGCCCGCCGCCATGCAGGGCCGCACTGAGGATCAGCGAGTCCTTGTTATCGACAAAGTCCATGATCTTGTCGCTGCCCTGGCCGGCCATGTGAACAAATCGGTCGGCACCGGCCCCGCCACGATAGATGTCGTCCCCCTTGCCGCCGGACAGGCGATCATTGCCCTTGCCGCCATGCAGGTAGTCATTCCCTGCGCCACCAACAAGAATGTCGTTTCCGTCCTGGCCGAACAGCGCATCCTTGCCGCCATTGCCAAAGACGATATCCTTTCCCTTGCCGCCAAAGGCGAAGTCGTTGCCTTTGCCACCGAACAAGGTATCGCCGCCGCCATAGCCATATAGCCGGTCCTTTGCGGCATTGCCGTCAAGAGTGTTGTTCGTGGCGTTGCCCCTGATGATATCCTTGCTCGACCCTCCATCGGCATTCTCGATATAGTTCACGACGACGCCACCCACCTTGACCGCCGCCGACATGCCGATGTTGTTGGCAATCGCGCCGATGGTGGAAAAATGACCGGGCCTGAGGTCGATCTTGACATTGGTGGTCAGGGTCGAGGCGTCTATCAGATCGGTTCCGCCACCATCCCATATCGTCAGGATGACATTGCGGCTGATGTTGTCCTCGCCTTTGACCATCATGTTGGTTGCGGCATATTGATACGCCTGTTCGGTACTGCCCGAGCCATAGCCGGGGCCGAAATAGACGGTGTCGCCATTGCGGGTAGCGGTATTTGCGCCATAGAGTTTCTGCAGCGCCTGAATGTCCCAGATCATCGGTGTCAGTGGCCATGCCTGGTTCGTCGTGGTCTGGCCCGTGACCGAGGGGTGCGGTTGATATGACATCACCGTGAACTGGCTGCTGAAATTGCTGCTGTTCGGCCGCTCGTTCGGGTGATGCAGGCCCAGTGAATGACCCAGCTCGTGCAGATATGTGTCCCAGCTTGTACTGCCAAAGGCGTTGATGTTCTGGTCCGAATTGTTGGTATTGACCCAGAAATCACCTGCACGCGATGGATGTGTGCCAAGATGGTTTGGCTTGGGGAAGGCCGAGACAAAGCCGAACGTGTCGGTATCGGCGGTGCCACTCTTGTCGGTGAATGCGCCCGATCCCAGGGTGATGTCACCTGCGACCACACCGTTGCGGACCTCGAAAACCCACAGCCCGGTGACTCCGGTGTTGCCGGCGGTCGAATCCAGGGCCAGGATCGCACCCTGGTTGCCTGACTGCGGCAGCTCGAAAAAGTCGGTGCTGTTGCCGGCCGTAAAACCGGCATGGGCAACCGTTCCGCCCAGGCCCCCGGTTCCTCCGCTGGCGTCCCCGGTTGTCCAGTTGATCCCTTGATAGCGAAAGACGATATCGAAATCGCCGTTCCCACGGTCATACAGCTGCAGCTGGAACGAATTCAGCAGGTCGGTTTTCTGGTTGTAATACCCAACACCGCTCCAGGTTATGGTCACCACATCGGCTGTGGGATCGACATTCACCTTGATCGGGTTTCCTGCCCTTGTGTCCACATCGGCCCAGAACGGCGCGATCATGGGGGTCGCTCCGTTGGAAATGGTGGTTGGTGTATATGTGCCGATGCCCCGCCCGAAAGAGATGCTTCCGTTCGTGTTTACGTAAACCGATGTGGCATCATACTGAACGCCGAAGAAATTCATTCCATTCTCGAAAACGGCGGACAGATCATAAGCCGTAAAACCGTCGTCGTTGGTCGGGACGACCTGCGTCGTGCCGCCCGGTGTCACGAGGGTTCCGTTCCCGGTGATCGGGCTGCCATAGGTGCTGGTGCCCGCGGTGCCGGTGATTGTGCCGGGCACCAGGTTGATGTTGGCAACCTCGTTCCATGCGGCAATGGCCTTGGACGCCAGGGCGCGTTCTGCGACGGACATGCTGAAATTCTGACCCATGGTCAGGAACGAGCCCTGATCTATGCGCCAGTGATCATTGGTTCCGTCCCCGTTGAGGTCACGTTCTGGATAATATGCCGGCATGGTCGAACCAAGAAACGAGTAGGTAATCGTGCCCGATCCGTCGTGCCAGCCCTTTGCGTTGCTGACGAGAAGCGAATTGAAATTTATGGCCATGGAAAACCCCTGTCATTTTTCGGGATCGAATTCTTGCACCCCGGTTTGGAAAAATGCTCGATGGAGTTCGTTGCCTATACAACAGCGAAAGGCCGTTTCGTTCCCGAAAAGGCGAATTGCGGTGTTCAGTTCATTGGGAGTGATATCCTGGCCCGCCTGGCATTTTTCAAAAAGCCTTGTCACGATTTCACGCGCTTGCGGGGCTGTTGTTGCATTTGACCCGTGCAATGCAGATCGGCGCCGAGATTGCCTCAAGCGCCCGGCATCCCGGATTTCGAGGAAGCGAAGCGTTCCCCCCTGAGGCGGGGAGAAGCAATCCGAACAGCAAGGTCAATCTGATCAAATGCACCAAAAGCGTCACCCGAAACATCACTCATCAACTGGCAATCCCTGGCTGATTGCATACCAGTTTACCACATTTTATGATGTGTGTCCCCTGTGACATGAAACCCGGTTTCACATGCCCCGGTTCCCTCATCCCCTCGAGTGGCGATGCTATTTCCCGTTTCGGGGGTCGCGCTTGTGGTCCGGCTGGTGATCCGGCACCGGGTCGTACCCCGTGCCGCCCAGCGGGTGACAGCGTCCGATGCGCCGGATGGCCAGCCAGCTGCCCTTGATGCCGCCATGTTTTTCGAGCGCTTCCAGGGCATAGGCCGAACAGGTCGGCTGATAACGGCATCCATGACCGACCCATGGGCTGAACAACAGACGATAGGCACGAACAGGTAATGAAAGGGTAAAGGCAAGCGGTGTCATGGGTGCGGTTCCGGTCGCGATGGCCTGCGGGCGAACTTACAGTTCATATAGGGGCGATTCGCCGCGATGCCATCCCCACGCGGCGGGATTTGCGAAAAAGGGCCGGAAGTTTTCCCGGCCCTTTTCGTCTCGTTCCATGATATCCGCCAGATTCAATACCCGCCCTTGCGGCGGCTTTCCGGCAACCCGGCGATGCGTGCGCCCTGTTTCGACGGATCCAGGGGAAACAGGTCGTACAGATCCTTTTGCGTGGGTTTGGCCCCCCATTTTTTTGCCATCGCCTTGATGATGGTGCGCGTGTTGGGCTGGTTCTGGTGATTGTCGAAATATTCTTCGCGCAGATAGTTCATCACGTCCCAGTGCCGGTCGGACAGCTCGATCCCCTCGGCCGCGGCCATGACCTGCGCAAGTTCTTCGTTCCAGTCATCGAGATCTTCGAGATATCCGTTCGCGTTGGTCTCGATCGTCTTGCCTTAGAATTCGATCGCCAAGATGTGCTCCTTTCTTCCTTCCCCAAGGAATCACAGACATTCTAATATTGTGATACGTTAAGATAGCACGTCGCCCCAAGCGGTCAACAGTCGGGTTCGAGGCCGGCGTCAGCCCTTGCGATCATGGATACGCTCCAGCGCGACACGCAGATCTTCGAGCATGCGATCGAAAGGCAGCGATTGCGTCGTGTCCTGCTTTCCGATCAGGACATAATCCCAACCGCATCTGCCATGATCGGGCAGAACCAGACGCGCGACCTCGCGCAGCCGTCTCTTGGCGCGGTTCCGGCGGACGGCGTTTCCCAGTTTTTTCGAACATGTAAATCCGACACGCATGGCCTGTGCCGGATCCTTGTCATCGGAGCGTTTTCGGGCAAGCAGGATGAAACCGGCCATCGCCCGCCGCCTGCCGCGATTGGCGCGCAGGAAATCGGACCGCTTCCTGATCCTTTCGATCGGGCACAAGGAAACCGCCGAGGGCGTCTCACCGGCCCTGGCCCCCTGGCCTGCCTGTGTCGCCTTCGGCGGTGTCATGTTGTTGTCTTTCGACAGACGTCCTTACGCAGACAGAACCTTGCGGCCCTGCGCACGACGGCGGTTCAGGATCTTGCGACCGGCCTTGGTCGCCATGCGGGCACGGAACCCGTGGCGCCGTTTGCGAACAAGGTTGCTCGGCTGATAAGTGCGTTTCATTGCGTCAACTCCAGCTGCGGATTGGGCCCGGGCCACATCAAGGCCCGATCACCATGTCATTCGGAAGCCGCTGTTTAGGCCCCAGCCTGGCGGAAGTCAATTCTTGGCACAGGGGATTTCTGCAACATTTCGCATCGAATCAGGCGATATGCCCTTGCCGCGTGGAAAAACTGCAATATTCCCGTGCTTTTGCATCACCCCCGTTCAACGCGACGTGAGGGTACTATCATTGTCGCCCCTGTATGGCACAGATAATGGGAACCACGCCCGAACACGGGAATCAGGGAGCACGATTTGGAACGCACAACCGAGCGCGAAGGAAAATTGACCGCCGCCAGGGTGATTCCGCTTGTCGCCATCCTCGTGGTGGCCGGGATCGGGTTTCTGTATCTGCGCGACTATCTGACATTCGACATTCTGCGGGAAAACCGGCAGATGCTGCTGGACCTGCGCGACGGGAACTATGTCGTGGCGGTGGGGTTCTTTCTGGCGGTCTATGTGGCGATCGTGGCATTTTCCCTGCCGGGGGCAACCATCGCGTCTCTGACCGGGGGATTTCTGTTCGGCGTCTTTCCGGGCGTCCTGTTCAACGTTCTTGCGGCCACCGTTGGTGCGACGGTGATCTTTCTTGCCGCGCGCACGGGGCTGGGTGAATGGCTGGGCCGCAAGATGGAAAACGCCCAGGGAACGCTGCGCCATTTCAATGATGGGCTCAGGGAAAACGAGATCTCGTTTCTCTTTCTTATCCGACTGGTACCCATGGTGCCGTTTTTTGTTGCAAATCTGGTGCCCGCGCTGGTCGGTGTCACCGTCGGGAGGTTCGTCGTGACCACCTTTTTCGGAATCATGCCCGGCGCGCTGGTCTACACCTGGATCGGCGCCGGGCTGGGTTCGGTGTTCGCGCGTGGCGGCAGCCCGGATCTGGGCGTGATGTTCGAGCCTCGCATCCTGGTTCCGATCCTGGCCCTTTGCATACTTGCACTGTTGCCGTCGCTGGTCAGAAAGATGCGCAAGGGCGGGGTTTCGGCATGGAAAGGCTGACAGCCGATCTTTGCGTGATCGGTGCGGGCTCGGGCGGGCTGTCGGTTGCCGCCGGAGCCGCGCAGATGGGTGCGCGCGTCATTCTGGTCGAGGGTGGCCGAATGGGCGGGGATTGCCTCAATTACGGCTGTGTCCCGTCAAAGGCCCTGATCGCGGCCGCCAGGCACGCCCATGCGATGACATCCGGCGCCCCTTTCGGGATCGCGCCGGTGGTGCCGGTCGTCGATCATGCCGCCACCAAGGATCATGTCGCCCGCGTGATCGCGGGCATTGCCCCGCATGACAGCGTGGAACGATTCGAACGGCTGGGCGTCACGGTGATCCGGGAATACGGACGCTTTGTCTCGCGCGACACTCTGGAGGCAGGCGACAACGCCATTCGCGCCCGCCGTTTCGTGATCGCCACCGGCTCGTCGCCGGTCATTCCACCCATTCCCGGCCTCGACAAGGTGTCCTGCCTTACCAATGAAAACATTTTCGATCTGCGCGAGCGCCCCGAACATCTGATCGTCATTGGCGGTGGGCCGATCGGGATCGAGCTGGCGCAGGCCCATCGGAGGTTGGGCAGCAGGGTGACCGTTCTCGAAGGGCTGAGAGCGTTGGCCAGGGAAGACCCGGAGCTGGCCGCGGTCGCCCTGGCGCGGACAAGGGCCGAAGGGGTCGAGATCATCGAAGGCGCCAGGGTGGAACGGGTCTCGAACGGGGATGGCGGGATTCGTGTCCATGTCGGCGAGGGCAGGGTGTACGAGGGCAGTCACCTGCTGGTTGCTGTCGGACGCAAGGCAAATACCGACCGGCTGAACCTGAAGGCCGCTGCCGTGCAAACCGACCGGGGCGGGATCAGGGTGGATGCACGCCTGAAAACGTCAAACCGGCGAATATATGCCATCGGAGACGTGGCCGGCGGGCTGCAATTCACGCATATGGCCAATTACCACGCCGGTATCGTCATCCGCTCGGCCCTGTTCGGGTTGCCTGCCAGGGTCCGTACCGCGCATATCCCCCGGGTCACCTATACCGACCCCGAGCTTGCCCAGGTCGGCCTGACCGAGGACGAGGCACGCCAGCGCCATGGCGACCGGCTGGAGGTTGTCCGCTTTGATTATGCCGAAAATGACCGCGCGCGCGCCGAACTGGCCACCGAGGGGCTGATCAAGGTGATGGTGGTCAAGGGGCGCCCTGTTGGCGCCTCGATCGTGGGGGCACAGGCTGGCGAGCTGATCCAGATCTGGGCCATGGCGATTGCAAATGGCCTGAAGATGGGCGCAATCGCCGCCATGGTCGCGCCATATCCGACATTGGGCGAAATCAACAAGAGGGTCGCAGGCGCCTATTTTTCCCCGCGATTGTTTGAAAATCCCTGGCTCAGGCGCCTCGTGCGCATGGTGCAAAGATTCTGAGAAACCAAACCCGCGCTTGAAGGCAGGCCCTCGCACCCATAGTTTGGGTGCAAAGGGAAAGATCGCAGCGCATGTTTCTGAATTCTCTATCCGGGCGGTTCCTGCTTCTGACAGTCGTGTTCGTCATGCTGGCAGAGGTCATGATCTTTGTTCCTTCCGTTGCGCGATTCCGTCAGGACTATCTGCAGGCGCGGCTTGAACGCGGGCAGATTGCCTCGCTTGCCGTGCTGGCCGGGCCGAACAACATGGTCGATCCCGCCCTTGAAAAGGAGCTGTTGCGCAACGCCGGCGTTCTGAACGTCGTTCTGCGACGTAACGCCGTGCGCGAGCTGGTTCTCGCATCGCCGATGCCTGCCCCGGTTCATGCGACCTATGATCTGCGTGAACCTTCCCCCTGGGTGCTGATCCGCGATGCGCTGGCGCGACTTTTCGACCCCAAGGACCGGATCATCAGGGTGATCGGTACCCCGGTCAACAAGGCCGGGTTGCTGATCGAAATAACCCTGCACACAAATGATCTGCGCAAGCAGATGCTTGATTACGGGCTGCGGGTGTTCATGCTGTCGCTGGTCATCTCGATCATCACGGCGGCCTTGCTGTTTCTTGCCGTGCGGCGTTTTCTGGTTGCCCCGATCAGCCGCGTGGTATCGCATATCACCGCCTACAAGGAGGCGCCCGAGGATCATCGCCTGATCATCGAACCTACGGCCGGGATCACCGAACTGCACGAGGCCGAGGTCGCCCTGCGCGAGATGCAGATCGAGCTGAGCAAGGCCCTCAAGCAGAAAGATCGCCTTGCGGCCCTCGGCGGCGCGGTTGCCAAGATCAGCCACGACCTGCGCAACATGTTGACGACAGCGCAGCTGCTGGCCGACCGCATGGAGATGAGCGCCGATCCCTCGGTCCAGCGTACCGCGCCCAAGCTGGTCGGCTCGCTCACACGGGCGGTCAATCTGTGCGAAAGCACGCTCACATTCGGCAAGGCCGAAGAGCCCGAGCCCGAGCCGACCGACCTGATGATCGGCCCGCTTATCGACGACGTGATCGAGAGCGAGCTTCTCTCCGCCCCCGAAGGTGCCGTTCATTTCGATGTTGTGGTTCCAACCGGAATGAAGGTGCGCGCCGACCATGAACAGCTGTTCCGTGTCCTGACGAACCTTGTGCGCAACGCCAGTCAGGCCATTCAGGCAACGGGCAGACCCGGGCGCATCTCGATCATGGTGGAAAAGGGTGAAAAGGACTGGACGGTTACAATTCGCGATTCGGGACCGGGCCTGCCGAAAAAGGCGCTGGAAAACCTGTTTCGTCCCTTCGAGGGTGGCGCCCGCAAGGGCGGTACCGGCCTAGGCCTGTCGATTGCCTCGGAGCTGGTAAGGGGACATGGCGGTCGGCTGGAGCTGGTCGAGACAGGCGAAAAGGGAACATGCTTTCGTATCACCATGCCGATCAGCGCACAGGCGGGATTTTCAAGGACGGGTTGATTTCACCCTTGCATTGGCCGCGCGGCGACGATAAATGCCACCCCAACGCACCGATAGCTCAGCTGGATAGAGTACCTGACTACGAATCAGGGGGTCGGGGGTTCGAATCCTCCTCGGTGCGCCATTTACCGGCACGAACGCCAAGGCCGTCGTCGATCTGATGGCGCATCTGTCGCTGCGGCACGCAGGATTCGCCCGGTGCAGCCGCCCATTGCCCGCGCGCCGCTGACCTGGTCAAAACGAAGATCAGGCAAAGATTGTGAATCGGCGTGCAAAACTGACCCACTTAGGTGGGTTATGAGCGAGTAAAATTGACCCACCTGTTTCGTTAACATCCGCGCAAAATTGTGCGGAGGAAAGAGCAGGTGATATTGATGGAAAGCGTATCGAAGATC
>JASBSZ010000043.1 GCA_030148665.1 Alphaproteobacteria bacterium
GCGACAACCTGAAATTCGGCGTCGAGCTGATCGCCCCGATCGCGATGGAAGAGGGCCTGCGCTTTGCCATCCGCGAAGGCGGCCGCACCGTCGGCTCGGGCGTCGTCAGCAAGATCATCGAGTAGGCCCGCGCAAGCCTGCTCCCATACTGTATTGAAAGGGGGTCGTGTCGGCACGGCCCCCTTTTTCATGCCTGACGGCGGGGCGCGCAGTTCGCTCCTGCATTCACCCCTGACATCGAGAAATGCCTCCGGCGCGGCGGATCGGATGCGACCGATTCTGGCCGCGCTCGGAAAACGGTTTGCGTGTGGGGCTGTGTCCGATTCCGGCTTGCATTGGCGGCGTGGCTTGCGTATGTCACTTCTCGCACCGGCCACAGGGGTTTAGCTCAGTTGGTAGAGCGACGGTCTCCAAAACCGTAGGTCGTGGGTTCGAGTCCCTCAACCCCTGCCAGTGCATACCATTGTCAAGGTGACCCGCCCGGTTCGATTCAGGTTCGATTGTGGCTGCGTCCTGCCTCAGTCCCTCGCATCAACCAGTGTGACATAGGTTTCGCGGCTGAAGGCGTAGATCGCACATCCAATCAGCACGGTTACCGCAAACAACAGGAAGATATTGCCATAAAAGGCCGGCGGCGCCGGCTGGCCGGCAGGCAGGGTTTTTGCCATCAGGCCGGTCAGGAACTGCATCAGGGCCACACCGCCGACACCGAACAGGTTGAGCAGCGTGATCCCCCGTCCGGTCAGATGGCGCGGCATGAACATCTGGCCATGGGCCATGATGGCAGGGAAGGACGCGAAAAAGAACCCGATGGCGGTAAACAGGATGACCGAGGTCAGCTGTCCCGCATCGGGCATGGCCCACAGCCCCAGCAGCAGTGCCGCGCCCAGCAGGTTGCCCCCCAGAACCACTTTCTTTTTCGACCCCAGCAGGCGCTCGGCGGGGCCATAGGCAAAGTTGCCCAACGCCATGGCGATGGCCATCATCAGGGTTGCGTTGCCAATACCCGTCTGATCCAGCCCGAATACATCCCGAAAATATGGCCCGGCCCACAGGCCACGCAATCCGGCGGCCGGGGCGTAGTTCACCAGCATCAGCGGAAACAGTACGATCAGGTCGCGATTGGTCACGAGGCTGAGCAGTGATCCGGGCGCGCTGGATTCATGTTCCTCGCGCTCGGGATCGCGCAGCACTGTCAGCAGGGCCGCGGCGACGATCAGGGCGGCGACGGCCAGGCCCCACATGCTCTGGCGCCAGCCGAAATTGTCGACCGCCCAGGCGAGCGGGGCCGAGGCCACCAGATTTCCGGCCGAGCCGAATCCGATCATGGCCCCGGCGAGGGTGGCAAACATCGCCTGCGGATACATGCGTGCAAAGATATAGTACGAGCCCATCAGGATCGGCGCCCCACCCAGCCCGAACAGGGCCATGGCCAGTTGTACCGCCCCCGGGCCCTGGGCGAGGGCAAAGACGATCGCGCCCCCGCCGCCGCCCAGCAGCAACAGGACCGAGGTCGTCAGGCGCGGACCGAATCGGTCGAGCGCCCAGCCCACCGGAATCTGCATCGCGGCGAAAACCAGGAACCACAACCCGGATGCAAAGGAAAGGTCAGCCGGCTGCGCCCCGATATCGGCGCCAAGAACCGGGGTCAGTACCGCCAGAAACGATCGGTAGAACTGGCTTAGGAAATAGCCGAGAACCAGAAAGAAGATGCCGAGTTTCATGAACGGGTCTCCGATTGCGACAGGTTTGTGGAACGGTTGGCATCAGTTAGCTGTGCCTTCCGGCGGGGTGCAAGCGCAAACAGCCCGCGCAAGGAAATTTCATTTCGTCATCGTTTCCCGGCCCGCACCCGGCCTGTGCCCGTGTCACGCCCCCTCCGTCGGCAGGGTGCTTGCGGGCGCGGCCGAAGCCGCGCTTGATGTTCAGGGGCGATTGCCGGCGGGGGTTGTTGAGGGCAATCGCCTGAAACTCTCTCGTCGCGGTCAACGGCTGCAACGCGCCCCGATTGCCAACCGCCGGGGCGCTTGCGGCCCGGCATGCGCCCGCCCGCCCCCTCGGCGGGCGCATCCTGCGCCCACCCGGGCGGCCGCATGCCTCGTTTCCCTCCAGATTCATCTCTGCAGGCGATTGCCGGCGGGGGTTGTCCCGCCCCCTTGTGTTTTTCGCTGACTGCCAGTAAATGAGGCCCGGTCGGGCAGGGGCCCGCCGATATCAGGAGCATGTCCGATGGCAAGAACCAATCCCTTGCATTTCATTCAGCAGGTCAGGGCCGAGGTGTCCAAGGTCGTGTGGCCGACACGCCGTGAGACCATGGTTACGACGGCGATGGTTTTCGTCATGGCGGGTCTGGCTTCGATTTTCTTCTTTCTCGTTGATCAGATCGTGCGCCTGGGCCTGACGACCATATTGGGGTTCTTTGGCTGATCCGGGGGCTGATCCGGGGACTGGGCCGGGTCCGGTCGATACGAAAAAAAGCAACTCAGACCCTTGAAATGAAACGATTCGCGCTGTAGAGGCAACAACACCCTGAACAAAGGCGTGCATCGATTCGGTATGCGCGCTGTTTTTTGTTGAGGCTGATGCGGCGCAAGCTGCTGAAAATACGGTGAAATATGGCAGTCTCGCCTGCCGATCGAGAGGTGACGGGCAACATGGCATTAAGGTGGTACTCGGTAAGCGTCCTCTCGAACTACGAGAAAAAGATCGCCGAGCAGATCAAAGAGGCGGTCGAACAGGCCGGGCTGCAGGACGAAATCGTCGAGGTTCTCGTACCCACCGAAGAGGTGATCGAGGTGCGCAAGGGCAAGAAGGTCAAGTCCGAGCGCCGCTTCATGCCCGGCTATGTGCTGGTGCGCATGGAAATGACTGACCGGGGCTATCACCTGATCAACTCGATCAACCGGGTGACCGGGTTTCTGGGCCAGCAGGGCCGTCCGATGCCGATGCGTGACAGCGAGGTCGCGTCGATCCTGAACAAGGTCGAGGAAGGCGCGGAAAGCCCGCGTTCGGTGATCTCGTTCGAGGTGGGCGAGACGGTCAACGTGACCGACGGCCCCTTCGAGGGTTTTACCGGCATGGTCGAGGATGTGGACGAGGAAAACGCCCGTCTCAAGGTATCGGTTTCGATTTTCGGTCGGGCTACCCCGGTCGAGCTGGAATACACGCAGGTTTCAAAGCAGACCTGACGTGTCGTGTCTGCGGGAGGCAGGGATCACGCGTGATTCCGGCCGCACCGCACCAACATGGCCGGAAGGGGCGCGCCCCGACGGCCGGAGCAAGAGGAGGCCATCATGGCCAAGAAAGTCGCTGGCACACTGAAGCTGCAGGTTCCTGCAGGTCAGGCCAACCCGTCGCCGCCCGTGGGCCCCGCCCTGGGTCAGCGCGGCATCAACATCATGGAATTCTGCAAGGCCTTCAACGCCAAGACGCAGGACCTGGATCCGGGCGCACCCTGCCCGACGATCATCACCTATTATGTTGACAAGTCCTTCACCATGGACATCAAGACGCCGCCGGCGTCTTACCTGCTGAAAAAGGCTGCCGGCCTGAAATCTGGCGCCAAGACCCCTGCGCGCGAAACCGTGGGTTCGGTCACCGTCAAGCAGGTTCGCGAGATTGCCGAAACCAAGATGAAGGATCTCAATGCGAATGATATCGAGGCTGCGATGAAGATCATCCTCGGTTCGGCCCGTTCGATGGGCATCGAGGTGAAAGGATAATCGTCATGGCCAAGATCGGAAAACGTACCAGGGCGGCCCGCGAGGCCGTCAAGGGCAAGGAAAACCTGCCCGTGGAAGAAGCTGTCAAGCTGGTCAAGCAGAACGCGACCGCCAAGTTCGACGAAACCGTCGAGGTGGCGATCAACCTCGGTGTCGATCCGCGTCACGCCGACCAGATGGTTCGTGGTGTCGTGGCGCTGCCCAATGGCACCGGCAAGACGATGCGCGTTGCCGTGTTTGCCCGCGACGCCAAGGCTGACGAGGCCAGGGCCGCCGGTGCCGACATCGTGGGTGCCGAGGATCTGATGGAGCAGGTTCAGGCCGGCAACATCGATTTCGATCGCTGCATCGCGACCCCGGACATGATGCCCATCGTCGGCCGTCTGGGCAAGATCCTGGGCCCGCGCAACCTGATGCCCAACCCGCGTGTCGGCACGGTGACGATGGACGTCAAGGATGCCGTCGAAAAGGCCAAGGGCGGCGAAGTGCAGTTCAAGGTCGAAAAGGCCGGCGTGGTGCATGCCGGCATCGGCAAGGCCTCGTTCAACGAGCAACAGCTGGCCGAAAACCTGCGCGCCTTTGTTGCCGCCGTCCAGAAGGCCAGGCCGACGGGCGCCAAGGGTGCCTACATGAAAAAGATTTCGCTCAGCTCCACCATGGGGCCGGGTGTCAGCGTCGATATCGCAAGCGCGACCGGCGAATGAGAATTCTCCCGCCCTTCGGGGCGGGGAATGGGGCGGGCCCTCTGGCCCGTCCGACGTCCGAGACGGCGGGTGGCGACAAGCCATAATTCCTGCCCGAGACGGGAAGCGAACAAATTCGACCTCGGGGCGCAGCCCTCGGGCGATTTGGGAGGGACCCGTAGCAAGGACCCCAAGCGCCGGGTTCGCCCGGCAAATCTGAGCCGGAGGGGTACGCCCCTCCATTGACTGGAGCAAGACTGTGGATAGAGCCCAAAAAGAAGCAGTGGTCGCTGAACTCGGCCAGATCTTCGCGGACTCTGGCGTGATTGTCGTTGCACATTACGCGGGTCTTACAGTTGCTGAAATGCAGGATTTCCGGAATCGCATGCGCGAGGCCGGGGGTGCTGTACGTGTTGCCAAGAACAGGCTCGCCAAAATCGCTCTTGAGGGCACCCCCGCCGAAGGGATCGGGGATCTGCTCACCGGGATGACCGTTCTCGCCTATTCCGAAGATCCGGTAACCGCGGCAAAAGTCGTGGAAGCCTATGCCAAGGACAATGACAAACTTGTCGTTCTTGGCGGGGCGATGGGTGGAACGGTTCTCGATCCGGCCGGTGTCAAGTCCGTGGCCGCCATGCCGTCGCGTGATGAGCTTATCGCTCAGATCGTGTCCTGCATCGGTGCCCCGGCGGCGAACATTGCCGGTGCGATTGGCGCGCCTGCCTCGAATATCGCGGGGATCCTCTCGACCATCGAGGATCGCGCCGAGGCCGCATGAACGAAAGCAACTGCAAGATCCGTGCGTGATGCACGGATGCGCTGGAACACAACATATCTGAAACGGAAACAAGCAAATGGCTGATCTGAAAAAACTGGCTGAAGAGATCGTTGGTCTGACCCTTCTCGAAGCCCAGGAACTGAAAACCATCCTGAAAGACGAATACGGCATCGAGCCCGCCGCAGGTGGCGCTGTCATGGTTGCTGCCGGTGGCGACGCCGCCGGTGGTGACGCGGCCGAGGAAAAGGACGAATTCGACGTCATCCTCAAATCGCCGGGTGACAAGAAAATCAACGTCATCAAGGAAGTCCGCGCCCTCACCGGCCTGGGCCTGAAAGAGGCCAAGGACCTGGTCGAGGCCGGCGGCAAGGCCGTCAAGGAAGGCGTCTCCAAGGCCGAAGCCGAGGAAATCAAGGCCAAGCTGGAAGCAGCGGGTGCCGAGGTGGAACTCAAGTAATCCGCAAGGATTGCACGCCCCCAGGGGCGAGGAAACGCTGGCTGAACCCGCGAAAATGCGGGTTCAGCCTGACCTGTCTTTCAAAGGGTCTCGGAATCGGGGCCTTTTGAAAGGCGCGGTCGAGGGTTCGGGTGCGCGATTTGGGATGTCGCGCAAGAATGGAACCCCACCCCCTTTGGTGAGCTGGCCGCAAGCGGTGCCCAACGGTTGCGAGCAGCGAACAGATGAAAGGTGACGACGAGCATGGCTCAGACGTTTTCAGGCCAGAAACGAATCCGCAGGCAATATGGCAAGATCCGTGACGTGATCGACATGCCCAACCTGATCCAGGTGCAAAAGAGCAGTTACGATCTGTTTCTCAGATCCGGCGATCAGGACAAACCCCAGGACGGCGAGGGCCTCATGGGGGTTTTCCAGTCGGTTTTCCCGATCAAGGATTTCAACGAGACCGCGGTTCTGGAATTCGTGAAATACGAATTGGAGAAACCGAAATACGATGTCGAGGAATGTCAGCAACGCGACATGACCTACGCGGCGCCCCTCAAGGTGACGTTGCGCCTGATCGTGTTCGATGTCGATGAAGATACCGGCGCACGCAGCGTCAAGGACATCAAGGAACAGGACGTGTTCATGGGCGACATGCCGCTCATGACCGATACGGGCACCTTTGTCGTCAATGGCACCGAGCGGGTGATCGTTTCGCAAATGCACCGCTCCCCCGGCGTGTTTTTCGACCACGACAAGGGCAAGACCCATTCCAGCGGCAAGTTGCTGTTTACCAGCCGCATCATTCCCTATCGCGGCTCGTGGCTGGACTTTGAATTCGACGCCAAGGATATCGTCTATGCCCGTATCGACCGGCGTCGCAAGCTGCCGGTGACGACCCTGCTCTATGCCCTGGGCTATGACCAGGAAGGCATCATGAATGCCTATTACGACACGGTCAACTACAAGCTGAACAAGCGGAAGAAGGCCTGGGTAACGCCGTTTTTCCCCGAACGCATCCGCGGCACCAAGCCCGCCTTCGACATCATCGATGCCAAGACCGGCGAAGTGATTGCCGAGGCCGGCAAGAAGGTGACCCCGCGCACCGTCAAGAAATTGCTCGACGAAGGCAAGGTCAAGGAAATCCTGGTTCCCTATGAAACCATTGTCGGCCGGTTTGCCGCGCGCGACATGATCAACGAGGAAACCGGCGAGATCTGGGTCGAGGCCGGAGACGAGCTGACGCTGGAATACGACAAGGACGACAATGTTGTCGGGGGCACGCTGAAGACGTTGCTCGACAACGGCGTCACGGTGATCCCGACGCTGGATATCGACAACATCAATGTCGGCCCCTACATCCGCAACACGATGGCGATTGACAAGAACCTCAATCGCGACACCGCGCTGATGGATATCTACCGCGTCATGCGCCCGGGCGAGCCGCCCACCGTCGAGGCCGCCAGCGCGCTGTTCGACACGCTGTTCTTTGACAGCGAACGTTACGACCTGTCTGCCGTCGGCCGCGTCAAGATGAACATGCGCCTGAATCTGGACGCGCCCGACACGCTGCGCACCCTGCGCAAGGAAGACATCGTTGCGGTCATCAAGGCGCTGGTCGAACTGCGCGACGGCAAGGGCGAGGTGGACGATATCGACCACCTTGGCAACCGTCGCGTCCGCAGTGTCGGCGAGCTGATGGAAAACCAGTATCGCGTCGGCCTGCTGCGCATGGAGCGCGCGATCCGCGAACGCATGTCCTCGGTCGAGATCGACACCATCATGCCGCAGGACCTGATCAACGCCAAACCGGCGGCGGCAGCGGTGCGTGAATTCTTTGGCTCTTCCCAGCTGTCGCAGTTCATGGACCAGAACAACCCGCTGTCCGAGGTGACCCACAAACGCCGCCTTTCGGCGCTCGGCCCGGGCGGTCTGACGCGTGAACGCGCCGGTTTCGAGGTGCGCGACGTGCATCCCACCCATTACGGGCGGATGTGTCCGATCGAGACGCCGGAAGGCCCGAATATCGGCCTGATCAACTCGCTCGCCACATATGCGCGGGTCAACCGTTACGGCTTTATCGAAACCCCCTACCGCAAGGTGGTTGACGGGCGTGTGACCGACGAAGTGGTCTACATGTCCGCGACCGAGGAAATGCGCCACGTCATCGCGCAGGCGAACGCCCATCTCGATGAAAATGGCCGTTTCATCAACGATCTGGTCTCGACGCGCAAATCGGGCGAATACACGCTTAGCCCGCGTGAACAGGTCGATTATATCGACGTCAGCCCGAAACAGCTGGTTTCGGTTGCGGCTGCTCTGATTCCGTTCCTGGAAAACGACGACGCCAACCGCGCGCTGATGGGTTCGAACATGCAACGTCAGGCGGTTCCGCTGCTGCGGGCCGAGGCGCCCTTTGTGGGCACCGGCATGGAAGCGGTGGTTGCCCGTGACTCGGGCGCTGCCATCGTCGCCCAGCGCGGCGGTGTGATCGACCAGGTCGATGCCATGCGCATCGTCGTGCGCGTCACCGAGGATCTGGAGCCGGGCGACCCGGGCGTGGACATCTATCGCCTGCGCAAGTTCCAGCGCTCGAACCAGAACACCTGCATCAACCAGCGCCCGCTGGTCAAGGTGGGCGACCGCGTACAAAAGGGCGAGGTCATCGCCGACGGCCCCTCGACCGATCTGGGCGAGCTGGCGCTGGGCAAGAACGTTCTGGTGGCGTTCGTCCCCTGGCGCGGCTACAACTACGAGGACGCGATCCTGATTTCCGAACGCATCGTCAAGGACGACGTGTTCACCTCGATCCATATCGAGGAATTCGAGGTCGCCGCCCGCGACACCAAGCTGGGCCCCGAGGAAATCACCCGCGACATCCCCAATGTTGGCGAAGAGGCGCTGCGCAACCTCGATGAGGCAGGCATCGTCTATATCGGGGCCGAGGTGGGGCCGGGCGACATCCTGGTGGGCAAGATCACCCCCAAGGGCGAGAGCCCGATGACGCCCGAGGAAAAGCTGTTGCGCGCCATCTTTGGCGAAAAGGCCTCGGATGTGCGTGACACCTCGTTGCGCCTGCCGCCGGGTGATTACGGCACTGTTGTCGAAGTCCGCGTTTTCAACCGTCACGGTGTGGAAAAGGACGAGCGTGCCCTGCAGATCGAACGCGAGCAGGTCGAACAGCTTGCCCGCGACCGGGATGATGAGCTGGCGATCCTGGATCGCAATATCTACGCCCGTCTCAGGACCATGCTGCTGGGCAAGATCGCGGTCAAGGGCCCGAAAGGTGTCAAGCCCAAGTCCGAAATCACCGAGGACCTGCTGGAATCGCTGTCCCGCGGGCAATGGTGGCAGCTTGCCCTGGGTGACGACAAGGATGCCGCGGCCGTCGAGGCGCTGAACGCGCAGTACGAGGCACAGAAAAGGGCGCTCGAGGCCCGGTTCGAGGACAAGGTCGAAAAGGTTCGCCGCGGCGACGACCTG
Organism: Alphaproteobacteria bacterium; assembly: GCA_030148665.1. Taxonomy (GTDB): domain Bacteria; phylum Pseudomonadota; class Alphaproteobacteria; order Rhodobacterales; family Rhodobacteraceae; genus UBA5972. The sequence continues at coordinate 9,109 of JASBSZ010000043.1, forward strand.
ATGCCGGGCGTGATGAAGATGGTCAAGGTCTTTATCGCCGTCAAACGCAAGCTGCAGCCGGGCGACAAGATGGCCGGCCGTCACGGCAACAAGGGCGTCATTTCGCGCGTCGTTCCCGAAGAGGACATGCCCTTCCTGGCCGATGGTACGCCGGTTGATTTCTGTCTCAACCCGCTGGGCGTGCCCAGCCGGATGAACGTCGGTCAGATCCTTGAAACCCATATGGGCTGGGCTGCGCGCGGCCTGGGCAGGGCGGTTGACGAGGCGCTGCAGGAATATCGCCGCTCGGGTGACATGACCCCTGTTCGCGAGGCCATGAAACACGCCTATGGAGACGACTTCTATGCCGAGGTCTTTGACGACATGCCCGAGGAACAGTTCCTCGAGGTTGCGGGCAACGTGACCAACGGTGTGCCCATATCGACCCCGGTCTTTGATGGCGCCAAGGAAAGCGACATCAACGATGCGCTGAAACGCGCAGGCTTTGAAACATCGGGCCAGTCGATCCTGTATGATGGCCGCACCGGCGAGCAATTTGCCCGCCCCGTGACCGTCGGCATGAAGTATCTGCTGAAACTGCACCACCTGGTGGATGAAAAGATCCACGCGCGCTCGACCGGGCCGTATAGCCTGGTGACCCAGCAGCCCTTGGGCGGCAAGGCGCAGTTCGGTGGCCAGCGTTTCGGGGAAATGGAGGTCTGGGCGCTCGAGGCTTATGGCGCCGCCTACACCCTGCAAGAGATGCTCACCGTCAAGTCCGACGACGTTGCCGGCCGTACCAAGGTCTATGAAAGCATCGTCAAGGGCGAGGACAATTTCGAGGCTGGCGTGCCGGAATCGTTCAACGTTCTCGTCAAGGAAATCCGCTCGCTCGGTCTGAACATCGAGCTGCTGGACGCCGAGGTCGAGTGAGGGCGCAGTTCGCGCGCCCCACTCCTCAGGAAATCGAGATCAGGATCACAAGATGAACCAGGAAATCACGAACAACCCGTTTGCACCGGTCCAGCCGCCCAAGACATTCGACGAAATCAAGATATCTCTTGCTTCGCCCGAGCGTATTCTCAGCTGGTCCTTCGGTGAGATCAAGAAACCGGAAACCATCAACTACCGCACGTTCAAGCCTGAACGCGACGGCCTTTTCTGCGCCCGGATCTTTGGCCCGATCAAGGATTACGAATGCCTGTGCGGCAAATACAAGCGCATGAAATATCGCGGCGTGACCTGCGAAAAATGCGGCGTCGAGGTGACGCTGCAAAAGGTGCGCCGCGAGCGCATGGGCCATATCGAGCTGGCCGCGCCGGTTGCGCATATCTGGTTTCTGAAATCGCTGCCCAGCCGCATCGGTCTGATGCTGGACATGACCCTGCGCGATCTGGAACGCATCCTCTATTTCGAACAATATGTGGTGATCGAACCGGGCCTGACCGACCTGACCCACGGCCAGTTGCTGACCGAAGAGGAATACCTCGACGCGCAGGACCAGTACGGTGCCGATGCCTTCAATGCCGGGATCGGGGCCGAGGCCATTCGCGAAATGCTGGCCCAGATCGACCTCGAGGCCGAGGCCGAAAAGCTGCGCGCCGATCTGGCCGAGGCAACCGGCGAACTGAAGCCCAAGAAGATCATCAAGCGTCTCAAGGTCGTGGAAAACTTCCTTGAATCGGGCAACCGCCCCGAATGGATGGTGTTGACGGTGATCCCCGTGATCCCGCCCGAGCTGCGCCCGCTGGTGCCGCTGGATGGGGGCCGTTTCGCGACATCCGACCTGAACGACCTCTATCGCCGGGTCATCAACCGGAACAACCGTCTCAAGCGGCTGATCGAGCTGCGCGCACCCGACATCATCGTGCGCAACGAAAAGCGGATGTTGCAGGAATCGGTCGATGCGCTGTTCGACAACGGCCGTCGCGGCCGGGTCATCACCGGCTCGAACAAGCGCCCGCTGAAATCGCTGTCCGACATGCTCAAGGGCAAGCAGGGCCGTTTCCGCCAGAACCTTCAGGGCCAGCGGGTCGATTTTTCGGGCCGTTCGGTCATCGTGACCGGCCCCGAGCTGCTGTTGCATCAGTGTGGCATGCCGAAAAAGATGGCGTTGGAACTGTTCAAGCCGTTCATCTATTCCCGACTGGAGGCCAAGGGCCTGTCGTCAACGGTGAAACAGGCCAAGAAGATCGTCGAAAAGGAACGTCCCGAGGTCTGGGACATCCTTGACGAGGTGATCCGCGAACACCCGGTCCTGCTGAACCGCGCGCCCACCCTGCACCGTCTGGGCATCCAGGCCTTCGAACCCGTTCTGATCGAGGGCAAGGCGATCCAGCTGCACCCGCTGGTCTGCGCGGCCTTCAACGCCGACTTTGACGGCGACCAGATGGCCGTCCACGTCCCGCTGAGCCTCGAGGCCCAGCTGGAATCGCGCGTGCTGATGATGTCCACCAACAACGTGCTGTCGCCCGCCAACGGCAAGCCGATCATCGTGCCCTCGCAGGACATGATCCTGGGCCTGTACTACATCACGCTCATGCGCAAGGGCCTCAAGGGCGAGGGCATGACCTTTGCCTCGATGGAAGAGGTGAACCACGCGCTGAACGCGGGCGTCGTGCATCTGCACTCACAGATCATCTGCCGTGTGCCCCAGGTGGATGACGAGGGCAATACCGTCTGGAAACGCTATGAAACCACCCCCGATCGTGTGCGTCTGGGCGAGTTGCTGCCCCAGAACAACAAGACGCCCTTTGATCTGGTCAACCGCCTGCTGCGCAAGAAGGAGGTTGGCGAGGTCATCGACACCGTCTATCGCCACTGTGGGCAGAAGGAATCGGTCATCTTCTGTGACCGGATCATGCGCCTGGGCTTTCGCGAGGCATTCGAGGCCGGCATTTCCTTTGGCAAGGACGACATGGTCATTCCCGACAGCAAGTGGTCGATCGTCAATACCACGCGCGAGCAGGTCAAGGAATTCGAACAGCAGTACATGGACGGCCTGATCACCCAGGGTGAGAAATACAACAAGGTCGTCGATGCCTGGTCGAAATGTTCCGACGAGGTGGCCGATGCCATGATGGCCGAAATCTCGGCCGTGCGCGTTGACGAGGACGGCAGCGAGATGGAGCCAAACAGCGTCTACATGATGGCCCACTCGGGTGCCCGTGGCTCGCCGGCCCAGATGAAACAGCTGGGCGGCATGCGCGGCCTGATGGCCAAGCCCTCGGGCGAGATCATCGAAACGCCGATCATCTCGAACTTCAAGGAGGGTCTGACCGTTCTTGAATACTTCAACTCGACCCACGGCGCACGCAAGGGCCTGGCCGACACCGCGCTCAAGACCGCGAACTCGGGCTACCTGACCCGTCGTCTGGTCGATGTCGCACAGGATTGCATCGTGCGCGAGGAAGATTGCGGCACCGACCGCCGCATCACCGCGCGCGCCGCAGTCAACGACGGCGAAATCGTTGCCTCGCTGTCCGAGCGCATTCTCGGGCGCGTTTGCGGCGAGGACGTCTATCGTCCCGGCACCGACGAATTGCTGGCCCGCGATGGCGAGCTGATCGACGAACGCATGGCCGAGACCATCGAAAAGGCCGGCGTGCGTGCGCTCAAGATCCGCTCGCCGCTGACCTGCGAGGCCGAAGAGGGCGTTTGCGTCCAGTGCTACGGTCGCGATCTGGCGCGCGGTACCATGGTCAACATGGGCGAGGCGGTCGGCATCATCGCCGCCCAGTCGATCGGCGAACCGGGCACCCAGCTGACGATGCGGACCTTTCATATCGGGGGCATCGCACAGGGCGGCCAGCAATCCTTTGTCGAATCGGCCGTTGATGGCAAGGTGACTTTCCGCAACACCCATGTTCTGAAAAACCGCGATGGCTACCAGATCGTCGTTGCCCGGAACATGGAGATCGTCATTCTCGATGAAACCGGCGCCGAGGTCGCGACCCACAAGATGGGCTATGGCACGCGTCTGCTGGTCGATGACGGCCAACAGATCAAGCGCGGCGACAAGCTGTTCGAATGGGATCCCTACACCTTGCCGATCATCTCGACGGTCGATGGCGTTGCCAGGTTCGTCGATCTCATCCCGGGGGTGTCGATCCGCGAGGAAACCGACGAGGCGACCGGCATCAGCCAGAAGATCGTGTCCGACTGGCGTTCTGCGCCCAAGGGCAGCGGTCTCAAGCCCGAGATCATCGTGATGGACCCGGAAACGGGCGAGCCGGCGCGCCAGCCCAACGGCAACCCCGAGGTTCACGCGATGTCGGTCGATGCGATCCTGTCGGTCGAGGATGGGCAGGAAATCCGGTCGGGCGATGTTCTGGCCCGGATCCCGCGCGAGGGCGCCAAGACCAAGGACATCACCGGCGGTCTGCCGCGGGTGGCCGAACTGTTCGAGGCCCGTCGTCCCAAGGATCACGCCATCATCGCCGAAATCGACGGTTATGTGCGCTATGGTCGCGACTACAAGAACAAGCGCCGCATCACCATCGAACCGGCCGATGATTCCCTTGAGCCCGTCGAATACATGGTCCCCAAGGGCAAGCACATCCCGGTGCGCGAGGGCGATTTCATCCAGAAGGGTGAATACATCATGGATGGCAACCCCGCCCCCCATGACATCCTGCGCATCCTCGGGGTCGAGGCCCTTGCCGAATACATGATCGACGAGGTGCAGGACGTGTATCGTCTGCAGGGCGTCAAGATCAACGACAAGCATATCGAGGTGATCGTCCGCCAGATGCTGCAGAAATGGGAGATCACCGATTCCGGTGGCACCACGCTGCTGAAGGGCGAGCATGTGGACAAGGCCGAGTTCGACGCGGTGAACGAAAAGGCAATCGCCAATGGCCTTGAGCCCGCCAAGGGCGGCCCGATCCTGCTGGGGATCACCAAGGCCAGCCTGCAGACCCGCAGCTTCATCTCGGCCGCGTCCTTCCAGGAGACCACGCGTGTGCTGACCGAGGCGGCAACCCAGGGCAAGCGCGACAAGCTGATCGGCCTCAAGGAGAACGTGATCGTCGGTCGCCTGATCCCGGCGGGTACCGGCGGTGCGACGCAACAGCTTCGCAAGATTGCGGTTGAACGTGACGCCAAGATCATCGAACAACGCCGCAAGGAGGCCGAGGCGGCCGCGGCACTTGCTGCGCCAGAAGACAGCGCAATGGCGTTCGACGATTCCGAGCCCGATTCCGGCCTTGTCGATACGCCCGAGACGTTCGACGATCCGCAACCCGAATAGGGCTGCAACAGATCGGATCGACAGGAACCCCGTCCGCAAGGGCGGGGTTCTTGCATCTCGCAGGCGCCCGCAGTCAACGAGCTATGCCATCCGCCGCCCCCCGCGCGATGGCCCGGCCATGTTTCGCAATATCTTGTGGATAACCCCGGCATTGACGCCAGATAAAGGGGAAGATTGTTGACTTGTGCCATCAACGGGCGAAAATCGTCATGACCGATGGAATCAAGGCAGGCGCAGGCATTTGCAGTTTACCCGACTCAGGCTGACCGGCTTCAAGAGCTTTGTCGATCCGACCGATCTGCTGATCGCGCCGGGGCTGACCGGCGTTGTCGGCCCCAATGGCTGTGGCAAGTCGAACCTGCTTGAGGCGCTGCGCTGGGTCATGGGCGAAAACCGGGCGCGTGCCATGCGGGGCAGCGGCATGGAGGACGTGATCTTTGCTGGCGCCGCCAGCCGCCCGGCCCGCAACTTTGCCGAGGTGGCGTTGATCCTCGACAATTCCGACCGCACGGCCCCGTCGGGGTTCAATGACAGCGACACGCTGGAAATCATCCGTCGCATCACCCGCGACGCCGGTTCGGCCTACAAGGCCAATGGCAAGGACGTGCGCGCGCGCGATGTGCAGATGCTGTTTGCCGATGCCTCGACCGGCGCGCATTCGCCGGCGCTGGTGCGTCAGGGGCAGATTTCCGAACTGATCAACGCCAAACCCAAGGCGCGCCGTCGCATCCTGGAAGAGGCCGCAGGGATTTCCGGCCTCTACGCCCGCCGGCACGAGGCCGAGCTCAAGCTCAACGCCGCAGAAACCAACCTTCTGCGGGTCGAGGACGTTCTTGAACAGCTTCAGGGGCAGTTGAACACGCTGGCCCGCCAGGCCCGTCAGGCGGCGCGCTATCGCAAGATCGGCGAGGAGCTGCGCCGTGCCGAGGGTCTGCTGCTGTATCGGCGCTGGCGCGAGGCCGATCACGCGCTGGCCGCCGCGCAGGAGGAACTGCGCCGCCTGACGACCGAGGCCGCGCAGGCGCAGGCGGCTGTTACCGCTGCCTCGCGGGCGCGGGTCCAGGCCGAAGACAAGGTTCCGCCGCTCCGCGAAGAGGAAACCATCTCGGCCGCCATCCTTCAGCGCCTGCTGGTCGAGCGCGATAGTCTGGACGATCAGGAAAGGCGCGCGGTCGAAAACATCAAAGCCCTGCGCGCCCGTATCACCCAGCTGACCCACGATATCGAACGCGAAACCGGGCTCAACAAGGATGCCGTTGAAACCATCGAGCGGCTGGAATGGGAAAAGGCCGCCCTTGAAAAGGCCTCCGTCGGGTTTGATGACAAGCTGGCAGATGCGACCAGGGCCGCCCAGAATGCCGCCGCCGCATTGCAGGAACAGGAGGCCAACCTTGCCCGCCTGACCGAGGATGTCGCCCGCCTCGCCGCGCGTCACCAGTCGGCCAACCGTTTGCTGGCGGATGGTCGCACCACGCTTGCCAAGAACGAGGCCGAGGCCGACAAGGCCGCCCAGGCCGCCCGTACGGCCCAGGCCGATCTGGAGGCGGCCCAGCAGCGCCTGAAACAGGCCAGCGCCGCCCGCGTGGAGGCCGAACAACAGGCTGCGGCCGCCGAAACCGCCTTGATCGAGGCCGAACGCGCGCGCGCCGCAAAACAGGCGCAAGAGGCCGAGGCCCGCGCCGAGCGTTCCGAGGCCGAGGGCGAGGCCAGCGCCCTGCGGGCCGAGGTCAACGCGCTCACCCGTCTGGTTGCACGGGATCAGACGGAACAGGCCCAGATCCTGGACGAATGTCGCGTCGAAAAGGGCTTCGAGGCCGCCTTTGGCGCGGCACTTGGCGATGACCTGCGCACAGCCGAGGCCGAGGGCGACCAGGAATCGGGATGGGCAAGCCTGCCCGACTATGACCATGCGCAACCATTGCCTGCCGGGGTCGAACCATTGGCGAGCCATGTTTCGGTGCCCGGCGTATTGGCGCGGCGCATGTCTCAGGTGGGTATCATTGACCGTCAGGATGGCGCCCGCTTGCAGCCCTTGCTGCAGCCCGGCCAACGCCTTGTCAGCCGCGAGGGCGATTTGTGGCGGTGGGACGGGCTGCGCATGGCGGCCGAGGATACGCCCTCAACCGCCGCGCTGCGCCTGCAACAGATCAATCGGCTGGAGGAACTGAACGCCGCCCTTGCCGCCGCCGAAAGCCGCGTTGCCACCGCGCGCGAAAGCCATGCACGCGTGAGCGAGGAACTCGCCGCCCTGACCGAGGCCGACCGCCTGTGCCGTCAGCAGCGTCGCGCCGCCGACGAGGCATTGACTGCCGCCTCGCGCGCCGCGTCCAAGGCCGAGGCCGACCAGAGCATCGCCCTCAGCCGGCTTGAAACCGCCACGCTTGCGGTCAAGCGCCACGAGGAAGAGGCACGCGCCAACCGCGAGATGATGCGCGAGGCCGAGGAAATGGTCGCATCCCTTGAAAACCTTGATGAAGCGCGCGCACGGGTCGAGGCCGTTCGCGTTGCTGTCGAGGCTGCCCGCATGAACATGATCAGCAAGCGCGCCATGGCCGACGAGCTGCGCCGCGAGGGCGAGGCCCGGTTGCGCCGCAGTCAAGAGATCATCAAGGAAATCAGCGGCTGGAAATACCGTCTGGAAACGGCCGACAAACGCATTACCGAACTGCACGAGCGCAAGACCGCATCCGAAACCGAACTGGCCGAGGCCACTGTGGCACCCGAGGAAATCGCCGCCAAGCGCGCGCAGATTGCCGAGGCAATCAAGGTGGCCGAATCGCGCAAGGCCGAGGCCTCGAACGCCCTGTCGGTGGCCGAGGCGCAGCTGCGTCAGGCGACCGAGGCCGAACGTGCCGCAGAACGCCGTGCTGCAGACGCGCGCGAGGCTCGCGCCCGTGCCGATGCCATGGTCGATGCCGCCCGGGTGCAGGTCGAAACCGCTGCCGCGCGGATTGACGAGGAGCTTGGCGTCGCCCCCGAGACCCTGCTTGAACTGCTGGAGGGTGACCCCGACCGCATGCCCTCGTCAGAACAGATCGAAATGGATGTCGCCCGCCTGCGCCGCCAACGCGACGCCCTGGGTGCCGTCAACCTGCGGGCCGAGGAAGACGCCCGCGAGGTGCAGGAGGAATCCGACACCCTCACCACCGAAAAGGCCGATCTGGTCGAGGCGATTGCAAAGCTGCGCACCGGCATTGCAAACCTCAACCGCGAGGGGCGCGAACGTCTGCTGGCGGCCTTCGATCAGGTGAACCGCAATTTCGAGATCCTGTTCCGTCACCTGTTCGGCGGCGGCGAGGCCAAGCTGGTGCTGGTCGAAAGCGATGATCCGTTAGAGGCCGGCCTTGAAATCATGTGTCAGCCACCGGGCAAGAAGCTGTCCACGCTTAGCCTGCTTTCGGGTGGAGAACAGACCCTGACAGCGCTGGCGTTGATCTTTGCCGTATTTCTGGCCAACCCGGCGCCGATCTGTGTGCTGGACGAGGTCGATGCGCCGCTGGATGACGCCAATGTCACGCGGTTCTGCGACCTGCTGGATGAAATGACCCGGCGCACAAATACGCGTTTCCTGATCATTACCCACCACGCCGTGACCATGGCGCGCATGGATCGCCTGTTCGGCGTGACCATGGTCGAGCAGGGCGTCAGCCAGCTGGTTTCGGTTGACCTCAGCCGGGCGGAACAGATGGTTGCCTGATCACAGCCGGTCAAGCAGCGCGCGCGTCGGCCATGAATCGGCCGGCAGGCCCAGCCTGATCTGTTCGGCCTGAACGGCGGCGCGGGTGCGGGCGCCAAGGATGCCGTCGATCTTGCCGACCTCATAGCCGCGCGCCTGCAGCTTGCGTTGCAGCAGTTTCATTTCCTTGCCCGAAAGGCCGGGTTCAGGGTTGCCGGGGTCGAACGGTGGCGCACCTGCCAGACGGGTGGCGAAATAGGCGGCTGTCGTCACATAGACATAGGACTGGTTCCACTCGAAATAGACGTCGAAATTCGGAAACGCCATGAAGGCCGGCCCCTTGCGGCCCTGCGGCAGGATGATGGCTGCCTTGAAATTGCCGCCGGGCAGGGGGACGGCACGGGCGCGCACGCCAAGGCGCCGCCATTCCGATACCGTCTTGCGGTGGGTCAGCCCGGTTTCGCGCCAGCGCAGGGTTTGCGGGATCTTGACCTCGATCAGCCAGGGCTCGTTTGCGCGCCAGCCCATGTCACGCAGCATGCGGGCCGCCGTCATGATAGCATCCGGTGCGCTGGTTTTCATCCGCACATGCCCGTCGCCATCGCCATCGACACCGCGTTTCAGGATATCTTCGGGCAGGATCTGAACCATGCCGATCTCGCCTGCCCAGGCGCCGGTCGTGGTGGCCGGGTCGAAATCTCCACGCTTGAACAGTTCCAGCGCGGCAAAGATCTGCGGGCGGAACAGCTCGGGGCGGCGGCAGTCATGGGCCAGTGTCACAAGGGCGTTGAGCGTGTTGAAATTGCCCTGCACCTTGCCATAGTCGGTTTCCAGCGCCCAGAAGGCCAGAATGACCGCCGGATCGACCCCGTATTCGCGCTGTGCCCGCACCAGAACACGCGCGTATTTCTTTGCGTTCCTGCGCCCGTTCACCATCCGGTTCTTTGAAATCACCCGACGGGCGAAATCGGTAAATGTCATGCGGAACACGCCTTGCGCGCGGTCCATGCGGATGACCTTGGGGTCCAGCTGGGCGGTTTGGAAGAAACGGTTGACCAGCGGGCGCGAATAGCCCTGCGAGATGGCCTCGGATTTGAGATTTTGCACGAACTGTCCGAAATCGCCGCCGCAGGGGGCAGGGGTTTGTGCCTGAAGGGAAAGTGATGTCAGGGAAAACAGGAATGCCGTCAATAACGGGAAACGCATCATATGCCTCGTTGAAATGCCAGGTGGGAAAGAAACTAGCAGGCTGTCGAGACAGGGCAAGGGAAAGTGTCTCCGCCTGACGGCAGGCGGAGACACTTCTGATTGATCCTCAATCCACGTCGAATTCCAGCGGACGGATGCGGTTGAACTTGCCCGTTTCGTGCAGCTTGGCGATGACGTCGTCGGAAACGGGCTGATCGACGTAAAGCAGGGCAATGGCATCCTTGCCGACATCGCTGCGGCCGAGGGTAAAGTTGGCGATGTTGACACCGTTTTCACCCAGCACGCCGCCGAGAACACCGATAATGCCGGGCACGTCCTTGTTGGTGGTGTACAGCATGTGGCGCCCCACCTCGGCGTCGATGGTGATGCCATTGATCTGGATGAAACGCGGCTTCTTGTCGGAAAACACGGTTCCGGCAATGGTGCGCTCGGTTGTCGGGGTCTTGACCGTCAGCTTGACGTAGGAATCGAACACGCCCGATTTTTCCTGTGTGGTGGTCGAGATGTTGATTCCGCGCTCCTTGGCGACGACCGGGGCCGAAACCATGTTCACATCCGGGTTGGCCGCCGCCATGACGCCAGCAATCGCCGCGGCATTGATGGCGCCCGTGTTCATTTCGGCCACGGCGCCGTCATACAGGATGTTGATGGCTTCGATCGGCTCGTCGGTCATCTGGCCGACAAAGGCGCCCAGATGCTGGGCCAGCTTGACGAAGGGGGCCAGGATGGGGGCCTCTTCGGCGCTGATCGAGGGCATGTTGATGGCGTTGGTGACCGCGCCGTTCAGCAGGTAATCCGACATCTGTTCGGCCACCTGGATGGCGACGTTTTCCTGTGCCTCGGTCGTGGCGGCGCCCAGATGCGGGGTGCACACGACATTGGGCAGGCCGAAAACCGGGCTGTCCTTGGCGGGCTCGACCTCGAACACGTCCAGTGCCGCACCGGCGACGTGGCCCGACTTGATGGCCTCGGCAAGGGCAGCCTCGTCAACCAGGCCGCCGCGGGCGGCATTGATGATGCGCACGCCCTTCTTGGTCTTGGCGATGGCGTCGGCGTTCAGGATCATGCGGGTCTTGTCGGTCAGCGGCACATGCAGGGTAATGAAATCGGCGTTTGCCAGCAGCTCGTCCAGCTCGACCTTGTTGACGCCCAGGGCCTCGGCGCGTTCTTCCGAAAGATAGGGGTCATAGGACATGACCTTCATCTTCAGGCCCTGCGCCCGGTCAGCCACGATCGAGCCGATATTGCCGCAGCCGATCAGGCCCAGCGTCTTGCTGGTGACCTCGACGCCCATGAAGCGGGATTTTTCCCATTTTCCGGCCTGGGTCGAGGCATTGGCCTCGGGGATCTGGCGGGCCAGCGACATCATCAGGGTGATCGCGTGTTCGGCGGTGGTGATCGAGTTGCCGAACGGCGTGTTCATCACGATCACGCCCTTGCGGCTGGCGGCGGGGATGTCGATGTTGTCAACGCCGATGCCAGCGCGGCCGATGACCTTGAGACGTTCGGCATTGCGCAGGATCTTTTCGGTGACCTTGGTGGCCGAACGGATGGCGAGGCCGTCATAGTCGCCGATGATTTTCAGCAGCTCGGCCTTGTCCTTGCCGACCTCGGGGCGGAAATCCACCTCGATGCCGTTCTTGCGGAAGATTTCCACAGCCGTCGGGCTGAGCTTGTCGGATACGAGTACCTTGGGTGCCATGATGTGGCCCTTTCTTTCGATTGTCTGTGTTGTTCTTGTCCGGGGTGCAATCCCGGACAGCGCCCGCCCCGCCCCCCAGGCGGGCGCTTTCGCACCCACCTCGGGGCGTGCGCCGTCCTCGCGTTGGGGCGAAACGGTAATGTCAGGCTGTCAGATAGCCGCCTTTTCCTGTGCAAAGGCCCAGTTCAGCCAGGGCAACAGGGCCTTCAGATCGCCTTCTTCGACGGTGCCGCCGGTCCAGATGCGCAGGCCCGGAGGGGCATCGCGGTAGGATCCGATATCCAGCGCCGCGCCCTCGGCCTCCAGCCGGGTGGCCAGCGCCTTGGCAAATGCCGCCTGTGCCGCATCACTCAGCGCCGTCACCGCAGGATCAACGATCTTGAGGCACACCGAGGTGTTCGAGCGCGTCGCCGCGTCAACAGGCAGGAAATCGACCCAGTCGGTCTGGGCCACGAACTCCTCGATCACGGCAAGGTTGGTGTTGGCCTTGGCGACCAGCCCTTTCAGCCCGCCCTGCGCACGTGCCCAGTCAAGCGCAACAAGGTAATCCTCGACCGCCAGCATGCTGGGCGTGTTGATCGTGGCGCCGGTGAATATGCCCTCGATCAGCTTGCCGCCCTTGGTCATGCGAAAGATCTTGGGCAGCGGCCATGCGGGGGTATGGCTTTCCAGCCGTTCGACGGCCCGCGGGCTGAGGATCAGCATGCCGTGGGCCGCCTCGCCGCCCAGCACCTTCTGCCAGGAAAAGGTGGTGACATCCAGCTTGTCCCAGGGCAGTTCCTGCGCGAATACGGCGGATGTGGCGTCACAGATGGTCAGCCCGGCGCGGTCATCGGCGATCCAGTCGCCGTTCGGTACGCGCACGCCACTGGTGGTGCCGTTCCATGTGAAAACAACGTCGTCATTGAAATCGACTGCCGACAGGTCGGGAAGTTCCCCGTAATCGGCCTCAAGCACGGTCGCGTCCAGCTTGAGCTGCTTGTTGACGTTTGTCACCCAGCCCTTGCCAAAGCTTTCCCAGGCCAGCATGGTCACGCCGCGCGCGCCCAAAAGCGACCACAGCGCCATTTCGACGGCGCCGGTATCGGATGCCGGCACGATGCCGATCTTGTAGTCAGCGGGGATGCCCAGCAATTCGCGGGTGGTTTCGATGGCGTCCTTCAGCTTGGCCTTGCCGATCTTGGCGCGGTGCGAGCGCCCATGAGCAGCATCGGACAACAGGTCGAGGTTCCAGCCTTTCGGCTTGGTGCATGGACCAGAAGAAAAACGGGGATTTGCCGGCAGGATCGCCGGTCTTTCATAAGTCGCAGTCATGGTATCCTCTCAGATATGCGCCCCTCGTTGGGGAGGGGTGTCCCGCCGCCGGAGCTAAAGGTTTGTTCGTGCTGGATCAAGGGGAAATTTGCGTGTAAGCGGCATTTGTTGCCCCGAAACCGACATGGGGCGCCGGTCATGACAGGAAGTTCGCGCGATGTATGTTGCCACGCTAATGACAAACCCGGCCGAGCCGGTTCTGACGGTCGGCAATGTGCTGACCTATCACGATCAGTTGAAGGGTGGCGAATTCCGCTGGCTTCAGGATGGGGTGGCCTGCGAATTTCCCATTCCCGAGCGCCCCGCCAATGAACGCCAGATCTGGCAGAGCCTGCAGGACCGTGGCGTCGATCTGGTCATCCAGCCCGCCCGAGGGCGACGGAAAAAGATGCTGCTGGCCGATATGGACAGCACCATGATTCAGCAGGAATGTCTGGATGAGCTGGCCGACGAGGCCGGCTTTGGCGAACGGGTTGCGGCGATAACGGCCCGCGCCATGAATGGCGAGCTGGTGTTCGAGGACGCGTTGCGCGAGCGGGTTGCGCTGCTCAGGGGGCTTTCCGAGGATGTGATCGACCGGGTGCTGGAAAACAGGATCACCCCGGCGCCCGGTGCGGTCGAACTGGTCGCAACGATGCGCAGGAGCGGTGCCTATACGGCGCTGGTATCCGGGGGGTTCACCGATTTTACCGAGGCCATCGCCCACGGGTTGGGCTTTGACGAAAACCGGGCGAACCGGCTGGAGATCGTTGACGGGGTGCTGACCGGGCAGGTCATCGAGCCGATTCTCGGCCGCGATGCCAAGGTGCAGGCATTGCACGAGATCACTGCCCGGCTGGGGATTTTGCCCGAGGATGTTCTTGCCGTTGGCGACGGGGCCAATGATCTGGGGATGCTGCAGCTAGCGGGAACCGGGGTTGCCATGCACGCCAAACCGGCAGTGGCCGCACAGAGCGACATATGCATCAATTTCGCAGACCTTACGGCCTTGCTGTTCATTCAGGGCTATGCGCGCGAGCAGTTCGTCAACGCAAACCTCCGCGTGGTCTGAGAGCGTCCCGGGGTTCATGCCGGACCCGCTCCCGAGCGTGTGATCCTGCGCCCGGCGCGGCCTTCGGATTTCCCTCAGGCGCGCGCGGCTTTCTCAGACAGTCGTTGGCAGAAACGTCACTTGATCTTGGCGGCTGCGGCCTGGATGAAAGAGGGCCCGATCTGGCTGATCGCGCGGTTCCATTTGGTGACGGGTTGCTCGGCCACGAAGATGATGTCGTTCGGGCGTAGTTCCATGCGGGTCGCAAGCACCATATAGGCAATGTTGCGAGCATCCAGCTGATACGCGGTAACCGTGTCGCCGGGGCGGTTGGATCTAAGCACGTAAATCTGGCTGACATTGCCCTCACGCGTGGTTATCCCCGAGGCCGAGAACAACGCATCGGCCAGCGATGCCTTGCGATTGAAGGGCAGCGTGAAACGGCCCTGTCTGGCGACCTCGCCGGCCAGGTAGACATAATCGCGGCTGAGCGCATCAAGCGCGGCCCTGGCCTGAAAATTGGCGCGCTTTTCCTCAAGTTTTCCCTTGCGGATGCTGATTTCCAGCTGCAGCTGCTGCAACGCCTGTGAACGTGCGGAACTGGACAGCTGCATCAGCTGAATCTGCTGGGCAAAATAGGCCTCGGCCTTGGTCAGGTCGAATTCGGTATCGATGTAGATGCTGTCGCCATCCTTCAGCAGGATTTTCTGCAATCTTGCGTTCTTCAGGAAACGGGTCAGCGGAATCTGATAGAGCTTTCCATCGCGGTAGAGGCGGATGGTGGTGTAATCCTGATCCTTGGCCGTGATACCTCCAGCCAGTTGCAGCGCCTCGCCCAGATGCAGCGGTTTCAGCGTGATCGGCACCAGGGTCGGTTTGGCAACAGCCCCGCCAACGGCAACGCGCTGCGAGTTGAATTCGGCCACTTCCAGGCTGAAGGTGGGCGTGATCTGGTTCTTGACCAATGCCTTGAAGATCTCGGCCTCGGCCTCTTCCAGGGTCAGGCCGGCGACGTTGATCCGACCGACATCGGGAATGGCGATCGACCCGTCATCCTGAACCGTGTAGCCCTGCCGCTTGTTCTGGGCGGCCAGCAGGCCTGTCAGTTGTTCCACGGTCGAGTTGGGGGAGGGTGTGGCCAGCAGCAGCACATCGGACACGCCGATTCGATAGGGCGTGGGTTTGAGTGCGGGCGGGACACGCATTTCCATCTGCGCCGGCCGGGTTTCGGGCAGCACAGCAGGTTGGGGCATTTCGGGGACCACCTCGTTCACCGAGGGGACCGAGGTCAGTTGCGTGAATGCCTTTGGCAGGTGTTTGGGCACATAGCGCGAGCGATTTGCCTCGCGCACGACGGCCGGGGTCAGGGGAACGACCTTGACATTGATTGCCGCACCATCATTGCGGGAAGCCTCTTCCACGGCCGGAGAAATGTATGCCGAGCCGCATCCTGCAAGAAAAAGGAAAACAAGCGCCAGATACGGCTTCATAGCAGTGCCCCCCAGAAGCAAGACGATGTATTTGGAAAGGAAATTTGCACAACCGGCAGGGGTTTCACAAGCCCCCAAAAGGAAAAGAGCGGGTCATTTGCCCGCTCTTTTCGTGATCCGTGATCAGGTGCCCGATGTCGAGGATGCGATCACAACGACTGTCGTGACGACGATCCCGGTAACCAGGGCACCGGTCCCTGCGGCACCCAACCCGCCGAGCCCGAATGACACCGGCGGTGCGGCCTGGGTGGATTTTACCACTTTCACCGGCTTGATCTTTTCTCCGGCGGATACGGCCGTTGCCGCCGTAGCTGCCAGGGCGGCAGCTGCCACAAACGGAATCAATTTTCTCATCCAATATCTCCTCTCAAGATTGCGCGCGAAAATCACAATAGGCGATCCTGACCGCCTGTCAACGCAGGGCCGCGTTTCGTGCCGACAAAAATTACCAGAAGTTGCGGTTGTGTTCCGGTATGTCCCGAAAGGGCAAGACGGGGACAAGCGACTTTCGCATCACATGGCGCCGCGTGAAACCGTGGAAAGCAGCTTTCCCCACAGGCATTGCGAACAAATGCCGGGCTTGAGGCAGGTCTTTCAGGCTCCGCGGAAACCGATCACCGTCAGAATTGTTTTCCAGAAGATCGCGATTTCGGTGCGAAAACCGGCATTGCGAATGTATCGCAGATCGGCGGCAACCTTTTTTCGCGTGCCCTCGCATCCTTCGACATAACCCACCTCGACCTGGGCAAGGCCGCTGATGCCGGGTCGGATGACGTGACGTTCGGTGTAGCCTGGCACGGTCGCCTGAAAGGCCTTGGCATGCTCGAAATAATCCGGCCTCGGGCCGATCAGGCTCATGTCGCCTTTCAGCACATTGATGATTTGCGGCAGTTCGTCGATCCGGCATTTGCGCATGAGTTGGCCCAGCGGGGTGATTCGATCGATCTCGATCGGGTCTTCATGTCCGCGCAGGATCTCGCCGACATGGGTCATCGAGCGGAACTTGATTGCCTTGAAGGGCAGACAACCCCTGCCCATCCGTTCCTGCACGAAGAAAAGAGGTCCGCGGTTGAAAAAGGGATTCAGGATCAGAAGAAGCCCGGCCGCGGGGATCAGGATGATCAACAACACAAGGCTGACCACGATATCGAAGGCTCGCTTGCAGAACCAGAAGAACCGGCTCCCCCCTATGATCGACGGGCCAGAAACCTCTTTACGCCCGGTGGTCGCGAGCACCTCACCACCGGCAGTTCGATCCAACATGGCAGCACCCTGAAAATTGAAACTGAAAAAACTGGTCACCCTTTTTCGGTAGGATAATGCATGTTTAACATGAAAAATTCAACTGAAGATAGTTATGAATGCCTTACCTTTTTGTGATTGGTGGTTTTCAGAACGGCGCGGAATGTCACATCGCTTTGCCGAAAGATTTTCAACCGGCCGGTTGTGGCCGGGCAAGGGCAACGCGGTCTGCTGTTCCGGCCGAAACCGGTATCGGGTTTGCGTTCTGGCAATCCATCGTCGTGATCGGCAGCACAGCCGGAAAACCTGACCTTGTGCCGAATCGGAAAGGGCGTTACCCGTGAGGGCAAGGAATTTTTCAAAAAGTGTCAGAGTGATGCGTAAAAAGGTAACAAAGGCCATTTTTCCGGTTGCCGGCCTGGGGACGAGGTTCCTTCCCGCCACCAAATCGATCCCCAAGGAAATCCTGCCACTGGTGGACAAGCCGTTGATTCAGTATTCGATCGACGAGGCACGTGCGGCCGGCATAAAGGAGTTCATCTTTGTGACGGCCCGCGGAAAGAGTGCGCTGGAAGATTACTTTGACAACGCACCCGAACTGGAAAAGACCCTTCGCCAGAAGGGCAAGGATGACCTGATTTCGACCCTGCGTCAGACCAATATGGACAGTGGTGCCATCGCCTATATCCGTCAGCGTCGGCCACTGGGCCTTGGCCATGCCGTGGCCTGCGCGCAGCGCCTGATCGGGAACGAGCCCTTTGCGGTTCTGCTGCCCGACGATGTCATTGCCGCTGACAAGCCCTGCCTGCAGCAGATGGTCGAGGCCTGGGAAGAGACACGCGGAAACATGGTCGGCGTCATGGAGGTCGGACCCGATCGCATTTCCTCCTACGGGGTGATTGACGTCAAGGAGGACATGAACAGAATCGTTTCCGCGCGCGGACTGGTGGAAAAGCCGGCACCGGGAGCGGCGCCATCCAATCTGGCGGTGATCGGACGATATATCCTGACCCCTCAGGTCATGCGCAGCCTGCGCAGTGTCGAGCCGGGCGCCGGGGGGGAAATCCAGCTGACCGATGCCATCAATCACGCAGCGCGCGAGCACCGGAATGTCTATGGGTTCCGTTTCGACGGACGGCGGTACGATTGCGGGTGCAAGGCGGAATATCTCGAGGCCACCGTCGATTTCGCCCTGGCGCGTTCCGACCTGCGCGAGCGTTTTTCCGGGTTCGTGCAGGCTCGCGCTGCCCGTATCGAACAGGATGTTCCGGCGGCCCCCGTCGGCCCGAGCGAGGCCGTGACAGGCCCGGACATGCCGCTAGCGGGATAAAAGGCGCGCGACCGTCCTGCCCAGCAGCCACAGATCAAGGCAGAGATTGCGATTGTCGCGATAGATCAGGTCAAGGCGCGCCTTTGCGGGCACGCAGCGGCGCAGATATACCTCATGCGTTTCCTGTTGCGTGCGACAGGCCGACAACAGCCATTCTTCGTGCCGGTGATAGACGAGGGTCGCCAGCCCGGTGATTCCGGGGCGGCATTGCAGAACCTGAGTATACAGGTCGGGGCGCGCTTCGACATAGGCGCGCAGGGGGGGGCGTGGGCCGACCAGGCTCATGTCTCCGCGCAGCACATTCCACAGTTGGGGGATTTCATCCAGCCTTGTCGCCCTGAGAAATCGTCCGACAGGGGTGATCCTGTCCCTCTTGTCCCCACCTGAGACACCGAAATCCTGCCCGTCGGGGGGAATGCGCATGCTGCGCAGTTTGATCAGGGTAAAGGGCTGGTCCACCTGTTTCATCCTTTCCGACAGATAGAACAACGGCCGCCCCTGCGTTGCCGCCATTGCCACCAGCAGCAGCGCCAGCACCGGCAGGGCAAGAATGCCCAGGGTCATAGCCAGAATCAGGTCCATCATTCGTTTCGCTACCGTCATCCGGTCACCTTGCAGGCTTGCCACTGGCGAATCATCTCTTCCGGGGTGCTGTCCTTCTCGGCGAAACTGTGCAGTCGTGCCAAGGCACGAACGTCCAGGCAAACCCTTGCAATGGCATCGGCGGGGGCGGGGACGCCCCGCCAGGCATGATGGTCGAGCGCGGCCAGAAGTTCGTCCATCCCCACGCAGCCGGGCGCTGCCACGTTCAGGACATCAGGAAGGTCATCAATCTGCCATAGCGTGTTCAGTACCGACGCCAGTGTTTCAACACCGATATACGAGCGCCTCGCCGGCCCGCCAGTTCCAAAGAGATCCAGCCGCAGTTCCTGGCCAGATGCCGCATTGCGCAGGAGCTGGTCTGCCCCGGCCACGTTTCCGATCCGCAGGCAACAGGCCCGGGTCCTCATGCCCGATCCGGCGCGCCAGTTCCTGACGGTGCGTTCCATTTCTAGCTTGGCCCTGGCGTAATCCGATGCGGGCCGGGGCGGATCGCTTTCGGTCAACGGGCGTCCATGTCGTGGCGCACCATATATGGCTGCGGACGAGGCCATCAGGACAACCGGAATATCCAGCCTCGCGGCCTCGTGCAGGCAGGCCTGCGCGATTTCGGCGTGGTCGGTCATGTCGGTATCCGGGCGTGCCGAGCCCGCGAAATTCAGCAAGACGTCGATATGCCCGATCCGGTCCTTCAGTTCGGCCAGCCCGTCGTCATGGCCGATTCGCCAGCGAAACGGATTGCCGTCAAGGCCCCGGGGTTCCGTGCGGAACTGCAGAAAGACCTGCAGATCGCTGTCCTCCAGCCGTTGCAGGGCCGGGCCCAGCAATCTGCCCACATGCCCGGTTGCCCCCAACAGGACGACATTGGTTCTTGCGCGCGTGGCTGACATCTCGTGCCCCGGATATCATGTGACCGACAACATGCCGCCTATTTCGTTGCCGCCCGGAAAACGCCGAACATGTTGCCGACCAGACCAAGGACGGTTTCGGCCGACTTGACACTTGCTTCGGTCACCAGCACCGTGTCGCCCGGCTGGATGGCGAACTCGCCGGCGCTGAAGATGCCGTCAGCCGTGGTCAGGTCCAGGGTAAAGACAACCCGCCTGTCGGATGGTCCGCGACCGTTCTTGCGTACCGCCCATTTCGGATACTCGCGCAGCACCAGAACGCCGGCTGGGTTGGCGCGGCTGTCCAGCAGCCCTCCGATCATGGAAATCGCGTCCAGCGCCGAGGGATGGTCGGTCGTGAATGGCACGATCTTTTCCGCCCCTGCCGCGCCGAGCGCGCGGAAAAACCGGCGATCCTGTGTCACGATAACCTTGTCTCCGCCCCGGACCGGCACGTCCAGATCCGGCGAGGCATAGAGCCGGGCAAGCGAAATGCCGTAGATTCTGCCTTGACGAACCAGCCTCAGCTGGGGGTTGCGCAGGCTGGATGCCACACCGCCGCCCTTGGACAAGAGGTTCAGAACGGTCAGGTTTTCATCCGTCAGCGGATAGTTTCCGGGGTTGGCGACCCCGCCTACCAGATCGACCGAACTGCGCTGGCCGGGGTTGACCGAAATCTGTACCTGCGCCGAAGGTGCGACGGAACTCAGCGCCTCTTGCAGCCGCTTGCGGGCCTGCTCGACGCTCAGCCCGGCAATGGCGATATCGCCGATATACGGGACAAAGATGGTGCCCTTGGCCGAGACCACGGTGTTGTCGATCCTGACCGATTTCTGTCCCGGCGCGGTCAGCAGCGAGTTTTCGTCACTGTCCCAGATCGTCAGTCCGATCCGGTCGTTCGGGGCTATGGATATGCCATCGCTTCCATCGCCGGGGCTGATCCAGCGATAGGTTTTCTCGTTTCCGGTGCCGGGCCAGCGGGACAGGCGCCGCAGGCTGGCCCGCGTCACGGCATAGACGGCAAATTCGGATTGCTTGTCCTTGCGCGGTGCAATGATTTCGCTTTCCAGCGCAGCGCCGCGCGGCAGGCTGCATGACGCCAGTACAAGCAGCACAATGAGGTATCCGAAAATCTTCAAACTTTCCCCCGCCCCGAATCGGGCCGCTGTGTTTTCATTTGGTGACGGGTGAAATGACCCGCCCGTTCAGGATACAAGCTGGCCTTGTCGCGTCAACAGAATGCTGGGCAGGGCATGGCACGTCGTCCGGCGGCCGCGAGGGACAAGGAATATTTTGCGCAGGCGCGCACGATGCTGTAGCCCCATGAGACGGGCCGGCGTCACGATCGGCCGGAGACGAGACGGGAGGGATGGATGAAGCCGAAGAACCTGTTGATGGTGGGGGCCGGGCTTTCAGGTGCCGTGATCGGGCGGGAACTGGCCGAGGCCGGCCATCACGTGACGGTGATCGAGCACCGCGATCACCTGGGTGGCAATTGCCATACCGAGCGCGACCCCGATACCGGTGTCATGGTTCACGTCTATGGGCCGCATATCTTTCACACCGACGATGCCGAGGTCTGGGAATATGTCGGCCGCTTTGCCCGCTTCATGCCCTATCGGAACCGGGTCAAGACGACGGCGCAGGGGCAGGTTTTCTCGCTGCCGATCAACCTGCACACCATCAACCAGTTCTTCCGCCGCACAATGCGCCCTGACGAGGCCCGCCGCTTCATCATGGAAGAGCAGGCCGACAGATCGATCACCGAGCCGCGGAATTTTGAGGAACAGGCGCTGCGCCTTGTCGGACCGGCGCTGTACGAGGCCTTTTTCAAGGGCTACACCCGCAAGCAATGGGGTTGCGAGCCATCGGAGCTGCCTGCGAGTATTCTCAAACGTCTGCCGGTGCGGTTCAACTATGACGACAATTATTTCTTCCACCGCTTTCAGGGTATTCCGCAAGAGGGCTATACCCGGATGGTTTCGCGCATCCTGGATCACCCCGGCATTTCCGTTCACCTGGGCACCCGGTTTTCCCGCGAGCAGCGGCGCGATTTCGACCATGTATTCTATTCCGGTCCGCTGGACGGCTATTTCGATTTCGTATTGGGGCGGCTGGGATATCGCACGCTGGATTTCGAGCGTTTTTCATATGAGGGCGACTATCAGGGTTGTGCCGTGATGAATTAAGGTGACGCCCAAGTTCCCTGGACCCGGATCACGGAACACAAGCATTTCGCCCCGTGGGAGGAACACGAGGGTTCGATCTGCTATCGCGAGTTTTCCCGTGCCGCCGGACCCGATGACATGCCCTACTACCCGATCCGCCTGGTGGACGAAAAGGCCCTGCTGGAAAGATATGTGTCCAGGGCCAGGGGTGAAAAAGGGGTCACTTTTGTCGGGCGCCTTGGCACCTATCGCTATCTGGACATGGACGTGACCATTCGCGAGGCGCTGGATGCGGCACGCGCCTATCTGTCGCTTGATGGCGCGATCGGGGCCTTCCTGCAGCAGGTCTGAGGGGCAAAGGCCCATATTTTCAAGGGTGTCTTCATCGAATCATTGTTTGTTCCATGCCGCAAAGATGGTATCAGTCTGGTGGGAACAATGCCCCTTGTTCCGATTTGGGAAGGACGAAAATCTTGAAAGATGCAAGCGACACCAGGGCCGGGGGTCCAGCAGATGACCCCGATCACTCTGCCGGGCCCGATCACCCTGCCGGGGGCGTCGCGGCGACCAAGCGCCGTCGCGAGGCACGCAAGAAACGGCAGGCCGGGCGCGGGGGGCGTGGCAACGGAAATGGCAACAAGGGGGCCAAGGCCGCCCCGGTCGTCGTGCAGGTCAAGCCGGTTGCCCCTGCTGCCCGGGTAAAAACGCGCCACTGGGGCGTGCTGTTCAGCTTTGTCCTGCTTGTTCTGGTGCCGATCGCCGCTGCCTTCTGGTATCTGGAAACGCGCGCGGCCGACCAGTACGCATCCCTCACAGGGTTCACCGTCAGGCGCGCCGATGCGGCGCCCGCAGCCGCCAGCGATCTGCTGGGCGGTCTGGCCAAGCTGTCGTCGGGCCCGTCGTCCGACACCGATATCCTGTACGAGTTCATCCAGAGCCAGAAACTGGTCGAGCTGATCGACCGCAAGCTGGATCTGCGCAAGATGTGGTCGAAACCGGCAAACGATCCGATTTTCTCGTTCGACCCCGGCGGCTCGATCGAGGATCTGGTCGATTACTGGGAAAGGATGGTCAACATCTATTACGATGGCAGTAACGGTCTGATCCAGGTGCAGGTCAAGGCCTTTGATCCGCAGGATGCCCGTGCCATCGCCAGGGCCATCGTCGAGGAAAGCACCCGCATGATCAACCGGCTCAGTGCGGTCGCCCGTGCCGATACCATGCGCTATGCCAAGGAGGATCTGGACCTTGCGGTGGCACGGCTCAAAAAGGCGCGCCAGGCGATTACCGCCTTTCGCAACAAGGCCCAGATCGTGGACCCGAACGCCGATATCCAGGGACAGATGGGGTTGCTCAACACGTTGCAGCAGAAACTGGCATCGACGCTCATCGAGCTGGACCTGCTGCGTGAGACCGCGCGCAAGGCAGACCCGCGCATTGTCCAGCTGGAACGCAAGATTGGCGTCATCCAGAGCCGCATCAGGGAAGAGCGCAAGAAATTCGGTCTCGGCGGCGGGGGGGCCGGGGGAACGGATTATGCCTCGTTGGTCAGTGAATACGAGGGGCTGACGGTGGAGCTGGAATTTGCCCAGCGCACCTATCTGTCGGCGCTGACCGCCTATGACACCGCCAAGGCCGAAGCCCAGCGTCAGACCCGCTATCTTGCAGCCTTTGTCGCGCCTACCCTTGCCCAGAAACCCCAATACCCGAAACGTCTGGTGCTGTTGGGTATCCTGGGCTTTTTCCTGTTCCTCAGCTGGGCCATCCTGGTGCTGGTTTCGTACAGCATAAAGGATCGGCGCTGAAGCGATGATCAGGCTGCGGAATCTTTGCAAGACATTCGTTTTGCGGGGCCAGCGCAAGGTCGTCGCAGACAATATCAACGTGACATTTCCATCCGGCACCTGCGTTGCCCTTCTGGGGCGAAATGGCGCGGGCAAGTCCAGCCTGTTGAAGATGATCGCCGGCTCGCTGCAACAGGATTCCGGCGAAATCGAGATCGCGGGATCCGTGTCCTGGCCGGTCGGTTTTGCAGGCAGTTTCCACAGGGATCTGACCGGGGCCCAGAACACCCGTTTCGTGGGGCGCATCTATGGTGTCGATACCGATGCCCTGGTGGATTTCGTCGAAGATTTCGCCGAGCTGGGCAAGCATTTCCATTTGCCCTTTCATACCTATTCATCGGGGATGCGGGGACGTCTGGCCTTTGGCGTGTCCATGGGCATACGATTCGATACCTATCTCGTGGATGAGGTTACCGCCACGGGGGACGCCGCGTTCAAGACCAAGTCACGGGTCGTTTTCATGGAGCGGATGAAGGAAAGCGGTGCGATCATGGTTTCCCATTCGATAGGCGCCGTGCGCCGGATATGCGATGCCGGGGCGGTTCTCGAAAATGGCCGGCTGACCTATTACGACGATCTGGAAGAGGCGATCGCCCATCATCGCGCAAATGTCGGGGGCGACCCCGGCGATGATTGACCTGACCCACATCTGAACGGTTTGCGCCACCTTGGCGTCGCAACCTGTGCGACAACCCTTGCCGCGTGGGCAACAATTTGAATAAAATCAGGCAAAAGCAATTTTTCATTAATGGGAATCAATCAGGTTTTCCCCGACCAAGGGACTGAATCATTTGAACAGGAAACGATTGCATGACTTCGTGCGGGATCTTCCCCGCCCCTGGAAGCGGCGACTGCTGCTGGGCCATGATGTCGTTCTTGCGCCCATCAGCCTGCTGCTCGCCTTCGGGTTACGGGAAGAGACCCTGTGGCCCATCGACCCGGCGCTGCCCAGCTGGCCCCATTTCCTGTTTCTGACGGCTCTGGCCGGAGTGACCTCGACCGTGCTGGGCCTGCCCGGCATCCGGCTGATCGCCTACGAGGCCCGCGCCATGATGCGCACCGGGGCTCTGGCGCTGATTCTTGTGGTTTGCGGCGCCGTGGTCAACGCCTGGCTGGGCTCGGGCCTTTCGACAGCCTTGTTCGTGTCGTTCGGATTTCTTTACTTTGGTCTGTCCGTCGTCTCCCGCATCATCGGGTTGAATCTGTTGCTGTGGATATACCGTCAGGGCACCGAACGGACGCGGGTGCTGATCTATGGTGCCGGTTCGACGGGTTCGCAACTGGTGGCGGCGCTTTCCCAGACCAAGGATATCGAACCGGTTGCCTTTGTCGATGACAACCCGTCGCTTCACGGGGCGATGGTCGCCGGGCTCAAGGTTCTGGCGCCGCGCAAGATCGCCGAGTTCGTGCGCGAGCACCGGATTGACCGCGTTGTGCTTGCAATGCCCTCGCTGTCGTTGCCGCGTCAGGCCAGAATTGCGCTGAGACTGGAAAATCTGGGATGTGACGTGCACCGCGTGCCCTCGTTTTCCGAACTTGTCGGCAACAAGGGGCTGGTCGCCAATATCGAACCCGTCCACCCGGCCGACCTGCTGGGCCGGGGAACGCTGGATGGCGCGCTGCCCGAGGTGGTGAAGAGCTATCGTGACAAGGTGGTCCTGGTCACCGGGGCTGGCGGTTCGATCGGCTCCGAGCTGTGTCGCCAGTTGCTGGCGGGTCAGCCACGGGCCCTGATCCTGTTCGATCACAGCGAGCCCGCATTGTATTCCATCGACATGGAGATGCAGACCCTTGCCGAGGGGCGGGGCGTCGAGATCGTCCCCGTCATCGGTTCGGTGAACGACAGCGGCGCATTGTTGCGGGTGATGATCGAGCACAAGGTGCAGATCGTGTTTCATGCCGCCGCACACAAGCATGTTCCCCTGGTCGAAAGAAACGAGATCGAGGGCCTCAGGAACAACGTTCTGGGCACGCGCAAGGCGGTCGAGGCAGCACAGGGCGCAGGGGTCGAGCGGTTCGTCCTGATATCCAGCGACAAGGCCGTGCGGCCGACCAACATCATGGGTGCGTCGAAACGCATGGCGGAACTGATCGTTCAGGACATGGCGACGCGCAGCGAAAAGACGATCTTTTCGATCGTGCGTTTTGGCAATGTCCTGGGATCATCCGGCTCGGTCATTCCGCTGTTTCAGGAACAGATCGCGCGCGGTGGCCCGGTTACGCTGACCCATAACGACGTCAGACGCTATTTCATGACCGCATCCGAGGCGGCGCGGCTGGTTCTGCTGGCGGGCAGCTATTCCCGTGGTGGCGACGTGTTTGTCCTGGATATGGGCAAGCCCATCCCGATCCGGCGTCTTGCAAGACAACTGATCGAGCGCGAGGGCTATACCGTGAAGGATCGGAAAAACCCGGACGGCGATATCGAGATCATCGTCACCGGCATGCGGCCGGGGGAGAAGATGGTCGAGGAACTGCTGATCGGCAATGATCTGCGCCCGACGCCGCATCCCAAGATCCTGCGCGCCCGGGAGACCGGCCTTTCCGAGATCGAGGTTGCCAGCATGTTGCAGGCGCTGGGCCGGCTGATCGATGAAGGCGATGCCGAAAAGGCACGCGCGCTGGTCGCGCGTTGGGTCAGCGGCTATCATCAGCCGGATTATTCGGGGCAAGGGGTTGATGCCGGATAATCTCGCTGGGCAGAATGGGGCAAAGAATGTAAACCGGGTGATACCGGGGACAGGGAGAGCAAGGGGAGGTTTCCGATTTGACAGGGGGACGCGCAGATGTCGCGGGCCTGATCGGGGCGGTAATCCTGACAGGCCTTGCCGGCGCATTCGATTTTCGGCCGGCACAGGCGCAAGGGGTAAACCTCTTTGGCATGCCGGGTCTGATCGACATGCCGACGGCCAGGACATTTCCCGATGCCCAGCTGACAACGACCGTCGGCGGGTTTGCGGGAACCCTGCGCAACACGGTGTCATTTCAGCTGTCGCCGCGCCTGACCGCCAGCTTTCGCTACACACGTCTCAAGAACTGGAACTCGGGCGGTTTTCTTACCTATTACGATCGCAGTTTCGACCTGCATTATCAGCTGCTGACCGAGGGGAGGTTCCGGCCCGCAGTGGCAATCGGCCTGCGCGATTTCGTGGGCACCGGCCTCTATTCCGGCGAATATCTGGTTGCGAGCAAGCGTATCGGAACGCGGCTCGATCTGACGGGCGGTATCGGCTGGGGGCGACTGGGGTCGAACAACGGTTTCCGCAACCCGCTGTCACGCATTTTCGGGTCGAGCTTTGACAAGAGGGCATCGACAGTCGGCCTTGGTGGCGTGCCCGGTTTCAGGAACTGGTTCCGCGGGCGCGCGGCATTTTTTGCCGGGCTGGAATGGCAGACGCCCGATCCGCGCCTGTCGATCAAGGTCGAGTATTCTTCAGACGCCTATCGGCCGGAAACCGTCAAGAGGTCCATCTTCACCCGCAACGGATCGTTGAACCTTGCCTTTGATTATCGCGTCAGTCAGACGCTCAGCCTGAGCGGCTATTACATGTATGGCAGCAGATTCGGCCTGCGTGCCTCGATCGCCCTGAACCCGCGAAGGGCATTCTATGCGGGCACGATCGAAGGTGCGCCGGTTCCCGTCTTTCGCCGTCCTGACGATGGCATGCCGGGGGCAGCCCTGCGTAATGATGTCAGCTGGGTGAAACAGCCCGGCGTCGGGAAGATCCTTCTGAACAACCTGCAGACGGTTCTCGGGGATGAAGGCTATGACATCATTGCCCTGTCGGTTTCAGGGCATCAGGCAAAGGTGTGGTTTTCCAACAGCCGCTACGACAACGCGTCCCAGGCGCTGGGCCGGCTTGCACGCATGATGACCCGCATCATGCCCTTGTCGGTGGACAATTTCGTTCTGACCGCGGTCGAAAAGGGGCTGCCGGTGGTTTCGGTTGCCCTGCAGCGCGATGATCTGGCACGATTCGAGAACGATCCTGACGGGGTGGAGGCATCTCTTGCAGCTGCACGCATCACCGCGCCCCTGCCGATCGACCGGCGCGCGCAGCGCCAGGCCGCTCTGTACCCGAAAACCGAGTGGAGGATCGCGCCCTATATCCGTTATTCGCTGTTCGACCCTGCCAATCCATTCCGCTATGATGTCGGGCTGAGGGCACAGGCCGAGGTTGATCTGGGCCGGGGCCTGTCGGTTTCCGGGTCGGTCATCAAGAAGGCCTTCGGCAACCTGAACACCGTCACACGGCTGTCGAACTCGGTTCTGCCGCATGTCAGATCGGATTTCGGCCTGTATGACAAGCAGGGGGATCCGGCCATCGAGTATCTGTTCGGCCAGTACCTGTTCCGCCCGGGGCGCAACCTGTATGGCCGCGTGTCGCTGGGCTATCTCGAATACATGTATGGCGGTGTCTCGGCCGAGGTGTTGTGGAAGCCGGTTGACAGCCGCCTTGCGCTGGGTGCCGAGGTCAACCTTGTGCGGCAGCGCGATTTCAACCTGTTGTTCGGATTCAGGAATTATCAGGTGGCAACCGGCCATGTCTCGGCCTACTGGGCGATGCGCAATGGCTATGCCGTGCAGGTCGATGCCGGGCGATATCTTGCAGGGGACTGGGGGGCAACGTTCTCGGTCGATCGCACCTTCAGCAACGGATGGAAGGTCGGCGCCTTCGTGACCTTTACCAATGTACCGTTCAAGCGGTTCGGAGAGGGATCGTTCGACAAGGGAATCCGTTTTACCGTGCCGCTGTCATGGGCGCTTGGCCAACCCAGCAAACGGGTTTCCGATCTGGTCATTCGCCCCGTGACCCGCGATGGGGGCGCGCGGCTGTTCGTGCAAAACAGGCTGTATCCACTGGTAAGCCAATATCACGAGGGGCGTCTGGCCCCGACCTGGGCGAGGTTCTGGAGATGATCAGATGGCTCAAGATCACGGCGCCCCTGCTGGCGCTGGCCCTGGCGGGGTGCTCCTCGCAGCCCGAGCAACTGCCCGTTCTGACAAAGGTCAAGGCGCTGGTGAAGGGCATGGGGCAGAAAAAGGCCGACAAGGCGACGCAAAAGCGCCTGGTTGAAAACCTGACCCGAAAGCAGCTTGTCGGCATGGGCAAGGTTCCGCTGATCCTTGCCTGGATCGAGGCAAACGGGAACTATGCCACGCTCAGCCAGATATCCAGCAACGGCGATCATGCGGTTTTCGTGTCGGGCGACAACAAGACGATGACCTTTCGCGGCGGGGTGCTGACGGCGACACGCGGCATGGGGGCCGATCTGTTTGCGCTGGACGCGACCGGCACGCTGGCGCTGTTGAGATCGCGCGGGCAGGGCACGGCGCGATTGCAGAAACGCTATCGTTACCTGAATCCCGAAAATGGCCTGGATGAAATCAGGTTTGACTGCACCATGGTCAGCCGCGGCATTGAAACCGTCACCAGCGTTCACAAGAGGTTTCGCCTGAAAAGATTCGACGAAAAGTGCCGCGCACCGGGCGTCGAGCCGTTCACGAATACCTATTGGGTGGATCCGGGCAACGGAATCATCTGGCGATCGCGCCAATGGGTGGCGCCGAAAGGGGGATATGTCACGATTGATGTGTTGATTCCGGCACGCTTGTGATCGTTTGTCGCCCGAGGGCCCTGTCTGGTGTCCCGTAATGCGCAGGCACGTTGACAGATCGGGGGCGAGCCCGGTAACATGCTACCAGCACAATTCATTTGGAGCCGAAGCCATGTCCATTTCCAGATCATCCATAGCCGCAGTTTGCGCAGCCGCCGCGATTGTCGCCGGCAATGCCGCCATTGCCAAGGTCACGGTCGCTCCGATCGTGAAATCCACCCAGGCGGCACCCACCATTCCGCCCGTGCCGCCCGCAGTCACGGCGATTTTCGGGCCGCAGGCCACCCTGGCCCTGGGGGCCGTGGGAACGACCGGGCTCATTGTCGGAACCATCGTGATTGCAGGGGTCGTTTTCTCGATCGTCATCCCCAGCACACCGGGCTCCACCACGACGACGACCGACACATACTGAAACGGGCTTGCCGGGAAAACCGCGATAGCAGATCAGCGGGCCGGATCGGCCCGCTTTTCTTTTGTGCACCGTCAAGGCGGCCCGCTCTTTATTTCGTTGACGTCTGGTCGCGACAGGGGCAAAACCCGGCACCAGATCGGATCCCGGATCAGGGCTGAACCGGCGTGATGTCGGGGTGTCGGTTCCGTTCGGCAACCGATTTTCCGCTTGCGTCCCGAGGTAAACTGAAACAGGCTGCGCTGAGCGCACAACACAAGGACAGTAAAGAGTTGAGCGACCGACCGACCGCCCTGATTGCCGACGATATCCACAAGAGCTTTGGCCAGCTCGAGGTCCTGAAAGGCGTCTCGCTGACGGCGTATGAGGGTGACGTGATCTCGATCATCGGCAGCTCGGGTTCGGGCAAGAGCACGCTGCTGCGTTGCATCAACTTTCTCGAAACCCCCGACAAGGGGCGCATCGTTCTGGATGGCGAAGAGGTGATCGTGCGCAAGGACCGGCGCGGCCTCCTGCTGGGTGCCGACCTCAAGCAGATCCAGCGTTTGCGCACCCAGCTGGGTTTCGTTTTCCAGAGCTTCAACCTGTGGTCACACATGACCGTCCTGCAGAACGTGATGGAGGGGCCCGTCCAGGTGCTGGGCCGCAACAAGGCCGAGGTGCGCGAAGAGGCGATGGAGGTTCTGGCCAAGGTCGGGATTGCCGAAAAGCACGATGCCTATCCGGCACAGCTGTCCGGCGGCCAGCAACAGCGCGTCGCCATCGCACGTGCGCTGGCCATGCATCCCAAGGTTCTGTTGTTTGACGAACCCACCTCGGCGCTGGATCCCGAACTTGTGGGCGAGGTGCTGCGGGTCATGCGCAAGCTGGCCGAGGACGGGCGTACCATGATCGTCGTGACCCACGAGATGGGCTTTGCGCGCGAAGTCAGCTCGTCCACCATCTTTCTGCACAAGGGTCGGGTCGAGGAAGAAGGCCCACCATCCAGGGTGTTCGGCAATCCGACATCCGAACGATGTCGGGCCTTTCTGGCCAGCACATTGTGACGGAAATGAAATGAACACTTGTCAACAGAGGAGAAAAACATGAATTTTCTGGTAAAAATCGCAGCGATCGCCCTGGCGGCGACATTCGCGGTCAACGGCGCCAGCGCCAAGACGCTGCGCATGGGGACCGAGGGCAAGTATCCCCCGTTCAATTTCGTCAATGACAACGGCCAGGTGGACGGGTTCGAGCGCGAGTTGGGCGACGAGCTGTGCAAACGCGCCGGCTATACCTGCACCTGGGTCACAAATGATTGGGATTCGATCATTCCGAACCTGGTTTCGGGCAACTACGACACCATCATGGCCGGCATGTCGATCACGCCCGAACGCCAGAAGGTGATCGACTTTACCCAGGAATATTTCCCGCCCGATCCTTCGTCCTATGTCGCGCTGGCCGGAACCAAACCCGACCTGAAAAAGGGCGTGATCGCGGCCCAGACCAGCACGATCCAGGCAAACTATGTTGCCTCGAGCGGTGCAAGGCTGGTGGAATTCGCCAGCGCTGACGAAACCATTGCCGCCGTCAAATCAGGCGAGGCCGATGCCGTTCTGGCCGATACCGGCTATCTGAACGACATCGTCAAGGCGTCCAATGGCGAGTTGGCCTTTGTCGGTGACAAGGTCTATATCGGCGGCGGCATCGGAATGGGTGTGCGCAAGTCTGACAGTGAAATCCGCGACAAGATGAATGCAGCCATCGAATCGATGAAAAAGGATGGTTCGCTGAGCAAGCTGATCGCCAAATGGTTCAATGGCCGCAAGGTCACCTGGTAAGGCAACAACGCAATCCGGCCGGGCCTGTGATGGCCCGGCCAACCGGAATTTCCCGACATGTTCGAATATTGCACCGATCCGTCCAGTCTGGACAGTCTGCAATGGTGGTCATGCTACCTGACGACCAACAAACAGATCATGTTCTACCAGTCCTTCGGCACGGTGCTGGCCCTGCTGCTGGCGACCGCACCCGTGATCTTGCTGTTCGGCTTTGGCGGGGCGCTGGCGCGAAGGTCGCGGTTCCTGCCGCTCAGGCTGTTCGGGTTGGGGTATACCTCGATGGTGCGGGGCATACCGGATATCATCTTTTTCATGTTTGCCCTGATCGCGCTGGATCAGGGTATCGAATATGTCCGCCATATCGTCCTGTGCCCGGACTGGACCGAGCCGGTCCGACAGGGTAACGATTTTGTCGTTTGTGCGGCGGCCAAGATGCCGCCCAACAACGCCCCGCAATGGGTGCACGAGGTGTACGGTTTCTTTCTTGCACTTGTCGGCTATTCCGTTGTCTACGGGGCATTTGCGGCGAACACGCTGTTCGGCGCATTTCAGGCGGTTCCCCATGCCCAGCTTGAAACGGCCGCCGCCTTTGGCATGAGCAAGCGCAAGGCCTTCTGGCGCATCCTGCTGCCCCAGATGTGGGTGTATGCCTTGCCGGGCCTGTCCAATCTGTGGATGATTCTCGTAAAGGCGACGCCTCTGCTGTTCTTGCTGGGTGTCAAGGATATCGTCTATTGGGCAAACGAACTGGGCGGCGCCAAGACCGCGCGTTTTACCTATCCCCATGGTGACTGGAGGTTGGGATATTTTCTTGTCCTGCTGGCCTTCTATCTGATCCTGACATGGGTCAGCGAGCGCGGCTTTGAGCGCCTCAACAGATATGTTTCGCGGGGACATGCATCGAGAGGGGGCTCGACATGAGCGCCTGTGCCCAGGTCTTTTCCGACTACGCCCTGCGTTCGATCGGCATGGGCGAACGCCTGCTGCCCAAGGCCGATATCTCGCTGTGCGATCAGTTCGTGCTGATCGGCTCGGGACTGATCTGGAACATCTATTTCGCCGTGCTTGCGGTGTTTTTCGGCTTTTTCCTGGCCACTGCGGTTGCCCTGGCCCGGTCGAGCAACAGGCGCCTGCTGCAATGGCCGGCGCGGGCATTCATCTTTGTGATCCGGGGCTCGCCGCTGTTCATCCAGTTCTTCATCGCCTACGAAACCTTTGTCCTGATCCCCAAGCTGGGCTTTGACATCAATCTGGGCTTTACCGAAATCACGGTCGAGACACGCTGGCTGACCAAGGCCTGGCTGGGCGCGCTGATCGTTCTGTTTCTCAATACCTCGGCCTATACGGCGCAGATATTCCACGGGGCGCTGATGTCGGTTCCCAGGGGCGATATCGAGGCTGCCGATGCAATCGGCATGACCGGGTTCAGAAAATTCCGCCGCATCGTCTTTCCGGCAATGCTGCGCCTGGCCTGGCCTTCCTATACCAACGAGGCGATATTCCTGTTTCATGCGACCACGCTGGTATTCTTTTCATCCTTTCCGGCCTGGCGGCAAAAGGGTGACGCGCTGTATTATGCCAGCTATTTTGCCGACAAGACATTCGATCCCTTCATTCCCTATCCCATCATTGCCGGGTATTTCGTGATCTTCACCCTTCTGGTGACATTGCTGTTCAGCAGGGTCGGCAAGAGGTTGAACCGCCACATCCCGAAAGAACGCCGTCAATAGGCGTCGTCCTTGACCGCCTGCATCGAGACGTGGGTTGACGTGCTGCTGACATGGGGCAGGTTCGAGATGACCTCGCCCAGCACGCGGCGATAGGCGTGGATATCGCTGGTTCGCACCTTTAGCAGATAGTCGAACGACCCGGCGATCATGTGGCACTGTTCGATTTCGGGCACCTTGCGCACGGCGTCATTGAATGCGGCAAGGGCGGATTCGCGGGTATCCGTCAGCTTGACCTCGGCAAAGGCGACGTGATCCTGCCCCAGCTTTGCCGCATCCAGCACGGCCCGGAACCCCAGGATATAGCCCTTGTCGATCAGGCGCCGCAGCCTGACCTGGCAGGGGCTTTTTGACAGGCCCACCCGGCGGGACAGCTCGGTCACGGGCAGACGTCCGTCAATCGCAAGGACTTCGAGGATCTTTCGATCAAATCGGTCAAGTCGATCTGAAATCATCTGTATTTCAGTCAAACAGGACTCCATATTCTGTAAAATGCCATTCGATTGGATTATTGTTTAGGAAATATCGGGAAACAAGGGGAAACAATCTCTGCTAGGATTTCGTGACCAGGTTGGACATATGGGAGAGCAGCATGACGCGACTTGAAGAGCTCCGTGCCGAGATCGTTCAGGCGCGTTTCGCCCCGGCTGACGAGGCCCTTGCCAGGCTGGCGGCGCGCGCGCCGATTTCCGACGAGATACGCCAGGCGGCCGTCAGGCGCGCGACGGATCTGGTGGTGCGAATCCGCGACGAGGGGCGCCCCGGCCTGATGGAGGTGTTTCTGGCCGAATACGGCCTGTCCACCGACGAGGGCGTGGCCCTCATGTGCCTGGCCGAGGCATTGTTGAGGGTGCCTGATGCGCCGACCATGGATGCGTTGATCGAGGACAAGATCGCGCCGTCGAAATGGGGGCTCCATCTGGGTCATTCGGCATCCTCTCTGGTCAACGCATCGACCTGGGCGTTGATGCTGACGGGAAAGGTCTTGCAGCAGGAAAACGGCGACGGCATTGCCGGGATATTGCACGGGGCGGTCAAACGCCTGGGCGAGCCCGTAATCCGCACCGCAGTGCAACGCGCCATTCGCGAGCTGGGCCACCAGTTCGTTCTGGGCCGCGATATCGATGAGGCGCTCGCACGCGCGCGCCCCTTGCAGGAGCGCGGCTATACCTTTTCCTATGACATGCTGGGCGAAGCCGCGCTGACGGCCGAGGATGCCCTTGCCTATCAAGATTCCTATGCCCGGGCGATCTGGGCCATTGCCGAGCGATGCAAGGGGCAAGATGTTCGCGAAAACCCTGGCCTTTCGGTCAAGCTGTCCGCCCTGCACCCCCGCTACGAAACGGCCAAGCGCGGGCGCGTTCTGGCCGAGCTGGTGCCCGTCCTGCGCCGGCTTGCCCGCATGGCACGCCGGGCCGGCATGGGATTCAACATCGACGCCGAAGAGGCAGATCGCCTTGAATTGTCGCTGGATGTAATCGATGCAACCCTTTCCGACCCCGATCTTGCCGGCTGGGACGGGTTCGGCGTGGTCGTGCAGGCCTATGGCAAGCGGGCTGGCCCGGTGATCGACTGGCTGGACGAACTTGCCCTCAGCCATCGCCGTCGCATCATGTTGCGCCTCGTCAAGGGCGCATACTGGGACGCCGAAATCAAGCATGCCCAGACATTGGGATTGCAGGGTTTTCCGGTGTTCACCCGCAAGGTGGAAACCGACGCATCCTATCTGTACTGCGCGCGCAAGCTGCTGAACATGCAGGGCCGGATCTACCCGCAATTCGCTACCCACAACGCCCATACCGTCGCCGCGATACTGGAAATGGCTCAGGATCGCGCCGGGTTCGAATTTCAGAGATTGCAGGGCATGGGCGAGCAACTGCACGATCTGGTGCTGCGGGAAACGGGCGTGCGTTGCCGCATCTATGCACCGGTGGGCACCCATCGTGACCTGCTTGCCTATCTGGTGCGGCGGTTGCTGGAAAACGGCGCCAACAGTTCGTTCGTGAACCAGTTGGTGGATGCCGATGTTCCGCCCGAACATCTTGCCGCCGACCCGATTGCCGCCGTTGAAAAGCCTGCGCCCCATATCTGGGCATTGCGCCTGCCGGTCGATCTGTTCCAGCCCGAGCGGCGAAATTCCCGGGGCTTCAACACACAGGATGCAGCCGACATCGCCCTTCTCGATGCCGCTCGTTCGCCGTGGCGCAGCCATCTCTGGCAGGCCGTACCTCTGATCGCCGGACAGGCCGCCTCTACGCCACCCCGCAAGGTTGCAGATCCCGCCACCGGCGCACCCGTGGGCGAGGTCACGGATGCAACAGCCCGCGACGTGGAAACCGCCCTGAGCGAGGCCCGCGACTGGAGCGATACGCCCGCCGACGAAAGGGCGCGAATCCTGCAGGCCGCCGCCGACCTGTACGAGGCCCACCACGGTGAATTCCACGCGCTGCTGGCGCGTGAGGCCGGCAAGACCCTTGCCGACGCCGTTTCCGAACTGCGCGAGGCCGTCGATTTCCTGCGCTATTATTCGGCCCGCGCACTGGCCCATGCCGATCGGCCCTGTCGCGGGATATTTGCCTGTATTTCGCCTTGGAATTTTCCGCTGGCAATCTTTACCGGCCAGATCGCTGCGGCGCTGGCCACGGGAAATGGCGTCATTACCAAACCGGCCGAAACCACGGCCTTGACCGGCTTTCTTGCGGTTTCCCTGTTGCATCGCGCAGGTGTCCCGCGCGAGGTCTTGCAATTCCTGCCGGGTCCCGGAGATGTCGTGGGCGCACGCATCACCGCCAGCCCGCATGTGGATGGTGTCTGTTTTACCGGCTCGCTGGCCACGGCGCAGACCATCAATCGCACCATGGCCGACAGCCTTGCCCCTTCGGCGCCCCTGATTGCCGAAACCGGCGGTATCAATGCCATGATCGTCGACAGTACCGCCCTGCCGGAACAGGCGATCCGCGACATCGTGACCTCGGCATTCCAGTCGGCGGGGCAGCGCTGTTCGGCCCTCAGGGTCCTGTATCTGCAAGAGGAAATCGCCAATGACTTCCTCGAAATGCTGTTCGGCGCCATGGACGAACTGGCGGTAGGAGATCCCTGGGATGTGGCGACAGATATCGGCCCGGTCATCACCGCTGCCGCCCGCGACAAGATCAACGCATATGTCGAACGGGCGCGCGCCAAGGGGCGCCTTCTGAAACAGATAGCGGTTCCTCGCCACGGGTTGTTCGTCTCACCCACGGTGCTGCGCGTCAACGGAATCAAGGATGTCGTGACCGAGATCTTCGGTCCGGTCCTGCATGTGGCGACCTTCCGCGCCGAGCAACTGGATCAGGTCATAGCCGATATCAATGATTCGGGCCATGGGCTGACCTTCGCCCTGCACAGCCGCATAGATGACCGGGTCGAACAGGTCACCGGGCGTCTGCATGTGGGCAACATCTATGTCAACCGCAACCAGATTGGCGCGGTCGTCGGCTCGCAACCCTTTGGCGGCGAGGGCCTTTCCGGCACGGGGCCAAAGGCCGGCGGCCCATATTATCTGCCGCGATTCCTGCGCACACGCGATGCCGGAAACGGTGTGCTGACGGGTCCGATCGCGCTGCCCGACAAGGTGCAGGCGGCGCTTGATGCCCTCGAACCCAAACGGACGACACCGCTCGAAACCCACGACATGCCGGGTCCTACCGGCGAATCCAACCGTTTGTCGCTGTACGGGCGCGGCGTGGTTCTGTGTCTGGGGCCGCGACCCGAGGATGCCGCCCGGCAGGCGCGCATCGCACAGGAAAACGGATGCATGGCGCTGGTGGTGGTGCCCGGCGCGACCCACGGTATCGACGGCTTTCTGCCGCGTGAACATTTGCGCCGGATCGAGGGTTTCGACCTGGTGGCGTTGTGGAGCGATTCCGACGACCTGCGCGCCGCCCGTCAGGCGCTGGCGGCGCGCGAGGGATCGATCATCGGCCTTTCGACTGGCGGTGAAGACCTCGCAGAAAAATGCCGCCTCGAACGCCATGTCTGCATCGACACCACCGCCTCGGGCGGTAATGCCAGCCTTCTGGCGGCGGCTGCGGAATAGGGGGGGCAGGGGCTTCTTCTTTGTGAAAATACGCCCGCCGGAGGCACGCCACCCCGACCAGGGGTGGCGTTCTGTTATCAGCTCTCGACCCAGCCGCTGACGGCCTTGACCTCGCAGAATTCCTCGAGGCCCCATTTGCCGCCTTCACGACCATTACCCGACTGCTTGTAGCCGCCAAAGGGCGCACCGGCCGCGCGTGACTGGCCGTTCATCTCGACCATACCAGCACGCAGTTGACGGGCCACCCGTATGGCCTTGGCGGCATCCTGTGTCTGGACATAATCGGTCAGGCCATAGGGGGTGTCGTTGGCGATTGCCACCGCCTCGTCCTCGGAATCAAAGGGGATGATCGAAAGAACCGGGCCAAAGATTTCCTGCCGCGCGATGGTCATGTCGTTGCTGACGTCGGCAAACACCGTGGGGCGCACATAATAGCCGCGGTTGACGCCTTCGGGCAGGCCGGGGCCGCCGGCGACAAGGCGCGCGCCCTCTTCGATGCCCTTTTCGATCAGGCCCTGGATCTTGTCCCACTGGGCGCGCGAAACAACCGGCCCCATGTGGCGCCCCGGTTCGGCCGAGGGGCCGACGGTCAGCTTGCCAACGGTTTCCGCCGCGATTTCTACCGCCTGGTCATAGATTTCGCGCTGCACCAGCATCCGCGTCGGTGCGTTGCACGACTGGCCGGTGTTGTTCATGCAATGCAGCACACCGCGCTTGACCGCCTTTTCGTCGGCATCGGCAAAGACGATATTGGCGCCCTTGCCGCCCAGTTCCAGAGCGACCCGCTTGATCGTGTCGGCGGCATTCTTCTGGATCAATATCCCCGCGCGGGTCGAACCCGTGAACGAGATCATGTCCACATCCTGATGCCCCGACAGCTGTGTGCCAACGCCCGGCCCGTCGCCATTGACC
The DNA here is from genome assembly GCA_030148665.1 of Alphaproteobacteria bacterium. Classification (GTDB taxonomy): domain Bacteria; phylum Pseudomonadota; class Alphaproteobacteria; order Rhodobacterales; family Rhodobacteraceae; genus UBA5972. The sequence continues at coordinate 47,396 of JASBSZ010000043.1, forward strand.
AGGTTGAACACGCCTGCGGGAACGCCGGCCTCATCCAGGATTTCGGCAAACAGCATGCCCGATAGCGGGGCGATTTCCGATGGTTTCAGCACCATGGTGCAGCCGGTGGCAAGCGCCGGGATGACCTTGAGAACAGTCTGGTTCATCGGCCAGTTCCACGGTGTGATCATGCCGACAACGCCGATCGGCTCGTACAGGATGCGGTCATTGGGGGCGTGGTCGCCAAGGCGGCGCTCGAATTCAAAGCCCTTGAGCGCGCGGATGAAATTCTTGATGTGATAGGCCCCGGCCGGCACCTGCTGCTGGCGGGCCAGGTCGATGGGGGCGCCCATCTCGCGGCTGATGGCCTCGGCCATCTCGTCGGCGCGGCGCAGATAGATGTCGAGGATCCGTTCGATCAGGGCAAGGCGCTCTTCCACGGGGGTGAACATCCAGCCCGAAAAGGCCGCGCGGGCGGCGGCAACGGCGTTGTCCGTATCGGCCGCCGAGCCGAGCGAGATCACGGCAAAGGCCTCTTCGGTCGAGGGGTCGATCACTTCGAAATCATTGGCGGCCTCGGGCGACACCCATTGCCCGTTGATGTAGAATTGGCGCTTGTCCAGCATTGTCTTTCTCCGGTCGTGAAGGGAGGAAAATTTGCCGGCACAGTGTCATTGTGTGCGATGGGATGCAAGGGCTGGCAAGGTATTTGATCAAATTCCCGGAACAACGCGATGAAACCCGCGGCACAAAGATAACCGGATCATGGAGCGGTCAGGAGACCCACCTGACCGACAGCACAAGACCGGCTACCCGAACCGGGTTCCGTCACATTGAAATGCCATCACCGATTCGCAGGCGAGCCTAGGTCACATACCCATAAACAGGATTCCCATTTCTAACGCGTTGTGATTCACTTTCAGCAAAGAGCAGGAGGTGAGCATGGCGCGATTTGATCTGACGGATTTCGAGTGGTCTGTGATCCAGCCGTTGTTGCCGACGAA
>JASBSZ010000047.1 GCA_030148665.1 Alphaproteobacteria bacterium
GCCATGCGCAGCCGTGGCAAGCCCGGCAAGGTCATCGCGGTTGCCATCGCCCGGAAGATCCTGATCATCGCCAACGCCCTGCTGCGCGACCAGACCCCTTGGAAGGCACCAACCTGACAGGCCGAAAGAATACAGTTGCCGGGGGGCGGGGTCGGGCGCGAACCGGATCGCAAGCGATCCGGGGAGTGGAAAACCAATGTAGCGAACTTCGATTCCAGGTGACTAGGGCGTAGACCCATAAACCCCGCGTCGCCAGCGCGATCCTCGCGAAATATCAATGGTTTGGGACGCGCCGCACAGGGTGGCCCCCCTTTGCAAGCGGCCCGAGCCATTGAGATGAAGCGAGGATCACGCCCTTGGGCTCAAGCGGATATTCGCCCTGACTGCGTTGCAAGGGCTTGAAATAGCACCACTATTCCTGCACCCTTGCGCCTGGTCAGAACGAAAATCTGCCAAACTGGCGACGCGGGGTTTATGGGTCTACGCCCTAGCCGACCGACAGGTCCAGCCCCGGCATGCCCTGGCCAACCGGGACGAGATCGGCCAGCGCCTCGCGCACGATACGGGCCAGCACGTCCAGCACCTGCGGCCGGGCATAGCCATCGCGCGCCACCAGGCAGACAAGGCGCCCCGCCGCGCCATTGGCCTCGGGGCGCAGCACGACGTCCTGCGATGCGCGTGGCTGGACAAGGGCCGGCAGCAGGGTGACGCCATCGCCCGCGGCGACCAGCGCCAGCAATGTTTCGAGGCTGGTTTCTCGCGTGTTTGCCCGGCCCGCGGATGCGCCGCACACACTGAGTACCTGATCGCGCAGGCAGTGCCCATCGGCCAGCAGCAACAGTTCGTCAGGTGCGATTTCGTCCAGTCTGACGCGGTCATGTCCGGCCAGACGATGCGTGCGCGGCAGAGCAACGAAAAACGGCTCGGCGTAAAGGGGGCGCATTGCCAGATTTGGCAACACCGGGCGCGTGGCCTGGATAACGGCGTCGAGCTGGCCCGCGGCGAGTTCCGCCTCCAGATCGCCGGTCAGCCCCTCGACCAGGCTCAGCTCGAGCTTCGGCATCGCCCTGTGCAGTGGCGACAGGATCAGTGGCGCCAGATATGGCCCGATCGTCGCAATCATGCCCAGACGGAATGGCCCCGACAGGGGATCACGGGCCGCCTGTGCCAGAGAGACGATCTCGTCCGACAGCGCCAGCAGGGCGCGGGCGCGGGCAACCACCTGGTCCCCCACGGGGGTTATCCTGACCGAACGGTTGCTGCGCTCGAACAGCCTGACCCCAAGGCGATCTTCCAGTTTGCGAATCTGGCCCGACAAGGCGGGTTGGCTGACATTGCAGGCCCGCGCGGCGCGGCCGAAATGCCGCTCGTCAGCCAGTGCGACGACATATTCGAGGTCTCGTATATTCATCGGCATCTCCTATCACATCAATAATAACAATATATTTTACCTATTGTCCAGCAGGCACTAGGTTGAGGACATCGCATTCCAAGGAGGAAACCGAAATGACACGACGCCCCGTCATGACCACGAACAACGGCGCACATGTCGCCGACAACCAGAACAGCCTGACCGCAGGCCCGCGCGGCCCGCTGCTGGCGCAGGACTGGCAGCTGTTCGAAAAACACGCCAGCTTCAACCGCGAGCGCATTCCCGAGCGTGTCGTCCATGCCAAGGGCTCGGGCGCCTATGGCAAGCTGACGATTACCGGCGACATCTCGCAATACACCCGCGCCGCAGCCTTGCAGCCGGGGGCCGAAACCGACCTGTTCCTGCGTTTCTCCACCGTTGCCGGGGAAAAGGGCGCCGCTGACGCCGAACGCGACGTGCGCGGTTTCGCGATCAAGTTCTACACATCCGAGGGCAACTGGGATCTGGTTGGCAACAACACGCCGGTGTTTTTCATCCGCGATCCCTACAAGTTCATGGATTTCATCCACAGCCAGAAACGCGACCCGCGCAGCAATCTGCGTTCGGCCACCATGCAGTGGGATTTCTGGTCGCATTCCCCCGAAAGCCTGCATCAGGTCACCATCCTGATGTCGGATCGCGGCCAGCCTGCCAGCTATCGCCACATGAACGGCTATGGCTCGCACACCTACAGCCTGATCAATGCCGAGGGCGCACGCGTCTGGGTCAAGTTCCACTTCAAGACCGAACAGGGCATCAGGAACAACGCCGACACCGCCGCAATCATCGGGGCCGACCGGGAAAGCCATCAACGCGATCTGTTCAACGCAATCGAGGATGGCGCGTTCCCGCGCTGGAAGATGAAGGTCCAGATCATGACCGAGGAACAGGCCCGCAACGCGCCCTTCAACCCGTTCGACCTGACCAAGGTCTGGCCGCACGCCGACTATCCGCTGATCGAGCTTGGCACGCTGGAACTGAACCGCAACCCCGACAACTATTTCGCCGAGGTCGAACAGGCGTCGTTCACGCCGGCCAATGTGGTGCCGGGCATCGGCCACAGCCCCGACAAGATGTTGCAGATGCGCATCCTGTCCTATGGCGATGCCCAGCGCTATCGCGTCGGCGCCAATCACCAGCACCTGCCGGTGAATGCACCGCGCTGCCCGGTGCACAATTACCAGCGCGACGGTGCGATGCGGTTCGATGCCAATGGCGGAGGCGCGGTGAATTACGAACCCAACAGCTTTGGCGGCCCGGTCGAGGACCCTTCGGTCAAGGAGCCGCCCCTGCCGCTGGAGGGTGCTGCCGATCGTTACGATCATCGCGCGGGCAATGACGACTATGGCCAGGCGGGCGACCTGTTCCGCCTGATGCCCGAGGACGAGCGCGAACGCCTGATGGACACCATCGCCGCCGAAATGGAGGGTGTGCCAGCGGAAATCATGGATCGCCAGATCGGCCATTTCCGCAAGGCCGACCCCGCCTATGGCGCGGGCGTGGCCCGACGTCTGGGCCGCTGAGCGCACCGATAACATCCGCCTGTCCCTTTCCGGGGGCGGGCGGGACGTTGTTTGACCCTGCTGGCGGGGCGGGCTAGGCTCGGGGCCGACATCACGCCACCAGCAAACCGCCAGAGGCCCCCATGCAGCAGGCCGAGGATTACCGGGCCGAGGTTCAGGCCCTCGCCAACCTTCTCGAACCCCTTTCGGATGACGATTTCAACATCCGCACCCAGTTTCGCGACTGGACCATCAATGACGTGATCGGCCATCTCTACATGTTCGACGTGGCCGCGCTGAAAACACTGCAGGGCGAAGGGGAATTTGCGGCGTTTTTCGCCCCCATTCAGGCCCAGCTTGCCAAGGGGGCCAGCCTGCGGGATGCTCAGACCCCCTGGCTGAACGGCCTTGCCGGCCGCGCGCTGTTCGACCGCTGGCGGGAAAACGCGCAGGCCGTGGCCGATGCCTATGCACAGGCCGACCCAAAGCAGCGGGTCAAATGGGCCGGCCCCGACATGAGTGCGCTTTCCAGTATCACCGCGCGTCAGATGGAAACCTGGGCCCATGGGCAAGAGGTGTTCGACATCCTGGGCGAGGAGAGAATCGAAACCGACCGCATCCGCAATATCGCCCATCTGGGGGTGGCAACCTTTGGCTGGAGTTTTGCGAATCGCGGCCTCGATATCCCCGAACCCGCTCCGCATGTGGTGCTGACCGCCCCCTCGGGTGCGACATGGGAATGGAACGATGTGCAGCCCGACAATCGCGTGCAGGGCAGTGCCGTGGATTTTGCGCGCGTCGTGACGCAGGTGCGCAGCATTGACGACACGAAACTGGGGCTCACCGGTGCGATTGCCGGCAAATGGATGGCCATTGCACAATGCTTTGCCGGGCCGCCGGCCGACCCTCCGGCACCAGGCACGCGCGGGCCCGGCTGAGCGGCACAGGACCGGCCGGGACAACATTTCCACGGCCGGCAGCCTGGAGCGGAAAATATCCCATTGGGGCGTCGGAAAATTTTGACCTCGTCCCGTGAATATGTCAGTATTTCGGACGTGACGAAATTTGAGTTTCGCATCTCGGGAGGAAACATGAAACACATGCTATTGGCAGGGGCAGTGACCCTTGCATCGACCGCTTTTGCGCTGGGCGCATCGGCACAGACGATCACATTGGGCGCCGCGGTGTCACAGTCGGGCAAATACTCGACAAACGGCATGCACACGATCAATGGCTACAACCTTGCGATCGAACTGATCAATGCCCGTGGCGGCGTCAAGGTGGGCGACACGACCTACAAGCTGGCCATCAAGTATTATGACGACGAATCAACCCCGGCACGCGGAGCCGAGCTGGCCGAGCGTCTGATCAAGCAGGACGGCATCAAGTTCCTGCTCGGGCCGTATTCATCGGGTCTGACCAAGGCCATCGCGCCCGTGACCGAGAAATACGGTGTCCCAATGGTCGAGGCCAACGGCGCATCGCGTTCGCTGTTCACCAACGGCTACAAATACCTGTTCGCGGTGCTTTCGACATCGGAACAATACCTGTCGTCAGCGGTCTCGCTGGCCGCCGAAATGGCGAAAAAGGAGGGCCGCGATCCGTCGAGCGTCAGGATCGCCGCCGCCTTTGAAAACGACCCCTTCAGCCAGGATGTCCGCGCTGGCGTGCTGGACGATGCCAAGAGTTTCGGCATGAAGGTCGTGATTGACGACAGCCTGCCCAAGAACCTGTCGGACATGACCCCGACCATGACCAAGGTCAAGGCGCTGAAACCCGACCTGTTCGTGGTTTCCGGTCACTCCAAAGGCGCCGCGACGGCAACCCGCCAGATGGCCGAGCAGAACGTCTATGTCCCCATGGTGGCCATGACGCATTGCGATTCGGCCGACATCGTGGGCAAGTTCGGCAAGGCTGCCGAGGGCATCCTCTGCGCCGCCCAATGGGCCCCCTCGCTGACCTATCAGGATGACCTGTTCGGAACCGCCGCCGATTTCGCCAAGAAGTTCAAGGAGAAATACGGCTACGCCCCCCCCTACCAGGCTGCTGAATCGGCCGCTGCCGTCGAAGTGTTCACCAAGGCGTTCGAGCGCGCCGGATCGCTGGACCAGGCCAAGGTACGCGATGCTCTGGCTGCGACAGACATGCAGACCTTCTATGGCAACATCAAGTTCGACAAGAACGGCAAGAACATCGCCAAGCCCATGGTCCTGTACCAGGTCCAGAACGGCGAGCTGGTTGTTGTCGCCCCCACCAAATGGGCGCAGGCCAAGGTCGTTTTCCCGCGCAAGCGCAACTGACGCGCCTGCAGGAATAGCAACACGGAGAGGGGCATTCGTGCCCCTCTCGACATATCCGGCACCAAGAGCGGCAAGGAACAGACCGTATGGACAACATACTTGCGAACCTTCAACTCCTGACCAGCCTCGCGCCAACCATCAACATCGAACTGATCGCCAACGGCCTGCTGGTCGGCGCGATATTCGCGTTGATCACCTATGGCATGGCACTGGTCTGGGGCGTGATGGACATCATCAACGTGGCACAGGGCGCCTTCGTGATCCTGGGGGGCTATGTTTCATTCTATTTCGTCAATGCGATGTTCCAGATCGCGCCCGATACGCCGCGCCTGTTGTGGATCATCCTGTCGATGCCCGTCGCCGCGGTGGCAGTCGCCCTGTTTGCGCATATCGTGTTCAAGCTGGTGATCGAGCGTATCCTTGACCGCGACCTGTTCGTTGCATTGCTTGCGACCTTCGGGATAGAGCTGGTGATGCAACAGGGAATGAACCAGTTCTTTTCCGCCGAAGAGCGCATCATCGACGCGCAGCTGCCGACATTTGCCTTCATGGATTACATGGTGAACATCCCGGGCTCGCGCCTGCTGGGCGCGTCTTTGGGGATCGTTGCGGCGATCTTCATCGTCGGACTCGTCCGTTACTCGCGCTTTGGCAGGGCGATCCGGGCAACGGCCCAGAACGTGCGTGCGGCCCGGATCATGGGCATCGACACCAACCGCGTCTATGCCATGACCTTTGCGCTGAACGGCGCGATCTGCGGCATAGCCGGATCCATCGTCGCCTTTGTCTACGTGATCCACCCGTTTCAGGGCCTCGTCTACACGCTGCGGGCATTTGCCATCGTCATTCTGGCGGGGATCGGCAATGTCGTGGGGGTGATCTTTGCCGCCCTGGGGCTGGGGGTCTATGAAAACTACTCGGGCTTCATCCTGGGGCCGGAATTCCAGGACGGCATGGTATTCATCATCGTGCCGATCACATTGCTGGTGCGGGCATGGATCATGCGTCGCAAGCGCCAATATCTGAAATAGGGTCGTCGGTATCATGGCACAGGCAAGAACTTCTCAATGGATCGCGTCGCTGGCGTTTCTGGCGATCGCGATCGCTGCCCCCTTCGTCCTGCCCAACAACATGTCGCAACTGGTCGATCTGATGGTCTTTATTCTGATCGCGCTGAGCTGGGACATGCTGGGAGGGCAGATGGGATACAACTCGTTCGGGAACATCCTGTTCTTCGGGATCGGCATGTATCTGGTGGCCTCGACACAGGTCTGGATGGGCGGCTATTCGCTCGCGGAATACAATTCTGCCAAGGGTGGCAATCTGGAATCCTTTGTCGTCACTGCACCGGTCTATGTCACATCGCTGATCATCGGGCTGGCGGCAGCGGCGGTGCTGAACTATTTCGTGGGGCTGTTCGTCGGCTCGCAGCTGTTGCAGACACGCGGGCACTATTTCGCCGTGGGCACGCTGGGGCTGGGCGTCGCCGCGGGTGAATTTGCCGGCACGATGGACGTGCTTGGCGGGGGCTCGGGGATGAACTTCCTGCAACCGCCCGAGGGGGTGAACCTGACCATGCTGCTGTATTGGCTGGGGCTGGGCACCGTCATGCTGTTCATCGCCTTTCTGATCTGGCTGCACCGGACGCGGTTCGGTTTCGTGATGAACGCCATTCGCGACAACGAGGACAAGGCCGAGGCCATGGGCCTGCCCACCAACAAGGTCAAGTCGGTCTCCTGGGCCGTTGCCGCCGTCTTTACCGCCATCGCTGGCGGGCTGTATGGCGCGGGCAAGAATTTCATCGACCCGACCGAGGTTGCCTTTTCCCTGCCCACGATCGGGGTATGGATGCTGCTCATGCCGCTGATGGGGGGCAAGGGCACGCTATGGGGGCCGATCCTGGGCGCCGTGCTGTTCCAGCTGTTCAAGGAATTCTTCTGGACCTACCTTTTCGGCTGGCAACGCGTGGCCCTGGGCCTGCTGATCGTGATCATCGTGGTATTCTTCCCTGACGGGGTGATGGGCGGGATCAACGCACTGCGCGAGCGCCTGTTCGGCAAGGCGAAATCGGCAGGCGAATCCGGGGAGGCCGCGTGATGAGCGAACCCATCCTTGAAGTCCGCGGTGTGTCCAAGCATTTTGGCGGCATCTATGCCAATCAGGACATCTCGCTCGATGTGCCCAAGGGGGCAATCATCGGCCTGATCGGACCCAACGGGTCGGGCAAGTCCACGCTGTTCGGCTCGATCACCGGCTACCACCCCATCGATGCGGGTTCGATCCGCTACGAGGGCCGCGAGATCAAGCATCTGCGCACCGCAGAAATCGCGCGCCTCGGGCTGATCCGCACCTTTCAGCAGACCCATGTCTATGATGAAATGGACTGCGTGCGAAACATGCTGATATCGCGCCCGCTGCGAGGGGGCGATCTGCGCAGCCTGTTGCACCACCCCTCGGCCGAGGATCGCGAACGCGCCGAGGACCTGCTGGAATTCGTCGGCCTGGCATCGAAACGCCACCTTCTGGCGGGCTCGCTGTCATTCGGGCAGCAGAAACTGCTGGAATTCGCCATGGCGCTGATGAACGAGCCGGATCTTCTGCTGCTTGACGAGCCTACGGCCGGCATCAACCCGACCCTGATCAATGGCCTGATCGACCGCCTGCGCCAGGCCAACGAACGTTTCGGCGTCACCCTGTTCGTGATCGAGCACAACATGCGGGTGATGATGAACCTCGCGCAGGAAATCCACGTGCTGGCCGGGGGCAGGCTGATCGCCAGCGGCGAGCCCAGGGATATCCAGAACGACCCGCGGGTCATCGAAGCCTATCTGGGGGGAAGCTGACCATGACGACCGAAGAGAAAAACCCCGAGAAACGGGCCGAGACAGGTGCCGAAAAGAAGCGGCGGATCTCGGGCTATCATCAGGGCGATGTCAGCACCGTCCTGTCGGTGGACGCCGTTGCCAAAGAGGCGCAGGAGCTGGCCAGCAAGCGCCCCGACCGCGCCGCGTTGTGGAAACTTGCCGGGGACGAGCCGCAACTGACCATCGAAGGGCTGGTTGCGGGATATGGGCGGATGGAAATCCTCCATGGCGTCGATCTGGCCATCGGCAAGGGGCAGTCGCTGTGCCTGATCGGGCCGAATGGAGCGGGCAAATCGACCGTGCTGCATTCGATCTATGGATTCACCCGTATCTGGAAGGGCAGCATTTCCATGGACGGGCGCGACGTGACCCGCGAAAAGCCGAACCGCAAGCTGGCCGAATCCGGGATAGCCTATATCCTGCAGGACAATTCGGTCTTTCCCGACATGACCGTGCGGGAAAACCTGCTGATGGGGGGCTATCTGCTGGACAGCCCCAGGGAAGCGGCCGAAAAGGCCGATGCCGTTCTGGAGAAATACAGCCGCCTTGCCGCGCGCGCCAACCAGCCGGCGCGGGTTCTGTCGGGCGGCGAGCGGCGCCTGCTGGAAATCAGCCGCGCGCTGGTGATGGACCCCGAGGTTCTGCTGGTGGACGAGCCCTCGATCGGGTTGGAGCCGCGCTTTATCGACATGGTGTTCGACATCCTGACCGATCTGCAGCACCGCGACGGCAAGACCATCATCATGGTCGAACAGAATGCCCGCAAGGGGCTGGAATTTGCCGATCTCGGCTATGTTCTGGTGGCCGGCGAGGTGGCCATTGCCGACAGGGGCGATGCGCTGCTGGAAAACCCCGATGTGGGGCGTCTGTTCCTGGGCGGTTGAGGGGCACCATGCGGGGGCCAGCCCCCGCACCCCCGGAGTATTTGAACAAAGAAGAAGGCACCTGCGCGCGGGTGCCTTTTCATTCCGGCAGGGGCAACTATAACAGGGGCCAGTTCTGCCGGAGGATTTCATGCAGCGCCCGATTCCCCTGACCCGCGACGTCGTTTTCATTGGTGGTGGCCACGCCCATGCTCTGGTGTTGCGCCGCTGGGGGATGAAGCCGCTTGCCGGCGCGCGCCTGACGGTGATCGACCCGAACCCGACCGCGCCCTATTCGGGGATGCTGCCCGGATATATCGCCGGGCATTACCGGCAGGCCGATCTGGAAATCGATCTTGTCAAGCTCTGCCGCTTTGCCGGCGCGCGTCTGGTGGCAGCGCGCGTCGTGGGTATCGACCGCGATGCGCGCCGCGTGCGGGTTGAGGGGCGGCCGGATATTTTCTATGACATTGCCTCGATCGACATCGGCATTACCTCGGACCTGCCGTCGCTGCCCGGTTTTGCCGAACATGCGGTGGGGGCCAAGCCTCTGGGCGACTATACGCGGCGTTGGCGCGCCTTTCTGGATGATGTAGCCGCCGGGCGGGTTGCACCGGAAATCGCGGTGATCGGTGGCGGTGTTGCGGGTGTCGAGCTGGCGCTGGCGATGCAATATGCGCTGGAGACACGGGGCGCACAGCCGCAGGTGACGGTGATCGAGGCCCGGCGCGCGCTGCCCGATCTGGGCAACAAGACCCGGCGCGCGTTGCTGCGGCGCCTGCAAAAGGCCGGCATCCGGCTGATCGAGGGGGTTGGCGTGGTCGAGGTCTGCGCCGATCGGGTGCTTCTGTCGAATGGCGCCGAGGTGGCCTCGGCCTTTACCCTGGGGGTTGCCGGGGCGCGGCCGCAGGAATGGCTGCGCGACACGGGGCTGGATCTGCATGAGGGTTTCGTCAAGGTCGGCCCGACCCTGCACACGCTGACGGATACGCGCATATTTGCCGCTGGTGACATTGCCCATCTGACCCATGCGCCACGGCCCAAGGCCGGGGTCTATGCGGTGCGCGAGGCGCCTTTTCTGTATGACAACATCCTGGCCACGCTGACGGGTGGCAAGCCACGCAAATACCGCCCGCAAAAGGATTACCTCAAGCTGATCTCGCTGGGCGGGCGCGAGGCGCTGGCCGACAAGTTTACCATGCGCGGCGAAGGCGCGGCCCTGTGGCGCCTCAAGGACCGGATCGACCGCAAGTTCATGCGCAAGTTTCACGAACTGCCCGAAATGAAGCCGCCAGCCCTGCCGCCGGCCGTTGCCGATGGCGTGCGCGAAATGGTCGAGGGGCACCCGCCGCTCTGTGGCGGTTGCGGGGCCAAGGTGGCCGCCGGGCCCTTGCGTGAAAGCCTTGCGGGCCTGAAGGTTCTAGAGCGCGGCGATATATTGCCCCTGCCGGGCGACGATGCGGCCGCGGTGAAATGCGGCGACGGGTTTCAGGTGATCAGCACCGATCATCTGCGCGCCTTTACCGCCGATCACTGGCAGATGGCGCGAATAGCCGCCAATCATGCGCTGGGCGATATCTGGGCGATGGGGGCAGACCCGCAATCGGCGCTGGCCAGCATTACCCTGCCCGAGATGCGCCCGACCATGCAGCGCGCCACCCTTGACGAGATCATGGCCGCGGCGACCGAGGTGTTTTCGGCCGCAGGCGCCGCGATCATCGGGGGGCACACCATGATGGGGGCCGAGCTGGTGATCGGCTTTACCGTGACGGGGCTGTGCGCGCGCCCGATCACGCTGGCAGGCGCACAGGCGGGCGATGCACTGGTGCTGACCGGCCCCGTCGGTAGCGGCGTCGTACTGGCGGCCGAGATGCGCAGGCAGGCCGATGGGCGCGACGTGGTTGCCGCCTGGCGCGAGATGGGGCGCGACAAGGGGCCGGCGGCGGCGCTGTTGACACAGGCCCACGCCATGACCGACGTGACGGGTTTCGGTCTGGCAGGGCATCTGATGGGGATGCTCGAGGCCTCGAAACTGGCGGCGCGGCTGGATCTGGCGGCTATCCCGCTAATGCAGGGGGCCGAGGCATTGGCTGCGGCTGGCGTGCGGTCGTCACTGTATCAGGGCAACCGGGCGTCGCTGGCGCTGGATCTGCCGGAAGGCCCGCGCGTCGATCTGCTGTATGATCCGCAGACGGCGGGGGGGCTGTTGGCGGCGGTGGATGCTGGGCAGGCGGCCGGTATCGTCGAAAAGCTGCGGGCCGAAGGTCACCGCGCGGCGATCATTGGCCGGCTTGAGGAAGGTGCGCCGTCAATCCGGCTGGCCGACTGACCAGTTGTCCATGATCTTGACAAGGCGCGCGGCGGTGCGGTCGAGGTCGGCATCGGACATGTCGGACATTTCCACCTCTTGCAACAGGCCGGCGCTCAGGCGTTCCTGCGATTTGGCATAGCGCGGGTCGTAATGGCGTTCCATCAGGGTGCGGGCCAGCGCCACATATTCGCCGTCTGCGGCCTGTTTCAGCCATTCCTCGATCTGTTCGCGCGCGTGAAAGCCGCGCAGCGCGTTGATGCGGGATTCCAGCTTGTCGCGATCCTCGACAAGATCGGCATAGGCGCGGGTCAGATATTCAGCGCGCGATGCAAGCGGGGCCTTCAGGCGGATGCGCGGCGCGGCACGCATGGCCTTCCACATGGATGCCGGCACCAGCAGGTTGCCGATACGGTTGGATTCGGCCTCGACCAGCACGGGGCGGGCGGGGTCAAGCGCCCGCAGCGCCGCCGCCAGGCGGGTTTCAAACATCTTCTGGCTGGGCTGTGCCGTTGCCACCGGCCCAAAGACGGAACCACGATGCGCGGCAAGGCCTTCGAGGTCGAGCATCTGTGCGCCAAGGGCCTGCACCCGCATCAACAGGTCGGTCTTGGCGGTGCCGGTATTGCCGTCAAGCAGCACGATCCGGTGCGGGATTTCCTCGTCATACAGGGCGCGCACGACCAGCCGGCGATAGCTGCGATAGCCGCCGTCCAGCACGCGCACGCGCCAGCCGATCTGATGCAGGATCGAGGCGAACGAGTTTGACCGCTGCCCCCCGCGCCAGCAATAGACCAGGGGCTGCCAGCCGCCGTCGCGGTCGGCAAGCGGCCCGTCGATATAGTCGGCGGCGTGGCGGGCGACGATGGCGGCGCCGATCTTGCGGGCCTTGAAGGGGGCATCCTGCACATAGATCGTGCCGACGCGGGCGCGTTCCTGATCGTCCAGCACCGGCAGGTTGATGGCGCCGGGGATGTGGTCTTCGGCGTATTCCGAGGGCGAGCGCACGTCGATCACCTGATCGAAAGGCAGATCGTCGAGCGTGGCAAGGTTGTCGAGGGCAAATTTCATGGCCCCTTCATGGGCGATTGGCAGAAAAATTGAAAGGGGGGTACTGCGCGGAGTTGCCCGATCCGGCCCGCGCGCCGCCCCCGCTCGGGCAATGTTTCAGGACAGGAGAAAGAGCGCGGCGTTCACACTGCCACATCGACGGCGCGGGATGTGCGGACCGATTCCATCGCCGCCTGCGCCAGCAGCAGAGCCCTGAGACCGTCGTCCCCGTCGGGGACGGATTGTGCATCGCCGCGAGCCAGGCGGACAAAGGCGGCAATCTCGGCTGCATAGGCGGCCGAATAGCGAGTCATGAAGAAATCGTGCAGCGGCGGGCGAAGAAAGCCCTGCGCGGTGGCAATCTCGATATCTTCGGGGCGCTGGTTTTCGGCCTGTACCATGCCCTTGCTGCCCAGCACCTCGATGCGCTGGTCATAACCATAGGCCGCGCGGCGGGAATTTGTGATCACGCATTGCCGGCCCGTTGCCGTTGTCAGCAGGACATTGGCGCTGTCGTAGTCGCCCAGCGCAGCCACCAGCGGATCGACCAGGACCGAGGCGGTCGCCATGACGCGGGTAACTTCCTCGTCCAGCAGAAAGCGCGCCATGTCGAAATCGTGGATCGTCATGTCACGAAAGATGCCGCCGGAAACGCGGATATATTCGGCGGGCGGCAGGCCGGGATCGCGCGAGGTGATGGTCAGCATTTCCACATCCCCGATGCGACCCTTGGCAATGGTGCGTTTCAGCGCCGCAAAATGGGGGTCGAATCGGCGGTTGAAACCGACCATCAGCCGCGCACCCGTTTGGGCCACCACATCGAGACAGGCGCGCACGCGCCCGACATCCAGATCAATGGGCTTTTCGCAAAAGATCGCCTTGCCGGCGCGGGCAAACCGCTCGATCAGATCGGCATGTGTGTTGGTTGGGGTGCAGATCAGCACCGCGTCAATGTCATCGGCGCCTGCGATATCGTCGATACTGCGCGGTCTTGCCCCATGTTCCGTGGCCAATGCGCGCGCGGCCTGTTCATTGGCGTCGGCGACGGCAACAAGGCGGGCATTGCGGTTGTGACTGACAGCGCGGGCATGCACGCGACCGATGCGACCGGCGCCAAGAAGGGCCAGATTGATGGTCATGCTGCACCCCCGGTGTCTGTGGTCAGGGTGATGCGCCGCCCGCTGCGCGCGGCCTCGGCCACGGCATGGATCACGCGCTCGAATTCCAGCGCCTTTGAAAAATCGGGATGCGCGGGGCGATCCTCGGCAATTGCGCGCAGGAATTCCGCCGCCTCGATCACCTTGAGGTCATTGAAACCCAGCTGATGGCCGGGGGCGGGGCAAAAGGCGCCGAATGGTTCATGTGCGGGCCCTGTCAGGATGGTGCGGAAACCCTGCTCGGATTCGGGGCCTTCATGCACGAAAAGGCGCAGCTCGTTCATGCGCTCCTGATCGAAACAGATCATGCCGCTTGTGCCGTGGACCTCCCATGCCAGACGGTTCTTGCGGCCCCAGGCGCTGCGCGAGGTGGACAGCGAGCCATGCGCGCCATTGGCGAAGCGCACGAGAGCGGTTGCAACATCCTCGTTTTCCACCGGCGCGCGGCCGGATCCGTCGGCCAGCGGGCGGGTTTTATGAATCGTGCGCATGTCGGCAATCAGGCTGCCGATGGGGCCGCACAGGCCATCGGCCATCGAGACCAGATGACAGCCCATATCCCCCAGCGCACCAAGGCCGGCCTGCGCGATACGCGCGCGCCATGTCCAGGGCAGATCGGGGTCGGCCTGGTAATCCTCGTCCACCCAGCCGCGGAAATGCACGATTTCGCCGATCGCGCCGTTGCGGATCAGGCGCACCGCATGGGTGAATGCCGGATTGCGGATATAGTTGTAGCCGACGATGGTTTTCACCCCTGCCTCGCGGGCCGCGTGCGTCATCTCGGCCGCCTGTTCCAGCGTCAGCGCCATCGGTTTTTCGCACCAGACATGCTTGCCCGCCTGCAACGCGGCCAGGGCCATTTCGTGATGCAGGTTGTTGGGCGTGGTGATCGAGACGATATCGACCGCCGGGTCGTTGACCACGTCGCGCCAGCTGTCGGTCGCGCGGGAAAACCCCAACTGGCCAGCCATCTCGAACGCCTTGTCGGCCGGTGTGTCGCACAACAATTCCAGCCTTGGCGTCGGCACATCGCCGAAAGTGGCCCGCACCGCGCCCCAGGCGAGCGCATGGGCCTTGCCCATGAAGCCGGTTCCGATAAGACCGATGCCCAGTGGCTGCATTTGTGTAGACTCCTGACGCCCGCCTGAATAGAATATTTGTTCCAGCATATGGATGATATTGGAATACGCGCTTGTCAAGAACAAAGGAACCGACATGAGCGACACCACCCCCGACACCGCCCCTCCGGCCTCGATGGAGGAATTCGGCACCCGCCTGACCCAGGTTTCCGATCGCCTGCCCAAGAGGTTGCGTCAATGCGCCGATTTCGTCGCCCGCAACCCCGAGCGTATCGCCGTTTCAACCGTCGCCGAACTGGCCGAAGCCGCCGGGGTGCAGCCCTCGGCCTTCATGCGTTTCTGCCAGATCATGGGGTTTTCCGGCTTTTCCCAGATGCAGAGGCTGTTTCGCGACAGCTATGCCCAGCGCTGGCCAGATTATCGCACACGGCTCGAAAACCTGAAATCCGCCGGCAACGGGAGCCCCTCGGCGCTGCTCGCGGAATTTGTCGAGGCGGGGCGGAATTCGCTGGAGAAACTGGCCCATACGGTCGAGGCCGGGGCGCTGGAACAGGCGGTCGAGGTTCTGGCCCAGGCCCGGATGATCCATCTCGTGGGGATGAAACGCGCCTTTCCCGTCGCCAGCTATCTTTCCTATGTCTTTGACAACATGGACATTCCGTCGTTTCTGCATGACCGGGTGGGAAACCTCGATCACCGCCACGCCATCCTGCCGGGCGACGCGCTGGTCGCGATCACCTTTGCGCCCTACACCCATGAAACGGTGGAACTGGCAACCTATGCCCGCGACAAGGGCTGTGCGCTGGTGGCGCTGACTGATGCCCTGAACAGCCCGCTCCACCGGCTGGGGGCGACGGCACTGATGGTTTCCGAGGTTGACGTGGGGGCGTTCCGCGCCCTTTCAGCCACCTTTTCGCTGACCGTTGCCCTGGCGGTTGCGGTGGGGACAAGGCGCAATTCCCGCGCGAATTAGAAGTTTTATATTGATTTTATTCTGTTTGGAATAAATATTCCACCATGCGGTTCGGCAGCGGCGGATGATTCTGCCTGCTCACCGTGTTCCCGCGTGCGGGCCGAATTTTCCCGGCACGGGGGAAATCTGAACCAAGGGAGAGAACGAGATGAGAAAACCAATCACCGCATTCCTCGCGGCCGTGATGAGTCTGGGCGCCATGGCAGGGATCACCGCAACGCCTGCCACGGCTGCGGGCGAGCGCTTTGTCCTGATCAGCCACGCACCTGACAGCGACAGCTGGTGGAACACCATCAAGAACGCCATCAAGATTGCCGGTCAGCAAATGGATGTGACCGTCGAATACCGCAACCCGCCCACCGGCGATCTGGCCGACATGGCGCGCATCGTCCAGCAGGCCGCGGCCAGCGGCCCGGACGGCATCATCGTGACGATCGCCGATTATGACGTGCTGAAAGGCCCGATCACCTCGGCCGTGGACCAGGGCATTCCGGTCATCACCATCAATTCGGGCACCGCCGAGCAATCGGAAAAGCTGGGCGCCCTGATGCATGTGGGCCAGCCTGAATACACCGCCGGTTTCGAGGCCGGCAAGCGCGCGAAAAAGGCCGGCGTCAAGTCGTTCCTGTGCGTGAACCACTACATCACCAACCCGGCCTCGGTCGAACGCTGCAAGGGCTTTGCCGATGCCATCGGGGCCGACGTCAAGTCGAGCATGATCGACAGCGGCCAGGACCCGGCCGAGATCAAGAACAAGGTGCTGGCCTATCTGACCGCCCACCCCAAGACCGACGCCATCCTGACACTGGGGCCGACCTCGGCACATCCCACGCTGTCGGCGCTGGATCAGGCTGGTCTGAAGGGCGAGATCTATTTCGGCACCTTTGACCTGTCCCAGCAGATCGCCGCGGCCATCAAGGATGGCACCATCGCCTTTGCCATCGACCAGCAGCCGTTTCTGCAGGGCTATCTGCCGGTCGTGATCCTGACAAACTATGTCCGCTATGGCGTGCTGCCCTCGGGCAACATCAACTCGGGGCCCGGCTTCATCACCAAGGACAATATTGCCCTGGTCGAGAAATACGCCGGCGTCTACCGCTGAGCACCACCATGAGGGGCGGCACAACCTGCCGCCCCTATATCCACCGCGCAGCGCGGTGACAGGCCATCGCAGGGGGGAAGCATGACCGATGAAAGAATGAAGCAGGTCTCGAAACTGAGACGCATCATGATCCGGCCCGAGCTGGGCGCGATCTCGGGGACCATCCTGGTATTCGTATTCTTTTTGCTGATCGCGGGTGACAGCGGCATGTTCGCGCCGCAGGGTATCCAGAACTGGTCGGTCGTTTCGGCACAGTTCGCCATCATTGCCGTCGGCGCCTGCCTGCTGATGATCGCGGGCGAATTCGACCTTTCGGTCGGCTCGATGATCGGCTTTGCCGGCATCCTGATCGCCATTCTTTCCGTGCAATGGGGCTGGCCCAGCTGGCTGGCGATTCTGGTCGCCTTTGCTGTCTGTGTCTCGATCGGGGCGCTCAACGGATTTCTTGTCATCAAGACCGGACTGCCCAGCTTTATCGTGACGCTTGCCTTTCTTTACATCCTGCGGGGGCTGACGATCTGGCTGTCGATCCTGACCACGCAGAAAACCGTGATCGGCGGCGTGCGCAAGGCTGCCGAAGGCGACTGGCTTGCGCCCGTCTTTGGCGGCAAGATCCTGACCGGCCTGTTCCAGTGGATGGGCGATCAGGGCTGGATCGAGACATTTTCCCGCGGCACCCGCGCAGGCCAACCCGTGGTCGAGGGGATTCCCATGCTCATCATCTGGGCGCTGGGGCTGATCATCTTTGGCCAGTGGCTGCTGACGCGCACCCGTTTCGGCAACTGGATCTTTGCCGCCGGCGGTGACCCCCAGGCGGCATCCTATGTCGGGGTGCCCGTCAACCGGGTCAAGATACTGATGTTCATGTTCACGGCCTTTACCGCCACGGTCTTTGCCACCTCGCAAGTGATGGAATTCGGATCCGCCGCCGCCGACCGCGGGCTGCTGAAGGAATTCGAGGCAATCATCTCGGTCGTCATCGGTGGGGCGTTGCTGACAGGCGGTTACGGTTCGGTCGTGGGCGCGGCACTTGGGGCGCTGATATTCGGCGTCGTGCAGCAGGGGCTGTTCTTTTCGGGCGCCGAAAGTTCGCTGTTCCGGGTGTTCCTGGGCACCATCCTGATTCTGGCCGTGATCCTGAACACCTATATCCGCCGCATCATCACGGGGGAGCGTTGAGATGACCCGGCCAATCATTGAAATGAAGGATATAGAAAAGCATTTCGGCCCCGTGATCGCGCTGGGGGGTGTCAGTTTCGACGTCTGCCCGGGCGAGGTCCACTGCCTGCTGGGTGACAACGGCGCCGGCAAGTCCACCTTCATCAAGACGATGTCGGGCGTACACAAGCCCACCAGCGGCACCATCCTGTTCGAGGGGCGCGAGATGCATTTCGACAGCCCGCGCGACGCGATGGCGGCGGGCATCGCCACCGTCTATCAGGATCTGGCGATGATCCCCTTGATGAGCGTCACGCGAAACTTCTGGATGGGCAACGAGCCGGTGCGCAAGATCGGCCCCTTCCGCATGATGGATTTCGCCCGCGCCAACCGCGTGACGATGGAAGAAATGGCCAAGATGGGTATCAATCTGCGCGAACCGAACCAGGCCGTAGGCACGCTCTCGGGCGGCGAACGTCAGACGGTTGCGATTGCGCGCGCCGTCTATTTCGGCGCCAAGGTCTTGATCCTGGACGAGCCCACTTCGGCGCTTGGCGTGCGCCAGACCTCGAACGTGCTGGCCACCATCGACAAGGTGCGCAAGGCCGGTATTGCGGTTGTGTTCATCACCCACAACGTGCGCCACGCGCTGGCCGTCGGCGACCGTTTCACCGTGCTGAACCGGGGCAAGACGCTGGGCACCGCCAAGCGGGGCGAAATCACGCCCGAGGACCTGCAGGATCTGATGGCCGGCGGGCAGGAACTGGCGCAGCTGGAAAGCTCGCTCGGGGGAACCGTATGAGCCTTGACGTCATCACGATCGGGCGCGCCTCGGTCGATCTGTACGGCGCCCAGGTCGGCGGGCGGCTTGAGGACATGCGCTCTTTCAACAAGTATATTGGCGGCTCGCCCGCCAATATCGCCGCCGGCTGCGCGCGTCTGGGGCTGAAATCGGCGCTGATCACGCGGGTCGGCGACGAGCATATGGGCCGCTTCCTGCGCGAGGAGCTGGCCGCCGAGGGGGTCGATACCGGCGGTATCGTGACCGACCCAGAGCGCCTGACCGCGCTGGTCCTGCTGGGCATCCGCGACCGTGAACATTTTCCGTTGATTTTCTTTCGCGAAAACTGCGCCGACATGGCGCTGTGCGAGGATGATATCGACCCCGATTTCATCAGGCGCGCGGGCTGTGTGGTGGCAACCGGCACGCATCTGAGCCACCCGCGCACCACGGCGGCTGTCCTCAAGGCGCTGCGCATTGCGCGCGAGGCCGGTATCAGGACGGCGCTGGATATCGACTATCGCCCCAACCTGTGGGGGCTGGCCGGCCACGGTGCGGGCGAAGAGCGTTTCATCGACAGCCCGGCGGTCACCGCGCGATTGCAGGAAACTCTGCCCTTGTTCGACCTGATCGTCGGGACCGAGGAGGAATTTCACATCGCCGGCGGCAGCACCGACACAGTTAAGGCGCTTGGCAATGTGCGGGCGCTGACCGGGGCCGCGCTGGTGTGCAAGCGCGGCCCGATGGGGGCGGCGGCCTTCCCCGCCGACATCCCCGACAGCCTGGACGACGGCATTTCAGGGCCGGCTTTCAAGGTCGAGGTGTTCAACGTGCTGGGGGCCGGTGACGGTTTCATGGCCGGCCTTCTGCGCGGCTGGCTGAAGGGTGAAAGCTGGCAGACCGCGCTGACATGGGCCAATGCTTGCGGTGCCTTTGCCGTCAGTCGCCACGGCTGCACCCCCGCCTATCCCAGCTGGGAAGAGCTGCAGTTCTTTCTGAGCCGCGGCATCACCACGCCCGCGCTGCGCCATGACGCGGCGCTGGAACAGATCCACTGGTCCACCAACCGCCGCGGCGACTGGCCGGTGATGCGGGTCTTTGCCTTTGACCACCGGATGCAGTTCGAACAGATGCCGGGCGCCACGGCTGCGCGCATCGGCGCGTTCAAGAAGCTGTGCCTCAAGGCTGCACTCAAGGTTGCCGACGGGCGCGACGGGTACGGCATATTGTGCGACAGCCGGCTGGGCGCTGACGCGTTGTTTGCCGCCGCCGGCACCGGGCTGTGGATCGGCCGGCCGGCCGAGCGGCCCGCCTCGCGCCCGCTGGCGCTGGAACCCGAGCTGGGGGTCGATCTTGGCGGCCTGACAGAATGGCCACGCGATCATGTGGTCAAGGTGCTGTGCTTTGCCCATCCCGATGACGACCCCGCCTTGATGCGCGAGCAGGGTGAAACCCTGATGCGGCTGTTTCAGGCGGCGCGGCGCAACAATCTGGAATTCCTGCTGGAAATCATCCCATCAAAACACGGCCCCGTCGATGACGATACCGCTGCACGGCTGATCGAACATTTCTACGATCTGGGCCTGTGGCCCGACTGGTGGAAGCTCGAGCCAATGGCCTCGCAGGCGGCATGGGAAAACGCCTGCGCGGCCATCAAGCGGCGTGATCCCCATTGCCGGGGTGTCGTGGTGCTGGGGCTTGAGGCCGACCACGAGGCCCTGGCCGCCAGCCTGCGCGAGGCGGCGCGGTGCGAGCTGGTTCGCGGCTTTGCCGTCGGGCGCACGATATTTGCCGATGCGGCGCGGCGGTGGTTTGCCAATGACATCGACGACAGCCGGGCGGTGCAGGGCATGGTGGAAAAATACCGCGCGCTCTGCGATGTCTGGGATCAGGCGCGCGAAACGGGGGAAAAGGCATGACAACCATCCGTCTGACCACGGCACAGGCGCTGGTGCGATACCTGGCAGCGCAGCGCGGCCCGGACGGCACGCGCTTTCTTTCCGGTGTCTGGGCAATCTTCGGCCACGGCAATGTGGCCGCCCTTGGCGAAGCGCTGCGCCAGGCAGGCGATGCGTTGCCCACATGGCGCGGGCATAACGAGCAGACCATGGCGCATGCTGCGATCGCATATGCCAAGGCAAGCCGGCGACAGCATGCAATGGCGGTGACGTCCTCGATCGGCCCCGGTGCCACCAACATGGTGACCGCCGCCGCGCTGGCCCATGTCAACCGCCTGCCGGTACTGTTCCTGCCCGGCGACGTGTTCGCGGGCCGCCGCCCCGACCCGGTGTTGCAGCAGATCGAGGATTTCGCCGACGGCACGATCTCGGCCAATGATGCCTTTCGCCCGGTCAGCCGCTATTTCGACCGCATTACCCGGCCCGAACAGCTGCTGAGCGCGCTGCCAAGGGCCATGTCGGTGATGGCCGATCCGGCAGAATGCGGCCCGGTCACGCTGGCCCTGTGCCAGGACGTGCAGGCCGAGGCGTGCGACTGGCCCGAAACCTTTTTCGCGCCCCGCCAGTGGCACCAGCGTCGGCTGCGCCCGGATATGGGTGAACTGGCCGAAGCGGTCGATCTGATTCGCCATGCCGAACGCCCCCTGATCATTGCGGGCGGGGGTGTGCATTATTCGGATGCGTCCGATGCGCTGCTCGATTTTGCCGAGGCCCATTCCATTCCGGTTGCCGAGACACAGGCCGGCAAGTCGGCCCTGCCCTGGGATCATCCGCTGAATCTGGGCGCGATCGGGGTGACGGGATCGTCGGCCGCCAATGCGGTTGCCGAAAAGGCCGATCTGATCATCGGTATCGGCACCCGTTTTCAGGATTTCACAACCGGCAGCTGGGCCCTGTTCCGCAACCCCGCGCGCCGGATTCTGGCGATCAACGTCACGCCGTTCGATGCGGCCAAGCATCATGCGCAAGCCTTGCTTGCCGATGCCCGCGTCGCGCTGGAAGAGCTGGGCACGGCACTGGGCGAATACAAGGCCGCCGCCCCCGACCCCGCGCTGAAACGCGACTGGCTGGCCGCAGTTGACGCCGCCACCGCCGCGCCCGAGGGCAATGCCCTGCCAAGCGACGCCCAGGTGATCGGCGCCGTCCAGCGCAGCCTTGACGAAAACGCGGTCGTGGTCTGCGCCGCGGGCGGCCTGCCGGGCGAGTTGCACAAGCTGTGGAAACCGGGGCGCGTGGGTGGCTATCACGTCGAATACGGCTATTCCTGCATGGGCTACGAAATTGCGGGCGGTCTGGGCGTCAAGATGGCCGAGCCCGCGCGCGAAGTGGTCGTCATGGTCGGGGACGGGTCCTACATGATGGCGAATTCCGAACTGGCGACCAGTGTCATGCTGGGCCACAAGATCATCGTCGTGGTGCTGGACAATCGCGGTTTCGGCTGCATCAACCGGCTGCAGATCGGCTGTGGCGGCGAAAGTTTCAACAACCTGCTGGATACGGCCCGTCATGAGGTGCCCAGCCGGATCGACTTTGCCGCGCATGCCGGGGCGATGGGGGCTGTGGCCGAAAAGGTGAGCAATATTGCCGAGCTTGAACAGGCCATGGCACGCGCGCAGGCGGCCAGAGGCACATATGTGATCGTCATCGACACCGACCCGATGCCCAGCACCGAGGCAGGCGGCCATTGGTGGGATGTCGCCGTGCCCGAGGTTTCGGAACGTGCCGAGGTGAATGACGCCCGACAGGCCTATGAGCAAAAGATCAAGACCCGCGATCAGACGGGTTGAGCAGGAAACACAGATGATCAGATTCGGCACCAACCCCATCGCATGGTCGAATGACGACGACCCACGCCTCGGCGCCCATATACCGCTGGAACAATGCCTGCGGGAGGCTGGGGAAATCGGCTTTGACGGCATCGAAAAGGGCCACAAGATGCCCGCCGACGCCGATGAGCTGCGCGCGGTGCTGGCGCCGCATGGGCTGGAATTCATATCCGGCTGGTATTCGCTGAAACTGCTGGAACGCAGCGTCGCGGCCGAGAAACGCGCGATGCAGGGGCATCTTGATCTGTTGCGGGCGATGGGTTGCAAGGTGGTGATTGTCTGCGAAACCTCGAACGCCATTCACGGGCGCGATGACTTGGCGGTCAATGACAAGCCAACCCTGGATGCCGCCGACTGGCCCGATTTCGGCGCGAAAGTCGAGGAAATTGCACGGTTCTGCACGGATCAGGGGCTGATGCTGGTTTACCACCACCACATGGGCACGATCGTTGAAACCCCGGACGAGATCGACTGTTTCATGCAGGCAACCGGCCCGGCCACGCGCCTGCTGTTCGACACCGGCCACTGCCTGTTTGGGGGTGGCGATCCGGCGGCGGTGGCTGCGCGGCATATGGGGCGGGTTGCGCATATCCATGCCAAGAATGTGCGCCGCAACGTGATGGAGGAGGTGCGCGCGCAGAGATTGTCATTCCTGGAAGGGGTGCGCCGCGGCGTGTTCACCGTGCCGGGCGACCCGGAAGGTTGTGTCGATTTTCTGCCCGTGCTGCAGGTGGCGGCGGATGCGGGCTATGACGGCTGGCTGGTGATCGAGGCCGAGCAGGACCCGGCCGTGCGTGAGCCGCGACGCTATCAGGCGATGGGGTTGGCGGCGCTGAAAAAAATGGCGGCCGAGGCGGGGATGTAACAACGGTTTTCGCGGGGGCCAGCCCCCGCACCCCCGGAGTATTTGAACAAAGAAGAAGGAGCAGGTGATGGTTGAACTGCTGCGCAAACCCCGGGGCGCGTGGGGCAAGACGCATGATATCTCGCCCGAAAGCGCGGGCTGGAAATATGTGGGTTTCGAGCTGTGGCATCTGAAGGCCGGGGAAAAGGTGGTGCAGGACTGTGGCGGGCGCGAGGTGATCCTCGTGCTGGTCGAGGGCAAGGCGCGGATTGCCGGCGCCGGGCGGGATTTCGGCGAGATGGGCACCCGCATGAGCGTGTTCGAGCGCCTGCCACCCGCCGCCGCCTATCTGCCGCCGGGCAGCGATTGGCAAGCCGAGGCGACAACAGATTGCGTGCTGGCAGTGTGCTCGGCCCCCGGAACGGGCGGCCATGATGCAGCGGTGATCGGGCCCGAGGGGATCGCGATGGTCGAACGCGGCAAGGGTGCCAATACGCGCCATATCCACAATATCGCCATGGAGGATCGCGATGTTGCCGATCATCTGCTGGTGACCGAGGTTTTCACCCCCGACGGCAACTGGTCATCCTACCCGCCGCACCGCCATGACGAGGATGATTTTCCGCGTATCACCTATCTTGAGGAAACCTATTACCACCGGATCAACCCGCCGCAGGGCTTTGGCTTTCAGCGTGTGTTCACCGAGGACGGCGCG
This sequence comes from Alphaproteobacteria bacterium, assembly GCA_030148665.1. GTDB lineage: Bacteria > Pseudomonadota > Alphaproteobacteria > Rhodobacterales > Rhodobacteraceae > UBA5972. Next base: position 23,892 of record JASBSZ010000047.1, read on the forward strand.
CTGGACGAAAGCCTGGCCGTCAGCGATGGCGATGTAGTGCTGGTGCCGCGCGGTCATCACCCCTTTGGCGTGGCCTATGGATATGAAAGCTATTACCTGAATGTCATGGCCGGGCCTTTGCGCAAGTGGCGTTTTCAGAACCACCCCGACCATGACTGGATCTATCGGCGCGACAGCGCTCAGACCTGAAGCTCGGGCAAATCGCGAAACAGTTCCAGCGCCTCGGGGTTGGCCAGCGCCTCCTTGTTCTTGACCGGGCGGCCGTGAACGATGTCACGCACGGCCAACTCGGTGATCTTGCCCGATTTTGTGCGTGGAATGTCGGCGACCGCAATGATCTTGGCCGGCACATGACGCGGAGAGGCATTCTTGCGAATCTCGGCCCTGATGCGCCTGACCAGATCGTCGGACAGATCGACCCCCTCGCGCAGGCGTACGAACAGGACGACGCGCACATCGCCCTCCCATTGCTGGCCGATCACCAGTGATTCAAGAACCTCGTCGATGCGCTCGACCTGGCGATAGATCTCGGCGGTGCCGATACGCACGCCACCGGGGTTGAGGGTTGCATCCGAACGCCCGTGAAAGATCATGCCGCCCTCATCGGTCAGTGTCACCCAGTCGCCATGGCACCAGACATTTTCGAAGCGCTCGAAATAGGCGGCATGATAACGGCTGCCATCCGGGTCGTTCCAGAAGCCTGACGGCATCGAGGGATGCGCATTGGTGCAGACCAGTTCGCCCGGCTGGCCCTGCAGGGAATTGCCGTTTTCATCGAACACCTGCACATTCATGCCCAGCATGCGTTTCTGGCACTGCCCGCGATAAACCGGGCTGACCGGGCTGCCGCCCACGAAACAGGCGATGATATCGGTGCCGCCGGCAATCGAGGACAGGCAGACATCGTTCTTCCAGTCGCGATAGACATAGTCGAACCCCTCGGGCACCAGCGGCGAGCCTGTTGACAGGATCGTGCGCAGCGCGCCCAGGTCGTGGGTCTCGCGCGGCCTGATGCCGGCCTTGTTGCAGGCATCCAGATATTTGGCCGAGGTGCCGAAATGGGTGACGTTTTCGGCCCCGGCGATATCGGCAAGGCGATTGCCGTCGGGGTAAAAGGGGGATCCGTCATATTGCACCAGCGTCACGCCGGCCGCCAGCGCGCTGACCTGCCAGTTCCACATCATCCAGCCGCAGGTAGTGAAATAGAACAGACGGTCACCGGGCTTTTCGTCGGTTTGCAGCATATGTTCCTTGAGATGCTGCAACAACGTGCCGCCTACCGTATGGATGATACATTTCGGCAGCCCCGTCGTGCCGGACGAGAACATGATATACAGCGGGTCGCGAAAGCCGACGCGGGTGTATTCGGGCTCGGCCGCCTCAAAGGGGGCGATGAAATCTGCCAGCCTCACCGCCTTGTCGCCCGCGGGTGCGATATCGACGCCGGCGTCGAGATGCGGCATCACCACGATGCGCCGGATCGAGGGGATGCGCCCGGCGAGTTCGCCCGCGATCTGGAGCGAGGAAAAATTCTTGCCGTTGTAATCATAGCCCTCGGCGCAGAACAGCAGCTTGGGTTCGATCTGGCCAAAGCGGTCGTAAACGCCGTTGATCCCGAAATCGGGCGAGCTGGACGACCACACCGCGCCGAGGCTGGTCACGGCCAGCATGGCGGCGACCGCGAGGGGCATGTTGGGCAGATATCCGGCCACACGGTCGCCGGGCTGGATGCCCTCGGCGCGCAGCGCCTGTTGCAGGCGCGAAACAAGCGCGCGCAGCTCGTCCCAGCTGACCTGCTGGCGTGTGCCGCCTTCGCCGTGCCAGATGATCGCGGGGCTGTCGCCACGCGTTTTCAGCAGGTTTTCCGCGAAATTCAGCCGGGCATCGGGGAAAAATCTTGCCTTGGTCAGATGTTCACCCGGCTGGAAGGTAACATCACCCGGCGTGTCGATGACGCCCGCAAAATCCCACAGCGCGCGCCAGAAACCGGCGGTGTCGTCGATGGAATACTGCCAGAGCGCGTCATAATCGGGGGTATCACCCTGCAACCCGACACCAACCTGTTCCATGAAACTCGCCAGCAGCGAGGCCCTGGCGCGTTCGGGTGACGGACGCCACAATTCGGTTGCCATGATCTGATCTCCCAAGTGATGCTGCCCTGCAGCAATTTTCGAATCCGTTATGTTGCAATCACGATGAAACCGCAAGATGCAAGGGGCGGGCGCGGCCCGGCCTTGCCGCCGGGCGTTCGCGAGCAATTACACCATACCGCAAACCAGAATGCGATCGCCCTGAGCATACATCCGCACCCTTGCCTTGTCGGCGCGGCGCGGTAAGCTGGGCGAAACCCTGAAGGCCGAGCAACATGACCACAGACACCGACTGCGAACCGACCGACGCCCCGATGATCAAGACCGTGGCCATGCCGGCCGACACCAACACGGCAGGCGACATCTTTGGTGGCTGGGTCCTCAGCCAGATGGACCTGGCCGGCGGTATCGCCGCGGCAGATTACGCCAAATGCCGGGTCGCCACCGTGGGGATCGAGGCGATGAGTTTCCTCAAACCCGTGCATGTGGGCGACATCCTGTCGGTCTATTGCGAGGTCGAGCGCGTGGGCCGCACGTCCATGGCCATCCGCATCGGCGCCTGGGTGCAGCGGCGCCTTTCGCATCGCAGTTTCAAGGTGACCGAAGGCGTATTCACCTTTGTCGCGCTGGATGATGACGGGAAAAAACAGCCCGTGATCCGCGACTGACCCGTCATTTTCCCCGATCTGGAACAAATAGGCGGCATTTCCGCAAATTGTCCACGGCTCGGCCTTTTTCTCGCCATGATGATCCGCTAGCACGATCCCCATGGTGGGTGGCAAAAGCATACGAACCTCGGTCTTCGTGTTCGTGGTATTCCTGATCGGCGCGGGGCTGGCGCTGTGGGCTGCAAGCGGCGAAGACATCTGGAACGAGGTTCTTCTGCTCGGCGGCCAGCAGGTGGTGGGCCTGCTGGCGCTGTCGCTTTTCAACTATCTTTTGCGCGCACTGCGCTGGTGGCTGTATCTCGATGCGCTGCAGGTGCGGCTGCGGCTGTTGGCGGTGCTGCGCCATTATTTCGGCGGCTTTGCCCTGACCATGACCCCGGCGCGGCTGGGCGAGGTCGTGCGCATGCGCTGGATCAGCCGCGAAACCGGCACAAGGCTGGAACAGCTTGCGCCGCTGGTACTGGTGGATCGCGCGGGCGATCTGGCCTCGACCGGGCTGTTGCTGGCGTTCGCGCTGGCCGCCGGGGCGGCGGGTGTTGCGGGCGGGCTGCCCGTGGCCATTCTGGCCGTTATCGCGGCACTGGTCGCGACCCGGCCGGTGCTGTTTCGCGCGATGATCGACGGGGCATATCGCGTGATCGGGCGCAAGCCGCGCCTTTTCGTGCGGGCACGCCGCGCCGCGCGGGCGTTGCAACCCTTTTCGGTGCCACGCATCGTGATCCCCGCGCTGGGGCTTGGCGCCTTGGGCTGGATGGCCGAAGGATACGCCTTTTATCTGTTGCTGGGCTGGCTGGGGGCGGATGTGCCGCTGTGGAGCGCGGTTGCGATCTTTCTGTTCTCGATGATGACCGGCGGGGCCACCGGCATGCCCGGCGGTGTCGGCGGGGCCGAGGCGGCAATGGTTGCGCTGCTGGCCATACAGGGCGTGCCGCTGGAAATCAGCATTCCCGCAACTGCCATCATCCGTATCACCACGCTGTGGTTCGCGGTTGCACTTGGCATCATCATATTCCCATTCGCCGAAGGAATGGCCGCAAGGAGGGGACATGCGCTGGAAAACAGGTGAATATGCCGGCTGGGGCCGCGTGCTGCGCGCAGGTGGCAAGATGGCGCGGCCGGAAAAGATCGCCGCGCTCAGGGCCACGCTGCGCGAGGAAAAATGCCCCGCGATCGGCAACCGGCGTTCCTATGGCGACGCGGCGCTGAACGGCGGCGGCCATGTGATCGACATGACCCGGCTGGACCGGATGATCGCGTTTGACGAGGAAACCGGCATCCTGCAGGCCGAGGCAGGCATCACCATTGGCGAGATCACCCGCCTGATGGCCCCGCGCGGCTGGATCCCCGCCGTTCTGCCCGGCACCGGCTTTGCCACGCTGGGCGGCTGCATCGGCAATGACGTGCATGGCAAGAACCACCACGGCGCCGGCAGTTTCGGCCAGCATGTCGTGGAGATCGAGCTGCTGGGCGCGAACGGGCGCACGCGCAGGATCACGCCGGGAAACGCGCCCGAGCTGTTTCGCGCGACCATCGGCGGGCTGGGCCAGACCGGGATCATCCTGTCGGCCAGCATCCGGCTGATCCGCTCTGGTTCGACGGTGATGGATGTGCGCGAAAGCCGCGCCGACAATCTGGATGAATTCATGTCGCTGCTGGAGGGCTCGACCGCCACATATTGCGTCGGCTGGATCGACGCGACGGCGCGGGGCGAAAGCCTGGGTCGCGGCATTCTGGAAGAGGCCGAAATACGCGAACACGCGGTGCCGATCACCGAAAAGGGTGCGAAATCGGTGCCTATGGATGCACCCCGTTTCCTGCTGAGCGCACCGGTCGTGCGCGCCTTCAACCAGCTGTATCTGCGCCGCGTTCCCCCCGGCGGGCGCAGGATCGACCGCTCGATGCAGGATTTCTTTTTCCCGCTGGATCGCGTGCATGACTGGAACCGCCTTTACGGCAAGCCAGGCTTTCACCAGTTCCAATGCGTGCTGCCCCCCGACAGCGCCCGCGAAACCCTGCACCGGATGATGGAAAAGATCGCCTCGTCCCGCCTGGCGTCGCCGCTCGCGGTGCTGAAACGGCTGGGCGAGGGGCGCGGCGGCATGATGTCGTTCCCGATGGAGGGCTTCACGCTGGCCGTCGATTTCCCCAACCGGCGCGAAAGCGCGGGCCTTGTGCAGGAATTGATCGACATGACCCTTGCCGCAGGCGGGCGTATCTATCCGGCAAAGGATTCGGTCGCGACAGCCGAACAATTCGCCCCCATGTATGACGAACGCGCGGATTTTGCGACCATAGCCAATGCACAGGATCCCGACCACAGGCTGGAAACCGATCTGGTGCGGCGCCTGAAACTGAGGAGCGAGGCATGAAACAGAGCTGGCTGATCCTTGGGGCGAGTTCCTCGATGGCGCGCGCATTCGCCCGTGCGGTGGCAGAACGCGGCGCCGATGTCTTTCTGGCCGGGCGCGACATGGACGACCTGCAGCGCATCGCCGATGATTGCCGCCTGCGGGGCGCACCCTGTGCCGAGGCGCTGAAATTCGACGCCCGCAGGCCGAAAAGTTTTGACGCGATCAACGACCGGCTGGCCGAGCAGGACGGCATGTTGAACGTGGCGGTATTCATCGGCTCGATGCCCGAGCAGGCCGCGATCGACGCCAACCCTGCCCTGATCGACGGCACCGTGACCGACAGCTTTACCGGCCCCGCGCGTTTTCTGCAGGGTTTCGTGCCCTTGATGGAAGAACGCGGCGGCGGCACCGTGATCGGCATTGCATCGGTCGCCGGCGACCGTGGGAGGATCGGAAACTATGTCTATGGCGCGGCCAAGGCGGGTTTTGCGACCTATCTTTCAGGCCTGCGCAACCGCCTGACACGTGCAGGCGGCCATGTGGTGACGGTCAAGCCGGGTTTCGTGGATACCGCCATGACCTGGGGGCTGCCGGGCATGTTCCTGGTCGCCAGCCCCGAATCGGTTGCCCGCGACCTGCTACGCGCGACCGACAAGCAGCGCGACGTGATCTATACGCCCTTTTTCTGGCGCTGGATCATGCTGATCATCCGCCTGATCCCCGAACGCATCTTCAAGAAATTGTCGATCTGACCATTCCGCGCCCCGTCACGCGGGTATTGCGGCCGTAAACATGAAGGTCAAGGTCAGCGCGATCAACGCCAGCCCGTACTTGTCGCGCATGGCAAAGACGATCGGGTCATAGTCCTGCTTGCCCTTCCAGCCCATCACGACCATCCGCACGAGCCACCCGCCCAGCGGGATCATGGCAAGCCACAGATGCCATCGGGTGGGGTATAGCCGCATCGCTGCATCGGACAGGCTGTACAGAAAGAACACCATCAGCGCGCCCAACATGCCCAGTATGGCGACATTCAGCAGATCGCCCCGATCACGCCGGGCATAACCCCGGCCCGGCAGAGGGGCCTCGCCACTGGCCAGCGCCAGTTCGGTCAGCCTCTTGACGCAGGCCAGCGTGAGAAACACCGGAAAGATGAAAGCCACCAGAAACCCCGACGCAGGCACCTGCGCCGCAACGGCCCCGGCAAGCACCCTCAGCGTATACAGCCCGGCGAGCGTAGCGATGTCGATCCAGCGCAAGCGCTTGAAGCGCAGCGAATAGGCCAGCGACAACACCATGTACAGCGCCACCACCCCCAGCATGGCGGGGCTGATGATGAATGCCAGCAACAGGGAATAGAGCCCCAGCCCCGCGGCCGTTACCATCCCGACCTTGATCGGCACCGCGCCCGTGGCAAAGGGGCGGTTTCGCTTGGTCGGGTGCTGGCGATCGGCCTCGAGGTCGAGGAGATCATTGACCACATAGATCGACGAGGCCGCCAGACTGAAGGCCAGCGCCGCAAAGAACACGATCATCAGACCCGGCAGATCGACCCTGTGCGCCGCGATCAGCGGCAGAAACAGCAGGACGTTCTTGACCCATTGATGGGGCCTGAGCGCACGCAGCAGGTCGCGCAGGTTCCACGCCTCGTGATATTCCTCGACATTCACCCCGCGCCTTGCCAGCCGGCGCGCAATCTGCGGCAGATGCCCGACCAGGATCGCGTTTTCGGCCTGCTCCCATACCGGCAGATCCACCGGGCTGTCGCCGGCATAATCGAACCCACGCGCGCCAAAGGCATCGACCAGCGCGCGCGCCTTGCGTGTTCCGGTCAGGTTGGTACGCCCGTCCGAGGCCAGAACCGGGCCGGTAAAGCCATGCTCCCTGGCCACCGCCTCGACCAGGGATCGGTCCGACCCCGAGGCCAGCACCACCTTGCGCCCGCGCTTGCGCGACCGCCGGGCCAGCGCGGCGACTCGCTCGTTCACCGGCAGCAGTTCGGCCCTCGGCCGGGCCAGCCCTGCCAGCGCATGCTTGAGCGCGGCCCGGTCATTCAGGTTGCGCCCCACCGCCAGCAGACAGGCGACAGGCCGGCGCCCCAGCGCCAGCCAGAAATTTTCCAGCAGGAGATCGGTTCGCAGAAAGGTTCCGTCAACATCCAGAACCAGGGGTTTGCTGCGCGTCGTGTGATCCGTCATCCTGCCCGACTTTCCGATTTGCCTCTGCCTTGTTCCGCCCGCCCCCGTGCAACCCCCGGACAGGCGGGACTGGCCCGGATTCCCGGCGTAGGATGTTCGCCTGCCCGGACACGCCTCAAATACGGGAATCCGTGCGGTATTGTTTACAATTCGGTGCGGATTGCCAGCAAGAACCGGGCACGGAGATGAAAAATCCATGACGAAATTGCCACATTGGCCCCTTTCCCCAGGATATCGGCCCCGATATTTCGAGATTTATTGCCTCTATCATATTGTTTTTGTTGCAGTTCTATATTTTTTTCAAATCGAGCGACTTTTTCCGTTTTTTCCTGCGAGACGCCAAACTCTGGCCCGAATTGCTTGGCTATATAGCACCATGTTGAGACGGCGGGATGACCCGGAAACAAGGCAAGGCCTTAACGGAAAACCGGATCAGCAGAAAACGTGGAAACGAACTGTTAACCTTTGGAGGGACCAAAATGTTCAAGCTTGCGAAAAACTTCAAGAATGACGAATCCGGCGCCGTGACCGTTGACTGGGTCGTGCTGACCGCAGCCATCGTCGGTCTGGGCATCGCCGTGCTGGCCTCGGTGTCGGGCGGCGTCAAGAACCTGTCGGGCGACATCAGCAAGCAGCTGTCCGACCAGAAGATCTCGACCACCTTCTGATCGAAGGGATGGAACGACAGGAAAGCCGCGCAGATCGTTGCGCGGCTTTCTTGCGCCTACATCCATCAAGCGTGTTCACCCTATCTCCATTCTTTTCCCTCATCCTGACCCGCAACACCCGATCCGCCCGAACGAGGGAAGAATGATGAAGAACGATGATGCAAACGAAGGTTTTCTCGACGACGAAGATGGCGGCAGCTCGGTTGAATGGATCGTCATTACCGGGTTCGTGGTTGCGCTTGCACTTTCGGTTGTGTCGGCCCTGTCTCCGGGGCTGGTCTCGAAAATCCCGGATATTCTGGGATTTGTTTCCATTTCCGAAACATTTTGAATTGGGTTTTCCGCCAAAAGGTGTATTCTGGGCGGCAACCAAGAACGATAATCGACATACAGGCAATCATTCCAAAGGCAAGCCATGCGTGTGATCTTTGCATTGATCCTGATCATCGGTATGGGGCTCGCGGGTTTCGCGGTCTACATGGCCCAAGGCAGGTTCAGCCAGTATCAGAGCGAGCTGGCCAGACAGCAGCAGGCACTGAAGCAGAATGTGCCGCTCAAACGTGTATTCGTCGCCACGCACCAGCTGCGCTATGGCGACAAGCTGACGAAAAAGGACGTGCGCATCGTGGGCTGGCCCGAAAACGCCATCCCCGAAGGCGCGTTCACCGACCCCAAGGCCCTGTTCCCCCCCGATGGCAAGCTGCGCTCGGTCCTGCGCACCATGGAAAAGGACGAGGCCATCCTGAAGGTCAAGGTCACCCGCCCCGGCGAGGATGCAAGCGTCGCGTCGCGCCTGGCACCGGGCATGCGGGCCTTTACCATCCGGGTTGACGTGGCCTCGGGGGTGTCGGGGTTCCTGCGCCCCGGCGACAAGGTCGATGTCTACTGGAGCGGGCGCATCGGCAAGCGCGATGTGACCAAGCTGATCCTCGAGGACATCACGCTGATCGCCGTCGACCAGATCGCCGATGGCGATCGCAACAAGCCGATCGTCGCACGCACCGTCACGGCCGAGGTGTCGCCCCAGGTCGTGGCCGCGCTGGCCCAGGCCCAGGCGACCGGCCGCCTGCTGCTGTCGCTGCGCGGGTCCAATGACACCACCACCATCGGCAAGATCGAGGTTGACCAGAACCAGTTGCTGGGAATCAAAAAGCAGATCGTCAAGAAGGTCGAGGCCCAGCGGAAATGCACGATCAAGCTGCGCAAGGGCGCAGATATTGTGGAAAGCCCGATCCCCTGCCCCCAGAACTAGCGTACGGCAGGCCGCTCAATTTGAGACCGTCACACAATCGCCCCTCCCCGCCACCACGGGGACGGGTTTTCCTGTTGCCGGTTATCCACAAAAGGTTGCCCCTCCAACCATTTGATTCTTGAAAAAAAACCGCAACTGGGCCACACTGCGCAAAACGGGCGATCAAGATCCGAACAGAACAACGTGATCAATAGAGGCAGGATCACATGAGATTGAGCAGCTATTTCAGGGCTGGCCTGGTCGGCCTGGCCATCGCGGTGCAGTTGGGACAGGCTGCGGCAGCAGGCGATGTGCTGAAAATCAGCGAAAGTTCGTCATCCCAGGTCATCAAGGTCGCCGTCAACCGCGCCGTGGTGATGGAAAGCGATACCGCCTTTTCCCAACTTTCCGTGGCCAATCCGGCGATTGCCGACATCTCCACCCTGTCGGCGACAAGCATCTACATTCTGGGAAAATCCCCCGGTCGCACCACACTGACCCTGCTGGATGCTGCAGGCAAGCTGATCACCAATGTCGATGTGCGGGTGGCCCCCGACATTACCGAATTCAAGGAACGGCTGCACGAAATCCTGCCAAACGAAAAGATCGAGGTACGCACCGCCAATGACGGCATCGTGCTGAGCGGCCAGGTCTCGGGCGAGCGAAAGGTAAATCTGGCCGTCGAACTGGGCGAAAGATACGCGCCGGGCCGCGTGACCAACCTGCTGACCGTGGGCGGCACCCAGCAGGTGATGCTGAAGGTGCGCTTTGCCGAAATGCAGCGTTCTGTCGAAAAGAGCCTCTCATCCAGCCTCGGTCTGACGGGGGCTGCGGGCACGCCCAGCGTTCAGGGCGGCTCGGGCAGCTATACCGGCGGCTTCAACCCGGCCGACCTTACCGATGGTCTGGGCACCACCTTTCCGACCGTCAAGCCGACATCTCTGGGCAGCCTTGGCATCGGCTTTACCGCGGGCGGCATCCAGATGGCGCTGTTGTTGCAGGCGCTGGAATCCAAGGGCATGGTGCGCACCCTGGCCGAACCCAACCTTGTTGCCATCTCGGGCCAGAGCGCCAGTTTCCTGGCCGGGGGCGAATATCCGATTCCCGTCTCGGAAGGGGGCACCACGACGGTGCAGTACAAACCCTTTGGTGTCGAGCTGAAGTTCAAGCCGGTCGTCGTGGACGGAAACCTCATCAACCTGACGATCAACGCCTCGGTCAGCTCGATCGACAGCACGGTGACGGTGTCACAGAATGGCGGGATTTCGGTCAACGCCTTCAAGCGGCGCGAGGCCACCACCGTGATCGAGCTGCGCGATGGCCAGAGCTTTGCCATTGCCGGCCTGTTGCAGGACGACTTCAGCGACCTTGCCAACCAGGTGCCGTGGCTGGGTGACGTGCCCATCCTGGGAACGATGTTCAGATCGTCGTCGTTCAAGCGGCGCCAGAGCGAGCTTGTCATCATCGTCACCCCCCATCTGGTGACACCGGTCAAGAGCGACGCCCTGGCCCTGCCCACCGACCGGGTGCAGATCCCGTCGGAATCGCAGTTCTTCCTGATGGGCAAGACCGGTGCCCACGGCAGGAAAAAGATGCCGGCAGATGTCTCGACCCAGGACGTCAAGGGGCCGTATGGCTATGTGATGGAGTGAGACCATGAAGATGATTGGCAAAACCGGATTGATCCTGATGGCCTCGACCCTGGTCATTGCGGCCTGCACGCCCTCGCGCAATGCCGGAGGGGCGCAAGGGTTTTCATCCATGAAACGCGAGCTGGGCGCCAGCGTGAACGAAGGCAGTTTCGGCAACCCCACCTACAACAACATGCTGGTACAGTCTGCCTATCGCGACCAGAACGGCCTGCTCGAGGATCTGGGGCGCAAATTCGAACGCGAAGTGCCCACGATGATCAATTTCGACTTTGATTCGACCCGTCTCGATGCGCAGGCGCGCGCGATCCTCGACAAGCAGGCGGAATGGATCAAGCAGTTCCCGGAAATCAAGTTCCGCGTCTACGGCCATACCGACCTTGTCGGAACCAAAGCCTACAACAAGCGCCTCGGCCTGCGTCGGGCCCAGCGCGTGGTGGCCTATCTGACCTCGCGCGGGATCAGCCGCAAGCGACTCGAGGCCGTTGCCTCGTTCGGCGAAACGCAGCCCCTGGTCGTGACCGAGGGCCGCGAGCGGCGCAATCGCCGCACCGTGACCCAGGTCATCGGATTCGCCGTCAATTTCAAGGGCGATGGCCTGGACGGCAAATATGCGCGCCTCGTCTATCGCACCTATGTGGGCACCGGCGTCGGCACGACCGACTCGACCTCATCCAGCGGATCGACGTCGTCAACCGGCACCAATACCGGCTCGACTCAGTCAACTGGTACCAACTGAGGCCATATTCCACGTTTCAGCCCTAATCTCGCCAAAGTTCCCCGTCAAATATCACAGCGGGAAACACCTCTTGCCGCGTGGGTGAATCGATCCACCCCGAGGCAGGACGACAACGAGGCGTTTTCCCAGGTCGGGCAGGTCATGTGACCTGCGGATCAAGATACGACCTGAAACAGAAAACATGGGCTGAACATTATGGGTCTGCTGAAAACGGAACAAGAGGTCGGAATCGCTGCCTGCGTCATCGCACGGGACGTCCAGGCCTTTGATCTGTTGATCGAGGACATGGAGGCCGAGCTGGGCCCCCGCTGGGGCGGGCTCGATTTCCAGGACGGCATCGCCTATCTTTCCAGCCCCGAGGCCCGCGACCTCGAATTCGTGACCGTTGCCGTCGATCGGACCGACGAGGAAAATCTCGAACCGGTGATCGAACTGATCCGCACGGCAGTTGCTGCAAACATCAAGGTCATTCTGGTTGCAAGCGATCTTTCGCCCATGGCGCTGCACCAGTTGCTGCGATTGGGCGCGGCCGATTTCGCCCCCTACCCCCTGCCCGAGGGCGCGCTGCACGAGGCAATCGAACGCATTCGCACCCCGTCTGCGGCACCGGCAGCGGTCTCCACGGGTGGCGGCGCGAATGAAAACCGCGAGGGCGTCATCCTGCCGATCTATGGCCTGGCCGGGGGCGTTGGCGCGACCACATTCGCGGTCAACCTGGCGTGGGAGCTCGCCCAGCTGGGCGACACAGAGGGCTTTCGCACCTGCATCCTGGACCTCGACCTGCAGATGGGGTCGGTCTCGACCTATCTCGACCTGCCCCGCCGCGAAGCCATCTTCGAGCTGCTTTCCGACATTCCCAACATGGATCGGGATGCGTTCACCTCGGCCCTGCAGTCATTCAACGACCGGCTCGACGTGCTGACCGCACCGGCCGAGTCGCTGCCATACGAGATCCTGACCTCGGATGACGTGAATCCCCTGCTGGACATGGCCAGATCGATGTATGACTTTGTCATCGTCGATGTCCCGAAGACCCTGATCCAGTGGTCGGAAACCCTGATCAACCGGGCCGACGTCTATTTCGCGCTGATCGAAATGGACATGCGTTCGGCGCAGAATGCCCTGCGTTTCATCCGCACCCTCAAGGCCGAGGATCTGCCGATCGAAAAGGTCAAGTACGTTCTGAACCATGCCCCCCGTTTTACCGATCTGTCCGGTCGCAGCCGGGTCAAGCGCCTGGCCGAAAACCTGGACATCGATCTGGAAATCCTGCTGCCCGACGGCGGCAAGGCCGTGACCGACAGTTGCGATCAGGGCCTGCCTCTGGCCGAAACGGCGGCAAAGAACCCGTTGCGCAAGGAAATGGCGAAACTCGCCAAGTCGATCTTTGACCTGTCCGTCGAACAGGTCGCAGCCAAAGGAGGTGTTTAGGGCATGTTTTCCCGTTACCGCAAGGCGGCCCCGCGCCCCAAGGCACAGCAGGCTGCCGAAACCGAAAGAGAAACGCCCCTGATCCAGCAACCCCCCGCCAAGGCGGCCACGCAGGCGGCACCAGCGGCAACACCCAGGCCCCGCAAGGCGCCGATGCCCCCGGTGCTGAACGAAAAGGAGCTCAAGCGGCGCGAAAAGCTGGCCGAAATCAGGGTCGAGCTGCACAAGAGGCTGCTCGACACGCTGAACCTCGCGGCGCTGGAATACGCATCCGAATCCGATCTGAAGAACGAAATCGCCGCCATCTGCGCCGACGGGCTGGCCGAGATGGGCGTCGTCCTGACCCGCGAGGAACGCGCGACCCTGTATCAGGAACTGTTCGACGAGGTCACGGGCCTCGGCCCGCTGGAACCATTGCTGCGCGACGACACGGTGAACGACATTCTGGTCAACGGCCCGAAACAGATCTTTGTCGAACGCGCCGGCAAGCTGGAGCTGACCCCGGTCGTGTTCAAGGACGAAAAGCACCTGATGCGGGTGATCGACAAGATCGTGTCGGCCGTCGGCCGGCGGGTCGATGAATCCAACCCCTATGTCGACGCGCGCCTCAAGGATGGCTCGCGCTTCAACGCCATGGTGCCTCCGATCGCCGTCGATGGCGCGCTGGTGTCGATCCGCAAGTTCAAGAAGGACAAGCTGGGCATCGACGAGCTGATCAAGTTCGGCGCCTTTACCGAGGAAATGGCCATGTATCTGCGCGCCGCCGTCGGCGCCCATCTGAACATCGTCGTCTCGGGTGGCACAGGCTCGGGCAAGACGACCACGCTGAACGCGCTGTCATCGATGATCGCCGACAACGAGCGCATCCTGACGATCGAGGACACCGCCGAACTGCAGCTGCAACAGATCCATGTGGGCCGCATGGAAAGCCGCCCGCCCAATGTCGAGGGCAAGGGCGCCGTCACCCAGCGCGACTGTCTGCGCAACGCGCTGCGCATGCGCCCCGACCGCATTATCGTGGGCGAGACCCGCGGCGAAGAGGTGATCGACATGCTGCAGGCCATGAACACCGGCCATGACGGCTCGATGACCACAATCCACGCCAACAGCGCGCGCGATGCGGTTTCGCGCCTGGAAAACATGGTGGCGATGGCAGGTATCGAAATGCCGCTGAAGGCCGTGCGCGCCCAGATCGCCAGCGCCGTGCATCTGATCGTGCAGGCCAGCCGCCTGCAGGACGGCTCGCGCCGGATGGTCTCGATCACCGAGGTGACGGGCATGGAGGGCGACATCATCACCATGCAGGAAATCTTTCGCTTCAAGCGATACGGCATCGACGAAAACGGCAAGGTGATGGGCCATTTCGAACCCACCGGCATCCGCTCGCATTTCTCGGATCGCTTCAAGTATTCGGGTTTCGAGCTGCCCAATCACATCTACACCCAGAAAGCGGCACAATAGAGGGGGCATGTCATGAGTCCGGAACCGATCATCTATGCAGCCATCTTCGTCGGCGTCCTTCTGGCGGTCGAGGGGATCTATCTGGTCGTTTTCGGCAGCTCGATCCGCCTCAACAGCCGGGTCAACCGGCGCCTTGACCTGCTGGAGCGCGGCAATGACCGCGAAGAGGTGCTGGAAACCCTGCGGCGCGAGCGCGAACAACACCGCAACTGCGCGCGCATCCCGCTGTTTTCGATCATCAGCGACCGCGCGGCAAAGGCCAATATCGCCTTCAGCCCGCGCGCCCTGATCCTGGTCATGGTCGGCCTCAGCATCGCGGCCTTTGTCGGGCTGACCTTTGGCACGTCGGCATCGCTTGCCATCCGCGCGGGCCTGGCCCCGGTCATGGGGGTCGGGGCCGTCTATCTGTGGCTGAACAAGAAGGCCAAGGCGCGCATGGCCCTGATCGAGGAACAGCTTCCCGATGCGGTCGAACTGATGGTGCGCAGCCTTCGCGTGGGTCACCCGTTTTCAAGCGCTGTCAACATCGTCGCACAGGAGGTTGCCGACCCGCTGGGCAGCGAATTCGGCATCATCGCCGACGAGGCGGCCTATGGGATGGACATCACCGAATCCCTGAACAAGATGGCCGAAACCATCGACCTGCCCGACCTGCGTTTCCTGGCGGTCGCCGTCAACATCCAGCAGAAATCGGGCGGTAACCTGGCCGAGATCCTGGAAGGTCTGGCCAAGGTGATCCGCGCGCGGTTCAAGCTGTTCCGCAGGGTCAAGGCCATCACCGCCGAGGCGAAATGGTCGGGTACGTTCCTGTCGTTCTTTCCGCTGCTGGCGTTGATCGGCATCAACCTTGCCCAGCCGAACTATTACGACAAGGTGATGGAAACCTCGTTCTTCATTCCCGCCGTGATCGGGGTTGGCCTGTTCCTGGGGGTCAACATCATCTTCATGCGGATGATGGTAAACATAAAGGTCTAGGGAAAAGGGGGCAGGATCATGGACATGATCAACACGGCAATGGACTTTCTGACAACGCGGCTGGGGCCGCTGGGGCCGCTCTATGCGATCGGGTTGTTCGGCTTTCTCCTGGTATTGGGAACCCTGCCGTTGCTGTTGCAGAAAAAGACCGACCCGGTGGACCGCATCAAGGCCCAGGCCGGCCCCAAGGCCAAGAAACCCACCGAACAGCCCGACCAGCCCAAGCTGCGCTTTCAGGAGAAAGGGCCAAATCTCGACAAATTTGCCGCTTTCCTGGAGCCCCAGGATCAAAAGACCTTTTCCGCCACCCGGCTGAAACTGATTCAGGCCGGCTATCGCAGCAAGAACGCCGTGCGCACCATGCATTTTGCGCAATTCGCGCTGGCGCTGGGATTTCTTTTCCTCGGTGTGATCTATGTCCTGCTGAACATGAGCTGGATGACCCTGCAATCCACGCTGATGGCGATCATCATCCCGGGCGGGGCGGGCTATTACCTGCCCGTCTACTGGGTCGAAAGACGCCGCCAGACGCGCCAGCAGAACCTGACCGAGGGCTTTCCCGACGCGCTGGACCTGATGCTGGTCTGTATCGAGGCGGGGCAGTCGCTCGATCAGGCGATTCAGCGGGTGGCAACCGAAATCCGCCCCGGATACCCCGATCTGGCCGAAGAGTTCGAGATCGTCGCAAGCGAGGTCAAGGCCGGCAAGGATCGCGTCAACGTGCTGCGCGACATGGCCGAGCGCGCGGGCTCGCAGGATATCTCGGCCTTTGTTACCGTGCTGATCCAGTCGGCCAGCTTTGGCACCTCGATTTCCGAGGCCCTGCGCGTCTATGCCGCCGAAATGCGCGACAAGCGCGTGATGCGCGCCGAGGAAAAGGCGAACAAGCTGCCGACAAAGCTGACTCTCGGCACGATGATGTTTACATTGCCGCCCTTGTTGGTCATTCTTATCGGGCCGTCAATCTATGACATCTACCTCACCTTGTCGGGGGCCAAGTTACCTTGAAGAAATGGGGCGCCGCCCTGGCCATTGCAACGACGCTGAGTGCCTGCCAGGCCACCACCGGGCGGCTGTCGGTCGAACGTGTCGGCCCACCGCCACCCGCGGGAACGCGGGTTCCGACCCAGGCCGTTGACGGGCTGATCGTCGGGCACCGCCTGATGGCCGCCGGTCAGTACGAGCTGGCGCTCGACGCCTATATCCGCGCCGCCGGCAAGCATGGCATGACCGCCGATGTCCTCAGCGCGATGGGCGCGGCCAATCTCAAGCTGGGCCGTCTGCCAGAGGCCCGTGTGCTGCTCGAGCGCGCCCTCGACAAGGATCCCCGGTCGGTTCCCGCGTGGAACAACCTTGGGGTCGTGCTGATGGCCATGGGCCGCAATGCCGAGGCACGGCGCGATTTTCGCATCGCTTACGGGTTGGATAACGGAAATTCCGACCAAATCCGGGAAAATTTGCGCATGGCTATCGCAAAGACGCAAAATTCATCGTATGATGAACCCAAGAAGAACAAGTTCAACCTGGTCCGTCGCGGCAGCGGGCGATATCTGTTGCTGCGCACGCCGGAGAAGAACATCGAGCAGTAGAGGAAGTCCGGAAACATGCGACTTTTGTCCTATGCCGCGCTGGGCCTTATGGGCGCGTTGTCCCTGTCGGCCTGCAGCAAGCTGACAACCGCAGGGGTCGACAAGAAGATCGACGCAATCAACGTCATCGACACGTCCAACATGAACGACATCATGCTGACCGTTGCCGACCCCAACGAGGCCGTTACCTATTTCCAGCGTGCCGCACGGCAGGAACCCGATCGCATGGACTTCAAGCGCGGCCTGGCCAGATCGCTGGTCAAGGCGGGGCGCGCATCCGAGGCGGTGCCGGTCTTTGCCGAAATCGTGAAATCAGGCAAGGCCACCAATGAAGATCGGGTAGGCTATGCCGATGCACTGATCCGCACCGGCGAGTGGAAGGCCGCCGAAAGGCAGCTGAACGACACGCCCCCGACCTATGAAACCTATGATCGCTACCGCCTCGAGGCGATGGTGGCCGACATCAACAAGAGATGGAAAAAGGCGGACAGTTTCTATGAAACCGCGGCCGGCCTGACGACCAATCCGGCGCCGGTATTCAACAACTGGGGGTATTCCAAGCTGACCCGCGGCGATTATGCCGGCGCTGAACGGCTGTTCGTCAAGGCGATCACCTATGACCCGAAATTGTTCACCGCAAAGAACAACCTGGTTCTGGCCCGCGCGGCCCAGCGGAAATACACGCTCCCCGTGATCCGCATGACCCAGGAGGAAAAGGCAAAATTGCTGCACACCATGGCCATCAGCGCCATCAGACAGGGCGATACCGATACGGCCCGTACCCTGCTGGAGCGGGCGATCGATACCAACCCGCGCTATTTCGCCGCCGCCGTACGCACGCTGGAGGCACTGAACCGGCGCGCCGGGATCTGATCGGCAATGGAGATGACAACACAACAGGTGCTGTGGCTGTTGCTTCCTGCCCTGCCGGTCGCGCTGTGGGTCGCCTGGAGCGACCTGAAATTCATGAAGATCACCAATCGTGCGGTTCTGGTGATGGCGGGGATATTCCTGGTATTCGGCCTGATCGCGCTACCGCTGGACGTCTATGGCTGGCGCCTGGTCAATCTGGTCGTGGTGCTGATCATCGGTTTTGTCGCCAACGCCCTGCGCCTGATCGGGGGGGGGGATGCGAAATATGCAGCGGCAATCGCACCCTTCTTTGCCCCTGACGAGCTGGGGCGCGTTCTGATCCTTTTTGCGGTCATGCTGCTGGCCGCCCTTGTCGCCCATCGCAGTGCGAGAGGCATGGCTTTGATCCGTCGCCTGACGCCGGACTGGAAATCGTGGCAGGCAGGCAAGGATTTCCCGATGGGCCTGGCACTGTCGGCGACATTGATCGCCTATCTGGCCTTGCCCCTGATCGGGCGTTGAGGGCGTTGGGGGGGCGCTGCCCCCGGCCCTGACGGGCCTCCCCCGGACGTATTTGCGCAAAGAAGAAGGGAGGGGCTCAGTCCGGGAGGCGTCTGAGCAGGATGAACAGGTCGTTGCGGGTGACTTCGCGCAGGTTCAACCGGTCGGCCTGATCGCTGATGCGCTGCAAGGCCAGGCTGCGTGCGCGTGGCGTAAGCGGGCATAATGGCACCAGGATGAAGTCGGCGCTGCTCATGCCCGCGTCGCCACCGTAATACCAGGGGGCGCCTCCGGGCAGCGGTCTGGTAGCACCGAACAGCCAGAGATTCGAGAACGTGTCGGTTGCGAAAACCGTCTTGCCCGCGGTTGCGGGAATCCTGTCGAGATCGCGCGCCATCTGCTGCAGCACGGCCAGCAGACCCATCTCCAGCTTGCACCGTGGCAGGGGTTGGCCGAACAGCTGGTCGCGGGGCCGCTTGCGGGTCTTTTCGACCTGGGCAAGGATGGCCGGGTCGGACATGGTCAGTTCGGTACGGCCGGCAGGGTCGAACATGCGCGCGCGTTTCATCGCCAGGTCGTTGTTGCGATCGCCCTTGAGTACCTGGACAAAGCCGTCGCTGGAAAGCCTGGCGTGGCGCAGGTCGGAAAATGTCAAGTTGTAGAGGGTGGGAAATATCAGTGCCGTGGCAACCAGCGCAAGGACCCCCATGCTCCGCCCGACATCCCAGCCCAGGCCGTTGTTCACATGCCGGTCGGGTCGCAGCACCAGCAGAAGCAGGGCCAGCAGGAACAGCCATTTCGGATCGTTGCCCCAGTTCTGCCAGGTGACATAGACAAAGGCCGGCGCATAGAGCAGCAGCACCACCCCCTCGACCATGCGTCCGGCCTGACGCAGCAATATGATCGCCAGCAGCAGCACCAGATTGGCCGCAAGGAAGGATGGGCCGATGAGCAGAACCGAAAGGGATTCGCCCGGTTGCGGCCTGATGCCCGAGGACGCGACAAGACGCAGATCGTTCACATAGGCCATCCAGAACCCCGGCCCCGCGGCCAGCGTCACGATCCCGGCGACTGCGGCGCCGGTGATCAGACCAACGGCAAGCGCCCTCCATTGGCGGCGCAGGACAAGGGCCAGCAGAACGCCGGGCAGAAAGGCCACGAGAAAGGTGATCTTGCTCAGCGCAAGGAAGGACAGGCAAAGCCCGAGGAACAGCCCGTCCAGCGTCTGCGAATACCGTTCCGGGGGCAATACCGTCAGCATGACGATGATGGCCGCCGCCGCCCATGCCCAGCGGTTGTAATACATCGAGATCGAGGCCGCCGGCGTGCCGCCGCCATAGACGAGCGCGGTAATCAGGATCACGACAAAGGCCCCGAACAGCAATGCCGGCAGGGTGGGCATGCGGGACCAGGCGGCCCACCATATCGCCGGCAGCATGAGGGCAGCGACCAGCAATGCCCCCCCCATGATCGCGTGCCCCACACCCAACCCCAGGGAGACAAGCCACGACACCGGCACAAAGGCCAGCAGCCCGATCGGAGTGGTGAAATCCAGGTGAGGCCATTGGCCGGCGCTCATGCGCAGGATGATCTGGATCAGATGCAGCGCATCACCCTCATGCGCATCGATCAACAGAACGCCCTTGCCCAGCATCAGCCCGGCCTGGATCGCCAGCACCAATACCAGAAACAGCGCAACCAGCCCCGCCGATGGCCTGCCCATGTCCGCCCCCCTTCATTTTCCGGCAATCCTACAATGGCAAACCTGATGATGCAAAAGCTGAGGCGGTTTTTGTTGTTGAAAATCAGACGCCCGGCTAAACTCCGCCGAAACGGCCCAATTTCGCATGAGGCAGAAATGAACATACAGGCTCGAAACGTGCAGGCCCCAACTCAGCCGGCATCCCTGCGCGACACAGGTCTGACGATGGTGATGTTGCGCGACATCTTTCTGAAAACGGTGTTCCGGCGGCATCTGACAACCGCCAGCGACATCAGCAAGGCAATCTGCCTGCCCCTGGGACTGACCAACGACCTGATCGAGATCGTGCGCGAGCAGAACCTGCTCGAGGCCATGGGCAACCGCGACGCGGGCGGCCATGTGGAAATGTCCTATGCGCTGTCGGAATCGGGCAAGGCGCGGGCCATAGATGCGCTGGCGCAATCGGAATATTTCGGCCCCATGCCCGTGCCGCTGGACGATTACAAGGCCCAGACCGAAAGGCAGGCCGTGCGCGACATATCGATCTCGAAACAGCGGCTTCAGGACGCGATGGCCCATCTGGTGCTGCCGGACGGGTTGCTCGACCAGCTGGGGCCGGCCATCAATTCGGGCAAGTCGATCCTGATGTACGGCCCGCCGGGCAATGGCAAGTCGTCTATTTCCAATGGCATTCGTGACGCTCTGGGCGACAGGATCTTTGTGCCCAGGGCAATCGAATACATGGGTCAGGTGATTACCGTCTACGACCCGATCGTGCATGACATCGCCGAGGAATCCCAGGAAAACCCCCTTTCGCTGCGCCGTGCAGGCGGGCGTTTCGACAGCCGCTATGTGCGCTGTCAGCGTCCGACCGTGATCACCGGGGGCGAGCTGACGCTTGACATGCTGGACCTCAAGTACAACCCCGTTTCGCGCACCTATCAGGCATCGTTGCAGCTGAAATCGACCGGCGGCGTCTTTATCGTCGATGATCTGGGCCGACAGGCCGAGTCGCCTCAGGCGCTGATCAACCGATGGATCGTGCCGATGGAATCGGGATACGATATTCTCGCGCTTCAGTCGGGCGAAAAATTCGTGGTTCCCTTTGACACGCTGGTGATCTTTTCGACCAACTTTCATCCCAGGGAAATGTTCGACGATGCGGCTCTGCGGCGGATCGCCTACAAGGTGCGTATCGACGGCCCCAACCAGGAACAGTTCCTCCAGATTCTCGCCCGGGTCTGTCAGGCCCGACAGCTGCCGCTGGATGAACAGGCCATCGTTCACCTGCTGCGCGACCGCTACGTCGAGGTGAACCACGTCTATGCCAATTTTCATGCGCCCTTTCTGGTGGATCAGATCCTGTCAATCTGCGCCTACGAGGGGATCGCCCCGCAGATGTCGCCCGAGCTGATCGACCGCGCCTGGGACAATCTTTTCGTGCGTGATGACTGAGCCGATGTTGCGGGGCATAGGTCTTGCCGGCTGCGGCAGGATGGGCCAACCCATGCTGGCCGCAATGATTTCCGCAGGATTCGACGCGCGCGGATTTGACATTCGGCCTGTGGACGAGTTCGGCGACCTCGCCCCCCATGTCACCAACGATGTCGGGACATTTTCCCGCGATCTGCATATCCTGTTCACGGTGGTGCGCGACATCAGGCAGACCGAGGCGCTGTTGTTTGACGAACAGCGCCTGCTGGCGCGCGCGCAGGGGCTGGACGTCCTGGTGATCTGTTCAACCCTCTCGCCACGCTATCTGGCCGGGCTGCGCGCCCGTATCGGTTCCGCAATCGACATGGTCGATGCACCCATGTCAGGCGCGCGCATTGCCGCGCAGGAGCGGCGCCTTTCCTTCATGCTGGGAGGGGATCGCCGGCTGCTGGCACACCTTCAGCCCCTGTTTGATGCGATGGGAAGCAGCTTTCACCACATGGGCGGGTTCGGGGCCGGCATGCAGGCAAAGGTTCTGAACAACATCATTGCCGCCTCAAGCACCGTGGTCACGCGGCTTGCACTGGACTGGGCTGCAGCGGCAGGGTTGGACGAAGGGGCGTTCCTGCGTCTGGTCGATGCCAGCTCGGGCCAGAACTGGTTTGCCACCCATTTTGACGAAATCGAGTTTTCGCGCGACGGTTTCGATATGGAAAACACCATCGGAATCCTGAAAAAGGACGTGGAATCGGCGCTGGACGGCGCACCCGAAGGGGCCGATACACGCCTGCCGGAATTGTTGACGGAATTGATCGCGCAAATGCGATCAAAGCCATGATATTGCCCTTTCTGCCCCTTGCCCTTGCCACCTCGCGGGTGTTTTCTGACCCCCATGAGAAGCTATGAATTCACACTGAACGGTGCCCGTCTGAGCGCATTGCCCAGCGGGGCACTCTGGTGGGCGGAAACAGGTGTGCTATGTGTCTCGGATCTGCATTTCCGCCGCCCCTCCCGACATCGGCACCGCGACAACGGCCAGCCAGACGGAGAGAACGCCACAACGCTGGCGCGTCTTGAGCGCGACATCCTCAAACGCAATCCGCAAACGATCGTCTGCCTCGGCGACAGTTTCGGAGATCTGGAAACCCTGGACGAGATGGATGAAACCGCCCATCGGTGGCTGAACTGCCTGATGGCGGGGCGCATCTGGATCTGGATTTCCGGCAGCAACCGCGCAGGCCCGGTCGAGCTGGGAGGCACCCATCTGGCGCGCTACCGGCTGGAACCCCTGACCTTTCGTCACGCGCCCGACCCTGATGCGAAAGGCGAAATCGCCGGGAGCCATCACCCGCGCTGCTGGTTCCAGAGCCACGGCGAACGTCGGCGCGGCGCCTGTTTCCTGGTGGACGAGAGGCGCGTGATCCTGCCTGCCTATGGCGTATTCCCGGCTGATGCGCGCAATGACGGCCCCATCCTGGCCGAGCTGATGGACCGCCACGCAATGGCCGTTCTTACCGGAAGGCGCGCACGCCCCGTTCCGATGCGACTGTAGCTGACAACATGTCCCCCGCGCCCATTGCGGCGGCCCTGTATCCCCTTGCCGCTACATCCCCTCGTAGATGGGAAAACGCGCGCACAGCTCGGCAACCTGCGCCTTGACGCGGGCCTCGACCTCGGCATTGCCATCGGCACCGTTTGCGGCCAGCCCGTCAACGACCTCGACGATCATCTCGCCGATCTGGCGGAATTCTTCCTCGCCAAAGCCACGCGTGGTGCCGGCAGGCGTGCCCAGACGCACGCCCGAGGTCACGGTCGGCTTTTCGGGGTCGAACGGGATGCCGTTCTTGTTGCAGGTGATGTTGGCGCGCCCAAGGGCGGCCTCGGTTTCGTTGCCCTTGACGCCCTTGGGGCGCAGATCGACCAGCATCAGATGGGTGTCGGTGCCGCCGGTGACGATATCGAGCCCGCCCTTCATCAGGGTTTCGGCCAGCACCTGCGCGTTGCGGATGACGGCGGCGGCGTAATCCTTGAATTCCGGGCGCAGCGCCTCGCCAAAGGCGACGGCCTTGGCCGCGATGACATGTTCCAGAGGGCCACCCTGGATGCCGGGGAAAATGGCCGAGTTGACCTTTTTCGCAATCCCCTCGTCATTGGTCAGGATCATGCCGCCACGCGGGCCGCGCAATGTCTTGTGGGTGGTGGTGGTGGCAACATCGGCATGCGGGAAGGGGCTGGGATGCAGGCCGGCAGCCACAAGACCGGCGAAATGCGCCATGTCCACCATCAGGATCGCGCCCACGCCATCGGCGATTTCGCGGAACTTGCCGAAATCGATCTGGCGCGGAATGGCGCTGCCGCCCGCGATGATCAGCCTGGGCTTGTGTTCCTCGGCCAGGCGGGCGACCTCGTCATAGTCGAGCAGGCTGTCCTGCTGCCGCACGCCGTATTGCACCGCGTTGAACCACTTGCCTGACTGGTTGGGCCGCGCACCGTGGGTCAGGTGACCGCCCGAGGCAAGGTTCATGCCCATGATCGTGTCGCCCGGTGTCAGCAGCGCCGTGAACACGCCCTGGTTTGCCTGGCTGCCCGAATGGGGCTGCACATTGGCGAATTCGCAGCCGAACAGCTGTTTTGCCCGCTCGATGGCAAGGTTTTCGACCACATCGACCCATTCGCAGCCACCGTAATAGCGCCGGCCCGGGTACCCTTCGGCATATTTGTTGGTCAGGACCGAACCCTGCGCCTGCATCACCGCGCGGCTGACTATATTTTCGCTGGCGATCAGCTCGATCTCGTCGCGTTGGCGGCCAAGCTCGTTGCGGATGGCGCCAGAGATTTCCGGGTCGCGGCTGGAAAGGTCCTCGGCAAAAAAGCCTGCGTCGCGCGTGGATGATGTCATCGGCTGTCTCCTTGGGCTGGGCCTTTTCGTGGTGTTTCGGCCCAGATAGCGCAAGGATCGCGTCTGCGGAACACCGAAAACGACATGGGCGACATTTTGTGCGCCACCCCTGTCGCCCCCAGGCGCAACCCTCAGACCACGGTGAACTGCCCCATCATGCCGCCATCCTCGTGCTCCAGAATGTGGCAGTGATACATGTACGGGTTTTTCGCATCGGTATATCTGGTGAACTCGACAAGTATCCGCACGACCTCGCCAGGGTTGACCAGAACGGTATCCTTCAGCCCGGCTTCACCCGGCATGGGCGGTTGTCCGTTGCGATCGATGATACGGAACTGGGTGCCATGAACATGAAAGGGATGCGGCAACATGCCGTTCGATGTCACCTCCCAGATTTCGGGTTGACCGACCTTGACCACCTCGTTGATGACATCCATCCGCATGGGTTGGCCATTGATCGCGAAACCGCTGCCCATCATGCCCATTTCCAGACGGAAGCGGCGCGTATTCACGGCGCGCGCAGGATCAACGTCAGGCAAGGTGGTCAGCCGCTCGGGCAGCCTGGCCGACGGTACCTGCAGTTTCTTTGGCCGGATTTCCAGAAAGGTGAAATCGGGCAGCCCCCCGCCCATCATGCCGCCGCCGGTATCGATGCCGCGATTGACCAGCTTTGCCACCTGGCCGTCAGACAGATCGACCACGATTTCCGCCCGCTCGCCCGGCGCAAGGCGCAGCCCGCTGCGTCTGACCGGCGCAGGCAGGAACCCGCCATCGGTAGCGACCTGCAGAAAGCTGCGCCCATCGTCGAAACGCAGATTGTAGATGCTTGCATTCGAGCCGTTCAGCAGACGCATCCGCAGCAGTGTCGTGCTGGCGGGAAAGACGGCCCCGATAGTGCCGTTGACCATCGGGAAATTGCCGATCATGCCCTGCATCCGTGCCCGCATCCCGGGAACATAGGGCATCTGGCCGGCGGGCGTGAACAGGCGGTCCTGCAACACCACGGGAATATCGTCCACCCCGTAATTGCGCGGCAGCGTCAGCAGATCGCTTTCCTCGTCATCGATGATCGCCATGCCGGCAAGACCGGCCCAAACCTGTTCGGCCGTCTTGTGAAACATGTGCGAGTGAAACCACATGGTCGCCGCCTTGCCGGTGATGGTGAACTCGGGCGACCATGTCTCGCCCGGACGAATGACCTGATGCGGACCGCCATCGGCCACGGCCGGCAGGGAAAACCCGTGCCAATGCAGGGTGCTGTCCTCGCCCAGATCGTTGGTCACGTTGAAGCGTGTCTTTTCGCCCACCCTGAGGCGCAGGACAGGGGCCAGATAATCGGCGTTGATTCCCATGCTCCGGGTGCGGATACCTTCAAAGAAAACGGTACTGCCCCGTTTCAGCGTCAGGTCGAACACGCGCGTACCGTTCTGCATCCTTCCCCTTTCCAGAGGCGGGATTGCCAGCAGCTTGTCGAACTTGATCGGCCCCGAGGCCCTGATCGGGCGCGGCCAGAACTGATAGCCGACCAGACCGACAACGCCCAGCGCCACGCCCCCCATCAGCATCATGCGACGACGGATCATGTTGGGTGGTTTTCCACTCATGGGGGTCTCCTGACAGATGGACGCCGGGCGCCTGGGCCCGGCCGTTGACGAATAATCGAAATGTGGCGCCCATGCACGCCTTTCAAGCGCGACATTACCATTTGTCGCAGCCGGGTTCCACCGGGGCGCAATAAGCGCTTGCAGTCACCCTGTCCGCAGGCAAGACTGGCTTCACCCGCTACCCGGAGAAACAGGGATGACCATCGCAAGACAACCCCGGATATGCTTTCTCTCCAGCGATGCGCCCGAGGCCGAGGAAGCCCGCGCCGCGCTTGTCCGCCGCTACGGGTCGAGCCCCCTGGAAGAGGCGCAGGTCATCGTGGCCCTGGGCGGTGACGGTTTCATGCTGTCCACACTGTACGCCACGCAGGAACGCGACATCCCCGTTTATGGCATGAACCGGGGTACAGTCGGCTTCCTGATGAACGAGTACCGCGAGGACGGCCTTGTCGAGCGTCTGAATACGGCCGAAGAGGCGGTACTGAACCCGTTATGCATGGAGGCCGAATGTGTTGACGGCAACCGCGTCAAGGCGCTGGCAATCAATGAGGTCTCGCTGTACCGGTCAGGACCGCAGGCCGCCAAGCTGCGCATTTCGGTCGATGGCAAGGTGCGGATGGCGGAACTCGTCTGCGACGGTGCATTGGTGGCAACGCCGGCGGGCTCGACCGCCTACAATTATTCGGCACACGGCCCGATCCTGCCCATTGGCGCCGATGTCCTGGCACTGACCCCGGTTGCCGCCTTTCGCCCCCGCCGCTGGCGTGGCGCGCTGCTGCCCAAGACGGCGCATGTGCGCTTCGACGTGCTGGAACCGGACAAGCGCCCGGTTTCGGCCGTGGCCGACAGCCGGGACGCGCGCAATGTCGTGCGCGTCGACATTCACTCAGAGCCCGACATCCGCCACCGCCTGCTGTTCGACCCCGGCCACGGGCTGGAGGAAAGGCTGATCAGGGAACAGTTCGAGTGACACGAGGATATTGGCGTGCCGCGCGTGCCGGGGTATGGCCTGGCCGTTGCGCGTCGGGACAGGTGGCGTGGATTACAGCCCCTTGACGCAAAACACCGCCATCATGCCCCGTCCCTTGGCCGCCTTTCATTGTCGGTCATGGCTTTCTCAAGTTTTCTGATGACCAACCTGGCGGCATCTGGTTCCAGTGTCCACCAGCGGCTTTCGAGAATGGCCTTTCGAGTTGCATCATCAAAGCGATAGTCGATGACCCTGGCAGGTGAGCCCACTGCAATGGCAAAGGCGGGAATATCGCGATTGACAAACGAATTTGCCCCGATGACGGCACCAAAACCGACGCGCACACCCCGTCGTATGATGGCATCTACCCCAATCCAGACATCGCTTTCGACTTCGCATTCTCCACGGGTGAGTTCCTCATAGGGATCGTCATAGAACAAGCTGCTGGTAGAAACCCGACTTATGTCGTGCTCGCCATTTCCGATCGAAACATTGTCGGCAATCGAGACATAACGTCCGATCACGGCCTTGGACACGACACAATTACGCCCGAGATAGCTGTGCGCGCCTATCCTGCTGTCGCGACTGACATGCGAATGGGGGCCGACAACGACCCCCGTGGCGAAACGCGGATTCTTCCATCTTATCTTCACTGCTGTGTCTCTCTCATTCGGTCATTCCCTGGCGTCGCCGGCCGCCGCTTTCTGCGCAAAGCGCGCCGCCCCCCTCAGGCCCTCGGTTTCGAGGGCCGCAATGCTGCGCCATTCCTGCCTCAGGGCGTCGGCCAGAGCGCGGCCCGACAGCCGGGCCGAGATGCCGTCGGCGCGCAGGCAGGCCTGGGGATGGGCCAGCAGGCTGCGGGCCAGTTCCAGCGCGTGGTCCAGTGCCTGCCCGGCCGGGCTCAGGCGGTTGGCCAGACCGATCTGCATTGCCTCGGCGGCATCGACCTTGCGACCGGTCAGGATCAGGTCCATGGCCCTGCTCTGACCGATCAGCCGCGGCAGGCGTACCGTCCCGCCATCAATCAGCGGCACCCCGAAACGGCGGCAGAATACCCCCATATAGGCGGTTTCGGACATCACGCGCAAATCGCACCACAGGGCCAGTTCCATACCGCCGGCCACGGCCGGCCCTTCGACGGCGGCGATGACGGGTTTCGACAGCGCCAGCCGTGTCGGCCCCATTGGCCCCGGCAGAGGCACGGCTGCCGGGTCGGCCCAGTCATCGGGGATCGCATGCCGCTCCAGCCACCCCTCCGGCAGCCCCGCGGCCACCGATTTCAGATCGTAACCTGCGCTGAAGGCACCCCCCGCGCCCGACAGGATCGCGATATCGGTGTCTCGGTCGGCCTCGAAGGCAAGGAACGCCTCGAACAACGCGGTTGCAGTTGCGGCATCGACGGCATTGCGGCAACCAGGCCGATTGATCGTCACGATGGCTATCCGGCCATCCCCTTGCACCGAGACTGTCACCTTGCATCCGCGATAACATGTTGCATCTGCCGGAACCCCCGCCGAAAGGTGGCGACCCTTTCCGCCAGATCCTCGGGGGGATCATCGGCCAACCCCTCGGCGATGAACCCGGCTATGGTTTGCGCATGTTCCGGCCCCATGCCGAAGCGCGCGATTTCGGGCGTACCGATGCGCAGGCCGTTCAGGTCGCCGGCTACCTCGGGCATGGGCAGGCCGATGCCGCAGGTCAGGATATTGGCGCGGCGCAGGCGTCTGGCCGCGGCCTGACCCCCGCCCAGAGGCGCAGCCTCGAGCGCGAACTGGTGACTTTCGGTAAAGCCGCGCGCAGCGGCAAAGACCGAAAGCCCGCGATCCGCCAGCGCCTGCGCCAGAGCACGCGCCATGTCCACCATCGCCTGCGCGTAGGCCACGCCATGCTCGCGCCAGTCCAGCAGGGCCATCGCCAATGCCGCCACGCGGCCGGGGTCGAAATTGGCGGTAAGGCCGGGAAATGCGATGGCGTCCAGACGCTCGGCCAGGGCGGCATCATTGGTGACGACCAATCCGCCCGCCGGCCCGCCGAGGCTCTTGTAGGTGGACATGGTCATCAGATGGGCGCCTTGGCTCAGCGGGTTTTCCCATGCGCGCCCGGCGATCATCCCGCACAGATGAGCCGCGTCAAACAGCAGATATGCGCCAACCTCGTCGGCAATCTCTCGCGCCTGCGATACCGGGTGGGCAAACAGGTTCAGGCTGCCGCCCATGGTGATCAGGCCGGGCCGCACCTCGCGGGCCAGCCTGCGCAGACCGTCGATATCTATGGTATAGCCGTCCGCCTGCACGGGCGCGTCGTGGATCCTCAGCCCGTAGAGCCCGGCTGCACCCGCCGCGTGATGGGTGACATGGCCGGCAATGCTGGCCGGTGGCGCGATGATGGCGTCGCCCGGCTTGCAGGTCGCCATGAAGGCATAGAGATTGGCCAGCGCCCCCGAGCCGACGCGAATTTCGGCATAGCGCGCCTGAAAGATTTCGGCGGCCAGTTCGGCTGCGATGACCTCGATTTCCTCGATCGCCTCAAGGCCGACCTCGTACTTGTCGCCCGGCCAGCCAAGTGACGCGCGCGTGCCCAGCCCGGCGCAGAGCAGCGCCTCGGCACGCGGGTTCATGGCGTTGGTGGCAGGGTTCAGGTTGATGCAGTCGCGCTCGTGTATCTCGCGGTTGCGCCGTGCCAGCCCCTCCAGACGGTCGGCGATCGCGGCGCTGTCGGAATGCGACGTTTCCGATGCGATCCGCTGGATGAGGGTTTCGGATTCCGGCTTGACCCAGCCGTGTTTGCCAAGATTGACCATGACGCGCTCCCAAGGAAAATGACCTGCACAGATGAACGTGGATACGGCGAAATTGCAAACCCGTTCTTGCACGTCTTGACGCGAACGCACGGTGCGGGCCACAGTCGATCATGATCCGTCCCGCAAAAGGCAGATAACCGCGCATGGACAAGAAACTCGACCGGGTCTTTTCAGCGCTCGCCGATCCGACGCGGCGCGCGATCCTGACCATGCTGCTCGAGGACGACATGGCCGTCACCGACGTTGCCGAACCTTTCGAGATGTCTCTGGCCGCAATTTCCAAGCACCTGACGATCCTGACCCGCGCCGGGCTGATCAGCCAGGAAAAGCGCGGGCGCGTGAAGTGGTGCAAGCTGGAACCCGAGGGGCTGAGGGATGCCTCGATCTGGATGGAGGGTTTCGGTCAGTTCGAGGCCGTCGATCTGGATGCCTTCGAACGGTTTCTGGAGCGCCAGTCCCTGCAGGACGGCGAAACGCAGGACGGCGAAACGCCCGAAGGGTGACCTCCGGGCGTTTCCGATGTCCTGTCCCATGTCCGGGGGCGCACCGCCCTCCGGGATCGTCCCTCGGGCAGGGCTATTTCAGCGCCTTGTCCGTGATCATGTGGGTCCAAGCCCCTTCGGGCTTTTTGGTGATGACCGGGTCCGATCCACCCGAAAGCAGAATGTTGACGGTGCGCTCGTAATCGGCGGGGTCGAGTTCGCCGTTCGAGCCTGCGATCAGCTTGTTGATCTCGCCCATCATGCGTTTCTGATGCTTTTCGGTCTGCGCGCCCGAGGCGTCATTGTCCAGAACGATCATCGCGGCCTCGTCGG
Organism: Alphaproteobacteria bacterium; assembly: GCA_030148665.1. GTDB lineage: Bacteria > Pseudomonadota > Alphaproteobacteria > Rhodobacterales > Rhodobacteraceae > UBA5972. The sequence goes on from JASBSZ010000047.1 coordinate 54,519, forward strand.
GATTCTCCTGGGCCCATTTCCAGCCTTTCATGCTGGCACGTACGAAACGCACCATCTTGTCGACGAATTTGGGATCCTTCAGGTTGCTTCCCTTTACGTAAAGGCCGTCCTCGAGCGTCGCGACACCCTGATCTTCGTACTTGAACACGGTCAGATCGCTGGGTTTCAGACCGGCATCGATGACCTGCCAGTATTCGTTATAGGTCATGGTCGAGATGCACGCGGCCTGTTTCTGCAGCAGCGGATCGACATTGAAACCCTGCTTGAGCACGGTCACGCCGTCGGGGCTGCCGTCGGTCTTGATGCCCAGCTTGCTCATCCAGCTGAGGAAGGGATATTCGTTGCCGTAGAACCAGACGCCCAGGGTCTTGCCCTTGAAATCGGCGGTACTGTTGACGCCCATGTCCTTGCGGCAGGTCAGCTCCATGCCGGAACGCTTGAACGGCTGGGCGATATTGACCAGGTCCAGCCCCTTTTCCCGGCTGGCCAGCGCGGCCGGCATCCAGTCGACGATCACATCGGCACCGCCACCGGCGATCACCTGTTCGGGGGCCACGTCGGGACCGCCCGGCTTGATGGTCACATCCAGACCCTCGGCCTTGTAGAACCCCTTGTCCTGGGCGACGTAGTAGCCAGCGAACTGGGCCTGTGTGACCCATTTCAGCTGCAATGTCACCTTTTCCGCCGCATGGGCAAAGCCCACCCCCAGCGTCAGCGCCCCGGCTAGGGCCATCGTCACGATTTTCTTCATCTTTTTTCTCCCGGTTGGTTTTCGATCTGTCTGTTGTTTTGCTCAGCCTCTCCTTTGTGACGGATGCCAGAAGGTCACTGCCTTCTCGATCATCGCCACGATACCATAGAACGCCGAGCCGGCAATCGCGGCCACGGCGATCTCGGCCCACACCATGTCGAGTGCAAGCCTCCCGACCTCGGTCGAGATCCTGAAACCCATGCCCTTGATGGGCGAGCCAAAGAATTCCGCCACGATGGCGCCGATCAGGGCCAGCGTCGAACTGATCTTGAGCCCGTTGAAGATAAAGGGCATCGCCGCCGGCAGACGCAGTTTCCGCAGCGACTGGCCGTATGTGGCGGCATAGGTGTGCATCAGGTCGCGCTGCATGGCCTCGCTTGCCTGCATCCCCTGCACCGTATTGACCAGCATCGGAAAGAACACCATCACGACCACGATCGCCGCCTTTGACTGCCAGTCAAATCCGAACCACATGACCATAATCGGGGCCATGCCGATGATCGGCAGCGCGGCCACGAAATTGCCGACCGGCAGCACGCCCTTTTGCAGAAAGGGCGAACGATCGACGATGATGGCGGTCAGAAAGGCCGCACCGCATCCGATCACATATCCGCTCAGCGCGCCCTTGACAAAGGTCTGCACGAAATCGATCCACAGGATCGGCAGGCTGTTGGCGAATTTCACCGCGATGTCGCTGGGCGCAGGCAAGAGCACCGGGTTGATATCGAACCCGCGCACCATGCCCTGCCACAGCACCAGCAGGGAAATCCCGAACAGCGAAGGCACCACCAGCGCGGCAATGCGCGATCCCTTCAGGGCGGACAGACGCGCGTTGACCCACCACGAACCCAGCCAGAAGGCAAGCGATCCGACAACCCAGCTCATCGCAACATCCCCATTCGACGCAGGGTGATTCTCTGCAACAATCCGATCAGGCCGACCAGCACGGCCGCCAGCAGCGCCGCCATGATCAGCGCGCTCCAGATCTGGATGGTCTGCCCGTAATAGCTGCCGGCCAGCAGGCGCGCGCCCAGCCCGGCAACGGCGCCCGTGGGCAGCTCGCCCACGATGGTACCGACCAGGGACGCCGCCATCGCCACCTTGAGCGAGGTAAACAGGTAGGGCATCGAGGCCGGCAGGCGCAGCTTCCAGAACGTCTGCCAGCGGCTGGCAAACCAGGTACGCATCTGGTCGATCTGCATCCGGTCGGGGCTGCGCAGACCCTTGACCATGCCGACGACCACCGGAAAGAACGAAAGATACATCGATATGATCGCCTTTGGCAGCAGGCCGGTGACGCCGATTGCGTTCAGCACCACGATCACCATCGGCGCGATGGCGAGGATGGGAATCGTCTGGCTGGCGATGACCCAGGGCATCACGGACATGTCCATCGCCCGGTTATGCACGATACCGACGGCCAGAAGGATGCCCAGAACCCCGCCCAGACCAAAACCGACCACGGTGGCCGACAAGGTGACCCAGGCGTGATAGATCAGGCTGCGCTTGGACCACCCACGCCCCTTCAGAACCATCGCCCCGGTCGTTTTCCATATCTCGCGCACCACCTGATCGGGGGTGGGCAGCCTGGGCTTGTCCTGCGTCCAGGTATCGGCAATCAGCGTGGTGACCGTCAGCTGTTCGCCCGTGCGGGTGGCCTTGTCATAGGCCCAGGGCGCGTTCAGCGCGATGGCGCCCGCATACCAGAGCGCGATGATCGCCAGGACAACCGTCAGAACGGGCAATATCCTGTCACGAAGCCAGCTCATGCCACCATCTCCACCGGTTCCGGCCATCTCGCACGGCTCAGGATATCAATCGTCATAGGCATGACCCGCTCTCAGCCCCTCGCGCACGCGATGGGCGACGTCCAGAAATTCCTTGCTGTCGCGAATGTCCAGCGGACGTTCGGCCGGCAGCGGGCTGTCGATCACGTCGGTGATACGGCCGGGACGCGGGCTCATCACCACGATCCTGGTCGAGAGATATACCGCCTCGGGGATCGAATGGGTCACGAAACAGATCGTCTTGTTCGTCTTGGCCCACAGCTTGAGCAGCTGTTCGTTCAGGTGATCGCGCACGATTTCGTCAAGCGCACCGAACGGTTCGTCCATCAGCAGGATGTCGGCATCAAATGCCAGGGCACGGGCGATACTGGCACGCTGCTGCATGCCCCCCGACAGCTGCCACGGATATTTCCTTTCGAACCCCGCCAGATCGACCAGTTCCAGCACGCGCTTGACCCGCGCGGCCTGGTCGGCCTTGTCATAGCCCATGATCTCCAGCGGCAGACGGACATTGCCATCGATCGTCCTCCACGGGTAAAGCCCCGCCGCCTGGAACACATAGCCATAGGCCCGCGACTTGCGCGCTTGCTCAGGGGTCACGCCATTTACGCAGATGGTTCCATCGGTAGGCTTTTCCAGATCCGCCATGACCCGCAGAAAGGTCGTCTTGCCACAACCCGACGGGCCGATGAAGGAAACGAACTCGCCCTTGCCGATCGTCAGGCTGATATCCTGCAGGGCGTGAACCGGCCCGTCATTGGTCTGGAATGTCAGGCTCAAGTTCTCGGCGCGGATGACCGCGTCGCTCTGGTTCATGTCCTGCATCAAACCCCCGTCGCCGGAATACCGCTGCGTTCGACCGGACGCGGCGCCGTCAGTTCCTTCCACTTGGAAAGCGCCCGGTTGACCTGCGTATTCGCCTCGCGCGCCACGAACCTGCCGTGGCCTTCCTGCGTGCGGATCTCGCCGTCATGCACGGCAACCTGCCCGCGCGTCAGGGTAAAGCGGGGCAGACCCTTGACGTGATGGCCCTCGAACACGTTGTAGTCGATCGCCGATTGCTGGGTGCTGGCCGAAATCGTTTTCTCCTTTTCGGGATCCCATACCACGATATCGGCATCCGCCCCAACCATGATCGCACCCTTTTTCGGGTAACAGTTCAGGATCTTGGCAATGTTGGTCGAGGTCACGGCGACAAATTCGTTCATCGTCAGCCGCCCCGTCGCCACGCCGTGGGTCCACAGCATCGGCATGCGATCCTCAAGCCCGCCGGTGCCGTTGGGGATCTTGGAAAAATCGCCCACGCCCATACGTTTCTGTTCGGTGGTAAAGGCGCAGTGGTCGGTCGCCACGACGCTCAGGCTGCCGCTTTGCAGGCCTGCCCACAGGCTGTCCTGGTGCTTCTTGTCGCGAAAGGGCGGGCTCATCACGCGGCGGGCAGCATGATCCCAGTCCTTGTTGAAATATTCCGACTCGTCCAGCGTCAGATGCTGGATCAGGGGCTCGCCCCAGACGCGCTTGCCCTGCATGCGGGCGCGCCGGATGGCCTCGTGCGCCTCTTCGCAGGATGTATGCACGACATACAGCGGCACGCCGGCCATGTCGGCAATCATGATGGCGCGGTTGGTTGCCTCGCCTTCCACCTGGCTGGGTCGGCTATAGGCATGCGCCTCGGGGCCGGTATTGCCCTCGGCCAGCAGCTTGGCGGTCAGCTCGGCCACCACATCGCCGTTCTCGGCATGCACCAGCGCAATGCCGCCCAGTTCCGCCAGACGTGAAAAGCTGGCATACAGCTCGTCATCATTGACCATCAGGGCACCCTTGTAGGCCAGGAAATGCTTGAAGGTGGTGATGCCGCGATCGACCACATCCTTCATCTCGTTGAAAACCTGCTCGCCCCACCATGTCACCGCCATGTGAAATGAATAGTCGCAATTCGCCCGCGTCGACTTGTTGTCCCAGCGCTTCAGCGCATCGAGCAACCCCTCGCCGGGGTTGGGCAGGGCAAAATCGACCACCATCGTCGTGCCACCAGCCAGCGCCGCGCGGGTGCCGCTTTCGAAATCATCGCTGGAATAGGTGCCCATGAAGGGCATCTCCAGATGGGTGTGCGGGTCGATCCCGCCCGGCATGACATAGCAGCCCGCGGCATCCAGCACCTCGTCGCCCTTGAGGTCGGCCCCTATCTCGATGATCTGGCCGCCCTCGACCAAAACATCGGCCTTGTAGGTCAGATCGGCGGTCACGATGGTGCCGCCCTTGATGACTGTGGTCATTTCATTTCCTCCCGAACCCGGCCCGAACTTGCAGGCCCCGATATCTTCTTCTTTGCCCAAATACTCCGGGGGTCCGGGGGCTGGCCCCCGGTCCATCCACCCGGATCACTCGACGATCTCGGCCTTTTCCAGCACCGCATGCAGCAGCACATTGGTGCCTGCCTCGGCCCATTCCTTGCTGATCTCTTCGGCCTCGTTATGAGAAAGCCCGTCCACACAGGGGCACATCACCATTGCAGTCGGCGCTACCCGATTGATCCAGCAGGCATCATGGCCGGCGCCGGAAATCAGATCCATATGACTATAGCCCAGCCGCTCGGCCGCATTGCGCACGGCGTTGACACAGCTTTCGTCGAATTCCACCGGATCGAACCCGCCGACCTTTTCGAACTCGACACCCAGCCCCATGTCATCGGCGATCTTCTGCGCGCCTTCGCGGAAACGGTTTTCCATGTCCTCGATCACCTCCAGCTGGGGCGAGCGGAAATCGACCGTGAACACCACGCGTCCGGGGATCACGTTGCGGCTGTTGGGATAGACGTCGATATGGCCGGCCGCGCCCACGGCGTGTGGCTTGTGGCTCCAGGCGATCTCGTCCACCAGCTCCAGCATCCGTGCCATGCCAAGCCCCGCATTCTTGCGCATCGGCATTGGCGTGCTGCCGGTATGGGCATCCTTGCCGGTCACCGTTACCTGTGTCCAGCTCAGGCCCTGGCCGTGGGTGACAACACCGATTTCCTTGCCCTCGGCCTCGAGGATCGGGCCCTGTTCGATGTGGAGTTCGAAAAACGCGTGCATCTTGCGCGCGCCGACCTCTTCATCGCCCTTCCAGCCGATCCGCGCGAGCTCGTCACCGAATTTCAGCCCTTCCGCATCTTCGCGGCCGTAAGCCCAGTCCTGCGTGTGCATGCCGGCAAACACACCACTGGCCAGCATGGCGGGCGCAAAGCGGGTGCCTTCCTCGTTGGTCCAGTTGGTCACAACGATGGGATGTTTCGTCTTGATGCCAAGATCATTCATCGAGCGCACCAACTCGAGCGCGCCCAGAACCCCCAGAACGCCGTCAAACTTGCCGCCCGTGGGCTGGGTGTCCAGATGGCTGCCCACATAGACCGGCAGCGCGTCGGGGTCGGTGCCCTCGCGGCGGAAAAACATGGTGCCCATCTGATCGACGCCCATGGTCATGCCGGCGTCTTCGCACCATTTCTGGAACAGGCGCCGCCCCTCGGCATCGGCGTCGGTCAACGTCTGGCGATTGTTGCCACCCGCAACACCGGGGCCGACCTTGGCCATCTCCATCAGGCTGTCCCACAGCCGGTCGGCGTTGATCTTCATGTTGTCGCTTGACGTTGCCATGCGCTTTCCCTTTCCTGTTGTGTTCCCGTCGCGGATCTGCGCCTGTGGCTGCACGAAAAGAGATCCCGCCCTGCGGAACCCCGGTACTGCCATGCTGCCAACAGACCCCCCCTTTGCCAGACCGGCCGGTGGCCGATCACTTGCACAACTCCCATTTCTGACCATATAGTCAAATTCACGGTACACGAGTTGACCAACCGGTCAAGAAATTTTTTTGGACCCGCGAATGAATCTTCCAGCAAAGCGCCCGGGACAGAAGGAACGCCGCCGCGAGCGCGAGGCGCGGATCCTGAAGGCGGCCGAAAAGGTCTTTGCCGAGGCCGGATTCGGCGGGGCCACCATGCAGCTGATTGCCGACATGGCCGGTTTGCCCAAGGCGAACCTGCATTATTATTTCCCCACCAAGGAGGCGCTTTATCGGCAGGTGGTTCAGAACATCTTTCAGATCTGGCTGCGTGCTGCGGACGTGTTTGACAGTGCCGATGGCCCGGCCGAGGCCATCGCCGCCTATATCGACGCCAAGATGGAGATCAGCCGCCACCATCCGGCCGGGTCCAAGGTCTGGGCCAGCGAGGTCATGCATGGCGCGCCGGTGATTCAGGACTATCTCGAAACCACGCTCACCGAATGGACCGAGGGGCGGGCACAGGTCATCGAACGCTGGATCGAAGAGGGCCGCATGAACCGCGTGGACCCGCGTCACCTGTTGTACATGCTATGGGCCACGACCCAGCATTATGCCGACTTCAATCATCAGATCGAAACGCTGAACGGCGGAAAACCGCTGTCCGACAGCCAGTGGGACGACGCCAAGGCCTCGGTCAAGCAGATCATTCTGGCCGGGATCGGCATCAGCGACGCCGGCAAGGGCGGCTGAAACCCCGCCAACATGACAGATCCTGCCGGATCACGACACTCCGGGCCGGTCGAGCGCAACCGCATGCGGCCGGCGCCGGGGTTTGCTCGCCCCATGGGGCAATGCCCTTGCCGTTTCTCCACCGAGGCCCTATCTGCAAGGTCTGACATGACCACAAGACGACACGAATCGAGCAGCTGAATGAATCAACAGACCCTCGCCGCCCCCGAGAACAGGGGCCCCGAAACCGCACGCGAGTGGATCCAGCTGCTGGCAAGATACCGAGACCCGAGCGCCCTGAGATCCAGCTTCGAGCTGGGGGTCACGCTGGTGCCGTTCTTTCTGATCTTTGCTGCCGCATGGTGGTCGATGTCCGTCAGCTACTGGCTGACACTGGCCCTGTCGATTGCCAACGGCCTGTTTCTGGTACGGATTTTCGCCATCCAGCACGATTGCGGCCATCGCGCCTTTTTCCGCCGCAAGGGGGTTGGCGACTGGATCGGCCGCGGGCTGGGCATCCTGACGCTGACACCCTATGACGTCTGGCGACGCACCCATTCCCTGCACCACGCGACCAGCGGCAATCTCGACCGGCGCGGCATCGGCGATGTCCAGACCCTGACGGTCGAGGAATATCGCGCCCGCGGCCCCTGGGGGCGGCTGGCCTATCGGATCTATCGCAACCCGATCGTCCTGTTCGGAATCGGTCCGATCTATCTTTTCTATATCCAGAACCGCCTTCCGGTGGGCCTGATGCGCGCCGGCTGGCTGTACTGGACCAGTTCCATGGCCACCAATGCGGTAATTGCCGCCATGGTCGGGCTGATGTTCTGGTTCGGCGGAATCGCAGCCCTGTTGCTGATCTTCCTGCCGACAACGGTCGTTGGCGCCGTGATCGGGTTGTGGCTGTTCTATGTACAGCATCAGTTCGAACAGACCTTTTGGGAAACCGAGGAAAACTGGCAGCTGCACGATGCCGCCCTGCGGGGCAGTTCCCACTATGTCCTGCCGACAATACTGCAATGGCTGACCGCCAATATCGGCATTCACCATGTGCATCATCTCTATTCCCGCATCCCCTTCTATCGTCTGACCGAGGTCTTGCAAGACTACCCGGTGTTGCGGGATTCGCAGCGCATGACGATCCGGCAGAGCCTGTCCTGCGTCAGGCTGCAGCTGTGGGACGAACACAACCACCGCCTTCTGACCCAGGCCGAGGCCCGGGTGCGGGAGGGATGCGGCTGAACCGGGCCGGCTGAACGGGCATGCCGAACGGGCGCACGATCATCGGGCGGGCGACGCCATCTTGTTTGCGGAAACCTTTCATGCTTTGCTGATCCTCACAAGGCGTCAGCTTGATGCCCGCCGGAAACAGACGGGAAAAACACGACATTGGCACGCGCAGCAGCCTCGAGGACCAGAACAAGGATTCAACGGGAAAAGACCGAGCTGATCCTTTCAGCCGCTCTTGACGTGTTTTCCACCTATGGGTTTCGAGGTTCGACCATCGACCAGATCGCCCGCCAGGCCGGGCTGTCCAAGCCGAACCTGCTCTATTATTTCGACGGCAAGGAGGCCATCCACGCGCGTCTGCTGGAACGCCTGCTCGACACCTGGCTTGAGCCCCTGAAACAGCTCGACCCCGAGGGCGAGCCGATAGACGAAATCCTTGCCTATGTTCACCGCAAGCTCGAGATGGCGCGGGATTTTCCCCGCGAAAGCCGCCTTTTCGCCAACGAGATCCTCCAGGGTGCGCCACGCATCATGAAACAGATCGAGGGGCCGCTGAAGGACCTTGTCGATGAAAAGGCCCGGGTCATTCGTGGCTGGAGCGACGCGGGCAAGATCGCGCCGGTCGATCCCCATCACCTGATCTTTTCGATCTGGGCAACGACCCAGCATTACGCCGATTTCGACATTCAGGTCAGCGTTGTGCTGGGCGCGCGCGCCGCCACGCGTTTCGAGGATGCCCACCGCCATCTGAGCGACATGTTCACGAAACTTCTTCGACCGTGACCTCCTCGTCCTTGAGCAGGATCAGCAGTGCGATCACGGTCGCAACCACCCCCAGCGCCACGTTCGGACCGGGCCAGCCATCGCCCAGGGCCACCTGCCAAAGGATCACCCAGGCCGGGGTGAGATAGTTGTAGGCCATCACCTTGGCCGACGGCAGGCGCAGAACCGCATATTGCAGCAGAACAAAGGTCGTGGCCGTCGAGATCAACACCAGATAGCCCAGCGTGATCCAGACGACGGGGGCAAGACCGACCCAGTCCGTCGCCACGATATCGCGCCAGCCCAGCGTCACCAGCAGCAACGACCCCGCCGCCAGCGTGCCAAAGGTAAAGGTGATCGGACTTTCGCCCCTGTTCAGGCGACGCACGAGCGGGGTATAGATCGCATGCGCGATGCAGCCGAAGAAATAGATGATCTCGCCACGGCCGACCTCCAGCCGCAGCGCCGCGTCCAGGCTCCCCCGAAAGATTACCCACAATGCCCCGACCGCCGCGATCGCCAGCGCCAGCGCCATGCGGCGCGTCGTGACCTGACGCAGCAGAAGATAGCCAAAGAACGCTGCAAGCATCGGCATCAGGGTAAACACCGCCGCCGCCGACACGGGCGGCGCGAATTTCAGCCCTTCGAACATCAGCACGAAATAGAGGCCGAAAAAGCCGCCCAGCAGCAGATAGCGCCAGGGCGCCCGAAAATCCTGCCGCCGAAAACCGGGGCCGACATGCACGAAACCCGCCATGACGATTCCGGCCAGCACAAAGCGCAGCGCATTGATGGCCGCGGGTGCGATCTGGTTGGCAACGATCGACCCCAGGCTGAACGACCCGGCAACCAGCGCCGAAAACAGCAGCATCGCCAAATGGCCGCGAATCTGTTCGGTGGTCAGGTTCAAGAAAGACGTTTCCCGCACGGGGCCGGGGCTGGCCGCTGCAATTGCCATCGCAATAAAGCACAGGCATACCGGCGCCGCCAAGGGCCAAAACGGCCCTGCCGCGCCGCCCGTGACAGCGACGTGGGAACATGCCTGCGGTGTCTCGTTACCGTGAGCAGGGAATTTTTTCCTTGTTCTGGCGGGCAACAGGCGGCTACTAATCCTCAATCACGCCGAAAAGGCGGATTTTTTCAACCGGGAGAGAATGATGAAAACAAGATTTGTGAACATGATCGGCGCCGCGGCGCTGGCGATGTCGGGCCTTGCCATTTCGACCGTGGCAGTATCCGCCAAGACGGTGATCCGTGTCACGCTCCAGTTGCCCGAGACCCATTCGCTGGGCCAGAACTGGCTGGCCTTCAAGAAGATCATCGAGGAAAAATCCGGCGGCGAGCTGGAATTGCAGCTGTTTCCCTCGGCCCAGCTTTACAAGGACAAGCAGGTTCCCGAGGCCGTGGGATCGGGCGCAATCGAGGCCGGCTCGGCCTTTCTGGGGCGTTTTGCCGGTTCGGTCCCGGCGGTCGAGGTGGTCAATCTGCCCTTCTTTTTCCGTGACGAGGCCCATCTGCGCGCGGCCGTCAGCAACGGGTCGCCCATGCGCGAAATCCTCGATGCTGCCGTGCTCAAGGAAACCGGGGCCAAGGTCCTGTGGTGGCAGGCCTTCGGGCGCAACATCTATCTGGACAACGGCAAGCCGATCCGCGTTCCTGCCGATCTCAAGGGCAAGAAGGTACGTACCTACGGCAAGATCCTGGGATGGACGGTCGAGGCACTGGGCGGCGCTCCGGTATTGATGTCGGGCTCGAAACAGTTTCTTGCCTATCAGCAGGGTGCGGTCGATGTCGGCATGACCGGGGTTTCGGCGGTCAAAAGCCGCAAGCTCTATGAAGTCATGAAGAACATGACGCTGAGCTATGACAGCGCGATCGAATTCGTGGCGATCATGAACAACGATTTCTTCAATTCGCTGTCTCCTGAAAACCAGAAGATCATCATGGATGCCGCAGCGGTGGTTGAAAAGCAGCTGCGCGATCAGGTCTATTCTGGCGAGGCTGCCATCGTGGACGAACTGCGCAGCAAGATGAACGTCGTCGACCTGACACCCGAGGAACGCGCGCAATGGGTCGAAGCGACCCGGTCGGTCATCGACCGTTTCCGCAAGTCCGTAGGCCCGATGGCCGACAAGGTGATCGCCGCAGCGCAGGGCCTGTAGGCGGGCTTTGCCACCATTCCATGCCATGACGGGCAACGGCAGCAGAACGCGACGCTGCCGTTGCCCGGTAACGGGTCTTGCGGCCGCTGCCCTGCGCGGCATCCCTGTCCACAAACTTGCGGAATCACATGATCAGGCTCATCGATACGCTTTCCGAACTTGCCGGTCGCCTTGCCGCATGGGCATTTTTCGCGGTCGGGTTCTTCATCACCTACGAGGTGGTGATGCGCTATTTCTTTACCATGCCGACGATCTGGGTGGATGAAGTATCCCGCATTACCCAGATATGGGCCGCCTATCTGGCCAGCGCCTATGCACTCAGGCACCGCGAGATGATCGTGATCGACGTGGCCTTTCGTCGCCCCGGAACATTTGCACGCAAGCTGGTCGACACCTTTGGCCTGCTGGTCATCGCGATTTTCTGTCTGGTCACCGTCTGGTACGGAATCGAAATCTGGTGGGCGTCCACCATCCGGGGACACACCACCGACAGCTATCTGGCGGTACCGAAATGGTTTACCCAGGCGTCGATATGGGTGGGCTTTGGCCTGCTGCTGCTGCAGGCCGCGGCGGAAACGGTCAGGATCTGGCGCCCACAACCGCCGGATCAGCCCGAAACCCGGCGTGAAACCCCGCCAGATACCCGGCCAGATACCCCAGGGGCCGAGGCACGGCCATGACATCCTTTCTGATCCTTGCCGCCCTGCTGGGCCTGATGTTTCTGCGGGTACCGATCGCCTTTGCACTGGGGGCGCTTGGGGTGGCCCTGCTCTGGGCCTTTCCCCTGCCGCTGAACGCCGTGCCCCAGCGCCTGTACGGCACGATGGACAGTTTCGAATTGCTGGCCGTGCCGATGTTCCTGCTGATGTCCAACGTGCTGCTCAAGGGCGGCATCGGCAAGGACCTGTTTTCCGCGGTGCAGAGCTGGGTCGGCCATTGGCCGGGCGGGCTGGGCATCGCCACCATCCTGTCCTGCGGGCTGTTCTCGGCCGTCAGCGGATCATCGGTCGCAACCGCCGCCACCATCGGCACGGTGGCCATCCCCGAGATGACCGCGCGTGGCTATGACCGGCCCTTTGTCCTGGGCCTGCTGGCGGCAGGCGGCACGCTGGGGATACTGATCCCGCCCTCGATTCCGCTGATCCTGTACGGGATCGTGACCGAAAATTCGATCCCCACCCTGTTCATGGCCGGCATCGGCCCCGGCCTGTTCCTGGCTTCGGCCTTTATCCTTTACGGGATATCCTTTTCGCGCTTTGGCCCGAATTATCACAAGACACCGCGCGCCAGCTGGGCCGAGCGCGGTCAGGCCAGCCTGCGCGCCGCGCCGACGCTATTGCTGGCGACGGGCATCATCGGCTCGATCTATCTCGGGATCGCCACCCCGTCCGAGGCCGCCGGCGTCGGATTCGTGCTGGCCCTGATCATCACCACCGCTCTGGGGCGGATGACCCTTGCCAAGGTTCGCGAAGCAACGCATGCGGCGATGAAGACCACTACCGTCGTCTTTCTGATCATCGCCGGCGCCAAGGTGTTTTCCTACGCAATCACGCTCTATCGTATTCCGCAGGACATTTCGGTGATGCTGTCGAGCAACATCACCAGCCCGACCCTTTTCATCCTGGCCGTTGGTCTGGTCCTGCTGTTCATGGGCTTCTTTCTGGAGAGCCTTTCCATGCTGCTGATCATGGTGCCGGTGCTCTACCCATCGCTCGAAAGCATGGGGGTCGATCCGATCTGGTTCGGCATCTTCTTTGTCGTGCTGATCGAAACCGCCCTGATAACACCGCCGGTGGGCATGAACCTGTTCATCATCCAGGGGGTTGGCAAGGCGCGCCTGTCCGAGGTGGTCCGCGGCGCCTGGCCCTTTGCCCTTATCATGCTGGCGACCGCGGCGGTGCTGTGGTTCTGGCAGGATCTTGCGCTGTTCATCCCCTATCGCCTGTAGCAGGCCATATCAGCCAAACACCCCCCGGCGCAGCAGGTTGAGCCCGACGATCACCAGCACGAACAGGGTCAGGCGGCGAAACCTCTGCTGATCCAGCCGGTCGTGCAGCCACCCGCCCAGCACCAGACCTGCCAGTGCCGGTACCAGCAACAGTGCCGAAAACGGCAGGGTCTGGGCGTTCAGCACCCCCGATTTCAGATGCGCCGCGACCAGGATGATCGCCCCCAGCAGAAAGGTTACGCCCAGCGCCCGAGTCTGCTCCTCTTTCGGCAGATCGAGCGCCAGAAGATACAGGATCAGGGGCGGCCCCCAGACGCCGCTCATGCCGCCGATCACGCCGGAAACGACGGCCAGCGCAACCTCGGCCCTGCGGCGTCGGTGCGGCGCGATGGTGATGCGCACACCAGCCAGCTGAATGCTGCCAAAGACGACGACCACGACCCCGAGGATCACGAACACCACCGCTGCGGGCACCTGCACGACCAGTTGTGCCGAAAGGATGATCGTTACCGCAAAGACCAGATTGTAACGCCAGTATTTGCGCAACTCGGCAAAGCCTGCGCCAAATCCGCTGCGGAACATCTGTCTGAAATTGGTTACGAGCGTGGGCAGCAACAGCCCTGCCAGCGCTACCTGCGGCGGCATGAACGACCCCAGCCCGCCAATCATGATCATCGGCATGGCAAAGCCCACCGCACCCTTGACGAATCCGGCCAGCAACGCGATGGCAAGCGAGGCAACCAGCGTCGTGGCGCCGAAATTCTGAACAAGCTGATCGAGGAAAACCACGGGAAGCCCCCTGTATTCGGGCGAAAGGTGCCAGTGGCTGCGGGAAATTGCAATGGTCATTATATGACGTTCTAGCGCATCTCTGCGCAATTTACTTGCGCTGCGGCGCAGCATTGTCTATCCCCTCGAAAAGACGATTCCGCCCGACAACAGGAGCGCCCTCATGACCGACGCCGCGACCTCGCCCATCCTGCCCGATCTGCTGCCGCTTTGCGCCTCGGTGCTGCCTGATCTCGACCGGATGGTCGACGACGCCCGCGCCGCCCTGCGCGCGCAGGTCGAACGCGATGGCCGCATCTCGGGCGCGGCGCTGAACGAAAACCAGTATGCGGCGCATGCGCTGTCATGGCTGGCCACCTATGCCCAGGCCCTGCGCCAGATGCATGGCTGGGCGTCCGCACTGGAAGGCGAGGGCAAGTTCGGGGAAATCGAACAGCTGATCCTGCAGATCGCATTCGGCGAATATGTCACCCAGATGCTGGGCGGCATCCCCATGAGCCAGGGCGAGATGGCCCGCCTTTCCGACCTTGGCCTGTTTCCCGGTGCCTATTACAGCGAGGCCCTGAAAACCCTGACCACCGCCGCCAACACGGAACCTGCGCGCGCCGCCTTGTGTCGCCTGATGCAGGAACGCGAAGGCAGCCCCACATTCGGCGCCACCGGCCTGGATGACGAGCTGGAGATGATCCGCGACCAGTTCCGCCGCTTTGCCGAGGACAAGGTCGTACCCTACGCCCATGAATGGCACCTGAAAGACGAATTCATCCCCATGTCGATCATCGACGAGATGGCCGCACTCGGCGTCTTTGGCCTGACCATCCCCGAAGAATATGGCGGCTTCGGCTTTCCCAAGGCGGCCATGTGCGTCGTGTCCGAGGAACTCTCGCGCGGCTATATCGGTGTCGGCAGCCTTGGCACGCGTTCCGAAATCGCGGCCGAGCTGATCCTGTGCGGCGGCACCGAGGAACAGAAACGGCACTGGCTGCCCCTGATTGCCAGCGGCGAGAAACTGCCCACCGCGGTGTTTACCGAACCCAATACCGGATCCGACCTCGGCTCGCTGCGCACCCGCGCCGTGCGCGAGGGCGATGATTACGTTGTCACCGGCAACAAGACATGGATCACCCACGCAGCCCGCACCCATGTGATGACCCTGCTGGCCCGCACCGACCCCGACAGCGACAACTATGCGGGGCTTTCGATGTTTCTGGCCGAAAAGGAACCGGGCGATGACGCCAACCCCTTTCCCACCCCCGGCATGACGGGCGGCGAGATCGAGGTTCTGGGTTATCGCGGCATGAAGGAATACGAAATCGGCTTTGACGGGTTTCGCGTGCCTGCGGCCAACCTGCTGGGCGGTGTCGAGGGGCAGGGTTTCAAGCAGCTCATGCAGACCTTTGAAAGCGCCCGCATTCAGACCGCCGCGCGCGCCATTGGCGTGGCCCAGTCGGCGATGGAAATTGCCCTGCGTTATGCGCAGGAACGCAAGCAGTTCAACCGATCGATCATCGAATTTCCGCGGGTTTCGTCAAAGCTGGCCATGATGGCGGTCGAGATCATGGTCGCCCGCCAGCTGAGCTATCACTCCGCCCGCGAAAAGGATCAGGGCCGGCGCTGCGACCTCGAGGCCGGCATGGCCAAGCTGCTGGGCGCGCGCGTGGCATGGGCGGCCGCCGACAATGGCGTGCAGATCCACGGCGGCAACGGTTTCGCGCTGGAATACCCCATCAGCCGGGTGTTGTGTGACGCCCGCATCCTGAACATATTCGAGGGCGCGGCCGAGATACAGGCCCAGGTCATCGCGCGCCGCCTGCTGGAGGTGGGGCGGAACTGAACAACCGTCCGCCACGCCTGCACAACCTCTGGATTTCCGCCGCGCACGGCCCTAGCATCTGCGCATGCTCCGCTTTGTCGCCACGCGCCTTTCTTCGCTTGTACTCAGCCTGCTGGTTGCCAGCATCGTCATCTTTGCGGTGATCGAAGTCATACCGGGCGACCCGGCGGCCTATATGCTGGGCCTCAATGCCGAGCCATCGGCCGTGGCGGCGCTGCGCGATCAACTGGGGCTGAACGGTTCGGTGCCGCTGCGTTACCTGCACTGGATTGCAGGCCTGATGACCGGGGATTTCGGCGTGTCCTATACATATCGCGTTCCGGTCGCGACGCTGATTGCCGCGCGTCTGTGGGTTTCGCTGCCACTGGCGCTGTTTGCGCTGGCTCTTTCGACGCTGATTGCCTTTCCGGTGGGGTTGCTGGCTGCCGCGCGCCGGGGACGGCCTGCTGACCTTGCCGTCATGGGAACGACGCAGCTGGGCATCGCGGTGCCGAATTTCTGGTTTGCGATGCTGCTGGTTCTGATATTCGCGATCCGTTTGCGCTGGTTCCCGGCCGGCGGGTTCCCCGGCTGGGATCAGGGCCTCTGGGTCAGCCTCAAGGCGCTGCTGCTGCCGGCGGTGGCGCTGGCGCTGCCGCAGGCAAGCATCCTTGCCCGGATCATGCGGTCCAGCGTGCTTGACACGCTGGGGCAGGATTACATCCGTACCGCGCGCGCCAAGGGGATGACCCGGGCGCAGGCGATCCGGCGCCACGCGCTGAAGAACGCGCTGATTCCGGTGCTGACCATCATCGGCATGCAGTTCTCGTTCCTGCTGGCCGGGGCCATCATCATCGAGAACGTGTTTTTCCTGCCGGGGCTGGGGCGCCTGATCTTTCAGGCCATCACCCAGCGCGACCTGATCGTCGTCGAAAGCTCGGTCATGCTGCTCGTGTTTGCCGTGATCACGGTCAACTTCGTGGTCGATATCGCCTATGCCGCCGTCGATCCACGCCTGAGGAGGCGGCGATGAGGGTGCCGCGTACGCTGATCATCGGGGCGGCGCTGTTCGGCATGTTCCTTGCCGCCGCGCTGCTGTCCTATCTGTGGACACCATTCGATGTGACTGCGCTCGACATCGCCGCACGCCTGCGGCCGCCGGGCGCCGTCCACTGGTTCGGGACCGACCATTTCGGACGCGACATATTCTCGATGATCATGGTCGGTGCGCGCACCTCGATCGCGGTGGCCATCGTCGCGGTGGCCATCGGTATCGGCATCGGCACACCGCTGGGGCTGGCGGCGGCGGCGCGCCACGGCGGGCTGCTCGACGAGATCGTGATGCGCGGCAACGATCTGGTCTTTGCCTTTCCCTCGCTGGTCATCGCCATCCTGATCACCGCGGTATTCGGCCCCTCGGCACTGAACGCGATCATCGCCATCGGCATCTTCAACATTCCCGTATTCGCCCGCATCGCCCGCAGCGGCGCAGTGTCGCTGTGGACGCTCGACTACATCCTCGCCGCGCGGGTTGCGGGCAAGGGCCGGCTGAGGATCAGCATCGAACACATCCTGCCCAACATCGCCAATCTGCTGATCGTGCAGGGCACCATACAGTTCAGCCTCGGCATCCTGGCCGAGGCGGCGCTTTCCTATGTCGGGCTTGGCGCGCAGCCACCGACGCCGAGCTGGGGGCGGATGCTGGCCGACAGCCAGACGATGATTTCCTTTGCCCCCCACATGGCGCTGTTTCCGGGGCTGGCCATCGTGCTGGCGGTGCTCGGGCTCAACCTGATGGGTGACGGGCTGCGCGACCTGCTGGATCCGCACCTGCGCAGGTGGCGGCAATGACGCTGTTGTCGGTCAGGGATCTGTCGCTGTCGATCGGGGCGCTTCCGGTGCTCGATCGCCTCAGCTTCGACATACGGCCCGGCGAGGTGTTCGGGGTCGTCGGCGAAAGCGGCTCGGGCAAATCCATGACAGCGCTGGCGTTGATGGGTCTGGCACCCGAGAGCGCGCGCGTCAGCGGCGAGGCCCGGTTCGAGGGGCGCCCCCTCATCGGGCTGGCCGAACGCGACATATGCGCCATCCGCGGCGCCGGTATCGGCATGATCTTTCAGGAGCCGATGAGCGCGCTCGACCCGGTGCAGACGATCGGCGCACAGGTGGCCGAAACCCTGGTGATCCACGGCCGCATGAACCGCCGCGAGGCGTTGCAGGCGGCGCGTGCGCGGCTCGACCGCGTAGGCCTGCCCGCAGCGCGCTTTCCGCTGGACCTCTATCCGCACGAGCTCTCGGGCGGGCAGCGCCAGCGTGTCTGCATCGCCATGGCAATTGCCCTGCGCCCGCGCCTGCTGATCGCCGACGAGCCGACAACCGCGCTCGATGTCACCACGCAGGCGCAGATTCTGGACCTTCTGAAATCGCTGGTCGAGGACGAGGGCATGGCGCTGATGCTGATCACCCATGATCTGGCGGTGGTCTCGGGGATCGCCGATCGCGTGGCGGTGATGCAGCGCGGCCGGATCATCGAGGCGGGGCCGACGGGCGACGTCTTTCGCAACATGCGCCACCCCTATACGCGGGCGCTGTTTCGCGCATCCGGCCATGTGCCGGCGCGAAGCAGGCGCAGTGCCGGGCAACCGATACTGGAAGTGCGCGATGTTCACTGCAGCTATGGCGGCGGGCGCAGGCGGCTTTTCGGCAAGGCCACGCGCATCCGCGCCGTGCGCGGCGTCAGCTTTACCCTGCACAAGGGCGAGAACCTCGGCCTGGTTGGTGAATCGGGTTGCGGGAAATCGACGCTCAGCCGCGCGATACTGGGGCTGGAGCCCCTGCAGGGTGGCGAGATCCGCCTGTTCGGCCGCCCCGTCGGGCCGCGAATGGATGCGCGCGACCGTGCCGCACTGCAGGTGGTGTTTCAGGATCCTTATGGCAGCTTCAATCCGCGCTGGAAGGTCGCGCGCCTTGTCGCCGAACCATTCAACCTGCTGCCCACGCGCCCCCGCGACTGGCGCACGCATGTTGCCGAGGCGCTGGAAAGCGTGGGCCTGAAGGCCACCGACATGGACAGGTACATTCACGAGTTTTCCGGCGGTCAGCGCCAGCGCATCGCCATCGCCCGCGCCCTGATCCTGCGGCCCGAACTGATCGTGCTGGACGAGGCGGTATCCGCGCTGGATGTCTCGATCCGTGCTCAGATCCTCGACCTGCTGGCGGATCTTTCCGACCGCCTGGACCTCGGCTATCTGTTCATCAGCCATGACCTCGGAGTCGTGCGAGCAATCACCGACAGGGTGCTGGTGATGAAGGACGGCGAAATCGTGGAACAAGGGCCGACCGAACAGCTGTTCACTGCCCCCCGCCACGCCTATACCCGAAAACTGATCGCGGCGACGCCCCGTCTGCCCGAAATTCCGACAAGGATGATGCAGGATGACAATTGACACAGTGTGGTACCCGACCGACCAATGTTTCATCAACGGCGCGTGGGTTGCACCCCTGGGTGGCGAGACCCTTGCCGTCGAGAACCCCTCGACCGGCCTCGAGATCGCCCGTATCGCCCGCGGCCAGGGCGCCGATATCGACGCCGCGGTCGCCGCCGCCGAGGGTGCGCGCGATGGCGACTGGGGCCGGATGCCGGCCTTTCAGAGGGGCCGCATCCTTGCCCGCATGGGGCAGATCGTGCTGGAGCGCGCGGACGATCTGGCGCGCATCGAGGCGCAGGATGTGGGCAAGCCCCTCGCCCAGGCGCGCGTCGATGCGCTGGCGCTGGCGCGCTACATGGAATTCTATGCCGGCGCCGCCGACAAGGTGATGGGCGAGACCATCCCCTATCTGGACGGCTATACCGTCTATACCCTGCGCGAACCGCACGGGGTGACCGGCCATATCGTACCCTGGAACTATCCGATGCAGATCATCGGGCGCAGTGTCGGCGCGGCGCTGGCGATGGGCAATGCCTGCGTGCTGAAGCCTGCCGAAGAGGCCTGCCTGACGGCGCTGGCCTTTGCCGCGATCGCCGCCGAGGCGGGCCTGCCGGCAGGCGCGCTGAACGTGGTGCCGGGGCTCGGCGAGGAGGCCGGCGCGGCGCTCGCATCGCATCCCGGCGTGCAGCACATGTCGTTCACCGGATCGGTGGCGACGGGGGCGCTGATACAGGCGGCCGCAGCGCACAATATCGTGCCGGTGACGCTTGAGCTGGGCGGGAAATCGCCGCAGATCGTCTTTGACGACGCCGATCTGGATGCCGCGCTGCCGTTTCTGGTCAACGCCGGCATCCAGAACGCCGGGCAGACATGTTCGGCGGCCTCGCGCATCCTCGTACAGCGGAGGGTCTATGACAGGGTGTGCGAGATGATGGCGACGCGCTATCGCGGCCTCGTCGTGGCGCCGGCGCTGGACGATCGCGACGTGGGGCCGCTGATCTCGGCGCGGCAGAAGGATATCGTCGAAGGCTTCCTGAAGGCGGCCGACCCGGCGCGCATCCTGGCCCGCGCACAGCTGGCCGACGACCTGCCCGAGGGCGGGCATTACGTGGCGCCAGCGCTCTATGGCGGGGTCGATCCAGACGA
Organism: Alphaproteobacteria bacterium; assembly: GCA_030148665.1. GTDB lineage: Bacteria > Pseudomonadota > Alphaproteobacteria > Rhodobacterales > Rhodobacteraceae > UBA5972. Next base: position 74,826 of record JASBSZ010000047.1, read on the forward strand.
CCCGCTGGCGCAGGCGGAAATCTTTGGCCCCGTTCAGGCAATCATCCCTTTCGAGGACGAGGAAGACGCGGTCAGGATCGCCAACGGCACGCAATACGGGCTGGTGGCCGCTGTCTGGACGCGCGACGGCGCACGCCAGATGCGCCTGGTCAAACGGCTGCGCGCGGGGCAGGTCTTCGTCAACAACTACGGCGCCGGTGGTGGGGTGGAACTGCCCTTTGGCGGCGTCGGCAAATCGGGGCACGGGCGCGAAAAGGGGTTCGAGGCGCTGTACGGGTTCAGCGTGCTGAAAACGGTGGCGGCACGGCACGGGTAGCCGGGTGCGGAAACGCCCCGTCGGCATCGTTTCCGGCTGTCGAGGCCGGGGGCCAGCCCCCGGACCCCCGGCGTATTTGGACAAAGAAGAAGGCGGGGCCTCAGATCGCGGCCTTTCGGCTTTCTTCCAGATAGATTTCGCGCAGCCGTGTGGCCACGGGGCCAGGTGTGCCCGCGCCGATGGTCGCGCCGTCGATTTCGACCACCGGCATGACAAAGGTCGAGGCCGAGGTGATGAAGGCCTCGTCCGCCTGCTGGGCCTCGTCGATGGTAAAGGGGCGTTCCTCGACCTCCATCTGCGCCTCGCGGGCAAAGCGCAGCACGGCCGCACGGGTGATGCCGTGCAGGATGTCGGTGCTGAGATCGCGGGTGATGATCCGCCCGCCCTTGACGATATAGGCGTTGTTGCTGGTGCCCTCGGTGACATGGCCATCCTCGACCAGCCAGGCATCGTCGCAGCCGGCGGCCTTGGCCATCATCTTGCCCATGCTGGGGTAAAGCAGCTGCACCGTCTTGATGTCGCGCCGGTGCCAGCGCAGATCGTCGATCGAGATGACCTTGATCCCCTTTGTTGCGGCCGGATTATCGGCCAGCCCCGGCTTGTTCTGGGTGAACAGCACGATGGTCGAGGGGGTTTGTTCGGGGTCGGGAAAGACAAAATCGCGGTCGGCGGGGGCGCCGCGGGTGATCTGCAGATAGACCATGCCCTCGACCACATCATTGCGGCGCAGCAATTCGCGGTGGATTTCCAGAAGCTCGTCCATCGTGACCGGAGAGGCCATGTCCAACTCGCCCAGCGAGCGTTGCAGGCGTTTGGCATGGCCGTCGAAATCGACCAGCTTGCCGTCGAGAACCGAGGTTACCTCGTACACCCCGTCGGCCATCAGGAAGCCCCGGTCAAAGATCGACACCTTTGCCTCGGCCTCGGGCAGGTATTCTCCGTTCAGATAGACTATGCGGCTCATCTTGCTTTCCCTTGTTTCTAACCCCACAGCGCGGCATCTGGCGGGTGAACACCCCTTTCATCGAAATGCAGCGCGTTGTCACGGTCTTGGGCCAGCAAGAGCGGGCCGTCAAGATCCGTGAATGCCGCGCCCTGGGCCAGCAGCACCGCCGGCGCCATTGCCAGTGAACTGCCGACCATGCAGCCGACCATCACCCGATAGCCCATGCCGAGCGCGGCCTCGCGCAGGGCAAGCGCCTCGGTCAGGCCGCCGGTCTTGTCCAGCTTGATGTTCACGATGTCGTATTTGCCTTTCAGCGCGGCCAGGCTGGCGCGGTCGTGGCAGCTTTCGTCGGCGCAGACCGGCAACACGCGATCCATGTTCAGCAGGGCGTCATCCTGCCCCGCCGGCAGGGGCTGTTCGACCATCTCGACGCCAAGCTCCACCAGAACCGGGGCAAGACGGGCGTAAAGGTCGGGCGTCCAGCCCTCATTGGCATCGACGATGATGCGGGCGTCGGGCGCGCCAAGGCGCACCGCACGGATGCGGGCGATATCCTCGTCCCCGCCGCCCAGCTTGGTTTTCAGCAGCGGGCGGTGGGCATTTTCGGCGGCCTGTTCGCGCATCTTGTCGGGGCTGTCCAGCGACAGGGTATAGGCGGTGATTTCAGGGCCGGGTTCGGGCAGGCCGGCCAGTTCCCAGATGCGGCGGCCGGTCTGCTTGCATTTCAGATCCCACAGCGCGCAATCTACGGCGTTGCGGGCGGCCCCCGGCGGCAGGGCCGATTGCAGTTCGGCACGCGTGATCGGCAGGGGCAGGGATTCGATCTGTTCCGTGACGGATTCAAGCGATTCGCCATAGCGCGCATAGGGCACACATTCGCCCCAGCCGGTAACGCCGCCCTGCGTGATACGAACGGTCAACACCCGTGCCACGCTGCGCGAGCCGCGCGAGATGGTGAACAGGCGGGCAAATGGGAAAGCATCCCTGGTGACGGTCAGTTTCATCCTGCCACCCTATATCCGCTGCAACGCATCCACCAGACGCCCCGCGCCCTGACGATAGGGGTCAACCGCAGGCAGGCCCATGCGGGTTTCGATATCCGCAAGGCAGGCCAATGCCTCGTCCTCGGCCATGTTGGCGGTGTTCACCGAAATCCCCACCACCTGGCAAGCGGGGTTGACCACGCGGGCCAGTGTCAGGGCCAGATCGCGAAGTTCCTCGAGCGAGGGCAGTTGATAGTCGGGCAGGCCGCGCATGTGGGGGCGCGTCGGTTCATGGCACAGGATCAGCGCGTCGGGCTGACCGCCGTGGATCAGCGCCATGGTCACGCCGGAATAGGAGGCATGGAACAGCGAGCCCTGCCCCTCGATCAGATCCCAATGGTCGGGGTCGTTGTCAGGCGAGATGGTTTCCACCGCACCGGCCATGAAATCGGCCACCACCGCATCAAGCGGCACGCCATCGCCGGTGATCAATATGCCCGTCTGGCCGGTTGCGCGGAAATCGGCGTTCATGCCGCGCGCGCGCATTTCGCGCTCCATCGCCAGCGCGGTATACATCTTGCCGACCGAGCAATCCGTGCCCACCGCAAGACAGCGCCTGCCGCTGCGGCGCTTGCCGGTCGCAACAGGATAGGCGCGTGAAGGAATACGCACGTCATGCAGTTTGCGCCCGTTTTCCGCGGCGGCCGCCACGAGATCGGGCTCGTCCCTCAGCAGGTTGTGCAGGCCGGACGCGATATCGAGACCTGCCTCAATCGCCTCGATCAACACCTTCTTCCATGCTTTCGAGATGATGCCGCCCCGGTTGGCGACCCCGATCACCAGCGTTTTCGCACCGGCGTCAACGGCCTGTTCAACAGACATTTCGTCAAGCCCCAGATCGGCATTGCAGCCATTCATGCGCAGCTGGCCCAGCGCCAGTTCGGGGCGCCAGTCCCTGATGCCCTGGGCAACCTTGGCCGCCAACTGATCAGGCGCATCTCCGAGAAAGAGCAGATAGGGTGTTCGGATCATCTTGACCTCCCAAATTGTCCAGATCGGGCAAGATGGTCCTAGCAGGGTATTTGGGGAATATTTTCTGAAATGACCGGTTGCGCCGCATGGTCATTGCAACAACCGTGCGCGGAATATGCCTTTTTTCAAGAATCATTCGAAAAGCAGCCAGGGTTGCGGCGGAATTTTTCGCATATCCGCGATCAGACTGCGATATTGTCGATCAGACGTACCGAACCCAGCATCGCAGCGACCAGCAAGCGGGCCGGACGATCCGCCGCCGCCAGCGGTTTCAGATCGGCGGCGTCGCGCAGCTCCAGATATTCGACGCTGTCAAACCCCGCATCCAGAATCCTGCGCCGCGCATCCTCAAGCGCCGCGGTGACATCCGCACCTGCCCTTATGGCATCCCTTGCCTCGGTCAGCGCGGCGTGAATCGCGGGCGCAATTGCCCTTTGCCCGGCGCTCAGCAGCAGATTGCGCGAGGACAGGGCCAGACCATCGCCATCCCTGACCGTGGGACAGCCGACAACCTGTATCGGGATATCGAGATCGGAAACAAGCCGCTTGACCACCTGCAATTGCTGATAGTCCTTTTCCCCGAAAAATGCCTTGTCGGCCTGCGTCTGGAGGAAAAGTTTGGTCACGACCGTGGCCACCCCGTCGAAATGACCGGGGCGGTGGGCACCGCAAAGGCCCTCGCTGACGCCGGACACCGAAACATTGGTGGAAAAGCCGGGCCGGTAGACCTGATCGGCATCGGGCGCATAGATCAGATCAACCCGGTAATCGGCCAGCTTTCGCGCATCCTCGTCCTCGGTCCGCGGGTACGAGGCCAGGTCGTCGGGATTGTTGAACTGCCTGGGATTGACAAAGATCGTCACGATCACCCGGTCACATTCCCTTCCCGCTGCTTCTACCAGGCTGAGATGCCCGGCATGGAGCGCACCCATCGTGGGCACGACGGCGACGCTCTCACCGGCACGGCGCCAACGGGAAACCTCGGCACGCAAGGCGGGCAGCTTGCGGATGATCGGCGCGGTCATTGCGATTTTTCCTGATCCTTGAACACATGTTCCGGGGCGGGAAAGCTGCGCGCGCGCACCTCTTGCGCATATTGTTCGACGGCCTTTTCCGCCTGCTCGGCCAGATCCGCGTAGCGCTTGACGAATTTGGGCCGGAAATCGGCAAACATGCCCAGCATGTCATCGACCACCAGAATCTGCCCGTCGCAGCCGGCCGAGGCGCCAATGCCGATGGTCGGCACGCTGAGGTCGGCCGTGATCCTGTCGGCCAGCGGGGCCGGGATCTTTTCCAGAACCACCGAAAACGCGCCCGCCTCGGCAACGGCGCGGGCATCCAGGGTCACCCTGTCGGCGCCCTCGCCGCGGCCCTGTACCGCATAGCCGCCCAGGACATTGACCGCCTGTGGCGTCAGCCCGACATGGCCCATGACCGGAATACCCCGCGCCACCAGAAAACGGATCGTGTCCGCCATCGCGATCCCTCCTTCCAGCTTGACCGCATCAGCGCCGGTTTCCGACATCAGCCGCGCCGCATTGCGGAATGCCTGTTGCGGACTTTCCTCGTAGCTGGCGAACGGCATGTCGATCACCAGCAGCGCGCGTTCAACCCCACGCCGGACGGCCCGGCCGTGCATGATCATCATTTCGAGGGTAACGCCCAGGGTATCGTCCAGCCCGTGGAGCACCATCCCGACACTGTCGCCCACCAGAACGATATCGCAGAACCCGTCGGTTATACGGGCGATCGGCGTGGTATAGGCGGTCAGACAGACCAGCGGGTCATGCCCCTTGCGGGCGATGATTTCGGGCACGGTTGCGGCCTTGATGCGGTTTGTCGCGCTCATCTGTTCTCCCTTTCTCCGGCCGTCCTGCGGGCCGGTCGCGGATTTGGCTGCCCTGCGGCCCTGTCCACTCGGATCTGCCCTGCGGGCCACGCCCCGGCGCCAAGTGTTATAGCGGGTGCAGCGCATGGGCCAAGGATTATTTTGCAGATGCAGCATTACCGTGCAACCGCAGAATGTTCGTGCAAAACTTGACTCGATCAGCGACACGGCCAACACTCGACCGGCAGCATCGGCACGCCTGCACCGAGGCACCCATCCCATGACGGCAGGCGGGATTGCCGGAAATCCGGGAGGTCACACCATGAAATTCAGTCTCAGAACAATCGCGATCGCGGCAGCAATGGCGCTGTCGGGCGCGTTTGCGGCACAGGCGGCGCGCACCGATATCGTGATCGGCATGCAGTTGGAGCCACCCAATCTCGACCCGACTTCGGGCGCGGCGGCGGCCATCGACGAGGTCGTCTATGCCAACATCTTCGAGGGCCTCACCCGCTATCGCCCGGATGGCTCGATCGCGCCTGCCCTGGCCGAAAGCTGGGACATCTCGGATGACGGTCTGGTTTATACCTTTCGTCTCCACAAGGGGGTAAAGTTCCACGATGGCACCGCAATGGACGCCAGTGACGTGAAATTCTCGCTCGACCGGGCGCGGGCGCCGGATTCGACCAACGCCCAGAAAGGCCTGTTCAAGGGCATCAAGTCGGTCGAGGTCGTCGATCCGCTGACCGTGCGCATAACCCTGAAACAGCCCAATGGCGGATTCCTGACCAACCTTGCCTGGGGTGACGCCGTGATCGTGGCACCCGAATCGATAGCGACCGACGCCACCAAGCCGATTGGCACAGGCCCGTTCAAGTTCAGGACCTGGGTCAAGGGAGACCGGGTCGAGATCGTGAGAAACCCCGACTACTGGGGCACGCCGGTCAGGCTGGAAAAGGCGACGTTCAAGTTCATCTCGGACCCGACTGCGGCCTTTGCCGCGATGATGGCCGGCGATATCGACGCCTTTCCCGGCTATCCGGCGCCCGAGACGCTGCCACAGTTCAAGGCGGATCCGCGGTTCAAGGTTGTGGTCGGCTCGACCGAGGGCGAAACGATTCTGGCAATGAACAACAAGAACGAATATTTCAGGGACCGCCGCGTGCGCGAGGCCGTTGCCCATGCCATCAACAGGCAGGAGATCATCGATGGGGCGATGTTCGGCTATGGCACGCCGATCGGCACCCATTTCGCGCCCCACAACCCGGCATATGTCGATCTGACCAGCCTGTCGCAATATGATCCGGCGCTGTCAAGAAAGCTGCTGGCCGAGGCAGGTTATCCCGACGGGTTCACGACCACGCTGAAACTGCCGCCGCCGTCCTACGCCCGGCGTGGCGGCGAAATCATCGCGTCGCAACTGCGCAAGGTCGGCATCAAGGTCAAGATCACCAATCTGGAATGGGCCCAGTGGCTGGGCGAGGTCTTCAAGCAGAAGAATTACGGCCTGACCATTGTCAGCCATACCGAACCGATGGATATCGGCATCTACGCAAGGCCGAATTATTACTTTCAGTATGACAACCCGGCCTTTCAGAAGCTCATGAAAGACCTCGACGCGGCAACCAACCCGACCAGGCGCGCGGCGATCCTGGGTGCGGCCCAGACGATGATTGCCGAGGACTATGTCAACGGTTTCCTGTTTCAGCTGGCCCGCACGAGCGTCATCAATGCCAAGATCCGGGGCATGTGGAAGAATTCTCCGACCCAGGCCAACGATCTGACCGGCGTCTACTGGGTGGACTGAGTGGCCTGACGACGCGCCTGCGGGGGCTGCCTGCCCCCGCACCCCCGGGCAGTATTTGGGCAAAGAAGAAGCATGGTGCGCAAGAGGGATCGGGGGGCTGGATGATCAGATACAGCGCCCGCCATCGACCTCGAGCGCGACTCCGGTGATCATCGACGCCTCGTCCGAGCACAGGAAACAGGCGGCGTTGCCCATGTCCTGAGGTGTCGAGAATCGCCCCAGCGGAATGGTTGCCAGAAACTTTGCGCGCATTTCGGGCGTATCCTCGCCCATGAAGGATTTCAGCAGCGGTGTTTCACCCGCAACCGGGTTGAGCGCATTCACGCGCACGCCAAAGGGCGCCAGTTCGACCGCCATCGTTTTCGTGGCGGTGATCATCCATCCCTTCGAGGCATTGTACCAGTTCAGCCGCGGCCGCGGGCTGACCCCCGCCGTCGAGGCGATGTTCAGGATGACACCCGCCCGCCTGTCCTTGAAATGGGGCACAAAGGCGCGCGCGCTCAGGTAGACGGATTTCACGTTCACCGCCAGGACCCGGTCGAATTCGTCCTCGGACACATCCTCGAGCGCAGCGGGCAGGTGGGTAACCCCGGCGTTGTTGACCAGAATATCGAGATGGCCAAAACCATCGAGCGCCTCGCGTGCCATGGCGGCCACCGAATTTCCGTCGGAAACATCCACGGCACAGGCCACTCCGCCGATTTCATCGGCAACCGCCCGAGCGGCGTCGAAATTGATGTCGGCAACCATCACCCGCGCGCCCTCGGCCGCGAACTTGCGCGCAATTCCCTCCCCGAAACCCGAGCCGCCTCCGGTGACGATGGCGGTCTTGTCTGCCAGTCTCATCCTGCCTTCTCCTGCTGGAACATCGCGTTGAATCGGGTCAAGCCTGCACCGCGCAGCCCGCCAGTGCAAGATCGTCGGTGGCGATGGCCGGGGTAATGGCCGGCCCGGACGCGTGCCAGGGGGACACCGGCAACATACCGGCGATCCGGGGGCGGCTCTCGGGCGCGTGCGCAACACATCTCTTGCAACACGGGTCGCGGTGGGCCAAGAGTCGCATGACGGGCAACATGCGGCAGGGAACGCGAAGGCATGGAAATATCGGTCAAGGAGCAACTGCGCTGGTGGGGGATCGGTCTCCTGATCCTGACACTCGTGCTGTGGCAGCTCGGCAATGTCATGCTGCCCTATATCACGGGCGCGGCGATCGCCTATTTCCTGGACCCGCTGGCCGACCGGCTGGAGCGCATGGGTTGCTCGCGCGTGGTGGCAACGCTGCTCATCACCCTGGTTGCGCTGATCGGATTCGTGGTGATCGTGCTGGTACTCGTTCCCACGTTCTTTCACCAGCTGACCGGGCTGGTGGCCGAGGCCCCCACATATGCCAAGCAGTTGCAGGCAATCGTGCAAGAGCGGTTTCCGACCCTGATGGAACCTGATTCGATCCTGCGGCAGACGCTGGATTCGATCGTTCAGACCATGCGCGCGCGCAGTGCCGATCTGGCGAATACGGTCATTACCTCGGCCTTTTCGGTGATCGACATGCTGATCTTTCTGGTGGTGGTGCCGGTGGTTGCCTTTTACCTGCTGCTGGACTGGGATCGCATGGTCGCCGTTGTCGATGGCTGGTTGCCGCGGGACCATGCCGACACCATCCGCATGCTGGGCCACGAGGTGAACCGCACATTGGCGGGCTTTGTTCACGGGCAGCTCAGTGTCAGCGGTATCCTTGGCGCCTATTACGCGATCGCGCTCATGCTGGTGGGGCTGAAATTCGGCCTCGTGGTCGGAATCATCGCGGGGCTGATCTCGTTCATTCCTTATGTCGGTGCGATCGTCGGCGGTGTGCTGGCCATCGGTCTGGCGCTGTTCCAGTTCTGGGGAACGCCTCTGTGGATCGGCGCCGTGGTGGCGATCTTTCTTGTCGGTCAATTCGTTGAAGGCAACATCCTGTCGCCCAACCTTGTCGGGCGTTCGGTCGGGTTGCACCCGGTGTGGCTGATGTTTTCGCTATCGGTGTTCGGCTCGCTCTTCGGCTTTGCCGGGCTGCTGACGGCGGTTCCGCTGGCGGCCACCATCGGCGTGTTTGCGCGATTTGCCGTGCGGCAATATCTGTCGGGGCGGCTGTATCTGGGCAGCAACCGGGAACGCGACAGCACAGACCGGGACTGAGACCGTGGCGGAGCAGCTGACATTCAACCTGCCGGTGCGCGCGGCTCTGGGGCGCGAAGCATTTCTCGTGGCGCCGTCGAATGCGCTCGCGGTGGCCCGTATCGATGCCTGGCGCAACTGGCCCGGACGTGCCTTGATATTGTGCGGCCCCGAGGGCTGCGGCAAGACCCATCTGGCCCATGCCTGGGCCCGAGATACCGGAGCCGAGTTCGTCGCGACGGCCTCATTGCCGGAGGCCGATCTGCCGGCAATCGTGTCCCGCAGGTTCATCGTTGTCGAGGATTGCCAGCAGGTCGTCGGACAGCCCCTGGCCGAGGTTGCCCTTTTTCACCTCTACAACATGGCCCGCACCCAGGGCGCATGGCTGCTGCTGACGGCGCGCACGCCACCGGCAACATGGCCCGATATCCTTGCCGATCTGAAAAGTCGCCTTCAGGCGCTTGATCTGGTGCATATCCAGCCACCCGACGACGATCTGCTCGCCGGTCTGCTGGTCAAGCTGTTTGCGGATCGCCAGATCAATGTCGCACCGGATCTGATTTCCTATCTCGTCAGCCGGATGGAACGCTCGGCGGCGGCGGCACGCGATCTCGTCGCGCGGCTGGACCAGGCGGCGCTGGCGCTGAACCGGCCGCTGGGGAAACGGCTGGCGCGCCAGGTTCTGGACGAATCAGGGCAGTTGGGGGCATAAGGGGTTTTCCCCGATCAAGGCCAGCCATGACAAGCACCCGGACAGACGCCGATTTCCTGAACACCCCGTTTCCGGCGCCCGTCACCCTGGACGAGCTGGACCTTTCCGGCCCTGCACGGTTCTTCAACCGCGAACTGTCCTGGCTGGCCTTCAACTGGCGGGTGCTGGAAGAGGCCGAAAACGTTCAGGTGCCGTTGCTCGAACGGGTAAGATTCCTTTCGATTTCAGCGGCCAACCTGGACGAATTCTATTCGGTCCGGGTCGCTGGCCTGCGCGAACTGAAACGCAACGGTGTGACACGGCCGGCCGCCGACGGGCTGAGCCCGTCGGAACAACTGGTACTGATCGACGAAAATGCACGCCGTCTGATGCAGCGACAACAGGAAGTGTGGGAAGACCTGAAAGCCCGCATGAAAGAGGCGGGAATTGCCTTGCTGACCCGCCAACAGATAGAGGAGCAGGACCAGGCCCACCTTGCAAAACTGTTCCTGAACCAGGTTTTTCCTGTTCTCACCCCGCTGGCCATCGATCCGGCCCATCCGTTCCCGTTCATCCCCCATGGCGGGCTTTCGCTGGCGCTGGAGCTGGTCCGCGACAAGGACGGCCGACGCCTCAATGCCCTGCTGCCCATCCCGCACCAGATCAACCGCTTTGTCCCCCTTCCCGACGGCCCCGAGGGAACGCTGCGCTTTCTGCCCCTTGAAGAGCTGCTGCTGGCCAATATTTCCTCGCTGTTTCCGGGCTATCGCGTCAAGGGGGCCTGCGCATTTCGCGTGCTGCGCGACAGCGATCTCGAGGTCGAGGACGAGGCCGAGGATCTGGTGCGCGAATTCGAAACGGCCCTCAAGCGACGTCGGCGGGGCGAGGTGATCCGCCTGTCCCTTTCAGGGGATGCGCCGCAATCGCTGCGCCGACTGATCATGGAATCGCTCGACATCTCGGAAGACGAGGTGATCCGCATGCACGGGATGGTCGGGATATCAGACCTTTCCGAACTGGTTCTGGACAACCGGCCCGACCTTCTGTGGCCGAAATTCACCCCCCGCGTGCCCGAACGCGTACAGGATTTCGAGGGCGACATCCTGGCCGCCATCCGCCAGAAGGACATGCTGCTGCATCACCCATACGAAACCTTCGACATGGTGATCCGCTTTCTCCAGCAGGCGGCGCGCGACCCGGACGTTCTGGCCATCAAGCAGACGCTGTATCGAACCAGCAACGATTCCCCCATCGTCGCCGCCCTGTGCGAGGCCGCCGAAGAGGGCAAGTCGGTCACCGCGCTGATCGAGCTCAAGGCGCGCTTTGACGAGGCGGCAAATATTCGCCAGTCCCGCCGCCTGGAACGCGCCGGAGCCCATGTCGTCTATGGCTTTCTCGACTGGAAAACACATGCCAAGATCAGCACGGTCGTCCGCCGCGAAGGCGACAGGCTGGCCACCTATACCCATTTCGGCACAGGCAACTACCATCCGATCACGGCGCGGGTCTATACCGACCTTTCGCTGTTCACCTGCAATCCGGCACTGGGGCGCGATGCAACCAAGGTTTTCAACTATGTCTCGGGCTATGCGAAACCCAAGGATATGGAAAACCTCGCGATTTCGCCCATCAACCTCAAGGAACGCCTGCTGGAACGCATCGATGCCGAAATCGAACATGTCCGCGCCGGGCGTCCCGGCGAAATCTGGGCCAAGCTGAACGCACTGATCGAAAGCGACGTGATCGATGCGCTTTATCGGGCGTCGAACGAGGGGGTCAAGATCACCCTGATCGTCCGCGGCATCTGCGGGCTGCGGCCGGGCATCAAGGGTTTGTCGGAAAACATCAGGGTCAAGTCCATCGTCGGACGGTTTCTGGAACATTCCCGCATCGCCTGTTTCGGCAACGGCCACGGCCTGCCCAGCAAGAAGGCCCGTGTCTATATCTCGTCGGCCGACTGGATGGGACGCAACCTCAGCCGGCGGGTGGAAACGCTGGTCGAGATCACCAACAAGACGGTGCATGCCCAGGTGATGAGCCAGATCATGGCCGCCAACCTGCACGATCAGGCCCAGAGCTGGGTCCTGCGCCCGGATGGCAGCTATGTGCGGCACACGGCCCGGCCCGGCGAACACCTGTTCAGCTGTCACCGTTTCTTCATGGAAAACCCATCCCTTTCGGGGCGTGGATCGGCCGGCGCCCGGGATGTGCCGGAACTGACGCACACGCGCGACTGAACCGAGGGGCGTCCGTATCCGGCACCCTGCCGGGACAAACTGGCCGCTTTCACCGGGCGAAAATTCCCCCTATGCTCTGATCGCAACAGTTGACAGCAGGCAAGGCCAGTCGTGAGCAAGACCGCCCATCCCAACAGCCGCAGCCCGATGGACCTGCCCCTGTTTCAGTATTCGGCCAAGCGCAGGCTCGAACGTCTTGGCGTGGTCGATGTGGGCTCGAATTCGGTGCGTCTCGTGGTATTCGACGGGGCGGCACGATCGCCGGCCTATTTCTTCAACGAAAAGATCCTGTGCGGTCTGGGGGCCGGCGTTGCCCAGACCGGCTATCTGAACCCGAAGGGCCGCAAGCGTGCGCTGAGCGCGCTCAAGCGTTTCACCCTTTTGGCCGAGGGCATGGGCGCGGCCCCCCTTTTCAGCGTCGCCACCGCAGCAGTGCGCGAGGCCCGCGACGGCCCCGATTTCTGCGCCGAGGTCAAGGCCGAATGCGGCCTCGACCTGGTGGTTGCCAGTGGCGAGGACGAGGCCCGCCTTTCGGCCCAGGGCGTGCTGCTGGGCTGGCCGGGCGCTCAGGGGTTGATGTGCGACATCGGTGGCTCGTCCATGGAACTGGCCGAGATCCTGCATGGGCGTGTCGAACGCTGTGAATCCTCGCCCCTGGGCCCGCTCAAGCTGGCCCCCTACGCGGCCGACGCAACCCTCGCGCATGAGATCAAGACGCGCATCAGCGGCCTTCGCGAACGTTTCAACAAGGATTACAAGCGCCTGTTTCTGGTCGGCGGATCGTGGCGCGCCATCGCCCGCATCGACATGGAACGCCGCAACTATCCGCTGAAGGTGCTGCATGAATATGCCATGCGCCCGGATGATCTGCTGGAAACGGCGCGATGGATCACCACGCAGCCGGTGGCAGAGCTGCGCGCGATGACGGGCAGCTCGATCGAACGTATGCGCCTCGTGCCAACGGCGGCCGAGGTTCTGATCGAGCTGATCTCGTGCTTTCGGCCACGACGCATCGCAACCTCGTCCTACGGTATCCGCGAGGGGCTGCTATATGAACAGATGCCGGAATCGCTGCGCAAACGCGACCCGCTGATCGAGGCCTGCATTCACATGGAACGTGCCTCGGCCCGCACGCCGGGTTTTGGCAAGACGCTGTTTCATTTCCTGTCACCGCTGTTCAAGGGCATGGGTAAACGCAAGAAACGCCTGGCCCACGCGGCCTGCCTGCTGCATGACGTGACCTGGCGCGCGCACCCCGACTACCGCGCCGAAGTGTGTTTCGACAACGCAACCCGCGCCAATCTGGGCGGGCTTGATCATGCAGGCCGGGTGTTTCTGGGCATGGCGCTGCTGTATCGCTACAAGAACGCCAATCACGCCGCCCAGTTAGAGGGCATGCTGGACCTGCTTTCCGAAAAGGAACAGGCCGAGGCGCGCATGCTGGGCCGCGCCATGCGGTTCGGCGCCATGCTGACCGGGGCATCACCGGCTATGATGGGAAAACTGCGGCTGGATCGCGAGGCCGGAGTGCTGGAACTGATCCTCAACCCCCGTGCGCGCGACCTGTTCGGCGAGGTGGTGCTCACCCGCTTTGAATCCCTCGCCCGTTCCCTGAACGTCTCCACCCGGCTGATAGTGGAATAAATCGCGCCCAGCCCCCTTTCCCTTGCCCTTGGCAGGCTTTACTTGAAAGGGGAAAACAGGCCTTCGACGAAAGGGCAACCATGTCGTTCTTTTCGAAACTCAGGAAAAAACTGCTGAAATCCTCGTCCAGGCTGGGCGAAGGGCTCGAGGCCATCGTCGATGAGGGCGAAAGCCAGCCATCGGACACCCCCGCGACATCGACCCCGCCCCAGCAACCCCATCACAAGCGCGTCCTTGACGACGCCATGCTGGAAAGCCTCGAAGAACTGCTGATTTCCGCCGATATGGGCGTCGATACCGCACTGCGCGTGACCGCCAACATGGCCGAAGGGCGGTTCGGCAAGAAGATGGACGCGAACGAAATCCGCCGCCTGCTGGCCGACGAAATCGCCCGCATCATGGAACCCGTGGCCAAGCCCATGCCCCTGTATTCCAAGCGCCCGCAGGTGGTGCTGGTGGTCGGCGTCAACGGGTCGGGCAAGACCACGACCATCGGCAAGCTGGCCAGCCAGTTCGTGGACGCCGGCAAATCGGTGATCATCGCCGCAGGTGACACCTTTCGCGCGGCCGCAGTCGAACAGCTTCAGGTCTGGGGCGAACGCGCGGGCGTGCCGGTGATGACCGCCCCCGAAGGATCCGACCCCGCCAGCCTGGCCTTTGACGCCATGACCCGGGCCGAGGCCGAGGGCGTCGATCTGCTGCTGATCGACACTGCCGGACGCCTGCAAAACCGCGCCGATCTGATGGAAGAACTGGCCAAGATCGTGCGCGTCATCCGCAAAAAGGATGAAACCGCCCCCCACAACACGCTGCTGGTTCTGGATGCCACCACCGGCCAGAATGCCTTGAACCAGGTCGAGATCTTTCAACAGGTCGCCGATGTCACCGGCCTTGTCATGACCAAGCTCGACGGCACCGCCAAGGGTGGCGTGCTGGTGGCGCTGGCTGATCGCTTTGGCCTGCCCATCCACGCCATCGGCGTTGGCGAACAGATCGACGACCTTGCGCCTTTTGATCCCAGGGAATTCGCCGCCGCGCTGACGGGGCTTGAAACGTGACCCCCGCCTTCTTCTTTGCCCAAATACGCCGGGGGGCCCGGGGGCGCGCAGCCCCCGGCCTGCACGCATGTCCGACTGGCTGATCGGAATCGAAGGCACGGCCGACGGGCGCCTGCTGGCCCTCATACTCGCCCTTTCGGCGGCAGTACTGCATTCGATCTTTGGCGCGCTGCAAAAGGGGCGGCACGATCCCTGGATGTCGCGCGGGGCGATCGACCTTTCCTATGGCCTGATGGCGGCCCCTCTGGCTCTGTTCGCCGTCCCCTGGCCCGAACCCTTCATGTGGCCGATCCTCGCCGGGGCCTGGGTCATCCATACGGCCTACAAGCTGCTGCAGGCCGCCGCCTATACGCGCGGCGACTACACCGTGGTCTACCCGGTCGTGCGCGGGATGAGCCCGCTGGTCACCGTCGTTGCCGCCGGCCTTGTCTTTGGCGAAAAATTCACCCTTGTTCAGTGGATCGGCGTGCTGACCCTGACAGGCGGCATCTTCGGCCTTGCGGGATATAACCTGTCGCGTGCCGCCGGCGGGTTGCGGCGGATGCAGGGCGCGCTGGTGCTGGCCTTCCTGACCGGGATCCTGACCGCCACCTACACCACCTATGACGCCTATGGCATTCGTGCCACCGCCGATCCGTTCACCTTTCTGGCATGGTTCTTTCTGGTGGACGGGGTATCAATGCCGGTCATCGCGCTGTGGCGCTGGCGCCGGATGCACACGACCCCGCCCTTGGCCCCGCTGGCCCTGCGCGGCATAAGCGGCGGGCTGATCGCGTTCCTCAGCTTTGGCGCGATCATGCTGGCAACGCGGCTCGACAAGGTAGGCGAGGCGGCGGTACTGCGCGAGACATCCACCCTGTTTGCCGCCCTCATCGGCTGGCTGTTCCTCAAGGAAACGGTGGGGCCGCGACGCACCGCTCTCATGGCTTTGATCGCGCTGGGTGCGGTTCTGGTGGAATTCGGCGCCAAAGCCGGTTAGGGGATGGCCATGAAACCGCAGAAAAAGATCACGACCCGCCTGAAACTGTCCCTCGAGTTGGGGCCGATCATCCTGTTCTTCATCCTTTATTCCCGGATCAAGGACCAGAGCTTTGACATTTTCGGCACGCCCTATCAGGGATTCATCATCGCCACCGCGGTGTTCATTCCGGTCATGTTGCTGGCAACCGCCGTGCTGTGGTGGAAAACCGGCCGGCTGTCGCGGATGCAGGTGATGACGGCCATTCTGGTCGTGGTGTTCGGAGGCCTGGGAATCTGGTTCAACGACGACAGCTTTTTCAAGATGAAGCCGACGATCCTGTATGTGATGTTCGCGGGTATCCTCGGGTTCGGGTTGCTGCGCGGCGAATCCTATCTGCAATATCTGATGGAAGAGGCCATGCCGCTGAAACCCGAAGGCTGGATGATCTTTACCAGGCGCATGACCCTCTATTTCGTCGCGCTCGCGATCGCCAACGAAATCGTCTGGCGCACCATGTCCACCGATGCCTGGGTGAATTTCAAGACCTTCGGCCTGACCTCGGCGACCTTCCTGTTCTTCATGGCCCAGATGCGCCTGTTTCAGCGTTACGCCGTCGCCTCGCTCGAGGATGAACAGGATCAGGGCTGAACAGACCGGCATCCGGCCATATCGCCGGTGCGGCCGAACTGGCCATGGCCGTCTTTCGATCGACGACGGGCGACTTGATATGCTGAAAAACGAGTGGCAGTCCCTAGGGGAGTCGAACCCCTCTTTCCAGGTTGAAAACCTGGCGTCCTAACCGATAGACGAAGGGACCGCACGGATCGTGGGGGGCCTTTTAGTCGCTGACGGGTGTTCGCGCAAGAGGGTTTTTTTCCGCAAATGCGAAATTCATGCCTGCACGGGGGCAGCATCCTCCAGCCGCAGTTTGACCTTGCGCCGCCCGCCCCAGCTGTCGATTTCCAACCGGCCCGCGACGTGGAACAGGGCGCCTTGGTGGTTTTCGAACATCTCGCCCAGAGGGCTGTCGAAGGCGCGAAAGGCAATCGCGTCCAGACGCGCCCCGCTACTGTCGCTCAGGGTCAGTTGCAGATGGTTTTCGCCGACGCGACGGGAAAACGAAACCCCCTGTGCGGGCAGGGCAAAGCGGGGGGCCGGGGCGCCGGCACCATAGGGGCCGGCAAGGTCGAGTTGCTCGACCAGCTCGACCGTTGCCGCCTGCGCCATGAGCATGCCGTCGAGACGCATGTCTGCCGGACCCGCCAGCGCGGAACCCTGGGCAGCCAGCAGCGCGCCCAGGCGCTCCATGGCGGGCGCCAGCATCTTGCGACTGAGGCTCAGCCCCGCCGCCATCCGGTGCCCTCCGCCCTTTTCGATCAGACCCTCGGCAACCAGACGGGCAATGGCCGCCCCGAGGTCGACACCGACAACCGACCTTCCGGACCCCTTGCCTTCATCGCCGTCGAATCCGATCACCACTGCCGGGCGGTTTGTCGCCTCTTTCAGGCGCGCGGCGACAATCCCGACAACCCCCGGATGCCAGCCCTCGCCTGCGGCCCAGACGAGCGGGCCATCCAGCCCGCGTTCTTCGATCTGGGCCATGGCCTGAAGGCGGACCTGCTCCTCGATGTCGCGACGTTCGGCGTTGAGCTGCTCGAGACGCTGGGCCAGCGCAGCGGCCTCGTGTTCGTCGCGGGTCAACAGCAAACGCGCCCCCAGATCCGCCTGCCCGATACGGCCACCCGCATTGACCCTGGGCCCCAGCAGAAAGCCCAGGTGATAGGCCTCGGGGGCGCTCTGCAGCCGGGCCGAATCGGCCAGCGCGACCAACCCCGGACGCGCACGCCGGGCCATGACCTTCAACCCCTGGCGAACAAGTGCCCGGTTCAACCCCACCAGAGGTGCCACATCGGCGACCGTTGCCAGTGCCACGAGGTCGAGCATCTGCATGAGGTCCGGCAGGTGCATCCCTTTCGCGCGTGCCAGGCGATTGAGGGCGACCAGCAGCATGAACACAACCCCCGCCGCGCAAAGATACCCCAACGCGCCGCTCTCGTCCTGACGGTTGGGATTGACCACCGCCAGCGCGGGTGGCAGCGTCTCGCCGCCGAGGTGGTGGTCCAGCACGATGACATCAACGGGGTCAGCCGCCGCAATGGGCTCGAAGGACAGGGTTCCGCAATCGACGCAGACGATCAGGTCATGGTCGCGGGCCAGCATCCGCATGGCAGGGATGTTGGGGCCATAACCCTCGGTGATCCGGTCGGGAACATATAGCGTGGCCTCGCGCCCCATCTGGCGCAACCAGTCCGCCAGCAGCGCCGCCGAAGCACCACCATCAACGTCGTAATCGGCAAAGAGGGCGATCCTCTCGCCGGCCAGCACCGCGGCCAGGATGCGCTCGGCGGCACGCTCCATGTCGCGCAGACTGTAGGGATCGGGCATGAGGTCGCGCAAGGACGGGGCCAGAAACATTTCTACATCCTGCGCCTCAATCCCGCGACGCGCCAGAACATTGCACAGCGCCGGTGGCCGGCCCGTCGCCTGCGCAAGGGCCTCGGCCCGGCGCTGAAGGGCGGAATCGGGTCCGACCCACCGCCGCCCGGTTGCCGAAGATTCGATCCCCAGAAAGGCCTTGCTCATGCCGGGCGCCGGAAACGCCGACAGCTCTGGCGCCGGACCGAACCGGTTTTCGACCGCAGCAGCAGCGTCTCGGTGGAAATGTGGGTCGTATCCTTGCGGATACCCTTGACCAATGCGCTGTCGGTGATGCCCGTTGCGGCAAAGACCACGTCATCGCGAATCATTTCGTCGCGCGACCATATCCGGTCGGTATCGGTGATGCCCGCCTGGCGCGCACGCGCCGCCTCGTCGCTGTTGCGAATGACAAGACGGCCCTGCATCTGTCCGCCCAGACATTTCAGGGCCGCCGCCGCCAGCACGCCCTCGGGCGCGCCGCCAAGGCCCATATACATGTCGATTCCGGTGCGGGCCGGATCGGCACAGGCCATGACCCCCGAAACGTCGCCGTCGCTGATCAGGCGCACGCGGGCGCCGGTTGCGCGAATCTCGCCAATCAGGGCCTCGTGCCGCGGCCGGTCGAGGACGCATACCGTCAGATCGCGTGCATCGCACCCCCGATACCGGGCGATCGCGGTGATCCTGTCGGCCGGAGACATGTCCAGGCTGATGATCCCGTCCGGATACCCCGGCCCCAGCGCCAGCTTGTCCATATAGATCGGGGGGGCCTGCAGCATCGACCCGCGCGGCCCCATCGCCACCACAGCCAGTGCATTCGGCATGTCCTTGGCCGCAAGGGTTCGCCCCTCGAGCGGGTCGAGCGCGATGTCCACGGCCGGGCCATTGCCGGTACCCAGCTCCTGCCCGACGAAAAGGGTTTCGACATCATCGACGTCACCCTCGCCGATCACGATTCGGCCGTCGATTTCCATTGCCCCCAGCACATATTGCATGGCCTGCGCGGCGGCATCGTCGGCGGCATCCTCGTCGCCACGTCCGATGAGGTCGGCCGAGGCCAGCGCCGCGGCCTCGGAAACCCGGGCAAGGCTGAGCGAAAGCAGCCGGTCGTTGAACGCGACCTGATCGTCGCCGGTGGTTGTCGTCGTCATGTCTGGCCCCGCCTTTGCCTTTTCCCAAGACCTAGCGCGGCGGATACGCTGCTGGCAAGCACCGACCTCGGCAGCAATCGCTCAGACATCCTCGATCCGTATGGCAACCGGGTCTTCCAGGCTCACCCCGGTGGCCTTGATCCCGTCGAGCGCATGATCCAGTTCGGCGCGCGTCGTCTTGTGCGTGACCATCAGGACCGGGGCCGCAGCGGCGTCGTGGCTGTATTGGCGCATCCGGTCGATCGACACACCGGCATCGGCCAGTGCACGCGCGACCTTGGCCAGCACGCCCGGCGCATCCTTGAGCGTCAACCGCAAATAGAAGGCCGCCGGCGCCGATGCCTGTGCCGCCTGAATACCGGCCAGCGTTCCGGCGGGCTGGCCAAAGGTCGAAAGGCGGAATCCACGGGCAATGTCGATCACATCGCTCATCACCGCGCTGGCCGTGGGGCCAGCCCCCGCACCCGCACCGCGCAACACGATCTGGCCGACCGCGTCGCCCTCGAGCACGACCATGTTCATCGCGTCCTCAAGCTGGCCGAGCGGCGAATTGGCAGGTACCAGGCAGGGCTGCATGCGCTGTTCCAGGCCGCGGCCTGTCAGCTGTGCGACCCCCAGCAGCTTGATGCGGAAGCCCATGTCGCGGGCCTGTTCGATATCGGTGATCGAGATCCTCTCGATTCCCTCCAGATCGACACCCGCGAAATCGACCCTGGTGCCAAAGGCGATGGCCGACAGCAGCGCCAGCTTGTGGCCCGCATCGATCCCGCCCACATCAAGCGTCGGGTCAGCCTCGAGATAGCCCAGCGCCTGCGCCTCGGCGAATACCTCGTCATAGGGCACGCCCTCGTTTTCCATGCGCGTCAGGATATAGTTGCAGGTGCCGTTCATCACCCCCATGACGCGGGTGATCCGGTTGCCCGCCAGCCCCTCGGTCAGCGCCTTGATGACGGGAATGCCACCTGCCACCGCCGCCTCGAAGCGCAGCGCCACATTGGCGGCCTCGGCGGCCTCGGCCATTTCCTGGCCATGGATGGCCAGCATCGCCTTGTTCGCGGTTACCACATGCTTGCCGGCTGCAAAAGCGCCCTCGACCGACGCCTTGGCCGGGCCATCCTCGCCACCCATCAGTTCGACATAAACGTCGATATCGTCGCGGCGTGCCAGGGCAACGGGATCGTCCTCCCAATCGTAAGGCGACAGGTCCACACCGCGATCCTTGCCGCGCGAGCGCGCCGATACGGCAGCGATTTCGATCGCACGCCCGGCCCGCGCCGCCAGCATTTCACCGTGGCGGGTGATGATGCGTATGACGCCGACACCAACGGTGCCAAGTCCGGCAATGCCAAGGCGCAGAGGTTTGGTCATGTGGCGGTTCCTTACGGGGCGAGTTCCAGTTTGACGTCTGTTAGCGGCATTTCCCCGTCAAGGCAATGTCAGCGCGACCGCG
This sequence comes from Alphaproteobacteria bacterium, assembly GCA_030148665.1. GTDB lineage: Bacteria > Pseudomonadota > Alphaproteobacteria > Rhodobacterales > Rhodobacteraceae > UBA5972. Next base: position 95,562 of record JASBSZ010000047.1, read on the forward strand.
GCGCGGTGCCGTTCAGCTCATGCAATCGTTTTTGGGCAACATCCACCGGGGCGCGCAAAATGGCAGCACGACGGCGAAGCCGCGCAACCCGGCCCTGAAGGGCGCGGATCCCGGCCTGACTGCGAACAGCCGCGCCGGGCTCTCCTGCCAACACCTCGTCCAGCGGCAGAAAGCCCAGCCAGCCGACCCTGGACAGTGTTGCGGAATCCTCGCCTTGAACGGGTGGAATCGCAGCCGAACACCCGCTCAGAACCAGGGTGCAGGCAACCAGCACGGCAATCTTGTGATGACTGGTCATCGGAAAGGCAACACAGGTGGCACGGCCGGCAGATGGCCGCGCCCGAGCTTAGGCCGCGCAAGCCCGACTTGCCAAGAGCGCACCGACCAAAAATCGGCTTGCCGGGTGCGGAACGGGCTGGGAAATGAACGCGTGTTCAGTTAAACTTGTCGCGGAGGCTACATGGCACGCAAGTCAGGATCACATTCCCAGATCACCGGCCCGCGCATCCGTCAGGCGGCGCTCAGGCTGTTTGCGCGGCACGGCTATGCCGCCGTCTCGATGCGCCAGATCGCACAGGAGGTCGGCGTGCAGGCCGGTGCCCTGTATCTGTACACCAGCGACAAGCAAAGCCTGCTTTTCGACCTGATGCACGATCATCTTACCGACCTTCTGGCGGCATGGGATGCACAGGAAAAGCAGGCAGACGCAGTCGCCCGCCTCGAACAGTTCACCCGCTTTCACATTCTCTATCACCTCGACCGCCCGGACGAGGTGTTCATCGCCTATATGGAGCTGCGCAATCTCACGCCCGACAATTTTGCGTCCATCGAACGGTTGCGCCGCCGCTATGAGGATGCGCTCGAGGAAATCCTGCGCAATGGGCAGGCCGAAGGCACGCTTTCGGTACCGGATTCACGCATTGCCACACTGGCGCTGATTGCCATGCTGACGGGGGTCAACACATGGTATCGCCAGGGCGGCAGGTTGAGCCCCGACGAGGTCGTTCAAACCTACTGGGAAATGGTGCGCAATACCGTCGGCGCCCGCGGCTGAGCGTGTCGTTCAGGCCGTCAGCCCCTCGGGCTCGGGCAGGCCGTTTTCGCGGCAGCATGCCGTCAGCGTGTTGGCCAGAAGGCAGGCAATCGTCATGGGGCCGACACCACCGGGCACCGGGGTGATCGCTCCGGCGCGCTCGACTGCCGAGGCAAAGTCCACATCCCCCACAAGCCGGGTCTTGCCCTCGCCCCTCTCGGGGGCGGGGATGCGATTGATGCCCACATCGATCACGGTCGCGCCTTCCTTGACCCAATCCCCTGGAATCATCTCGGGACGGCCGACGGCTGCCACCAGAATATCGGCCCGCCGACAGACTGCAGGCAGATCCCTGGTACGGCTATGGGCGATGGTCACGGTGCAGCTGTCACGCAACAGCAGCTGGGCCATCGGCTTGCCCACAATGTTCGAGCGCCCCACGACCACCGCATCCAGCCCCGAAAGCGACCCGTGGTGATCACGCAGCATCATCAGACAGCCCAGCGGCGTGCAGGGTACCATCGCCTTTTGTCCGGTTGCCAGCCTGCCCACATTGCTGATGTGAAACCCGTCCACATCCTTTTCGGGCGCAATCGCGTTGATGACCAGCGATTCATCCAGATGATCGGGCAAGGGCAGCTGTACCAGAATCCCATGCACCGCAGGATCCCTGTTCAGATCCTCGATCAGCGCCAGCAGTTCCTGTTGCGACGTCCCGGCATCCAGCCGGTGGGAATAGGAATTCATACCCACCTCGACCGTCATCCTGCCCTTGGACCGCACATAGACCTGGCTGGCCGGATCCTCGCCCACCAGAACCACCGCCAGACCAGGCGTGATCCCGTGATCGGCCTTCAGCGCCACCACCTGTTCAGCCACGCGCCCCCGTATGTCGGCCGCAAAGGCCTTGCCGTCAATGATCCTTGCCGTCATGTCGCAATCCTTGCCTGTGCGTTTCTTCTTTGCCCAAATACTCCCGCCGGAGGCAAAGCACAATCGGGCCCCGATTGTGCTTTTCTCAGAACAGGCCTTCGACCTCGCCCACCTCGTTCAGATGAATCGATTCGGCGGCCGGCCGGCGTGGCAGGCCCGGCATGGTCATGATGTCGCCGCAGATCACCACGATGAACCCGGCGCCTGCCGAAAGGCGCACCTCGCGCACCGGCACCGAATGGCCGGTGGGTGCGCCGCGCAGGTTGGGATCTGTCGAAAACGAATATTGCGTCTTGGCCATGCAGATCGGCAGATGGCCGTAACCGGCTGCCTCCCATGCGCGCAGCTGATCGCGGATCTTCTTGTCGGCCAGCACCTCGTCGGCGTGATAGATCCGCTTGGCGATGGTCTCGATCTTCTGGAACAGAGGCAGGTCATCGGGATAAAGCGGCGCAAAGGCCGATACCCCGGCATCCGCGATTTCGGCCACACGGCGCGCCAGATCCTCGGCGCCGGCACCACCTTTTGCCCAATGCTGGCAGAGGATCGCCTCGGCCCCCTGTGCGGCAACATAGTCGCGGATGGCGGCAATTTCGGCCTCGGTGTCGGTCACGAAATGGTTGATCGCCACAACGACCGGGACTCCGAACCCCTTGAGGTTGCCGATATGGCGGCCAAGGTTGGAACAACCCGCCTGTACCGCCTCGACATTTTCGGCCCCCAGATCGGCGCGTGCGACACCACCGTTCATCTTCATCGCGCGCACCGTCGCCACCAGCACGACGACATCCGGCGACAGACCTGCCTTGCGGCATTTGATGTCCATGAATTTCTCGGCCCCCAGATCGGCGCCAAAGCCCGCCTCGGTAACCACATAGTCGGCCAGCTTCAACGCCGTGCGCGTGGCCACCACGGAATTGCAGCCATGGGCGATATTCGCAAACGGGCCACCATGAACGAAGGCCGGATTGTTTTCCAGCGTCTGCACGAGGTTCGGCTGCATGGCATCCTTCAACAGCACCGTCATCGCCCCGTCGGCCCCCAGATCGCGGCAATAGATCGGACTGCGGTCGCGACGATAGGCGATGATGATATCACCGAGGCGGCGTTGCAGGTCGGCCAGATCGTCGGCCAGGCACAGGATCGCCATGACCTCCGAAGCCACCGTGATGTCAAAGCCGGTCTGGCGCGGAAAACCGTTGGCAACCCCGCCAAGGCTTGTGACGATATCGCGCAGCGCGCGGTCGTTCATGTCGACGACCCGACGCCAGACCACGCGGCGCTCGTCGATGCCCAGCTCGTTGCCCCAGTAGATGTGGTTGTCGATCATCGCCGCCAGCAGGTTGTGGGCGCTGGTGATGGCGTGAAAATCGCCGGTAAAGTGCAGGTTCATTTCCTCCATCGGCACGACCTGTGCATAGCCGCCACCCGCAGCGCCCCCCTTCATGCCGAAACAGGGGCCCAGGCTGGCCTCGCGGATACACAGCATGGCGTCCTTGCCGATCCGGTTCAGACCGTCCGTCAGACCGACGGTTGTCGTCGTCTTGCCCTCGCCGGCGGGGGTGGGGTTGATCGCAGTCACCAGGATCAGCTTTCCGTCGGGCTTGTCCGCCTGTGCCTTGATGAAATCGGCCGAGACCTTGGCCTTGTCATGGCCAAAGGGCAGCAGATCGCCGGCAGGAATACCCAGACGCGCGCCGATTTCCTGTATCGGCAGTTTGTGCGCCTCGCGTGCGATCTCGATATCAGACTTGTATCCCATGTCGGTTTCCTCGTTCCTGCGGGGTGATGGTGATCTGATGATGAGGCTGTGTTCATTGCCTATAGCCCCACCATCGGTATGCAAAGGCACACTTTGCGACATATTCGCGGTCGGAATCGCCCTTGTCAAAAGACTTGGCCGCTTTTTCCACCCCGGCCGCCGGATAGCGCCGCCCGGCCATCCCGCACATCGTGGTCGCAACAACAAAATGCCCGCCTGAGGGCGGGCATCTTTATGATTATTGCGTGAGCGATCAGGTGGTTGGCTTGGGCTCCAGGCCGCCATCCTTGCGCGTCCTCGGGGGCGAGGTCTTGGGAACATCGGTCAGGCTGGAGCTCTTGCCGCCTGCCTGGGCCGAATCGTCTTCGTCGTCCCCCCGGTTGAGCGGCTCGCCCCTGATCACCTTGCTGATCTCGGATCCGGTCAGGGTCTCGTATTCCAGCAGGCCCTGCGCCAGACGCTCGTGCTCGTCGGCGTGCTCGGTAAGGATCTTGCGCGCGGTCTCATAGCCCTCGTCCACGATACGGCGCACCTCGTCATCGATCAGCTTGCGCGCCTCCGGGCCGGCCACGAATTGCGAGCCCTGCGGGCCCAGATAGGTCTGCTGCTCGGAAATGTATTCGATGTTTCCCAGCTTTTCCGACATGCCGAACTGGGTGACCATCGCACGTGCAATCCGGGTGGCCTGCTGGATGTCCGAACTGGCCCCCGAGGTCACGTTATCGGGGCCGAACTTCAACTCTTCGGCCACCTTGCCGCCCATCGCCATGGCGATCTTTGACTTGTACTTGGTCTTGGTCACGCTCAGCTGGTCACGCTCGGGCAATGACAGGACAAGACCCAGCGCACGACCGCGCGGGATGATGGTGGCCTTGTGGATCGGATCATGCTGAGGCACGTGCAGACCGACGATCGCATGGCCCGCCTCGTGATAGGCGGTCAGTTTCTTTTCGTCCTCGGTCATCACCATCGAGCGCCGCTCGGGGCCCATCATCACCTTGTCCTTGGCGTTCTCGAAATCCTCCATGGTGACGAACCGCTTGCCGGTGCGCGCGGCCATCAGGGCCGCCTCGTTCACCAGATTCGCCAGATCGGCACCCGAGAAACCGGGCGTGCCGCGGGCGATGATCTTGAGGTCCACATCCGGGGCCAGGGGCACCTTGCGGGCATGAACGGCCAGGATCTTTTCGCGGCCCTTGATATCGGGGTTGGGCACCTGCACCTGCCGGTCAAACCGGCCGGGGCGCAGCAGCGCCGGGTCCAGAACATCGGGCCGGTTGGTGGCCGCGATCAGGATCACACCCTCATTGGCCTCGAAACCGTCCATTTCCACCAGCAGCTGGTTGAGGGTCTGCTCACGTTCGTCATTGCCGCCGCCATAGCCGGCGCCACGATGGCGGCCGACCGCGTCGATTTCGTCGATGAACACGATGCAGGGCGCGTTCTTCTTGGCCTGCTCGAACATGTCGCGCACCCGGCTGGCGCCGACGCCGACGAACATCTCGACGAAATCCGAACCGGAAATGGTGAAAAAGGGCACGCCAGCCTCGCCGGCAATGGCACGCGCCAGCAGGGTTTTACCGGTACCCGGTGGGCCGACCAGCAGCGCGCCCTTGGGGATGGTGCCGCCGAGGCGCGTGAATTTCTGCGGGTCGCGCAGGAATTCGACGATTTCCTCGAGCTCTTCCTTGGCCTCGTCGATGCCGGCGACATCGTCAAAGGTTACGCGCTTGGAGCTTTCGGTCAGCAGCTTGGCCTTGGACTTGCCAAAACCCATCGCGCCGCCACGACCGCCGCCCTGCATGCGGTTCATGAAGAATATCCACACCCCGACCAGCAGCAGAACCGGACCAAACAGCGAAAGAAAGCTGAGAACCCCGGAAACCTCTTGCGGTTTGGCCGTGATGGCAACCTTGTGCTTCAGCAGACGCTCGGTCAGCGCCTCGGTCACCTTGGTGCCATCGGGCTTGACGGTCACGTATTGCGTGCCGTCATTGGCGCGGACATAGATCTTTTCACCATCGAAGACGACGCTCTGCACCTCGTTGCGATCGACCATCTCGATGAAGGACGAATAGTTCTTGCTCTGTGTGGACATCGAGCCCTGCGAGTTGCTGAACAGGTTGAACAGCGCCACCATCAGCAGGAAAAGGACGACCCAAAAGGCAATGTTGCGTGTGTTTCCCAATACACAGGCTCCCCTGAATGGAACTGACTCGCCCGAACGAACAGGGACGAGTCTCTGGTTGAGCCTAACATAGGCATCCCCGGCGGGGATTCAATGCGATATAATCGTGGAATAATAATGGTCGCAGGCAGGAATACGCCGACAGGACCAGCCATTTGCAAGCCCCGCAAGGGGCGCGGCGATCAGTTCGCTGCCCCTCCAGACCGCCGGGGAAACCAGCAGGGCGCCCCGCCGGATGCCGGTTTCGCGCCAGTCCGGGCATGCCGCCAACCCCCGTTCGCCCAGCGCCGCGACATGACAATCATCGGGGCAATCATCGGGACTTGCCGGCGCGCTCAGCTGCCATCGGCCATCCCAGAGCTGCGACGGTCGGGCAATGCTGCCTTTGATCGCGGCGGGCTCGCGCATGATCACGATCACCGGGCCGGCAGGGATATCGACCAGGCAACCGCCCAGGCTGCCCCCGCGCCCGGCCTCGATCTGGCCGAGAAGCCCGATCAGCGCCTTCAGGCGCGGGCGATATGTAGCGCCCCCAACCCATAGCAGGCTGTGCGCCAACAGGCGACGCCGGATTTCCTCGGGCAGTTGCAGAAACCCGTCGCAATCTATCGCAACCGCACCCGCGGCATCGACACGGGCCAGTTGCCGCGCCGCAGACAAGGTCTGCCGGTCCAGCGCCGCACGGGCAACCGACATGCGTGCGGCGGTATCGGCCAGCCCCTCGGCATCGAGCCCCAGCGCGGCCAGCGCGGCCAGCGCCCGACGCGCCCGGACGCGGGCAAAACGCGTATCCTCGTTGCTGGGGTCATCCGCCCAGCTCTGACCACGGCTGCGCAGGAAATCCCGCAACTCGGCCCGCCGCAAATGCAACAGAGGGCGCACCAAACGGAGTCCATCCACTTTGACCGAAGGGGCCATGCCCGACAACCCGTCGACGCCCGAGCCCCGCGCAAGGCGCAACAACACGGTTTCCGCCTGATCGTCCAGCGTATGCCCCAGCGCAACGACACCGATCCCGTTGCGCCGCGCCCACGCGCCGATGAGACGACGGCGGGCCTGTCGCGCCGCGTCCTGCAGATTGCCGCGCCCGTCCCAGCCTTGCCAGGAAAGCGTTTCATGGGAAATCCCGAGGCCGGCGCAGGCGCGTGCGGCAAGGGCTGCCTCGTCGGCGGCTTCGGCGCGCAGGTTGTGATTGACGGTTACCGCAGCAAGCGCCGTGCGCCGCGACCCGGCCCACCGCGCAGCCAGCAGGAGCAACGCCATCGAATCGCCCCCCCCCGAAAGGGCCAGGCCCAATCTAGCCGGCGGATCATCGGCAAACAGTCGGTCAAGGCCCGAAACGAGATGGGCGATTTCGTATTCTGTCAACCGCCACACCCGAGATCCTGCATCGACTGCGCCGCCTGTTTCACCACGTCGGGTGCGTTGGGATAGCGCGGCTTGACCTCGTTCAGGGTCAGGCAGGCCTCGTCCTTCTGGCCGATCTTGTCGAGGCTGATCCCCAGACGATACAGCGCACGCGGGGCAAATTCGCTGTCGGGGGCACCGCTGAAGCTCTGCAGATATGCGCGCGCGGCCTCGCTCCATTTCTCGAGTCGGGCCAGCGACTCGCCGCGCCAGTATTCGGCTGCGGGAACCAGCGGACCGTCGGGATAATTGCCCGGGTAGCTCTTGAACAGGTCGGCGGCGCGCTGATAATCGCCGGCGTCAAAGGCTGCCTTGGCGGTCTTGAAATCCTCTTCCTCTCCGACGGCCAGCTCGGTCTTGGACGCGGGCTGCGATTCCGACACCACCGGCGGGGGCGAGACATTGCCACCCAAGGTGGTTGTCTCGCCCAGCTTTGACGTATCGCCGCCTTCCAGTTCGACAAGACGAAATTCCAGATCGCCGATCCGGTTGGTGCCATCCTTGACGATGCGACGGATCCAGAACTCGGTCCGCTCGACCTTGTTGGTCAGCCGCTGAAGCTCCTGTTCAAGCGCGTCGATCCGCGCCAGTTCGTTGTTTGCCGCCGGAGGTGGTGTGTTGATTCCGGTCGTGGACAGCTCCTGCTTGAGGCGCTGGATCTCGACATAGAGGATGTTCAACTCCTGCCGGACGTCGGCAAGGGTTTCCTTGCGGCTCTGCTGGGCCTGCGCCGGCAACCCCGTCAGGGCCGCCAGCGCGATAACGACGATCAGGTGCAGGGGTTTCATCCGCTCACCCTGCCCTAGCTGGTCGCCCGCACATGCAGCACGGTGACCGCACGACGGTTCTGGGACCAGCAGCTTTCGGCCGAGCAGGTCGCGATCGGCCGTTCCTTGCCATAGCTGACTGTCGTCAGGCGGGTGGGCGATATGCCCTTGCTGACCAGATATTCCTTGACCGCACTTGCACGCCGCGCGCCCAGCGCGATGTTGTATTCGCGCGTGCCGCGTTCATCGGTATGGCCCTCGATCACCGCGTTGAACCCGGGGTTCTGCTTCAGCCACTCGGCCTGGGCGTCGAGAATGGCCATGGCTGCCGGGCTGAGTGCGCTCTTGTCCACGTCGAAAAGAACCCGGTCGCCAACCGTGGCGACGAAATATTCGGGCGTGTCGGGTTTGTAGTTCGCCTGTCCGACATTCGCGCCGCTGTCGGGAATACCGCCCGCGCAGGCAGCCAGTACGAACGAGGCAAAGGTCAGGATCACTGCCAGTCTTGGAGTCATGTCTTGGTTCCTTGTATGGGCCGCAATATGCGGCCTTTTGTCTGCTCCGCCATGTTTATACCATTCCAGAGCTGGAAGGGGAATCACGGCACGGTTACCTTTTCGACCCGGACACGATCACTTCATCAGGCGCGACCACGATGGATCGGACGCGGATTCGGGGGTGGGAACCCGCTTGAGGTTGCGGCCGCTGACATCGACCGACCAGATCTGCGGTGCCGAATTTGCCCCCCTGCCCTGGCGGAAGAACATCAGCACCCGCCCGTTGGGTGCCCAGGTCGGCCCCTCATCCAGGAACGAGGCCGTCAGCAGGCGTTCCTCGCTGCCATCGGTGCGCATCACTCCGATATGAAAGCGGCCCTTGTTCATCTTGGTAAAGGCAATCAGATCGCCACGCGGAGACCATACCGGGGTCGCGTAACGGCCGGCGCCAAAGCTGATGCGCCGGGCCTCGCCGCCATTGGCGGGCATGATGTACAACTGCTGCGACCCCGAGCGGTCGCTTTCGAACACGATCTGGCGGCCATCGGGCGAATAGCTGGGTGCCGTCTCGATCGAAGGGGCCGAGGTCAGGCGCGTGCGTTTGCCTGATCCCAGATCGATGCGGTAGATATCGACATTGCCCGCCTTGCTGAGCGACAGCAGGACCGATCGGCCATCGGGCGAGAAACGGGGGGCAAAGCTCATCTCGGGCAGATCATCCACTGCCCGACGGCGCATGGACTTGAGGGTCATCAGATAGACCCGCGGCAGGCCGGTTTCGTATGACGTATAAAGGATGGAACGACCATCCGGCGAAAAGCGCGGTGCCAGAACCAGCGCACGATCGTCAGTCAGATAACGCAGATTGGCCCCATCGTAATCCATGATTGCCAGACGCTTGCGCCGGACGTTCTTGGGTCCGCTTTCGGACACGAATACCACCCGGCTGTCGAAATAGCCGCCCTCGCCCGTCAGGCGCTCGTAAACGGCATCGGCAACCTTGTGGCCCATGCGGCGCCAGTCCTTGCGCCGGCCGGTGAATTTCAGACCCTTGCCCAGCTGGGTCTGGGCAAAGACGTCAAACAGGCGAAACTTGACCTCAAGCCGCCCACCCAGTTTCAACGATACGGCCCCCGTGATCAGCGCCTGGGCATTGACCGCCTTCCAGTCCGAGAACTGCACGGGTGCATCGAAATTGGATATCCCCGAAATCTGTGCCGCGGGCGGTATCTCGCGAAACAGCCCGGTGCCCACCAGATCGGCCACGACAAGCTGGCTGATATCGCTGGCCAGCTGGGTCGCGGCCGCTGAATCGGCAACAAAGGTCGGCACGGCAAAGGGCATCGGCTCGATCACACCCTGGGTGATCTCGATCCTCAGGGGGCCGGCGGTCGCCCGATTCCGGGAATCGGCCGTCTGGGCCTGCGCCGCCTGCATGAACGGCGAGGCCGGCACCGCCAGCGCAAACAGCACAACGAATGTCAGAAAGGCAAAAGGAGGTCTCATTTGATCCTCATCTTTTCGGGATTGAATGTCATTTCGATATTACGCCAGCGATCATACTTTGCCACCGGAAGTTTGTACCCCTTGATTCCACAGCGCAGTATTGCACGCCTTGCGGCATCAAAGGCACTCTGTTTCGCCGATTCCGACCCGTCGGTCGCACTGATCAGCCTGATCGTGCCGGGCCGCGGCTTGCCATTGCGCTCCATCGAGACGCCAACGACAACCGTGATGCGCGCCGATTCCGAACTGGGGTTGACGTTCCAGCACTCCTGAACCGCCAGCCGGAGAGCGTCCTTTTCCGCCCCGGTCAGGGGTGGTCCCGAGGGCGCGGGTGCAGGAGGCGACGGCGCCGGTCGGGTGGCACTGGCGCGCTGGGCGGCAGCAAGGGCCGCGGCAATATCGCGTGCAGCCCGCGCCTTGTCGGCCAGTTTCGCCGGACGACCCCTGGGTCGGCTGCTGCGCAGGGGGGCGGCAGTCTTTTTCTTGCGCGTGGCCTCGGTCACGATCCGGGTCGAAGCCTGCTTGGGCGCGGTCTCGACACGCGGCTTGTCGGGAACCGTTGCCTTGCGGTCGGGGCGGGTCGCCTTTTGCACCCTGGGGGCGGTTCTGGCATCGGTGGGCGGGGGTGGCGCCGGTGTCGTGTCAACACGCGGCGAGGGGGCCTCGGCCGCGTCGGGGGGCACCGGACGATCCGGCTGGTCGAGCCCCTCGCGCGCAACCGGGGCAATGGGCGCGGTGGGCATGATCAGACTTGCGCCCTGCTCGGTCACGCTGGGCTCGGCCGCCATTTTCGGGGCCTCGACCTGGGCCGTCGCGCGCACCGGATTCCTGAGCGCGGTCAGATCGGGCGGTGTGACCACCTGCTGTCGAGGCAGATCTTCCTTGCGCGGTCTCGCGGGAGGAGGCGTGTCGGCCGCGGGCGCCTTGGGTGCGGTGGCGCGGTCGGGCGCAAAGCTGGGCTTTGTCACATCCTGGACGGTCTGGGGTGAACTGCTCTGGGCCGCATCAAGCTCGGCGCGGGAAATCAGGGAAACCTCGGTCACCCGAAATTCGGGCGGCGTGGGCTTGTCGGACAATACGGATCCCAGGATCACCCAGCCGATGACCGCGACATGGCCAAGGCCCGATATGTAGGTTCCTGTCTGCACCGCGCACGCCTAGTTGTCCTGCCCGTTCAGTGTCGGGCCCCCTGAATCGGTCACCAGCCCGATCTTGCGAAACCCTCCGGCGTTGAGCGCGCCCATCACCTGCATGACCACCTCGTAAGGCACCCGGCCATCGGCGCGCAGAAAGATCTTGTCGTTCTGCCGTTCGGCCGCGATCGCGCGCAGCTTGGGGATCAGCGCCTTGCGATCGATCCGGGTTTTCTGCAACACCAGCTGCCCGTCGGCGGTGATCGACAGCGTAAGCGGCTGCTCCTTTTCGCCGGGCAGCGGCGTTGCAGCAGTCTTGGGCAGCTTGACCGGAACACCGACCGTCAGCATGGGTGCCGCAACCATGAAGATGATCAGCAACACCAGCATGACATCGACCATCGGCGTCACGTTGATATCGGCCATGGGCGGGGTACGCCTGCGCCCACTGCGCCTCTTGCGCCTGCGATCGCCGCCCTCGACCATGCCGCCCCCCATCGCCTAAAGGTCCAGCTGGCGCGAAAGGATGGTCGAGAATTCGTCGGCGAAACTGTCAAGACCCGATGCAATGGCATCGGCATCGGCCGACAGCTTGTTATAAAAGATGACTGCGGGGATCGCCGCCAGCAGGCCCAGCGCCGTTGCCACCAGGGCCTCGGCGATGCCCGGCGCCACGACCGCCAGATTGGTGCTCTGCTGCAGGGCAATGTCCTGAAAGGCGTTCTTGATGCCCCAGACGGTGCCGAAAAGGCCGACAAAAGGCGCGGTCGATCCGACGGTTGCGAGGAAATTCAGCCCCTGCGTCAGGCGGGCCGTTTCCCGGGCGATCGCGACATCCATCGAGCGGTCTATCCGCGCCTGCGTCCCCGCCATCATCGCCCCGTCCGAGCGGTGCGAACGGTTCCATTCGGCCATGCCCGCGCAAAATATCTTTTCCGACGCCCCCCGCGGGTTGTCGGCGATCTTGGTGTACAACTCGTCCAGCGGTTCGCCCGACCAGAAAGCGCGGTCGAACATGGCAGCCTCGCGTCGGGCTATACGGAAATTGATGAATTTCTGGATGATGATCGCCCAGGACCAGAATGATGCCAGAACCAGCGCCAGCATCACGAACTTGACGATCAGGGTTGCCCGCACGAACAGTGCGAGAATCGAAAAATCCACTGTTTCCATCAGCCTGCTCTTTCAGCCCCCGATTCGATTGCGGGGATTTGGATTCGTGTACGAACCATTGCCCAAATGCCGTAACGCAGGGCCCTGTTCAGGCCCGTTTTGCACGAGAGACTAACAATTCGCCACCTCTCTTGCTACCGCTTGAACGACTAATCGGGCGAACGCGCAAGGATTTGACCCAGCTTTCGGCGAATATCCGCTGGAAAACGGACGGGACGCCCTGAATCGGCAAGACTGACAAGCGTAACCTCGGCTTTTGCGAGCATCTCGGCGTCGCGAAACACGTCCTGCGCCAACGTGACACGCGCCCCGGTCAACCCGCGAAGGCGTGTCTCGACTCGGATCAGATCGTCAAAGCGCGCCGGAACAAGATAGTCGATTTCGACCCGGCGCACCGCGAACACGACACCCTGTTCCGCCTTGACGCGCGTCTGGTCCACCCCCAGCGCGCGGATGAATTCGGTGCGCGCGCGCTCGATGAACTTCAGATAGTTGGCGTAATAGACGATACCGGCAAGGTCGGTATCCTCGTAATAGACGCGGCAGGTGAATTCATGCTTCATCTTTGCCCGTTTCAAGCTGTTCGTCAGCCTCGGCCTCGAGGTTCTCGATCAATATCCGTGCGCGGGCGGCAAGACGCATGGCGTGCGACGCATCCGAGGCCGAGGGCGGCATTGCCGGGTCATAGGCCGCGCGGATCAGCGCCGCATATTCGGGCTTGACGATGCACATGCCGTTTTCAGGCACGATGGCGATGGGGCTGTCATCGTCAAAGGCGTTGTCCCCCCACAGCAGGATGCACTGGGCCATCTGGCCGACACCGACGGTCTGGATGGTGGCATTGGCCATGTGTTCGTCATAGCGCAGCAACACGATGCAGACACGGATCGCGCCCTTGTCGTCAAAGGAAAAGGTCCGGTACTGGTTGGCCCCGGTGCGCTTGAGCGAGGATTTCAGGATATCGAAATCGGGCAGCAGCTGGCCCAGATTGGGCACCATGTCCAGCTCGTCCCAGTCGGTGCAGAAAAACACCATCAGGTTGGCGCCAAGCTCGGGGTCGGTCTCGGCGAATTCCGCGCCCGAGATGTTGACCACCGAGCGCATGGCGTCCTTGAGGTGGTCAAGCGTGTCGTCATCGACCCCAAAGACGACCGGTGCGATGGGCCGCCCCCAGCAGGAAAAGCGATAGCCGCCCTCGCGCGCGGTAAAAAGTTTCTCGACGCCTTCGGGGGTCAGGATGTCTTCGTTCAACGGTCTAGTCTCCAAACAGGTCGGCCTCGTCCGCCTTTCGCGGAGGGTTCAGGCCGAGATGGCGCCACGCACGGGCCGCCAGCATGCGCCCCCTGGGCGTGCGCTGAATCAACCCCTGTTGCAGCAGGAAGGGTTCGATCACCTCTTCTACAGCATCGCGGGATTCCGACAATGCGGCAGATATGGTCTCTACCCCGACCGGGCCGCCCCCGTAATGTTCGGCCAGAAGGCGCAGATAGCGCCGGTCGGCACTGTCCAGACCAAGGTGATCCACCCCCAGACGGGTCAGCGCGCCATCGGCCACCGCGCGCGTGACCCTGCCGTCGCCATCGACCACGGCGAAATCGACAACCCGGCGCAGCAGACGCCCGGCAACCCTGGGCGTGCCGCGGGCGCGGCGCGCAATTTCGCGTGCCCCGCCCTCATCGGCCGGCACCCCCAGCAGGCGGGCACCGCGGGTGACGATTTCAAGCAACTCGTCCTCGGTATAGAATTCCAGCCGGGTCGGGATGCCAAAGCGGTCGCGCAGCGGGGTCGTCAGCAGCCCCAGCCGCGTCGTTGCTCCGACCAGGGTAAAGGGTTGCAGATCGATGCGCACGGTGCGCGCGGCGGGGCCCTCGCCGATCACCAGATCCAGTTCGAAATCTTCCAGCGCGGGGTAGAGCACCTCTTCCACCGCGGGGTTCAGGCGGTGAATTTCATCAATGAACAGCACGTCGCGCGCATCCAGATTGGTCAGGATCGCGGCCAGATCGCCGGCGCGCGCCAGCACCGGGCCACTGGTCATGCGGAAATTCACCCCCAGCTCGCGCGCGATGATCTGCGCCAGCGTCGTCTTGCCCAGCCCCGGCGGACCGTAAAACAACGTATGATCCATCGCCTGCCCGCGCGAGCGCGCGCTTTCGATGAACACCCGCAGATTGGCGCGCGCCTCGGCCTGGCCGATGAATTCGTCCAGGTTTTGCGGCCGCAAGGCACGGTCGGCATCATCGGGGCGGGGTTCGGGGCGCAGGGTCGGGTCGGGTTGGGTCATGTCGCTGTCGTTCATGGCTTACCCCTTTGGCGCCAGCAGGCGCAGGCATTGGCGGATCAGTTCGGGCGCGTCCGCAGCCGCGTTGCTGGCGCTGGCCTCGGCAATGGCGGTGGCGGCTTCGCCCTGACCATAGCCCAGATTGACCAACGCCGACAGCGCATCGGCCCGCGCCGCGGCACCGGCGGCGGCATCATCGGGGGCCTGTTCGGGCGCCGGTTTGGGTGCGGGGGCCTTGATTGACGGCTCGATCACCGCGGCCTCATCGGCCTGTGCCCGCGCCGCACCCGCAGCCCCCAGCGCCATGATCGCGGGGGCCTTGTCCTTGAGCTCGACAATGATGCGCTGCGCCAGTTTCGGCCCGACACCGGGCGCGGCCTTGATCGCCGACGCATCGCCCAGCGACAACGCGCGGGCAAGCCCCTCGACCCCCAGCGTGCCACTGATATTCAGCGCGACTCTGGCCCCGACCCCCTGCACGCTGGTCAGCAGGCGGTGCCATTCCCGTTCGGCCAGCGTCGGAAAGCCGAACAGCTGCATCAGATCCTCGCGCACGACCAGCTCGGTATAAAGCGACACCATCCCCCCCGGCGCGGGCATGGACGCGAGCGTGGGCCCGGCGCAGAACACCAGATAGCCGACGCCCTGAACGTCGATCAGAACGTGATCCTCGGCCTTGTAATCCAGCCGGCCCGTCAGCTTGCCGATCATGCCTGCCCCCCAATCCCGGCCCCTGCCGCACGCGCCAGCGCCGCATCCAGCCGGCCGGCAAACTGCGCGTGATGGGCGTGGCACAGCGCGATGGCCAGCGCGTCGGCGGCATCCGCCCCGGCAATCTGGACGCCCGGCAATTGCAGGCGCACCATATGTTCGACCTGCTGCTTCTGGGCATGTCCCACGCCGACCACCACCTTTTTCACCGTGTTGGGGGCATATTCCGCAACCGTCAGCCCGGCCTGCGCCGGCACCAGCATGGCAATGGCACGCGCCTGGCCCAGTTTCAGCGTCGCGGTGCCGTTGCTGTTGACGAAAGTCTGTTCCACCGCCGCATGGCTGGGCCGGTGGCTGGCAAGGATCTGTTCCAGCTGGCCATGCAGCGACAACAGGCGCTGCGCCAGATCCACCCCTTGGGAATGGCAGATGCCGTTTGCAACATGCGACAGACGCCCGCCGTCAACATCGATGACGCCCCATCCCATGTGCCGCAGCCCCGGGTCGATTCCGATCACGCGCATCCTGCCCCCTGTCCTCGGTCATGGTTCTTCGTTGTCATTTTCGCGATGGCTAGCACGAAACGCGAACATTTGCCAGAGAATGATCGCGTCTCGACGCGTGAAAATGTCGTTTCCCGACGTGATCTGGGCCGCGAATGTCGCTTTCGGAACATTACCGGACAGGTTGCAGAAAACGCATTGCGGGCATGCAGAAACGCGGGTTGTTGCATGTGATTCGAGGGCCTAGATGCGCTGTGCGAAAGCGACCTGCATACGGGCCGACATGGGCCCGCGATCAAAGAAGGGAAGAGGACAATGGCCTATCAAGGACTGACACGACCGGCACCGTTGGGTGCCGAAACCGCCTATCACATCGTCTCGCGTGCCGAGGCACTGTGGAACGCGATTGTCGAATGGAACAACATGCGCCGCACGCGCCAGGAACTGGAACGTCTCAGCCTGCGCCAGCTGGAAGATATCGGTCTGACCCCGGCAGATATCGACCGTGTAGCACGCAACGCCGCACGCAAGGTCTGAGCGCTGCGCATATCGGTGCCGTTTTCGAACAAAGGGCCTTCCCTTGGCAGGGGCGGCCCTTTCCTTTCGGACGCAAGGCACCCTCGTTATCAGACGACAAAGCCCGATCAACCCTTGCGCATGGTGAGGGTGGACCATTCGTCCAGCTGATCGCGCTCATGCAGGGTGAATCCCTGTTTCCGGTAGGCCGCGATCACCTCATCGGCCTGCTCGTTCAGGATACCCGACAGGATGACATGCCCGTGGGCGGCGACATGCCCGGCCATATCCGGGGCAAGATCGATCAGCGGCGCCTTGAGGATATTGGCGAAAACAAGGTCAAAGGGGGCCGCCCGGCGCAACCTTTCATGGGCAAAGCCGGGACAGCACAGACATTCGATCTGATCGAGAAGATCGTTGAACCCGAGGTTCGCCTGCGCCGTCTCGACCGCGACCTCGTCGATATCACTGGCCAGAACCCGGGCCTCGGGCCATACCCGTTTCGCCGCCATCGCCAACACTGCGGTCCCGCAACCGATATCGGCAACGGATTCGGGGGCAAGGCCCTGAGCCAACAGACGATCCAGCGCGATCAGACAGCCGCGCGTGGTGCCGTGATGGCCGGTTCCAAAGGCCATCGCCGCATCTATCAACAGCGGCACGACATCCGCGGGCAGCTTGTCGGCATCGTGGCTGCCATACAGAAAGAATCGCCCGGCTCGCACCGGGGCCAGTTCACGCCGCACATGTGCCACCCAGTCGGTATCGGGCAGTTGCGAAACGGCAAAGGGTCGCGCGTCAAATGCCGCGGCCAGCAGCGCCAGCGCAACCGTATCTGGACTTTCCGTGAAATATGCGCCCACCTCGAACAGGCCCGACCCATCCTCGATTTCCAGCAGGCCGATACCCGTCGGCGCAGGTGAAAGGCCTTCCATCGCCTCGGAGAGGGCCTCGGCCCGCTCGCGGGATTTCAGCGTGGTCAGTGCGGTAAACGTCGGCATGGCATCCTCGGGCCTTGGGAGCGGTTCGTTGCGATACGCCGCAGACCATGCAGGGGTCAAGCCCCGGGAGAGGCCGCAATGCCGGACACCCGCGCCGGGACCCGGCCCGCGGATCAGACGATCACCATGTCGTTGAGCAGCAGATTCGTCGATCCGAGACCGGTAAATGTCAGCGTGTCGGTACCGCCACCGAAATCCAGAACGACATCTCCTGCAAGGGTGGTATGGGCATAGGTATTCAGCACCTGCTGAGCCGTGAGCCCCCCGCCCCACAGGCGCGCATCCAGCTGCACCGTATCCGTGTTGTCGGCAAAATCGACAATCCGGTCATTGCCGTCACCGGGGGCAAAGACGAAAACGTCGGCGCCGCGCCCGCCTTGCATCACGTCATTGCCAGCACCGCCTTTCAGGACGTCAGCGCCATTGCCGCCATGCAGGCGATCATTGCCACGCCCGCCAATCAGGGTGTCCTGGCCGGCGCCCCCGTTCAGCCGGTCGTGGCCGCCGCCGCCAAGCAGATGATCGTTTCCGCCGCCGCCGTTTTCCTTGTCGCGGCCGGCACCTCCAAGCAGACGATCGGCCCCGCCCTTGCCGATCAGGCTGTCCCGGCCGCCCCCGCCCTGCAGCACGTTGCCTGCGCCATTGCCGATGATGCGATCCTTGCCCGATCCGCCAACCGCATCTTCGATGATCGTGCCCTTGGCGATGATGACATTGCCGATCTTGCCGTAGACGCTGGAAATGCCACCCGGGCGCAGATCAATCGTCTGATCGGCGACGACGCCCGAGGCCGGTGTGCCGGAATAATCCATCTTGTCCCTGCCGCCGGTATCATAGATCGTGACCGTCGGCATGTCGGTGAATCCCGCTTCATAGGATGCGCGCCCGGTATTGTTCCCCACACCATAGATCGTATTGCCGGGCCGCGCCGTCCCTGCACCGTAAAGTCCCTGCACGGCAAGAATATCCACGATCTGGGGTGTCAGGACATAGGCCTTGGTGGCGGTGATGCTGGTATTCACGTTCTGGTCGAAATAGGACATCACCGATTCCTGCCAGGAATCATTGGTGAAAACCGCATCCGTGGGATAGCTGGCCGTGGCATTGTACGGGCCCTGATGCCCCAGCCCCAGCGCATGGCCGATCTCGTGGATGAAGGTATGAAAGCGGTAGCTGTCGATCGACGCACCCACGCCACCACCCCAGGAAGGATCGATGTTCACTGTCGCCGAGGTGATCGTTGCCGGCCCGGTCGCACCATAGGTGATGCTCGTATTGGTAATGGCCCCGGCGCCCGTGTCCTGAAAGGTGATATCGGCGCCGCCCGTGGTAACCACGCTGTAGGTCAGACCGGAAACATCCGTCCACAGGTCGAGCGCCGCCTTGGCAAAGGCCTGGTCGGGGGTCTGCAGGGCCGAAATGTCAACCGTCAGGTTGAGATGGTCGAACTTTCGCTGCCTGCCCCCCAACCATGTCCAGTACCCCGTCGTCAGATAGTTTGCCATCTGGCTGTAGGTGCCATTTGCCGCCATGAAATTCTCCCCTTGGCCTTTCTTCCTGACCTGTTCTCACGACATCGGCGCGAACCACGTGCAGATGCGGGATCAGTTGGTTTCATCTTTGCAAGATGCCCCTGACAGATTCAAGATGCGCGCGGCCACGAAACCGCGCCGGGCCCGATCAGCCCTCTGCGCCGCCGCTTGCCCTTTGCCTGCACCTCGCCTATATCGCCCGGCATGCCTGATCGCCCCACCAACATGCCCGCCCTGCCGCCCCAGATTGCCCGCCGCCGGACCTTTGCCATCATCAGCCACCCCGATGCCGGCAAGACGACGCTGACGGAAAAATTCCTGCTCTATGGTGGCGCCATCCAGATGGCCGGACAGGTGCGCGCCAAGGGCGAGGCACGGCGCACGCGATCCGACTATATGAAGATGGAGCAGGATCGCGGCATCTCGGTTTCCGCGTCCGCCATGTCATTCCCCTTTGGCGACTGGTGGTTCAACCTGGTGGACACCCCGGGGCACGCCGATTTTTCCGAAGACACCTACCGCACGCTGACGGCGGTCGATGCGGCGGTGATGGTCATCGACGGGGCCAAGGGTGTGGAAAGCCAGACGCGAAAACTGTTCGAGGTCTGCCGTCTGCGCGACCTTCCTATTTTGACTTTTTGCAACAAAATGGACAGGGAAAGTCGCGATACTTTCGATATTATTGATGAAATACAAGAAAACCTTGCGATCGACGTAACGCCAGCCAGCTGGCCCATCGGCATGGGGCGCGATTTTATCGGATGCTACGATCTGCTGCGCGACCGCCTGTTGCTGATGGATCGCGCCGACCGGAACCGCGTTGCCGAAAACATCGAAATCAACGGCCTTGATGACCCGCAGCTGGAACAATACGTCCCCGCCGATCTGCTGGAAAAACTGCGTGACGAGGTCGAGATGGCCTGCGGCTTGCTGCCCGAATTCGACCAGCAGGCGGTGCATGAGGGCACCATGTCGCCCATCTGGTTCGGCAGCGCGATCAACTCGTTCGGCGTGCAGGAGCTGATGCTGGGTATCGGTGAATTCGGCCCCCCGCCCCAGCCCTGCGCCGCCGAGCCACGCCAGATCCTGCCCAGCGAGCCCAAGGTCGCCGGCTTTGTCTTCAAGGTGCAGGCCAATATGGACCCGAAACACCGCGACAGGGTGGCCTTTCTGCGCCTGTGTTCCGGCCATTTCAGGCGGGGCATGAAGCTGACCCATGTGCGCAGCAAGAAACCCATGGCGATTTCCAACCCGGTGATGTTTCTGGCCTCGGACCGCGAACTGACCGAAGAGGCCTGGGCCGGCGACATCATCGGCATCCCGAATCACGGACAGCTGCGCATCGGCGACACGCTGACCGAGGGCGAGATGCTGCGCGTCACCGGAATCCCCTCTTTCGCACCGGAATTGCTGCAAAATGTACGTGCTGGCGACCCGATGAAGGCCAAGCATCTGGAAAAGGCCCTGATGCAGTTTGCCGAAGAGGGTGCGGCCAAGGTGTTCAAGCCGATGGTCGGCTCGGGCTTTATCGTGGGCGTCGTGGGCGCGCTGCAATTCGAGGTGCTGGCCAGCCGGATCGAGCAGGAATATTCCCTGCCCGTGCGGTTCGAACCCAGCCAGTTCACCTCGGCCCGTTGGATCACCGGCCCCAAGGACGAGGTGGACCGCTTCGTCAATGCCAACAAGGGGCATATTTCCCATGACAACGACGGCGACCTTGTCTATCTGACGCGCCTGCAATGGGATATCGACCGGATCGAACGCGACTATCCCGAATTGACGCTGAGTGCGGTCAAGGAAATGCAGGTCTGATCCCGTTCAAGTGATCACGAAATCTATCCACAAAAGGTGTAATCTCCAAGGCTCTGTTTCTTCAGCCCCTTCATGAGATATCCACAGCCTGAAACCACGGTTGCCCACCGAGCGTAAACCGCCACTGTACTGCCCGGCCGACATGTGATCACACGGAGCCGCACAGCGAGATCTTGACCTTGCCACCGCCATTTCCGAGGATACCGTCATTTCCGAACGAGGCCCCACATGACCGCAGAAATCGACCTTTCCCGCCCTGTCCAGACGCTTTCCAGGATCGTGCCGGACGAGTGGACCGACTATAACGGCCACATGAACGAGGCGCGCTACCTCGAGGCATTCTCGAACGCTACCGACCGCTTTATGGAAATCGTGGGCGCCGATGCAGACTATATTGCAAGCGGCAACAGCTATTTCACGGCCGAAACGCATATCCGACATCTCGACGAGGCGCGCGCAGGCGCCACGATTTCGGTGGAAACGCTGCTGCTTTCAGGTGCGGGCAAGCGGATGCATGTCTTCGGGATGATGCATCACCAGGATGGTCGGCTGCTGGCAACCTGCGAACAGATGCTGATTCACGTCAGCCTGGAAACACGGCGCGCCTGTCCGCCTGGGCCCCATGTGGCCGAACGGCTGGCATTGATCGAAAAACTCCACGCCCGGCTGCCACGCCCCGAAGGGATCGGTCGTGCGGTGGGCCAGTCACGCGCGTGATACCCCGCCGAGGGCGACCGGCTGACCGCGCCGTCGTTTTCCGTCCGCCCCTTGCCGATCCTTGCCGCATCCGCCACCACGGGATCGCGTGCACCGGTCGGGAAAACCCTTGGTCAAATTCAAGAAATAGAATATAACACGCGGAAGCTGACGAAAGGCTCTGCGATGACGATCACCAAACCGAACCGCCGCGACATGTTGTTCATGGCGGCTGCGGCGCCGGCGCTGGGGTTGCCGGCCAGGCAGGCACAGGCCGAAATCTCGGCACCCGATGCCGCACAGCCTGCCTATCACCGCTTTCGCGTTGGCGAGGCACGGATTACCATCGTCTCCGACGGCTATCTGGGCGTGCCCGCCTCGGGGCTGGGCGTCAATGCCGACCCTCGCGAGGTTGCGGCCTTTCTCAAGGCGCATTATCTGTCGCAAACTCAGTCATACGCCCACACGAACCACGCCGTCATCGATCTGAATGACGCCCGGATTCTGGTCGATGTGGGCGCAGGCAACCGTTTCCTGCCGACCGAAGGGCGCCTGATGGACAATCTCGCAAGCGCGGGGATCGACCCCTCCAGCATCACCCATGTTGTCATTACCCATGCGCATCCCGACCATATCTGGGGGATCCGGGACGATTTCGACGAGCCGATCCTGCCGGATGCGGAATACATCATCGGGGCAGCCGAATATGATTGGTGGATGGCCCCGGGGCGCGTGTTGCAACTGCCCGAAAGGTTGCAACAGTTCGGGGCCGGCGCCGTCAACTCGCTGAAAACCGAGGGGCTGGAATGGACCATGGCGCGCGATGGTCACGAGGTCGCGCCGGGTGTGCGCCTGATGGCCACTTTCGGCCACACCCCAGGCCATATGAGCGTGATGGTCGAAAGCAACGACAACCGTCTGCTGGTGCTGGGCGACAGCATGACGCATGCCTATATCAGCATCGAGCGTCCCGAATGGGTGGCAGGTTTCGACATGGAGCCGGAGCTGACTGTCAAGACACGCAAGCGCCTGCTGGAAATGGCAGCCAGCGAACGCATTGCCGTTGTCGGCTATCATTTCCCCTTTCCGGGTGTAGGACATGTGATGCCGGTGGACGGGGGCTATCGTTTCATTCCGGCACTATGGCGCTGGGAGGCCTGAAAAGGCGCGCTTTGCCGACAGCAAGACGACAATCAGGCGGACTTTGCCAGCGGATTGGCGCGCTCGCCGCGCTTCCACATGCGCGCGGCCTCACCGAATGCGTGAAACAGCGGGCGCGAAACCGGGTTGTTCGCCGCGTCATATTCCGGGTGCCACTGCACGGCCAACGCAAAGCCGGGCGCATCCTTGACATGAATCGCCTCGGGGGTGCCATCGACGGCGAGGCCCTCGATGACGATACGCGGGCCGGGCTCCTTGATTCCCTGGCCGTGGAGGGAGTTCACCATCACCCTTTCAGCACCGAAAAGCCGGGCGAATATTCCGCCGGGCGTCAGGGTGATTTCGTGCCGGGGGGCAAATCGCTCGGCCAGTGTGCCATCGGGCGGCATACGATGGTTCATTCGCCCTGGGAGCTCGCGAATTTCGGGATGTAACGTTCCGCCAAAGGCCACGTTGAATTCCTGGAACCCGCGACAGATCCCCAGAACGGGCTGACCGCGCTGAACGCATGTGCGGATCAGATCCAGCGTCAGCAGATCCCGGCACTGGTCAAAGGTGCCGTGTTTTTCGGTCTCTTCCTCGCCGTAATATTTCGGATGTACATTGGGCCTGCCGCCGGTAAAGACGAAACCGTCACATGCCTCGATCACGCTGGGAATATCCACATAGCGCGGATCGGCGGGCACCATCAGGGGCAGGCCATCGGCAACCTTCGAGACCGCCTCGATATTGATCATGCCGGTCGCCTGTACCGGGTAGTCATCACCCAGTATGCCGTGATTGCCGATGATGCCGATTACCGGGCGGGTCATGTATGGTTCCTGCGCTGGAAGCTGTGACCGATCGGCGCAGTCAATACCGCATCACGGCGTGGCGGTCGAGTCGTTTTCGATCACATTCCCCGAACCGGTGATCGGGCTTGCCCCAAGGCTGGCGCGCTCAACCCTGCCGGAATTCTTCCTTCCACTCCAGACGGCGGGCGTGAAGGATCGGCTCGGTATAGCCCGAGGGCTGGCGTCGCCCCTTGAAAACCAGATCACAGGCCGCGCGAAACGCCACCCCGTCAAAACCCGGGGCCATCGGCACATAGAACGGATCGCCCGCATTCTGCCTGTCCACCACCTCGGCCATGCGCTTCATCACCTCCATCACCTGCTCGGTCGAGGCAATGCCGTGATGCAGCCAGTTGGCCATGTGCTGGCTGGAAATGCGGCAGGTGGCGCGGTCTTCCATCAGGCCGACATCATGGATGTCGGGCACCTTGGAACAGCCCACGCCCTGATCGATCCAGCGCACCACATACCCCAGGATGCCCTGGGCGTTGTTTTCCAGCTCGGCAGTGATTTCGTCGGCGCTCCAGGCCGGGGGGGCGGCTAGCGGAATCGTCAGCAGGTCATCCATTGATGCGCGGCGCCCGGCGCGGGCCAGTTCCTCTTGCCGGGCGGCGACATCGACCTTGTGGTAATGGGTCGCGTGCAGCGTGGCGGCCGTCGGGCTGGGCACCCAGGCGGTGTTGGCGCCTGCCCTGGGATGCGCGATCTTCTGTTCCAGCATGGCGGCCATCATGTCGGGCATGGCCCACATACCCTTGCCGATCTGCGCCCTGCCCCGCAGCCCGCAGGCAAGGCCCACATCGACATTGTTGTCCTCATAGGCCCTGATCCAGGGGGTGTTCTTCATGTCCCCCTTGCGGATCATGGCGCCCGCCTCCATCGAGGTGTGGATCTCGTCGCCGGTGCGATCAAGAAAGCCGGTATTGATAAAGGCGACCCTGTGCTTCGCCGCGCGGATACATTCCTTGAGGTTCACGCTGGTGCGGCGTTCCTCGTCCATGATGCCCAGCTTGACGGTGTATTGCGGCAGGCCAAGGACGCGTTCGACATGGGTGAACACGTCATCGGCAAAGGCCACCTCTTCGGGGCCGTGCATCTTGGGCTTGACCACATAGATCGAGCCCCTGGCCGAGTTGCGGCGCGCACCGTTCACGTCATGCAGCGCGCACAGCGTGGTGATCATTGCGTCCATCAACCCCTCGAACACCTCGTTGCCCTCGGGGTCGAGGATCGCCGGGTTGGTCATCAGATGGCCGACATTGCGCACCAGCATCAATGCACGCCCCTTGAGCTGGCCCTTGCTGCCATCGGGCGCGGTAAAGTCGAGGTCCGAGGCCAGCGCGCGGGTAAATGTCTTGCCGCCCTTGGATACCGTTTCGGTCAGATCGCCCCGCATCAGGCCCAGCCAGTTGGAATAGGCCAGCACCTTGTCCTGCGCGTCCACGCAGGCAACCGAATCCTCAAGGTCGATGATCGCGGACAGCGCGCTTTCAAGGTGGATATCGGCGATATTGGCCGGGTCATCGCGACCGATTGTATTATCAGGATCAACAATCACATGGATATGCAGGTTATTGTTGATCAACAGGAAACCTTTACCCGTTCGCCCGAAAAATTGTGTCTTGTCGGCCAGAACATCGGGGATCGAGGCCGCATCGGAAAGATCGGCCCAGCGCCCGCTTGCCAATGGCGCGGCCTCGTCCAGAAATGCCTTGGCCCAGGCGATCACCCGCGCCCCGCGCGCCGGATCATAGCCACCGCCCGCCGGCAGATCGCCCAGCGCATCGGTGCCATACAGCGCGTCATACAGAGAACCCCAGCGCGCATTGGCTGCGTTCAGCGCATAGCGGGCATTGGTGACCGGCACCACCAGCTGCGGCCCCGCCACATGGGCGATCTCGGGATCCGTGTTTTCGGTTTCGATCTGGAAATCCTCGCCCTCGGGCAGAAGATAGCCGATATCTGTCAGAAATCCGCGATAGGATTCGGCATCAAAGGGCTGGCCGCGCATGGCCTTGTGCCAGTCATCGATTCTGGTCTGCAAATCTGCGCGCCGTTGCAACAGCGCCCGATTGCGGGGCGTGAACGCCTGCACCAACGCTGAAAGGCCCTCCCAGAAGGTGGCGGCATCGACACCTGTTCCAGGCAATGCGCGTTCCTCGACAAACGAGACGAGCTCAGGGGCGACCTGCAGGTTCGAGCGATCGAGGCGTCCGGACACGGCTGTGCTCCTTCTGTCTTGATTTCATGTGCAAAAGACGGGTCGCCCCGCAGAAGTTTCCTATAGGAAACACTTTAGGCATACAATGGTATCCGGTGCAAGACAGCAAAAGACGCGGCAACCCAGCACGCGCCCTCAGGGCAATTGCACTTTGCCCAGCGCGACACTATGCTTGCCTTTCGACCCTTCCCCGGAGAGCAGAGATGACCGACGCCAAGACCGTCCGCCTTGCCGACTACCGCCCGCCCGCATTTCTGGTCGAAAAGGTCGGCCTGACCTTTCATCTCGCCCCTGAAAACACGCGGGTATCGTCGGAAATCGCCTTTCGGCGGAACCCGGCGGCAAACGGGGACTTCCACCTTGACGGCGAATCGCTCAAGCTGATCTCGGCCAGAATCGACGAACGCACGCTTGGGCCCGGCGACTACGCGCTTGATGACGAAGGGCTGACCATACCGGGCGACAGCCTGCCCGATACCTTTACCTGGCGGGCCGAGGTCGAGATAAACCCGCAGGCCAATACCGCGCTTGACGGGTTGTATATCTCGAAGGGCATGTATTGCACCCAGTGCGAGGCCGAGGGTTTTCGCAAGATCACCTTCTATCCCGACCGCCCCGACGTGATGGCCCCGTTTCGCGTGTGCATCCGGGGCGATGCGCCGGTGATGCTGTCAAACGGCAATCCGGTGGCGCGCGGCGAGGGCTGGGTGGAGTGGCATGATCCCTGGCCCAAGCCCAGTTACCTGTTCGCGCTGGTTGCCGGCGATCTGGTGTCTTTCGACGACCGCTTTACCACCATGTCGGGGCGCGACGTGACCCTGCGCATCTGGGTGCGCGAGGGCGATCAGGACAAATGCGCCCACGCGATGGCCAGCCTCAAGGCCGCCATGCGCTGGGACGAGGAAAACTATGGCCGCGAATATGACCTCGACCTGTTCCAGATCGTCGCCGTGGACGATTTCAACATGGGCGCGATGGAAAACAAGGGGCTGAACATCTTCAATTCCAAATATGTTCTCGCCAGCCCCGAAACCGCCACCGACCGCGATTACGAGCTGATCGAAGGCATCATCGCGCATGAATATTTCCACAACTGGACGGGCAACCGCATCACCTGCCGCGACTGGTTCCAGCTGTCGCTGAAAGAGGGGCTGACGGTGTTCCGCGACCAGACATTTTCGGGCGACATGCGCAGCCACGCCGTCAAGCGCATAGAAGAGGTGCAGCAGCTGCGCGCGCGCCAGTTCCGCGAGGATGCCGGCCCGCTGGCGCATCCCGTTCGGCCCAGCGAATACAAGGAAATCAACAATTTCTACACCGCGACGGTTTATGAAAAGGGTGCCGAGGTCATCGGCATGCTGAAAACGCTGGTGGGCGACGCCGACTATCGCCGCGCGCTGGATCTGTATTTCGACCGCCATGACGGGCAGGCCTGCACCATCGAGGACTGGCTGAAGGTGTTCGAGGACACCACCGGCCGCGACCTCAGCCAGTTCAAGCTGTGGTATGAACAGGCGGGCACGCCGCGCCTGTCGGTTTCCGAACACTGGCAGGATGGCACCTATCGGCTGACCTTCCGCCAGAACGTGCCGCCAACGCCCGGCCAGACGGACAAGAAACCCATGGTCATTCCGGTGGCGGTCGGCCTGCTCAACCCCAATGGCGACGAGGTGGTGGAAACCACGGTGCTGGAAGTCACCAAGGCCGAGCAGAGCTTTGCCTTCGAGGGGCTGGCCAGCCGGCCGGTTCCCTCGATCCTGCGCGGCTTTTCCGCCCCCGTGATCATTGAACGCGAGACCCCGCGCGACGAGCGCATCTTTCTGCTGGCCCATGACACCGACCCCTTCAACAAATGGGAATCGGGGCGCGCGCTGGCGCTGGAAACACTTGCCGCGATGATGCGCGGCGGCCAGCCCGACACGGCCTATCTGGAGGCCATCACACGCATGGCGTTCGACGCACGCCTTGATCCCGCCTTCCGGGCGCTGGCCCTGCAACTGCCCGGCGAGGATGAAATCGCCGGGGCCGAACATGATGCCGGCCGCACCCCCGACCCGCTGGCCATCCACAACAGGCGCAACGCGCTGGCGCAGGCCATTGCCAGGGCGATGGGCGACGGGCTGAGGCGGCTTTACGGGGATATGGCGGTGCCCGGCCCCTATACGCCCGACCCGAAGGACGCGGGAAAGCGCGCGCTGCGTGGTGCTGCGCTGGCATTGATATCGCAGCTGGACGGGGGCGAAACCGCCGCGCGCCAGTTTGCACAGGCCGACAACATGACCGAAACGCTGGCGGCGCTTTCCTGCCTGCTGCGCGCCGGCAAGGGCGAGGCCGAGCTTGCCGCCTTCCACGAGAGCTGGCGCGGCAATGATCTGGTGATCGACAAGTGGTTTGCCCTGCAGGCCAGCCTTGCCCCCCCCGACCGCGCCGTTGAAACCGTGCGCCGCCTTGCCGCCCATCCCGATTTCGACTGGAAAAACCCCAACCGTTTCCGCAGCCTGATCGCGGGCTTTGCCATGATGAACCCGGCCGGCTTCCACCATGCCAGCGGTGCCGGATATGAATTTCTGGCCGACTGGCTGATCCGGCTGGACCCGGTGAACCCGCAGACCACCGCGCGCATGACCGGCGCGTTCGAGACCTGGCGGCGCCTTGACAAGGGCAGGCAGGCCCTGATCCGCGCCCAGCTGGAACGGATCATGGCCACATCGCAGCTGTCGCCCGACACCTCGGAAATGGTCGAGCGCATTCTCAAGGGTTGAGCCGCCCTGACGCCAGACTGTTACCGAAAGACGTCAGCACGACAACGAAGACCCGCCTGCGGCAAGGTGGTAATTGAGTGATACCCGCCGAAAGGTTAATCTCGGCCGACTCCGTTCGTTTGGTATCGCAACAACATGGATACGCCCAGAACCGTTCTGATCACCGGCGCAAGCTCGGGCATAGGCGCAGCGACGGCCATCGCTGCGGCCGAGGCCGGCTATGACGTTGCGATCGGCTATCGTGCCAACAGCGAGGGCGCCGATCAGACCGCGCGCGCAGTGCGCGATCGGGGGCAAAGGGCAATCACGGTTCAGGTGGATGTGTCCAACCCCGACGATGTCGAGCGCATGTTCGAAACCGTCGATTCCGAGTTCGAGGAACTCGGCGTGCTGGTCAACAACGCCGGAATCGCCGACTTGCCTGCACGTGTCGAAGACATGCCCCCCGAACGCGTGAAACGGATGTTCGAGGTCAACGCCGTCGGCCCGTTCCTGTGTGCCAGACAGGCGGCCATCCGAATGGCCTGGCGGTATGGGGGCGTGGGCGGAGTGATCGTGAATGTTTCCTCGGTTGCGGCTCGTCTGGGCAGTGCGGGCATGTTTGTCGATTACGCCGCATCCAAGGGGGCGGTCGACGTGCTGACGCTGGGTCTGGGCCAGGAGATGGCGGCCGACAGGGTGCGGGTCGTCGGCGTGCGACCAGGGGTGATCGACACCGAAATTCACGCAAAGGCCGGCATGCCCGACCGGGTGGACAGCATGGCCAACGAATTCCCGATGAAGCGCGCAGGCACCGCGCAAGAGGTGGCCGATACCATCCTCTATCTGATGAGCGACAAGGCCAGCTATATCACCGCCACATCCATCGACGTGGCCGGCGGCCGCTGAGGCGCCGGGTTTCGCAAATCCGAAGTTAGGGTCAGGACCCTAGATACGTCTATTTTTCATACCCCGGATTGCCTGCAATCCGGTGGTAGGGGCAATAGGGCCTGTGGATAATCACCAGATGGCACCGGTTTCGGCAATACGGAAACGCGAGGGCATGCGGCCGCCCGGGTGGGCGCGGATGCGCCCGCCAGTGGGGCGGGCGGGAGCATGCCCGGATTGCTGCTCAGCCCGGGCGGAGTGAATCAAAACTGGCGCGGCTTGCTCTGGAAACAGCTCAAAACGGCACCTCGTCCTCGCCGGTAACGAAACTGGCGACCACCTTCTTTTCACCGGCTTTTTCGAAATCGACGGTGAGCTTGTCGCCCTCGACCGCCGTCACGCGGCCATAGCCGAATTTCTGGTGAAAGATGCGCGCGCCGATCTCATGGGCGGGCTCGGCGGCGGGCGCGGCCCTCTGGTCGATCACCACGGCCGCCGCACCCCCCGGGCGCTGTCGCGTGCGGCTTTGCATCCGCTTCCAGCCGGGCGAATTATAGGCATCGGCCCGCGCAACCCGTTCCTCCAGTGCTGAAACCTTGCGCTCGGCCCGTGGCGCAGCCGCACCATAGCCCCCGCCATACAGCCCCGGCGGGGTCAGCACCTCGACGTGGTCTTCGGGCAGCTCGTCGATGAAACGCGACGGGATCTGCGCCTGCCACTGCCCATAGACACGCCGGTTGGCAGCAAAGGATATGGTGCAGAATTCGCCGGCCCGCGTGATGCCCACATAGGCAAGGCGGCGTTCTTCCTCGAGCCCCTTGAGGCCGGTTTCATCCATCGAGCGCTGGCTGGGAAACAACCCGTCCTCCCATCCGGGCAGGAACACGGCCGGAAATTCCAGCCCCTTGGCCGCGTGCAGCGTCATGATCGACACCTTTTCGCTGGCGTCTTCGGATTCGTTTTCCATGATCAGGGCGACATGTTCCAGAAAGCCCTGAAGGTTTTCGAATTCCTCCAGCGCCTTGACCAGCTCTTTCAGGTTTTCCAGCCGCCCGGCAGCGTCAGGCGACTTGTCGTTCTGCCAATGGGCGGTATAGCCGGATTCGTCCAGAATGGTCTCGGCCAGCGCGATATGGTTTTCGCCCGCGCGCATCATCGCCGACCAGCGGGCAAAGCCGTCGAGCAGCACCCGCAGCTCCTTGCCCGCCTTGCCGCCCAGCCCGCCGGCATCCAGCAGGATCCGCGCGCCTTCCAGCAGGCCGACGCCATTGTCCCGCGCGGCCTGCGCGATCTTGCGTTGCGCCACGTCCCCGATGCCGCGCTTGGGGGTATTGACGATACGCTCGAAGGCGAGGTCGTCATCGGGGCTGACGGTGACGCGGAAATAGGCCATGGCATCGCGGATTTCCATGCGCTCGTAAAAACGCGGCCCCCCGATTACCCGGTAAGGCAGGCCGATGGAAAGAAACCGATCCTCGAACGCGCGCATCTGGTGGCTGGCGCGCACCAGAATTGCCATGTCATCCAGCGACATCGGCGCATGCCCGCGGGTGCCCCGCTGCATGGCCTCGATTTCCTCGCCGATCCAGCGGGCCTCGTCCTCGCCGTCCCAATGGCCGATCAGCCGCAGCTTGTCGCCATCCTGACGGTCGGTCCACAGGGTCTTGCCCAGGCGACTTTCATTGGCGGCGATCAGCGCGCTGGCCGCGGCCAGGATATGCGGGGTCGAGCGATAGTTCTGTTCCAGCCGGATCACGGTCGCGCCGGGGAAATCCTGCTCGAACCGCAGGATGTTGCCCACCTCGGCGCCGCGCCAGCCATAGATAGACTGATCGTCATCACCCACACAGCAGATATTGCGATGTTCCGAGGCCAGCAGCCGCAGCCACAGATATTGCGCCACATTGGTATCCTGATACTCGTCCACCAGAATATAGCGGAACCAGCGCCGGTATTGTGCCAGCACATCGTCGTGGCGCTGAAAGATCGTCACCACATGCAGCAGCAGATCGCCGAAATCGACGGCATTCAGCACCCGCAGACGCTGTTGGTATTGCTCGTAGATCTCGGTGCCACGGTGGTTGAACAGGGCGGCATCGGCGGCCGGCACGTTTTCGGGCGTCAGCGCGCGGTTTTTCCAGTTGTCGATGATGCCGGCCATCATGCGCGCGGGCCAGCGCTTGTCGTCGATTCCGGCGGCCTGGATCAGCTGTTTCAGCAGGCGGATCTGGTCGTCGGTATCCAGAATGGTGAAATTGCTTTTCAGCCCGGCCAGTTCCGCATGCCGGCGCAGGATCTTGACGCACAGCGAATGAAAGGTGCCCATCCAGGGCAGCCCCTCGACGGTTTCGCCCAGCATCTCGGCCACGCGGGTCTTCATCTCGCGCGCGGCCTTGTTGGTGAAGGTCACCGCCAGAATTTCGTTGGGTCGCGCGCGGCCCATGTTCAGCAGATGCACCAGCCGCGCGGTCAGCGCCCGGGTCTTGCCGGTGCCGGCGCCCGCCAGCATCAACACCGGGCCGTCAAGGGTTTCAACCGCCGCCCGCTGTGCCGGGTTGAGCGCATCCAGATAGGGCGTCGGCCGCGCGGCCATGGCGCGCGCGGAAAGGCTGGCAGCCTGTTCGAAAAGGCGAGAGTCGTCATGATCGGTCATGGGGGCCAACTTATCCGGCGCCCGCGCCGTTGAAAAGATGTGTTCGACGAATGTTCTGCACTTGCCTCCGATTCACTCAATGGCGGGACAACATGTCCGGGCAGGGTTGAAACATTGCTGCAACATTCGCCCTTGCCTGCTGCGATGCAGCATCCGTATAACCTTGGCCAAGCCACCAGTCTCAACCGGAAAGGGCCAGACCTTGCCTGAATTCGAAAAGATCCTTGTCGCCAACCGCGGCGAAATCGCCATCAGGGTGATGCGTGCCGCAAACGAGCTGGGCAAACGCACCGTCGCCATCTATGCCGAGGAAGACAAGCTGAGCCTGCACCGCTTCAAGGCGGACGAGGCCTATCGCATCGGCGAAGGCATGGGCCCGGTGGCGGCCTATCTGTCGATCGAGGAAATCATCCGGATTGCCAGACAGTGTGGCGCCGATGCCATCCATCCCGGCTATGGCCTGTTGTCGGAAAACCCCGATTTCGTGGATGCCTGCACGGCCGCCGGCATCAGTTTCATCGGCCCGCGTGCTGAAACCATGCGCCAACTCGGCGACAAGGCCAGCGCGCGCCAGGTGGCAATCGAGGCGGGCGTGCCCGTGGTGCCGGCCACCGACATCCTGCCCGACAACATGGAACAGGTCCGCCGCATGGCCGATGAGGTCGGCTATCCCCTGATGCTCAAGGCCAGCTGGGGTGGCGGCGGGCGCGGCATGCGCCCGATCATGGGCCCGCATGAGTTGGAAGAAAAGGTGCTGGAAGGCCGGCGCGAGGCCGAAGCCGCCTTTGGCAATGGCGCGGGCTATCTGGAACGTCTGGTGCAACGCGCCCGCCACGTCGAGGTGCAGGTGCTGGGCGACCGACAGGGCGAAATCTATCACCTGTGGGAGCGCGACTGTTCTGTCCAGCGCCGCAACCAGAAGGTTCTGGAACGCGCCCCCGCCCCCTATCTGAGCCAGGCGCGGCGCGAAGAGCTGTGCGAACTGGGCAAGCGCATCTGCCGGCAGGTCGGCTATGAAAACGCCGGCACCGTCGAATTCCTGATGGATCTGGACAATGACGAATTCTATTTCATCGAGGTGAACCCCCGCATCCAGGTCGAACATACCGTCACCGAAGAGGTCACCGGCATCGACATCGTGCAGGCCCAGATCCGCATCGCCGAAGGCGCCCCGCTGGCCGAGGCCACGGGGGTTGCGTCGCAACAGGGGGTGCAGCTGTCGGGCCACGCCCTGCAATGCCGCATCACCACCGAGGATCCGCAAAACAACTTTATCCCCGATTACGGCCGCATCACCGCCTATCGCGGCGCCACCGGCATGGGCATCCGTCTTGACGGCGGCACCGCCTATTCGGGCGCCGTCATCACCCGCTATTACGACAGCCTGCTGGAAAAGGTCACCGCCTGGGCCCCCACCCCCAAGGCCGCCATCGCCCGCATGGACCGCGCGCTTCGCGAATTCCGCATCCGTGGCGTCAGCACCAATATCGCATTCGTCGAAAACCTGCTGAAACACCCGACATTCCTGAACAACGAATACACCACCAAATTCATCGACGAGACGCCCGACCTGTTCAACTTTACCCCACGGCGCGATCGGGCGACCAAGATCCTGACCTATATCGCCGACATCACCGTGAACGGGCATCCCGAAACCGAAGGCCGCCCCAAGCCGCCCGCACAGGCCCGTCCCCCCCGCGCACCCGAAAACCGCGCACCCGAACCCGCGCCGGGCACCCGCACGCTGTTACGCGAAAAGGGCCCGCAGGCGGTGGCCGACTGGATGAAGACACAGACCCGCGTGTTGATCACCGACACCACAATGCGCGACGGCCACCAGAGCCTGCTGGCAACGCGCATGCGCTCGCTCGACATGATCAATGTGGCCGAGGCTTACGCCCACAACCTGCCCCAGCTGTTCAGCGTCGAATGCTGGGGGGGCGCGACATTCGACGTGGCCTATCGCTTTTTGCAGGAATGCCCCTGGCAACGCCTGCGCGACCTCAGCACCGCACTGCCCAACATCATGCCGCAAATGCTGCTGCGCGCCAGCAACGGCGTCGGATATACCAACTACCCCGATAATGTGGTGCGCTTTTTCGTGCGCCAGGCGGCGGAAACCGGCGTTGACGTATTCCGCGTGTTCGACAGCCTGAACTGGGTCGAAAACATGCGCGTGGCCATGGATGCGGTGATCGAATCCGGCAAGATCTGCGAGGCCGCGATCTGCTATACCGGCAACATCCTCGACCCGGACCGCGCCAAATACGACCTGAAATATTATGTGCAGATGGGCAAGGCTCTCGGCGATGCCGGCGCCCATGTTCTGGGCGTCAAGGACATGGCCGGCCTGCTGAAGCCCGCCGCCGCGCGCGTGCTGTTCAAGGCGCTGCGCGAAGAGGTGGGCCTGCCGATCCATTTCCACACCCACGACACCAGCGGCATTGCCGGCGCCACCGTTCTGGCGGCGGTCGATGCCGGGGTGGATGCGGTCGATGCGGCGATGGATTCCATGTCGGGCGGCACCAGCCAGCCCTGCCTTGGCTCGATCGTCGAGGCGCTCCGCCATACCGAACGCGACACGGGGCTAGATATCGACGCGGTGCGCGAAATCTCGGATTACTGGGAAGGCGTGCGCAGCCAGTATGCCGCCTTTGAAAGCGGCCTGAAATCCCCTGCATCCGAGGTTTACCTGCACGAAATGCCCGGCGGCCAGTTCACCAATCTCAAGGCCCAGGCCCGCGCGCTGGGGCTGGAAGAACGCTGGAACGAAATCGCCCACGCCTATGCGGATGTGAACCGCATGTTCGGCGATATCGTCAAGGTCACGCCCTCGTCCAAGGTCGTTGGCGACATGGCGCTTATGATGGTCAGCCAGAACCTGACCGTGGAACAGGTGCTCGACCCCGCGGTCGAGGTCGCCTTTCCCGATTCGGTCGTTGACATGCTGCGCGGCAATCTGGGCCAGCCGCCGGGTGGCTTCCCCCCTGCGCTGATCAAACGGGTTCTGAAGGGCGAGCGCCCCAATACCGAACGTCCGGGTCTGCATCTGGAGCCCGAGGATATCGAGGCCACGCGTGCTAAACTGTCGGAAAAACTGAACGGTGCCGAGATCGACGACGAGGATCTGAACGGCTATCTGATGTATCCCAAGGTGTTCCTCGACTATATGGAACGCCACGAGATCTATGGCCCCGTGCGCACCCTGCCCACCCGCAGCTTCTTTTACGGGATGGAGCCGGGCGAGGAAATCAGCGCCGAAATCGACCCCGGCAAGACACTGGAAATCCGCCTGCAGGCGGTGGGCGAGGTCGATGACGCCGGCGAGGTCAAGGTGTTCTTCGAACTCAACGGCCAGCCCCGCGTGATCCGCGTGCCCGACCGCCATGTGCGCGCGCGTGTCGAAAA
Source organism: Alphaproteobacteria bacterium (assembly GCA_030148665.1). Classification (GTDB taxonomy): domain Bacteria; phylum Pseudomonadota; class Alphaproteobacteria; order Rhodobacterales; family Rhodobacteraceae; genus UBA5972. The sequence goes on from JASBSZ010000047.1 coordinate 130,918, forward strand.
GCGTCCCAAGGCCGAGGCCGGCAATCCCGACCATATCGGCGCCCCGATGCCCGGCGTGGTGGCCTCGGTCGCGGTCAGCGCGGGCCAGCACATCCAGGCGGGCGACCTGCTGCTGACCATCGAGGCCATGAAGATGGAAACCGGCATCCATGCCGAACGCGACGCCGTGGTCAAGGCGGTGCATGTGCAGCCGGCCGACCAGATCGACGCCAAGGATCTGTTGATCGAGTTCGAGTAACGTAAAACAGCGGATATCCGGGGGCGGCGACACCGGTGAAACGCCGGCGCAACGCGCTACCCCCTCGGGAAAACCGAGGAGGGCGGAAATCGCCACCCTCCTCGAATCACCGCCAGCCGGGGGCGATCATTTTCCGTCGGCCGAGTTACCTGGCATTGCGCCAGACACACAGCCCGAACACCATCACCCCCAGCACGACCAGCCCCTCGCTTGCCCCGCGCAGGGGTGCAAGCATGTCCTCCCCGGCCAGACGCCATGCAACCCCCAGAAGCGCCAGCAACATCCCGAGGACACCGACCTGATACAGCCAGAAATGGATGGGCGCCATCCGCCCGCATTCCATCTGCGGGAATTGCCGATATACCAGGGCAAACAACGTCATCATCACGAACCCCAACAGGTTCAGATGCGTGTGCAATGGCCTGAGTTCGAGATCGTGAGACCCCCCCATATACATGCCGACAAGCAGGCCGCCCAACAGATACAGCACTGCCACCAGCAGAAAACTTCTCCAGATATTCATGTTCTTCCCTTTTGTTTTTTTCGCCCGGTTTTCCGGGTCGTACCCTTGGCATAGCAAAATATGTCGATCGCGCCAAACACGACTTTCGGTTGCAGCCCGACCACCCGAGCCCGAGCATTCTGGAAATCCTGTCAGATGCTGACGATTCCGTCTCTCCGACCATTGCCACAGCCCGCCTTGCTCCGCATCGGCAGCGCGGGGCGCATCCTCCCGGGCCGAGCGGCAGGATGCTGCCCATACTTCCTTGTCGCGTCGGAAATGGTTTTGAACGATGCGGCCATCACACGTCAGAAAAAGGAGATGAAAAAACCCCGCACCCTGCTTTTTTCCTCTTGCGCGCCCGCATGACAGAGGCTAAATCACGCCTCACCCAAGGACGCGGGCGTAGCTCAGGGGTAGAGCACAACCTTGCCAAGGTTGGGGTCGTGAGTTCGAATCTCATCGCCCGCTCCAGATTTCCAGAGATATCATCGACCCATGCGAAGGAAATCGCATGCCCGGCCAGTGTTGCGCGGGGCAGGCCCTGCGACAGGCCCAGCCCCTGTGCCGTTGTCAGCCCCGCATGATCCGGTTGCGCAACACGCCGATCCCCTCGACCTCCAGCTCGAAAACGTCGCCCGGCGCCAGTTGCCGACCCGTCTCCAGACCGCACCCCGTACCCACCGTGCCCGAGCCGATTACCTCGCCGGGATATAGTGTCTCCTCGCGGGAAACGAAGGCGATGATATCGGCAAAATCATGATGCATGTCGCCCGAGTTGCCGCCACCCCAGCGTTCACCATTCACGCGCGCCTCCATTTCCAGCGAAACCGGGTGTTCGACCTCGTCCGCAGTCAGGATATAAGGGCCCAGAATGTTGCCGGTGTCGAAATCCTTTCCCTTGGCCGGCCCCAACTGCCCGGGCATCTCGATCATCTGTGCATCGCGTGCCGAGATATCGTTGAAGATCGTATAGCCAAAGATATGCGACGGCGCTGCGTCGCGGGTGATGTTCTTGCCCTTGCGCCCGATGACCACCGCCAGTTCAAGCTCGATATCCAGAAACTGTGCATAGGACGGCCAGATCACATCGGCCCCATGACCGACAAAGGAAAAGCGGTTGCCCTTGTAATAGATCGGCTGCTGGTACCAGACGGGGGGAATTTCGAACGCCTGCCCCGTCATGCGCGACGCAGCCGCAAAGCTGTTCTTGAGATGCTGTTCAAAGACCAGGCAGTCACGAAACTGTACCGGCATGATCGGCGGCAGAAATGTGACCTCGTCCACCTTCAGCAATGCCCGCCGATCCGCGCGCCGTATCAACCCCTGGGCCTGTTCCAGCCCGTAATCGCCCTCTTCCACAACCTTCTGCATGTCGGTGAAACTGTCGGTCTCGTAGCGGGCAAACTTGGCCGCCTTGTCGAGATCGAGCAGGGTCTCGTCATCCAGGGCCGCCACGACCCTGGGGCAATCGTCGATTGTCACCGTGGCAAGACGCATGTGGTTACTCCTGAAAAATGGCGACGGCACGGGTAAACCCGGCGGATGCGCCCTTGATCTTGTAGGGAAAGCACGAAATTTCAAACCCGGTCGGCGGCAGATCTTCCAGATTGGTCAGCTTTTCGATGTGGCAATAGCCGATCTCCATGCCCGCGCGATGCCCCTCCCAGATGATCGAGGCATCCTGCGTGCGCGCATATTCCCGCGCGGTCAGCGGAAAGGGCGCATCCCAGCTCCAGGCGTCGGTGCCGGTCACCCGCACCCCGCGTTCCAGCAGGTACAGCGTCGCCTCGCGCCCCATGCCACAGCCCTTGACCAGATAATCCGGCTGCCCGTAACAGGCCCCGGCCGAGGTGTTGACCACGACGATATCCAGCGGCTGCAGCTCGTGCCCGATGCGGGCCAGCTCGGCCTCGACATCGGCGGCGGTGACCACATAACCGTCATCGAAATGGCGGAAATCCAGCTTGACGCCGGGGTTCAGGCACCATTCCAGCGGCACCTCGTCAATGGTGATGGCGCGCTCGCCGTTGTTCATGGTCGAATGATAATGCCAGGGCGCATCCAGATGCGTGCCGTTATGGGTGGCAATCTGCAACATCTCGATCGCCCAGCCCTCGCCACCCGGCAGATCCTCGGGGCTCAGCCCCTCGAAAAACGAACAGACCTGCTCGGCCGTCTGCTTGTGGTCCATATAGGTGATCTTTGGCAGCATGATTTCGGGATCCGACACGATCCCCGTTTCCAGCGGCACCGACAGATCGACATAACGACGCGCCATGCGTGATTTCCTCCCTCTTGTTCACGGCTTTGGCCCTTCATACCACCTGCCCACGGGGCACACCATCGCCCCAAAGGTCACGCCCTGCTTCTTCTTTGTACAAATACGTCCGGGGGTGCGGGGGCTGGCCCCCGCTCATGCAACCGCTGCAGCAGGCATTTCCCCTTGAACCCCTGGCACGCTCGCGGCAGAAACAGCCCATGGCCAAGCTCTATTTCCACTACTCCACCATGAATGCCGGCAAGTCCACGGTGCTGCTGCAGGCGTCGCACAACTACCGCGAACGCGGCATGGATACCTATCTGCTGACGGCAAGGCTCGACACCCGCGCGGGTGAGGGCAGGATTGCCTCGCGCATCGGCATCGGCTGCGAGGCCGACATGTTCGACACCGATTCAGACCTGTTCGAAATGCTGCGCACGCGCACCCGAAAGGGCACTGTGGCCTGCGTTTTCGTGGACGAGGCCCAGTTTCTGACCCCCGACCAGGTCTGGCAACTGGCGCGTGCCGTCGATGATCTGAACCTGCCGGTCATGTGCTATGGCCTGCGTGTCGATTTCCGGGGCGAACTGTTCCCCGGCTCGGCCACGCTGCTGGCCATTGCCGACGAAATGCGCGAGGTGCGCACCATCTGTTTCTGCGGGAAAAAGGCCACCATGGTCGTGCGCCAGGGCCCCGACGGCAAGGTGCTGCGCGAGGGCGCGCAGGTGCAGATCGGCGGCAACGAAACCTATGTCACCATGTGCCGCAAACACTGGCGCGAGGCCATCGGCGACCGCCAGCCAGGTCGCGGCTGACGATCGCCGCCATATTCACGGTGCCCAGGTGGTGTAACCCAGCTTGACCTTGTTTCCTGCATAGCCATTGACGCGGAACTGGCTGATCCTTCCGGCATTTGTCCTGACGCAGACATAGGTCCCTACAGGCATCGTCCATAACGACAGGGCGCCGCTGGAATAGGCGGCAACACGGCAGCCGGCGTAACCGCGCGCTGTCCCGCTACCCAGCGAGAAACGCGCGCCATTGACCGGAACCAGGTTCCTGAGCGCCGGATTCGGCGAACGATACCAGATATCTGCACCGGCACTACCAATGGCGCCATTGTCCAGATTGGCACGCCCCCCTCGTGGAAGCAGGATCAGCCCCGTCGAAACGGTCACCGGCGGGCCCGGCGGCGGCGTAGCCCCGACATAGACCTTCAGCGAGGCCGCCCGATCGTTGATCGCCGCGCCCAGAAGCGTGCGATTCGTGGTGACATCCCGGCAGAGCCCCGCCAGATTTGGCAGTCTGCACAGCCGCGCCCTGGCCCCTCCGAACAGCCGGACAGATGAAATCCGGTTGCGGAACGTCGTTCCCAGCACGGTTGTGGTCCCCGGTCCACGGCAGAACCGTGCGCCGGTATAGTTGGCGCCGGTATAGAAACATGCCCGCGCCGTGGGCGGCGGCGGTGGGGGCGGCGGAGGAGGTGCACCGACATATACCCTCAACGAAGCCGCACGATCATTGATCGTTGCACTCAGAACCGGGCGATTCCCGGTGATGTCGCGACACAGACCGGCAAGATTCGGCAGTCGGCACAAACGGGCACGGGCAGCACCAAACACGCGCACCGATGAAATGCGGTTGCGGAAAGTCGCATTCAGAACATTCACGACCCCCGGACCACGACAGAAACTCGCCCCCGTATAATTTGTCCCCGTGTAGAAACATACCCGGTTGGAGGTGGGCGGCGGTGTGGGCGTCGGCGCCGTTCCGGTGAACACGATCACCGATGCCGCACGGTCATTGATCGCCGCGCCCAGCACCGGCCGATCCGAAGGTATCTCCTGGCAATAGCCTGCCAGATTTGGCAGGCGACACAGCTTGGCCTTGGCCCCTCCGTAAAGACGTACCGACGAAATACGGTTGCGGAAGGTGGCGTTAAAGCTGTTGATCGTTCCCAGTCCGGTGCAGAATTCCGCGCCGGTATAATTTGGCCCGGTATAAAAGCACGCCTTTTCGGCCGCCGGTGGCGTGGGTGCAGGCGTCGCGATGGTCACGTCACCGCAGGTCAGGGCCAGCCCGGGACGGCCTGAACCGTCGATAGTCACCTTCAGCTTGCAATCCGGGTTGCCAGCCGAACCCGAGCCTCCCCCGGATCCGCCACCCGAGCCTCCTCCACCACCGGTAACGGGCGCCAGATAGCGCGAGCTGACCCATCCATTCGGCCCCGACTGGTAAATGTAGCACCAGCCATTGTCGGCGCATTCTCCGACCTGCACCACCTCGCCGGGGTCCAGTGAGTCGACAACGCCGAAACCGGTTCCCGGCCCGGCGCGCACATTGAGTGTGGTTGTGGCCGACGCTTCAAGCGCAAGAGAGCCGGACGCCGAGGCAAGAGCCGCCACCATGGCGAAAAGGATCGCCGCCAAGAACTGAAATACACGCATGCCAACCTCCTGAAACAGGCCTCGGATCCCTCTGAGTCCGCCCGAAAAAACAAATCTATGGAAAAATGATACTACCATTTGCCTTTTCGGCAAAGCGCGGCGTCAGGCCTGTTGCAGGAAATTGGCACGAATCACATCCAGCAGGGCCTGGAGGCTTTCCTGCTGGGTCGTGTTGGACGTATCGACATGCGCCAGCGCCTTGGCATACAGCGACTCGCGGCTGGAGAGGATGCGCTTGAGATCGGCCATCGCATCCGGGTTGCCGATCATCGGCCTTTCATCCCCCTGCCCCTGAACCCTGGCCATGTGTTCCTCGGGCAGCGCCTTCAGCCAGATCGCGCTGTAGTGGCGCAGGAAATAGTTGTAGGTCTGGGGTTCGGACACGATCCCACCTGCAACCGCTAGTATCAGGTTCTCATGGGTCGCGACGATCCGCTCGAGGGCCTGGCGTTCAAGCCTGCGATACCCCTCTTGCCCGTAGAGCGAGAACACCTCGTTCACCGGCATGCCGCTGGCTGCCTCGATTTCGTCGTTCAACTCCAGGAAGGGCAGGTCCAGCTCGGCCGCGGCCAGGCGGCCAAGGGTCGATTTTCCAGCGCCGCGCAACCCGATCAGCGCAATGCGCCCGGCCCGGCTGACCTCGGGCGGCTGGGATTCGAGAATCTTCAGCACCTGCTGTCTCTGATCACTGGTCGCGTTGTCGAAAAGGTAGCGCGCCATCGCAGCCTCGGACCCCCAGGGATCGTGCCGCGACACCAGCCATTCGATGCTGAAATCCAGCGCCGCGGCAATCTTCAGCAGCAGCGCGATCGAGATGTTGCCCTTGCCGGCCTCCAGCTGCGCCAGATAGCGCGGCGAAACACCCGATATCTCGGACAGTTCGCGCCGCGACATCCCCTTGCGGGCCCGTACCGCGCGCACCCTTTCACCGACCATGCGCAGAAATGATGCGGTCGCGGCCTCGTCGATGCGCCCCATCTGGCCCAGGGGCGTCACATGTCCGCTGAACGTCACGATTTCGCTCATCACTGCCCTTCCCTGCCGCGTGTGCGAAATATAATGCACAACGGCAACATGAACAATACTGCAGACACCCGCGCCGGATTCCTGTCAGAGGGTCTCGAGAATTGCCAGCAGATCATCAGGCGGGCGCCGCGATTTCAGGGTTTTCGATTCCACGAAAACCGACACGAATTCGCCCTCGAAACACAACACCCCGTCCTGCCGCCCGGCCACCCAGTGCCGGATAGAACTGTTGCCCAGCGCCAGCAGCCGGACCTCGCATTCCAGCGCATGCCGCGGGGTGACGGGCGAACGGAAATTCAGGCTCATATGCACGAAAGGGGTGCCAAAACCGCGATCAACGTTCAACTCGTACCAATCCGGGCCAACGCATTCCTGCCACCAGGCATCGATCGCCTCAAGCGCCCAATAGGGGATGCGTCCGGTGAAGGCGATGCGCGCAGGGTCGCAATCGGCCCAGCCCACCCGCATGACATGGCAAAACCGCTTGCGGGGCGCGCCCTGTTCAGTAGGTTTCGACATGATAGCGCCCTTCCTCGCGCATGCGGTCGCGAATCTCGGCCCAGTTCAGGCCGGACGCGCGCGCGATATCGTTGAACGCCTCTTCCACGCCGCGCTCCATCGCCTTGAGGCCGCACAGATAGATATGCGTGCGCGCATCCCCCAGCATCGCCGCCAGCGCCTCGCCATCCTGGCGCAGGCGGTCCTGCACATAGGTCTTTTCCGCGCCGTCCACGCGGGAAAAGGCGAAATGTTTTTCCAGAAACTCCTGCGGCACCTTCCCCAATGGCCCGAAATAGGGCAGCGAATTCGGGCTGCGGGCGCCGAAAAACAGCTTCATCCGGCCATTTACCGTGGGCATCACGCGTTGCCTGCGCATGGTAAACGCACGAAACGGCGCACTGCCGGTACCGGTGCATATCATCACGAGGCGCGCCTCGGGGTCATCGGGCAGCAGAAAGGTTGCCCCGTAAGGCCCGGTCACCAGCACCTCGTCGCCGCGGCCAAGGTCGCACACATAGTTCGAACAAACGCCACCCTGCACCCGCTTGACCGTCAGCGACAGGTTGTTGGTGCTGGGCCGCTCGCCATCGCGGGGGCTGGACACGGAATAAAGCCGCGGCATATGGGGCCGGCCCTGCGCATCCTCGCCCGGCGGGATGATGCCGATGGTCTGGCCTTCCAGTATGGGGAAATGGCCGGGGCCAAGGTCAAGGATGATATGGCGCACGTCATTGTCGCTACCCGCGGCGGTCAGACGAAAATTGCCCTGCACCCGCGCCTTCAGCGGGTTTTCAAGCCCGTGCAGATTGACCGTCGGTTTCGCTGCCGAGGCCGGCGCGCGCGCCACACCGCCTGCCCCCTGATGGGCCTCGGCCAGCAGCGCCGCAATGGCATCGTCCAGCGCCTCGCTGTCGGCCTCGCCTTGATCCGCGGCAATCTCCTGCTGCTCGGGCAGCTCCATCCATTCAAGCTGTTCTTCAAGGCTGTAGGGCGTCGCCACCACCCGCCAGTTGTCGATCGCACCGGTCGGGCACGGCCCGATACAGGCCATCTGCCCGTCGCAGATCGCGACATCCACCACCACATTATCGTCGTTGAAGGTGATCGCCTCTTTCGGGCAGGCCTCGACGCAGGCGTGGCACCGGATACAGATTTCCGGGTCGATCAGATGTTGCTTGAGGGGTTTGTTCACCCGACCCTCCACCATTGCCCACCGGTCACGACCGGCCGCAGGGGGCACCACACCCCCTGCTTCTTCTTTGCAGAAATACTCATTTTCCGCCAGAGGCTACCGAACGCTCGGCCTCAGGCCATGTGCAGCTGCACATATTCGAAATCGCCCGGCTTGTTGTCGATCCCCACACGCGGAGGCGCGATCCAGTCGGCATATTTGCCCGCCTCCCAACAGGGTTTCATCAGCGAGGCGATGAAATCGCCATCCTCCTTGGAGGGCAGCCATTCATCGCGGCGCGCGGCCCATTCCTCGGGGGTGATGACCTCGCCCTCGGGGGTAATCGGCGCGCCGGTATAGGTGCCGATCTGCCGGTGAAAGCCCTCATGCGGGAGCGTCAGTTCGAAATCGAAACCGTGTTTCTTGATGATCGCGTTCCAGCGCTTGACCCCGCCCAGCGCGTCGCGGCTGTAATCGTCGCGCAGCCGCATGTTGATGGCGGTCAGCGCCGGCACCTCTTTCACCACAATCTTGCCGTCGGTGAATTCCGACACCGGATAGGTGGCATCCCGCAGGCGGTGATCGTCGTCGATCTTGTTCTCGCGATAGCGCCCCTTGATGCCCGCGTTAAAGGCATTGGCGGCATTGGTCGAAACCTCGGAACCGAACAGATCAAGCGACAGCGTGTAATGCAGGTTCAGCTTTTTCTGGATCGTCGGCAGGTCGATCACCCCCAGGTCGCGCACGCGCCCGATATCGGTCGGATCATCGATGCCCGCCTCGCGCATGCGCTCGCAGGTTTTCTGGATCGTCCGCCCGACGCCGGTTTCGCCCACAAACATGTGATGCGCCTCTTCCGTCAGCATGAAGCGGCAGGTGCGCGACAGCGGGTCAAAGCCCGACTGCGCCAGGCTTTCCAGCTGCATCTTGCCATCGCGGTCGGTGAAATAGGTGAACATGAAGAATGACAGCCAGTCGGGCGTTTCCTCGTTGAAGGCGCCCAGCATGCGCGGCTTTTCGTCCGAACCCGAGCGCCGCTGCAACAGCTCGGCGCTTTCCTCGCGCCCGTCGCGGCCGAAATATTTCTGAAGGATATAGACCATCGCCCACAGGTGGCGGGCCTCTTCCACATTCACCTGAAACAGGTTGCGCATGTCATACAGGCTGGGCGCGGTCTTGCCCAGAAAGCGCTGCTGTTCCACGCTGGCGGGCTCGGTATCGCCCTGGATCACCACCAGACGGCGCAGCATGGAACGGTATTCTCCGGGCACCTCTTGCCAGGCGGGTTCGCCATAATGTTCGCCACAGGGGATGATGCGCCCCTCGACCTGCGGGGCCAGCAGGATGCCCCAGCGATATTCGGGCATGCGCACATAATCGAATTTCGCCCAGCCCTTGGGATCGACGCTGACAGCGGTGCGCAGATAGACAAGGCTTTCCTGAAACCCGTCGGGCCCCTGCCCCTTCCACCAGTCGAGATAGCCGGGGTGCCATTTTTCCAGCGCCTTCAGCACGCGGCGGTCGCTGGACAGGCCCACATTGTTGGGGATTTGGGTGTCATAGCTGACATTGATCGTATCGGACATGTTTTCCTCCTGTGGCGGCCGTCAGACGCGGCGCCTGTCATATTCACCGCGCCGGCCCGTGCCGTAACGCCTGAGTGCGCCGTTTTCGCCAACCGCGTTGGGGCGCTGAAAGATCCAGTTCTGCCAGGCGGTCAGGCGACCGAAAATGCGGGTTTCCATCGTCTCGGGGCCGGCAAAGCGCAGATTGGCCTCCATCCCCGTCAGGGCATCCGGGCTGAAGGATGCGCGTTCTTCCAGGAACACGCGGATCTCGTCCTCCCAGTCGATATCGTCAAAGGCATAGGTGACAAGGCCCAGATCGTCGGCATCCCCCGCCTCGAGCGCCTCGTTCAGACGTGCGCGCGCCGCGTCAACCGCCTCGGGCGTGCCCAGAAAACGGGTTTGCAGCCGCGTCAGGCCATTGCCCATGGGGTAGCGGCCGAAATTCACATCCGTCAGCGTGATGGTGGCGTTGGGGCGGTTGTCACCTTCGAATTCGCCCTCGGCCATATAGCTGCGATCGACGGCAAACAGGATCTCGGCCAGGGTGCCGGCAAAGCACGAGCCCGGCTCGATCAGCGCCACCAGCGAGCGCGAGGTCATGTCGATACGTTTCAGCAGGCGTTTCCAATACAGCAATATCTCGCGCGCCAGCCAGTCGCCTTCCAGCGCCAGCAACGCCGCCTCCTGTGCCTGCACGGCGGACGGATCACCCGCCGTCCTGAACACCAGCACGCCGATTTCCAGCTCGTTGAAACGCAGATGCAGAATCGCGTCATCCAGCTCGCGCGCAAGGCGCAGCATCCAGTTTTCCGCCCCCTGTTCACGCAGCGCCGCCACACTGGCCGGTGCGTCCATGTCAGGGCCCGAAAGGGTGATCGTGGCAACCCCCGCCCCGCGATCCAGCGCCACATCGACCAGCGAATACGAGATCGACCCATCTTCGGCAAATTGCCGCCTGAGCGGTGTCAGGCTGATCCCCTGCGCGCCCTCGGGCGGGTTGTTGCGCGCAGCAATCTCGCGGGCGCGTTCATCAACAACCTCGTCAAAGCGCGCATTGGGCACCACCTCGTCCACAAGGTTCCAGTCCAGCGCCCGACGCCCCTTGACGCCCTCTTCCAGAGAACAAAACACATCGGCGCGATCACGCCGCAGCTTGCGCTTGTCGGTGATGCGCGTCAGCCCGCCCGTGCCCGGCAATACCGCCAGCAGCGGAACTTCGGGCAGCGCCACATTGGACGCGCCGTCATCGGTCAGCATGATATGATCGCAGGCCAGCGCCAGTTCATAGCCGCCGCCCGCGCAGGAACCCTTGACCGCGGCGATCCAGCTTTGGCCGGAATCCTCGCCCGCGGTTTCAAAGGTGTTGCGGGTTTCGTTGGTGAACTTGCAGAAATTCACCTTATGGGCATGTTCGGCGCCCGCCAGCATGCGGATATTGGCGCCGGCGCAAAACACGTTGTCCTTGCCCGAGCGCAGCACCACGCAGCCCACCTCGGGATGTTCGAAACGCATGCGCTGGATGATGTCGGCCAGTTCGATATCGACGCCAAGGTCGTATGAGTTCAGCTTCAACTCATAGCCCTCGAAAAGACCGCCCTTTTCATCCACATCCATATAGACATGGGCAACAGGGCCATCATGTTCGACACGCCAATGCCGATAACGCGCCGGGTCGGTCTGAAAGTCGATCACCTTGGCCATTTCAAGCAGCTTCCTTGTCTGTCCTGTTCGCACGCCAATCTATCGTGCAGTATATTACATAGTCAATCCTGCATTTCCGGGCGTATTTGCAAGATAATTCCGATATTTGCCCAAATTTATGCACTATACTGCATCTCGTTGATCACCCTTGCAACGAATCCCGCAACTGCCTCAACGCTTGCATCCGGCTGGTCGAGATAGGGCGAATGACGACATTCCTCCAGCAGGCGCACTTCCGGCGGGTTCTTGAGGCGCGCGCGCAGCGCCTCGATCTGGGCCAGCGTGCCATATTGGTCGTCCAGCCCCTGTATCGCCAGCACCGGCACAGTGATGCCGTCGATCACATCCTCGATATTCCAGTCGCGGAAATCCGCGTCCAGCCAAGCACCGTTCCAGCCCAGAAAGGCGTTGTCCGGGTCACGGTGGTGGCGTGCCAGACGGTCGCGCAGATCGGTTTCCTTCCACGCATCCAGCGCGCGCGCGATCTCGGCCAGCCCCACCTCTTCGGTAAAGAAATGCGGCGCCATCAGCACCAGCCCACGCAGCCGGTCGTCGTGAAGCCTGCCCGCATAAATGGCCGCAATCGAGGCCCCGTCGCTGTGGCCCAGCAACACCACCTGTTTCAGCCCCGCCTGATCGAGCACATGAGGCAACACCTCCAGCGCCTCACGCGTCATGTAATCAAGCGGCCAGGGCAAGGGCGACGGGTCCGACTGCCCATAGCCCGCGCGGCTGTAGGCCAGCACGCCACAGCCGGTCGCCTGCGCCAGCGCCTGCGGGAAATCGCGCCACAGGCTGATGCAGCCCAGCCCCTCGTGCAGCAACACAATCGTCGGCGCCTGCGCAGGCCCCGGCCCCCAGCAACGCGCCTCAAGCCGCTTACCGCCGACCTCTAGCCATTGCCGCCCTTCATCAGCCCAGTCGATCATGTCACGCAATATCCCTTCTTCTTTGCCCAAATACGCGAATCCGACATCGACCGCAGGCGCCCCTATCCCCGCAGCTTGAAACGCTGGATCTTGCCAGTCGCGGTTTTCGGCAACTCGTCCACCACCTCGACCCAGCGTGGATATTTCCACTTGCCGATCCTTTCCTTGACCAGATCCTTCAACTCGCCCGCCAGCCCCTCGCCGCGGGCGCCGTCCTTGAGCACGACAAAGGCCTTGGGCTTGTCCAGCCCCTCGTCATCAGGATGCGCGACCACCGCGGCCTCGAGCACCGACGGATGCGCAATCAGCGCCTGTTCCACCTCAAACGGCGACACCCATATGCCGCTGACCTTGAACATGTCATCCGTGCGCCCGCAATAGATCAGCCGACCATCTTCGCGGCGCTCATACTTGTCGCCGGTGCGTGTCCAGACGCCCTCGAATGTGGCGCGGCTTTTCTCGCGCTGGTTCCAGTAACCATCGGCGGCAGAGGGCCCGTTGACCAGCAGCTCGCCAATCTCGCCAACCGCCACCTCTTCGCCCGACTCATCCACAAGCCGCAGCTTGTAACCGGGAACAGCCACGCCCGAAGTGCCATATTCCACATCCCCCGGCGCGTTGGACAGAAAGATATGCAGCATCTCGGTGGAGCCCACCCCGTCAAGGATATCGGTCCCGACCACCTTGCGCCAGTGGCGGCCGATCTCGGCCGGCAATGCCTCGCCCGCCGAAATCGACCGCCGGATCCCCTCGGCCCCCTCGAAGGGATCCTCCCCCATCGCCGCACACATGGCGGCATATAGCGTCGGCACACCGCAAAATATCGTTGGGCGCGTGCGGGCGATCACCTCGAACATCGCCTCGGGCGTCGGGCGCGCGGGATACAGCACGGTTGTCGCCCCGACCGACATGGGAAAGGTCATGCCATTGCCCAGCCCATAGGCAAAAAACAGCTTGGCGGCCGAAAAAATGGTGTCGCCCTCTTCAATGCCCAAAACCCGCGCGCCATAGGTATCGGCGGTGGCCTGCAGGGCCGAATGCACATGCCGCACCCCCTTGGGCACCCCGGTCGAGCCCGAGGAATACAGCCAGAAGGCCGTCTCGTCCGCACTGGCCTGAACCAGCGGCCGGGGCGCGCTGGCGGCCAGTTCATCGGCAAACGCCAGATGCGCACCGGCATCGCCGCCCACGACGAACACCTTTTCGATCCACGGGTTGCCCTTCAGCGCGGGCTCGACCACCGGCAGCAGTGCCTCGGAAACGAACAGGGCGCGCGCGCGGCAATCATTCAGAATGGCGGCGTAAACATCTGTCGCCAGCAGCGTGTTCAACGCAACCGGCACGACACCCGCCTTGATGCTGCCCCAGAAGATGACCGGAAATTCGATGACATCCAGTACCAGCATGGCGACTCGTTCCTCGCGGCGGATACCGTGGCGGGCCAGCAGGTCGGCCATGCGGTCGCTCTGTTCCGCCAGCGCGCCATAGGTCAGGCTGCGCCCGCCTTCCACCCCCTCGACAAAGGCCGGCTTGTCGGCGCGCGCCTGACGGTGCCTTTCAACGAAAAACAGTGCGGCATTACCATTTTTGTCACTCATCTTTCCAAACCTCCCGAATCCGGCATTTTCCGGCCCTTATTTTCCTGTGAATTCTATCGCCCCGTCCGGCAGCAGATACAGCACATGGGCCGCGCCCCCGCTGACCGTCGGGTGGTGGGCCGAGCCGGGCGCGTAAACATACCACCCCTCGCCCCATCGGTCGAAGCGGGGCTGGCCCTCAAGCGCCATGATCGCCCCGATCTCGCCCGTTGTATGAACATGATGCGGGCCCTTCACATCCTGCATGCGCACCACATCGACACTGAATCGCCCGGCCTCGGCACCCGGTTTGACCGCACGGCCAAACTTGATGCCTCCCGCCTCGCGTTCCATCAGCCAGCCATCACGCTCGCCCTCGGCGCACAGCTCCTTCAGGCGCCGGAACACGGCCCCGTCCGCGGGGAAATTCTCATTCAGCTTGCGTTCCAGCGCATCATCCAGATCATCATCGCCAATGACCGCGACAACATCGCCGATCAATTCCAGAAACTCCGATTTCGACATGAAGAACCTCCCTTCTTCTTTGCCCAAATACTCATTCCAGCACCGCCACCCGTGCGCCCGCATCTCCGCTTGCGGCCACCGTGATCACACCCCCAGATAACGCTGCAACGCCTCGCGGTCCTTGCGCAACGCGTCTGACGAGCCGTGCCACACGACCTTGCCGCGCTCGATGATGAAATTCCGATCGGCAATCTTCAGCAGATCCGACAGATTTTTGTCGACAACCAGGATCGACATGTCCTGCTGCTTGATACGGTTGAGCGCCGCCCAGATCTTTTGCCGCACAAGCGGGGCCAGCCCCTCGGTCGCCTCGTCCAGGATCAGCAGGCGCGGATTGGTCATCAGGGCGCGCCCTATCGCCAGCATCTGCTGCTCGCCGCCCGACAGAAGGTTGCCCATGGAACGTTCACGCGTGGCCAGCTCGGGGAACAGCTCGTACACCTTGTCCACCGTCCAGGGATCGGGCAGGCCAAGGTGATTGCTGGCGGTGGCGATCAGATTCTCGCGCAGGCTGAGATTGGGGAATATCTGCCGCCCTTCGGGTACAAGGCCGATCCCAAGATTGGCGATGCGAAAGCTGGGCATGCCGACCAGTTCGACCCCGTCAAAGGTGATCGACCCACCCGAGGGCGGGGTGATCCCCAGAATCGAATGGATCGTCGTCGTCTTGCCCATGCCGTTGCGCCCCAGCAGGGTGGCGACCTCTCCGTTTCCCAACTCCAGATCGATTCCAAACAGCGCCTGGCTGGAACCGTAATGCGTGGTGAGGCCGGAAATCTTCAGCATCGGCTATTCCTCGCCCAGATAGGCATGGCGCACATCGGCGTTGCCCCTGATCTCGTCGGGGCTGCCGGTGGCGATGATGCGCCCATAGACCAGTACCGAAATGCGGTCGGCCAGCGCGAATACCGCATCCATGTCATGCTCGATCAAGAGGATCGTGCGCGTGCCTTTCAACCTCTTCAGAAAATCGATCATGCGCGCGGAATCCGTCCCCCCCAGACCTGCCATCGGCTCGTCCAGCAGCATCATCTCGGCGCCGGTGGCAAGGGCCACTGCAATTTCCAGCTGGCGGTGTTCGCCGTGGCTCAACTCGGCGGTCGGTGCATCGGCACGCGTTTCGAGCCCGACCTCGCGCAGCGTCTCGCGGGCCCTTTCGCGCAGATGGGCAATCTTGCGTGCCGCTCTGATGAACCGAAAGGAATGGCCGTCGCGGGCCTGCACCGCCAGCGCGACATTGTCGAGCACGCTCATTTCCATCACCAGCGAGGTAATCTGGAACGATCGCGTGATGCCGAGACGCGCGCGCCTGTGGGGAGGGCGCCGCGTAATGTTGGCCCCGTTATAGAGAATCACCCCCGAATCTGGGCGCAGGGCTCCGGAAAGCTGGGCAATCAGCGTGGTCTTGCCCGCGCCGTTGGGGCCGATGATGGCGTGGAGCTCACCCTTGTGAATATCCAGGGTAACGCCGTCGGTTGCGGCAACGCCGCCAAAACTTTTCCTCAGATCGCGCACTTGCAGAAGACTGCTCACTTGTCGCCCCTCCTGCCATGCAACATTCCCAGCAGCCCTCCACGGGCAAACAGTACCACCCCGATCAGCATCAGGCCGAAAGGCAGGTTCCAGTAGACGGTGACGCTGGAAAGCGCCTCTTCGATCAGGACGAATGCCGCGGCCCCCAGAACCGGGCCCAGCGCGGTGGCCGTCCCGCCAAGGATCACCATGAACATCAGGTCGCCCGATCGCGTCCATCCCGTCATCGAGGGCGAGATGAAACTTGAAAAATTGGCCATCATCCACCCGGCAAAACCGGCAATGACCCCCGCGATCACATAGGCCGTAAGGCGGTACAGATAGGTGTTGTAGCCCAGCGTCACAACACGCTCGTCATTTCCCTTGGCCACCCGCAAGACCATGCCAAAGCGGGAATTGACGATCAGATGCACCAGCAACATCGTGACGAGCAGCGTTCCGAACGCCAGGAAATACATCTGCAACGGATCGTCCAGATTGATCCACGGCAGTTCCGAGCGCATTTCGATCACCAGCCCGTCATCACCACCATATTCGTCAAGCGACTGGAACAGATAGAACACCATCTGTGCAAACGCCATGGTGATCATGATGAAATAGACGCCCTTGGTACGCAGGCTGATGGCCCCGGTGATCAGCGCGAACAATGCCGAAGCCCCGACTGCAAGGCCGATCTGGAACCAGCCGTTGGTCGAAGCAATCGCTTCAGCCCCGCCGTAGAACTCGTGATAGACCGGGATTCCCATCGCATAGGCGCCGATGCCGATAAAGGCGGCGTGACCGAATGACGCCATGCCGCCATAGCCCAGTATCAGGTTCAGGCTGACCGCCGCAACGGCCAGGATCACCAGCCTTGTTGACAGCAGCAGATAAAATTCGTTTCCCATCCACATCAACAGGGGCGGCACGACCCCCAGCAGCAGCAGAACGGCCGCGGTGATCCAGCCGGTTTTCGTCATGGCTTGCAACGGGGTTTTCATCAACGCACCTTGGGTGGGAACAGGCCCTGCGGACGCAGCGCAAGAATGACTGCCATGAGGATGTAGATAAGCATGGCCGAAATCGCGGGCGCCGCCGTCTCGGCAGCGTTTTGCGACATGAACAGGGCAAAGAGATCATCAAGGAACGATCGCCCGAGCGTATCGATCAGTCCGATCAGGATGGCGGCCACGAATGCGCCCTTCATGGACCCGATCCCCCCGACGATGATCACCACGAAAGCGGTGATGATGACCTCGCCCCCCATGTTGATCGAAGCCTCGGTGATCGGCGCAATCAGCATTCCGGCCAGGCCGGCCAACATGGCACCCAGCGCAAAGACCAGGCTGAACAGGGTCTTGATATCCACCCCCAGCGCCGAGACCATGGTGCTGTTACTGGCGCCCGCACGGATCAGCATGCCGAGGCGCGTATGGTTTACCAACCAGAACAGCCCGGCCGCGACGACCAGACCGGCACCGATGATTGCCAGTCGGAAAGTGGGCATGACGACACCGGGAAACAGCTCGACCTGGCCATTCAGCCACGCCGGCAGCGGAACCGAGATTCCCGCCGGCCCCCACAGGATCTGAACCGTCGTGTCGATAACAAGGATCAGCCCAAAGGTTGCCAGCACATGATCCAGGTGGTTGCGCGCATAGAGTCGCCGCACAAGAACCCTCTCGATCAGATAGCCGATCGCACCCGTGATGGGCAGCGCCAGCAGCACCGCAACCACGAAATTGCCGGTGAGAAAGGTCAGCGAAGCGCTGATGAATGCCCCCAGCATGTAGATCGAGCCATGCGCCAGGTTCACGAAATCGAGAATGCCGAAAACCAGTGTCAGCCCCGAAGCGACCAGGAACAGCAACAGCCCCAGCTGCACGCCATTGAGTGTCTGGATGAACAGTAAGGTATAATCCACGAGCCGGTTTTCCGTGAGTTGGCCTGCATGGCCGGGCGGATCAGGCCCGTCCGGCCATGCAATTTACCTGTCGCGCCTGCCTATTTCAGCGGGCACTGCGCGGCATAGGGATCCTGGTTGTTCTTGTAGACGGTCTTGGCGACCTTGGTCGTCCAGTTGCCGTCGGCATCCTTGACCACCTCGCGCAGATAGAAGTTCTGGATCGGGAAATGGTTGTTGCCATAGGTGAACTTGCCCCGCACCGAGGGGAAATTCGCCGATTTCATCGCAGCGCGCATGCCGTCGATATCGTCCAGATTGCCCTTGACGCCCTCGACCGCCGACTTGATCAGGAAGATCGAGTCATATGCCTGTGCCGCATAGAACGACGGATAGCTGCCATACTTGGCCTTGAAATCGGCAACAAAGCGCTTGTTCTGCGGATTGTCGAGCGAAGGATCCCATTCCTGGGTGAACTTGGAACCCAGCACATCGTTGAACCCGGCGGCCTGGAATTTCGGCAGGCTCAGGGCGTCGATGGTGAACGAGGTATACAGCGGCATCGAATCCTTGAGGCCGGCCTGCTGATACTGCTTCATGAAGGCACCGCCCGCCTTGCCCGGATAGAACACCCACAGGGCCTCGGCCCCCGATGCCTTGGCCTTGGCCAGCTCGGCCGAGAAATCCAGCTGCGTCGGCCAGGTGGTCATGTCCTTGCCCAGGATCTTGCCCTTGAAGGTGCGCTGAACCCCGGCGACCATGTTCTTGCCGGCGGCATAGTTGGGCGCAATGATATAGATCGACTTGACGCCCTTCTGGTTCAGATATTCACCCATGGCCATGGGCGTCTGATCGTTCTGCCAGCTGGTCGAAAAGAAGTTCTTGTTGCACAGCTTGCCTGCCAGCGGGCTGGGTCCGGCATTTGCCGAAATCAGGAACTTGCCGGAATCGAGAACGGATTTGCGCGACGCCAGCAACACGTTGCTCCAGATATAGCCGGCCACGAAATCGACGTTTTCCTGCTTGATCAGCTTGTCCGTCACCTGCTTGCCGATCTCGGGCTTGAATCCGTCATCGGCATAGATCAGCTTGACATCGAGGCCTGCCATCTTGCCGCCGATATGTTCCATTGCCAGATCGACGGCCTTCTTGATGTCGTTTCCGATCACCGCTGCGCCCGTCGTCAGCGTGGTGACAAAGCCGATCTTGACCTCGCGCGCAAAGGCGGGCGTCGTCAACATCGTCGCGGCGAGGGCCGCGCTCAACAGTCTTTTCATGATATTCCTCCCGTTGTGGTATTCACACGTTGTTCTTTTTTCCTTCCCCTGTCAAAGCACATGAATGTGCATTATGAGGCACAGTTCAGGATTTTTTCTTTCAGAGTTGCACTATCCTGCATATCTTTCAAGAAGATTCCGCATCGACATCACCACTGGCCCCAGCCATTCGCACGCCGACCGGCAAGACGAATCCGCGCGCGCGGCACATCATCACGACCAGCCCGACTTGTTTCAAGCATAAAACCAGGCCCGCCCCTCAACCATAGGCAGACCCGGATCAGTTGAAGGGATTGGCGTCGCCATCGCGCCCCTGCAGCGCCCTTATGCAGCGGATCAGCATCAGCATCGACGCCTTGGATCCTGCAAGCGAATATGTGTTTATCCGCCCGCCGCTGCTGCCGTACAGGTTCAGCCGGCTGCCAGCCATGATCTCGCGCAGAAAGCGCAGCGATGCCTTGCCCTCGGGCAGGGTGAAGAAAACGCTCCTGCTGCTCAGACGGGCATTGTTCAGCGTCCATTTCGGGCGGCGGTCGATGCGCACGACGATATTCGCCTTTTCGTCGCCAAAGCGCCAGGCACGGTTGTAAAACTGCAGGCTCACGGTTTCATCCACATCCGCCCAGATCAGGAAATTGCTGCCGCCGGCACTGACGCGGGCGGCGCAGGCAAACGTGCCGTCATCAAATGCGACGACCCTGACCTCCCACGCCTTGCGCTGATAGACGCGCCGCGATTCCTTGACCCCAGCATGGGCCTGCCCCACGGACGCCATCGGCAAAAGGGCCGGGAACCACGAGACAAGGCTGGCCAGGAGCGCGACAAGAAACATTCTTGAAAACATGACTACCTCCTACACTTCAATAATAACGCACAACAATCATACGCCCCGAAACCGGGTACTGCCGAACGAAAAAAAAGGGCACGAAACCCATGTTCCGTGCCCTGAAAGTCTATTTGCGCAATTCGCGCCGCAGAACCTTGCCGACCGCCGATTTCGGCACCTCGTCGATGAACTCGATCTTCTTGGGCACCTTGTAGGCAGTCAGATGTTCGCGGCAAAAGGCGATGATATCCTCTGGCGTGACGTCCGAACCCTTTTCCCTGACCACGAACAGCTTGACGGCCTCGCCGGTCTTTTCGTCGGGCACGCCGACGCAGGCGCATTCCTGCACGCCCGGGCAGCGGGTGGCGACCTGTTCGATATCGTTCGGATAGACGTTGAAGCCGGACACGATCACCATGTCCTTCTTGCGGTCAACGATCTTCAGGCGGCCCTGTTCATCCTTGATGGCGATGTCGCCGGTGCGGAAGAACCCGTCTTCGGTGAATGCGTCACGGGTGGCGTCGGGCCGGTTGTAATATCCGGGCATGACCTGCGGGCCACGCGCGCAAAGCTCGCCCCGCTCGCCATCGGGCACCTCGTTGCCGTCGTCATCCAGCAGCTTGATTTCGGTATCGGGCACCGCATAGCCGATGGTGCCGGTGAATTCGGTCCAGTGCGGCGGGCACATGGCCAGAACGGGCGAGGTTTCCGACAGGCCATAGCCTTCGAGGATGGGCTTGCCGGTAAAACTTTCCCATTTGTCGGATACGGCCTTCATGGTTGCGGTGCCGCCGCCGACCGCCCATTTCAGGCGCGAGAAATCGACCTCGCCGAATTCCGGGTGCAGCATCATGCCGGCATACAGCGTGTTGACGCCGTTGATGCGGGTAAAGCCCGAATTCTTGATCGCCTTGATGAAACCGTCCATGTCGCGCGGATTGGTGATCAGGATGTTCTTGCCGCCAAAGGCCGCGTAAAGCAGAAAATTCACCGTCAGCGCAAAGATGTGATAGAGCGGCAGCGCGGTGATCATCACCTCTTTGCCTTCCTCCATCACATCATGCGCCATGTCGTAGATCTGTTCGATATTCGACAGGATGTTGTCATTGGTCAGCATCGCGCCCTTTGAGGGGCCGGTCGTGCCGCCCGTATATTGCAGGAATGCCAGGTCATCGCGCGAAACCTCGACCGGCGAGAAATCCATGCCAGCGCCCTTTTCCATTGCGTCGGCCAACAGGGTATAGTCGGCAAAGTCGTCGGGTATCGGCGGCGTCGGCAGCGGGTTCTGCCCGCAATCGCCCAGCTGCAGCACCAGTACCTGTTTCACCGGCACCTTGTCGCGCACGGCGGAAAAGGCCGGGGTCGAACCCGAAAAGATGATGATCGCCTCGGCCCCGGAATCGTTGAGCTGGTGTTCCAGCTCGTCGGGCGTGTAAAGCGGGTTGACCGAGACCTGCACCGCGCCGCATTTGTGAATCGCCATTGTCGAAACCGGATGCGCCAGCGCGTTGGGCGACATCAGCGCGACCTTGTCGCCTTTCCTGATCCCCATCTCGTTTTGCATATAGGCGGCGAGCGCGTCGGAATAGCGGCCCAGATCGGCAAAGCTGAGGCTGTTGTTGAAGTTCTCGAAAGCGATCGTGTCGCCATAGACCCTGACTGCCCCATCCAGCATTTCCCAGATGGAACTGGCGGCCTTGACCCGCCCGATTGCCGTTTCCGTCACCTTCATCCTCCGTTACTTGATCTGTCGTGCCGGTTCAGTCCGCCCACTCCCAGGGCGTGATGAACGCGCCAAGGCTTGCCTGCACGGCGGCATCATCCGCACCGCCCCTGTTGTGCAGCCGGGCAACCAGCCCGCGTTTCTTGTCTTCGACAACCTCGGCCACCTCGGCCTCAACGCCGTCGCTGGCCAGGACCTCGTTGAACACCCGCGTGATCGCCATCTTGCGCAGGTCGGGCTTGAAGATCTTGCCGACCGCAGTCTTGGGCAATTCATCGAGAATTTCGAGATGCTTCGGGATCGCCGCCTTTTCACCGATCCGTTCCCTGGCGAATTTCATCAGCGCGTCGCTGTCGGCAGTGGCGCCCTCGACCAGCTCGACATAGGCGCAGGGCACCTCGCCGGAATGCTTGTCGGGCTGACCGATTGCGCCGACAAAGGCCACGTCGGGATGGGCTGCAAGCGCCTCTTCTATTTCAGCGGGGTCGATATTGTGCCCACCGCGAATGATCAGATCCTTGGCGCGGCCCGTGATCCACAGATAGCCGTCGGCGTCAATCCGGCCCAGATCACCGCTGCGCAGATATTGGTCCAGCGCGAACAGGCCCTTGTTCTTGTCCTCCTCGGTATAGGTGTGGCCGGGATAGACGCCGGGGTTGGAAATGCAGATCTCGCCGACCTCGTCAACGCCGCGCTCGGCCTTGACCGTGCCATCGGGGGCGCAATCGAGGATCTTGACATCCGTATAGGGAAACGGAATCCCGACCGAGCCGATCTTTTTCGGCCCGTCATAGGGG
Organism: Alphaproteobacteria bacterium; assembly: GCA_030148665.1. Classification (GTDB taxonomy): domain Bacteria; phylum Pseudomonadota; class Alphaproteobacteria; order Rhodobacterales; family Rhodobacteraceae; genus UBA5972. The sequence goes on from JASBSZ010000047.1 coordinate 153,404, forward strand.
TTGACCGATATCAGGCAGGTGGCCTCGGTCATGCCGTAACCTTCCAGGATGGTCACGCCGGTAGCCTTTTCAAACCGGTTGAACAGCTCGACCGGCATCGGGGCCGAGCCGCAAAATGCCGTCTTGAGGGTCGAGACATCTGCGTTGACCTCACGCTGCATCAGGGCAGCGGCGGCCGTGGGAACCATGACCATGAAACTGGCCTTCCAGCGTTCGACCAGCTTCCAGAAATTGTCGAACACCCCGTCGCCACGATAGCCGGCGGGCGTAGGCATGACCATATGGCCACCCGCGCCGACCGTTGCCATCAGAATGGGATAGGCGGCAAAGACATGAAACAGCGGCAACGGGCACAGAACGACATCCTCGTGGGACATCAGCAATTCCTCGCCACACCAGCCGTTGTAGATCATGCCCGAATAGCGGTGTTGCGCCACCTTGGGCATGCCGGTGGTGCCGCCGGTGTGGAAATAGGCCGCCACGCGATCGGTAGCTGCATCGGCAAAATCGAGGGCATCCTGGCGCTGCTTGCCCAGCTCTCGGTTGAAATCCAGCACCTTGGCGTGATGCGAGACATTCACCTTGGGCCGGATCAACGGCACGATCCAGCTTTTCGGAGGGGTCAGGTAATGCAGAAGGTCAACCTCGAGAACGGTTTTCACGTTCGGCGCATGACTGACGGCTTCGGCCGCCTTCTGGGCGATGTCGCTCTTGGGAAAGGATTTCAGCGTCACCAGCACCTTGGCGCCCGTCTCGCGCAGGATCGCGCCGATCTGTTCGGGTTCCAAGAGCGGGTTGACCGGATTGACGATACCCGCGACCGCCCCGCCCAGCAGGGTGATCGCGGTCTCGTTCGCGTTGGGCATGAGATAGGCGACGACATCGCCCTCGCCGACGCCGAGGCGCCGGAAAAGATTGGCAGCCTGCGTGACCTTGCCCATCAGTTGCGACCAGGTCAGGGTCTCGGCCTTGTCGGTCGGCCCCGATGTGATCTGGAAAGAGATGGCCGGCCGGTCGGGGAAACGATCGGCACTGCGTTTTACATACTGGTAGATCGTGCGCGCGGGCTGGCGTTCGTCGAACGGCATCTCGCGCTCGATTGCCAGCTTGTCATCCAGTGTCGCGAGTCTCGCCATCATGCCCTCCAGAACAGCCCATGCGGCGAGGCGCCGCATGACGCCAAACCAGATTGAACCAAAACACCATTGGGGCGCAACCCTGTTGAGGGGCGCCCAGGCCGGGGTTTACGAAAGGTCAACCCCTGGCGCCCGATCTGAGCGGACGACAAATCGCCGGATACGGCACCTGTCCGGCTATTCGGCGGCGGCCGCACCTTCGGTAAATTGCAGCCGGGCCAGACGTGCATACAGCCCGCCCTGGGCAACCAGCGCGTCGTGGGTGCCGGTCGCAACGACCCGGCCCTTGTCGAACACGATGATTCGATCGGCCTTTTTCACGGTAGCCAGACGGTGGGCGACAATCAGGGTGGTGCGCTCGGCCGCCAGCGATTCAACGGCCTTTTGCACGGCCTGCTCGCTTTCGGCGTCGAGCGCCGAGGTGGCCTCGTCCAGCAGCAACACAGGTGCTGCCCGCAGAATGGCCCGGGCGATGGCGATTCGTTGTTTTTGCCCACCCGACAGCATCACCCCGCGTTCACCAACATAGGTATCATAGCCGTCGGGCAGATCCATCAGGAAATCATGCGCTGCCGCAGCGCTGGCGGCCTGCTCGACCTCGGCATCCGAGGCATCCGGGCGACCAAAGCGGATGTTTTCACGCGCGCTGTCCCCAAAGATCACAGGATCCTGCGGCACCAGCGCAAGCGCCTTGCGGAAATCGCTGCGCCTGAGGGTGCGTATATCAAGCCCGTCAAGCCGGACGACCCCCTCGATCGGATCGAAAAACCGCAGGATCAGCTGGAACAGCGTGGACTTGCCGGCCCCCGAAGGCCCGACAATGGCAACCGTTTCGCCAGGCTTGACGACAAAGTCGACATCGTGAAGCGCCCGCACGCCGGGGCGCGCCGGGTAGTGAAAACTGACATGATCAAAGGCGATCTCGCCCCTGACCTGTTCGGGCATGGGAACCGGGCTGGCAGGGTCGGCAACCGTATCTTCGGCCTGCAACAGCTCGATCAGGCGCTCGGTGGCGCCTGCGGCGCGCTGTAACTCGCCCCAGATCTCGGACAGGGCACCTACGGCACCCGCAACCAGAACCGCGTAGATCACGAACTGCACCAGCTCGCCCGGAGTCATGCTGCCCGCGCGGACATCGTTCGCCCCCACCCACAGCACGCCCACGACACCGGCAAAGACCAGGAACATCACCATGACCGTCATCACTGCACGGGTGGCGATACGCTGCAGGGCCGATTCATAGGACAGTTCGGTCACATCGCGAAACTTGCGCCGGCTGACATCCTCATGGGTAAAGGCCTGCACGGTCTGGGCAGCCTGCAGGGTTTCCGATGCGTTGCCCGAGCTTTCGGCCACGCGATCCTGATTTTCGCGCGACAGCTTGCGCAGACGGCGCCCCAGCACGATGATCGGGATGACGATCACGGGAACCATCAGAAAGACGAGGCCGGCCAGCTTGGCACTGGTCAGCAACATCAGGGTGAGCCCACCCAGGAAGATCAGGAAATTGCGCAATGCCACCGAAACCGATGACGAGATCACCGAAAGGATCAGCGTCGTGTCGGTGGTGATGCGCGAGAGCACCTCGCCCGTCATGATCTTTTCGAAAAAGGCCGGGCTCATGCCGATCATCTTGTCATAGACGGCTTCGCGGATATCGGCCACCACACGCTCGCCCAGTCGGGTGACCAGGTAGTATCTCATGCCCGTTCCGATCGCCAGAAGCAGGGCGATCAACAGCGCGGCGCCGAAATACTGGTCCAGCAGGGCAACGTCGCCGGCACCGAACCCGTCGACGACCCGGCGCACGGCCATCGGAAGGATCAGCGACAGCGCGGCCGTGAGCACCAGCGCGACACCCGCGAGAATGGCGATCAGGCGATAGGGGCGGATAAAGGGCAACAGGGCCCGCATCGGGCCTATGCTCCTGGCCTTGGCACGCTCTTCCTCGGATGATTTGCCGGTGGTGGGTTTCCTGGCCATCTGCCCTGCTTCCCTGTACTGTAATCCTGGCCCCCAATAAGCGAGCGCGCGGCCAATCACAAGCGCAAGCAATGTCGCAAGCCTCACAAGGCTGCGAGAATGGGCGCCCCGCATTGCAAGCCATCGACCTCGGTGCGCGGGCATGGCAATATCGCGCCATGAAGGAATTACGCCAAGCCATACGCAGGATCGTGTTCTGGGCCGTGGTGCTGGGGTTGCTGGTCCTGGCAATCAAGCAGTTTCCCGGGCGGGACAAGGCCGCGCTGGATGCCTTTGACAAGGGAGACTACAGCACGGCCGCCCGGTTCTGGGAAAAACTGTCGCGTACGGGCGATGTCGAGGCGCAGTTCAAGCTGGGCATGCTGTATGCCCAGGGGCTGGGGGTGGAAAGGGACCCACGCAAGGCGCACGAACTGCTGCTGGCAGCTGCCGAGGCCGGCAACCCGGCGGCCCAGTACATGGTGGCGCGCGATTACAGATACGGAATCGGCACCGACCGCTCGCCCAAGGTCGCATTGATGTGGTTGCGCGAATCGGCCGACCGCGACTTTGCCCCGGCACAGATCGCCCTGGGCAGGCTGTACCTGTCAGGCGATGGCGTCAGGCGTGATCCGAAACAGGCCGATTACTGGTTGGGCAAGGCGGAAAGGCTGCGCCCCGACATCATGACCGGCTCCGACATCGCGCCGCGGTAGCGCGCCGCATCTCCAGATCTGCAGCACCCCCCATGGCCTTGCCCCGGCCGCGCCTGTGGTTGAACGAGGGTCACGGGCCGGAAACCGTCGCCGGAAGGGAATGCGCGTAGCGGAAGGGTGGAGGGTGGAGCGGGTAGCGGGAATCGAACCCGCACCAAGAGCTTGGAAGGCTCGTGTGATACCATTTCACCATACCCGCAGCCGCCTGTTAGGTAATCAAGCACGCGCGTGCCGTCAAGCGGTCGGCACAGTTGCAGAACACGAAATTTCGCCTATCCTGCGCATGATCGGCCGCCAGGTGCGGCATGCAGGAGGGTATCTGGTGAGCAGCAAGACAATCATGGTGCTGAACGGCCCGAATCTGAACCTTCTGGGCCAGCGCGAACCCGAAACCTATGGGGCTGAAACCCTCGCCGATGTCGAAGCGGCCTGCGCCGCGCTGGCTCGCGATCTGGGCCTGAAGGTGGATTTCCGCCAGTCCAACATCGAGGGCGAGCTGGTCACATGGATACAGCAGGCGCGCGAACTGGCCGCGGCGATCGTCATCAACCCGGCGGCCTATACGCATACGTCGGTGGCGATTCTGGACGCGCTCAACGCCTTTGACGGGCCGGTGATCGAGGTTCACATCAGCAATATCCACAAGCGCGAGGCCTTTCGGCACCATTCATTTGTTTCGCGCAGGGCGGATGGGGTGATCGCGGGCTGCGGCACGCAGGGCTATCTGCTGGCGCTGCGTCAGATGGCGTATCTGCTGGGATAATGGTGGCGGGACCGCAAGCACGACCGTGGAGGTTGGATCATTCCCGAGAGCCTGGACAACCAGGTGGGCACCGGGTGCGATAGGCCACGACCAGTCGCAGAGCCAGCTCCCGTTCGAAAATGTAAGGCCACTGGAATGGAGCCTCTCACGCGTCGGGCAGTACCCGCCGGTGCCAGATGTAGGCAGTCGGCGCGCCGCGCACAAGGTCGAACACGGTGAAATGAGGAGGGGGCGCTGCCCCCGTCGCTGGCGCGACTCCCCCGGCGTATTTTGGCAAAGAAGAAGATACGGGGGCGGGTCTTGACGAAATGTTCACTTATTGTTCATATGCCGCATGGCAAACGGAATGACAGCGGGGCAAAGATTGGCGCGGGGCGTGTGTCGGCATCTGCGCCAGCACGGGTTTTCCGTGATCGAGGAATTCGTGCCGGTGCGGGGCTTGCGCGTCGATGTGATCGCCCTTGGCCCGCGGGGCGAGATCTGGGTTGTCGAATGCAAATCTTCGCGCACGGATTTCCTGACCGACAGGAAATGGCCCGGCTATCTGGACTGGTGCGAAAGGTTCTTCTGGGCGGTGGGGCCGGATTTTCCGCGCGCCCTGCTGCCGCAGGAACACGGGCTGATCCTGGCCGACGAACATGATGGCGAGATCCTGCGTCTTGGCGAAGTGCGCAAGCTGGCCGCCGCCCGGCGCAAGGCCCTGACGCAGAAATTCGCACGCGTGGCGGCAGATCGCTTGCAGGCATTGCGCGACCCGGCGCCCGAGCAACGATTTGACGTGGTTTAGAGGTTTTTTGACATTGCGCGGGCACGGGCGGCAGCGGCGCGCAGCTCTTCAGCGATTTCCTCGGCCTCTTCGGGTTCGAAATCCAGCGGCAGGCTGATTTCCGGGGCCTCGACATAGATGCGCACCATGCCCAGCGTGGTCGGACCGATCTGGAGATTCGCGGCGATGTCGCTTTCCTTGTCGATATTCATCTCTGTCATGCTCCTTGCGAACAGGTTGCGCCTTGGCTACCCTGCCGTTTGCCCGCAGGCAAGGGAATGATCGTTGATTTCCTGTTGACCGCGGCGGTCGAAAACACTAGTTCGACCGGGCGTAAGCATGCCGACGTAGCTCAGTAGGTTAGAGCGCTTGATTGTGGATCAAGAGGTCCCCCGTTCGAGCCGGGGCGTCGGTACCACCCCACCCCGATATCAGCCGGCAGAGAGCCCGTCCTGCGCGTTGACGCGCCGCATCGCGCCCAGCAGCCTTGAGCAGGCCGACACCGCCAGGCTGCGCGGCACCATGATGTCGGCGCCATTGCCACGTTTCAGGATCAGGGCCGGAATATGGGCAAGCTCGGTCAGTGCCACATGGCCGCGCCGGAACATTGTCGGGCGCAGGTCGATGGGGGTGAGTCGCGCCAATATGTCGGTGGCAGGCGGCCCCTGAAGGCGCATGACGGCATACGCGCCGGTCTGATCCACCAGCGCGGCCTGGCGCGACAGGCTGCGGGCTGCGGGCAGCTCGCCCACCAGCAGATATTTCCCCGCCCCCGCCCAGATCAGCCGCAGCCGGTCATTCCCGCTGCTGCGACAGGGTGCGGGCAGTTTCAGCCCATGTGCTGCTTGCAAGGCCCTGGCCAGATCCGCCCCCTTGCGTGGCAGGATCGCCGTGACATGGGCGGGCCGGATTTCGGCGAGGCTTGTGACGCCAATCTCGACCGGCAACAGATCTGCAAGGGGTGATGTGGGTGTCAGATCAACCACGCATGCGCCCTCCTTCAGGGTCGAGGAATACCGGAGCGCAGACCTCGCACAATGTTTCGACGCCGCGCAGATGGTCATGCATCAGGATCTGCTGGCCGATGCGCCCGCGCCCGCCCCTCAGCAGCGCCAGCGCGATCGGGTGGCCCAGATGGGGCGAAAAGCACTGGCTGGTGATCACGCCCTGGTCATGTTCCCGGTCAACGGGGTCGCCGGGGGTGAACAGATGCGCCCCACCCAGCAACAGCTTCGACGCCCCGGCCGGCTTCAGCCCGACCAGTTGCATCCGGTCGGGGGCGCGCAGGGCGGGCCGGTCGGCCATCACCTTGCCGATGCAATCCTTGCCGGCCATCAAGCGGGCCATGCCAAGGTCATCCAGCGTCACCCTGCCGTCGATTTCGGCATGGGTCAGGAACCCCTTTTCCAGCCGCAGCACGTTGAGCGCCTCGAGCCCGAACCAGTCGCCCCCTTTGGCGCGCGCGCATTCCTCCAGCGCCTCGGCCAGAGAGGGGCCGTATTGTGCGGGCACGGCCAGTTCGAACCCCAGCTCACCCGAATACGAGATACGGAACAGGCGCGCGAAAACCTTGCCGAGTTTGACCTCGCGCCATGACATGAAGGGCATGGCGTCGTTGGAAATGTCGGCGCGTGTCAGGCGTTGCAACAGCGCGCGCGCTTTCGGGCCGGCGATGGCGAATTGCGCCCAGGCCTCGGTCACGTCGCACAGCTGCACATCGAGATCGGGCCACAGCACCTGCGCGCAGAATGTCAGATGCCGCCATACCTGATCATGCGCGCCCGTGGTGCTGGTCAGCAGGAAATGCCGTTTGCCAAGGCGGGCAACCGTGCCGTCATCCATCACGAAACCGTCTTCGCGCAGCATCACGCCATAGCGCGTGCGCCCGACCGCCAGTTTCGACATGGTGTTGACATAGATCCGGTCAAGAAATTCCGCAGCATTGCGCCCCTGCACGTCGATCTTGCCCAGCGTGGTCATGTCGCAGATGCCAACGGTTTCGCGCACCATGCATGCCTCGCGGTCGCAGGACTCGCGCCAGGTGGTTTCACCCGGTCGCGGATACCATGCGGGGCGCTGCCACAGGCCGAGTTCGACAAATTCGGCGCCGTGTTTGCGGGCCAGCGCATCTGAGGGCATCAGGCGTTCGGGGGCAAAGCCCTTGCCCGCGCCATGCGCCCCCAGCGCCGCCATCGAGACCGGCACATAGGGCGGGCGAAAGGTTGTCGTGCCGACCTCGGGGATGCTGCGGCGCTGAAGTTCGGCCATGAGCGCCAGCGCCGCCATATTGGCCGTCTTGCCCTGATCGGGGGCCATGCCCAGCGTGGTATAGCGTTTCAGATGTTCGGATGCGCGAAAATTCTCGCGATGGGCCTGCGCGATATCCTTGGCGGTCACGTCATTCTGGAAATCGACCCAGGCGCGCCCCTTGCCCTTGGTGACATGCCAGAAGGGCGCGCCTTCGGTCGGGCCGTCGGAACAATGCGGCAGCCGGATGCGCGCTGCCTTGCGGCCATGCTCGGCAATCACGGCACGCGCCGCCGCAAGGCCCGATTTCAGCGTGTCGCGGGTTGTCTGGTGACCGGCCACGGCACCGGCCGCCCGCATACCCGGCACAGCCCCGTCTGCAGGCACAAAGGCGTTGATATCGTCGCGCCAGACGGGACGCGCGCCAAGGTGGCAGGACAGGTGCAGCGCGGGGGCCCAGACCCCCGCAACAGCAAGGCAATCGGCGCGCAGCTTTCGCCTGCCGCTGGCGGTCTGCACAGAGATTTCCCGCAGCCGCAACCGCCCCCTGGTGCCAATGACCTGCGCCCCACTCAGCAGCGGATAGTCGCCCTGGGGTATCGCATCGGGGCGTGTGTCGATGACGGCGGCGACCTCGACGCCGGCCGCCTGAAGATCGGCCGCCGTGCGGTGGCCCGTGTCGTTATTGGAAAATATCGCCACCGAGCGCCCCGCGGCCACGGCAAACCGGTTCAGATAGCTGCGCACCGCGCCCGCCATCATCACGCCGGGACGATCATTGCCGGGGAATATGATCGGCTGCTCGATGGCGCCGGTGGCCAAAATGGAATGGCGCGCATTGATCCGCCAGAAAATCTGTTCGGGCACATTCCCAGGCACGGCGGGCAGATGGTCGGCCACGCGCTGCACCGCGCCATAGATTCCCCCGTCATAGGTGCCGGTCACCGTGGTTCGGCCCATCAGGCGGACGTTGTCCATCTGGCGCAGCTCGGTGACAACGCCGGCAGCCCATTCATTGCCGGGCTGGTCGTCGAGGTGGATCCGCTCGGCATTCAGGCGGCCGCCGAAAAGGAAATCCTCGTCCGCAAGGATCACGTCCAGACCGGCGCGCCCCGCAGCCAGCGCCGCGATCAGCCCCGCAGGCCCCGCGCCGATCACCAGCAGGTCGCAATGGGCAAAACCCTTGTCGTGCAACCTGTCATCGGGCTCGGTCCCCAGTTCGCCCAGCCCGGCGGCGCGGCGAATAACGGGCTCATACACCCGATCCCAGAACGAACGCGGCCACATGAAGGTCTTGTAATAGAACCCCGCGCCGAAGAAGGGCGACAGCAGGTCATTGACCGCCAGCAGGTCGAAATCGAGCGAGGGAAACCGGTTCTGCGACCGCGCGTCGAGGGCGCGATACAGCTCTTGCGTGGTGGCGCGCAGGTTGGGAATGGCGTGATTGCCGCGCGTGATGGTCACAAGCGCGTTCGGCTCTTCCGAACCGGCGGTCATGATGCCGCGCGGGCGGTGATACTTGAAGCTGCGCCCGACCAGATGCCGCCCATTGGCCAGCAGGGCCGAGGCCAGCGTATCGCCCGCCAGCCCCAGCAGGGTTTCGCCGTCAAAGGTAAAGGGCAGCTGGCGGGTGCGGTCGATCAGCCCGCCCTGAGCAAGGCGGCTCATGGCGCGGCCTCCCTGGCTGCGGCCAGACGGACCGACAGGAATTCATGGGTTGTCACGTTGCGCGTGGCGACCAGCCAGGCGCCGCAGCCGTGGGCGTGAAACCACAGCTCGCGATTTTCGCCCGCCGGGTTGTCGCGCATATAGACGTAATCGAGGAATACCTGCTGGGCCTCGGGCGCATCCGGGTCGGGGCGGTCGGCAAGGCTGGCCGCGCCCTGATAGTGGAATTCGCGGATGTCGCGCGCACCGCAAAGAGGGCAGTCGAGTTTCATTTGGGGTGCCCCCGTTCGCCGAGGCCACGCCCGACCGACAGGTCGGGCAGCGCCCGCCCCGCCCCCCAGGCGGGCGCTTTCGCACCCACCTCGGGGCGCGCGCAGCCCTTGTTTTCGGGACAAGGCAGATCAACCATGTCTGTTCGCCTAATGCAGATTCGGCGTTGCACCTGTTGCCTCCTCGTCGATCACCGCGCCGCGCGCGAAGCGGTCCAGCCGGAATTTCGTGGCCACTGGGTGCGGGTTGCCGGTCGCGATCAGATGGGCAAATACATGCCCGCCGCCCGGCACTGCCTTGAAGCCGCCATAACACCAGCCGCCATTGAAAAAGAGCCCCTCGACCGGCGTGCGGTCGATGATGGGGGATCCATCCATCGTCATGTCCATGATGCCGCCCCAGCTGCGCAGCATGCGGGCGCGCCCGATCATGGGCATGAGCGCCATGCCGGCCTCGGCCACATGCTCGACAATCGGCAGGTTGCCCCGCTGGGCATAGGAATTATAGCCGTCGATGTCGCCGCCAAAGACCAGCCCGCCCTTGTCGGACTGGCTGATATAGAAATGCCCCATGCCGAAACTGATCACCGTGTCGATGACGGGTTTCAACCCCTCGGTCACAAAGGCCTGCAACACATGGCTCTCGATCGGCAGCCGCAGCCCGGCCATCGCCGCAACCTGGCTGGAACGCCCGGCAACCGCCATGCCCACCTTGCCCGCGCCGATGTGGCCGCGCGTGGTGTCAACGCCGGTCACGCGCCCGCGTTCGATGCGAAAGCCCGTGACCTCGCAATTCTGGATCAGATCGACACCCAGCCGGTCGGCCGCGCGCGCATAGCCCCAGGCCACCGCGTCATGGCGCGCGGTGCCGGCCTCCCACTGCATCAAGCCGCCCTTGAGGGGAAAACGCGGGTCGTCGAAATTCAGATAGGGGATATGGCGGCGCAGGGTGGCGGCGTCCCACAGCTCGGCCCCGTCGCCCTGCATCAGGTTCATGTTGCCGCGTCGCGCAAGCGCCTCGAGCTGGCCGTCGGAGTGGGCCAGCAGGATGCAGCCGCGGCGCGACAGCATGACGTTGTAGTTCAGCTCGGCCGACAGGTTCTGCCACAGTTTCAGCGAGTGCGAATAGAATTCGACATTGCCGTCCAGCATGTAGTTGGCGCGCACGACCGTCGTGTTGCGCCCCACATTGCCGCCGCCGATCGTGCCCTTTTCCAGCACCGCGACATTTGTAATGCCATGTTCGCGCGCCAGGTAATAGGCCGTCGCCAGCCCATGCCCGCCGCCGCCGATGATGATGACGTCGTAATGATCCTTCGGCGCAGGGTCACGCCAGACCGGCGCCCAGCCCCTGTTGCCGGTCAGCCCGTTCAGAAAAACCTGAAACCCCGAATACCGCATCACCCCCCCTTTCAACTGCCCATCAAAGGACAGCTTGCATCAGGTTGCAACATGGATCGGGGTCTTGCCGCCAGGGATGCGACTATTTCACCAGCACATAGGCCACGGTCAGGTTGTCTTCCTTGCTGCCCTTGCAGGTGCCGAAACGGGCCTTGTTACGGATTGACACGTTGCCCGCAGCGGCGATCGTCAGCCCTCTTATGCCGTTTTCCCTGTTTCGCAAGGACACGCTGCCCTTGGCGGAAATATATACGCCGTTGACCTTCAACTCCTTGTCGGACACCACGTCTCCTGCGGCATAGATTTCGACCCCACCGCCCGAGGCGCAATCGTCGTTCCTGCCGAGGCGCACCTCCTTGGCGAAACGGATCGACTGCGCTCCGCTGGCCGTGGAAATCAGCACGACATCCTGGAATTTCGATTCCTTGCCGATACGCATCGCACATTGCGAGACGATGACCACCTGCCTTGCCTCGGTCTCCTTGTAGAACTGAGCGGTGCCACTGCTGTCACAGGTAATGTTGTAGATGCGGCCTGGCTGAAATGTCGTGTATCTGACATCCCGCGCCGGCAGCTTGATCACCGGCGCCGTCGTGTTGATATAGGCCGGTTGTCCCTCGTAGAGGGGATCCAGATATTTCCTGGCCAGAGCATCGACATTGCCGACATAGGGGGCAGCGATCGGTGACTTGGTCTCGACCACGTCGCGATATGTCAGAGTCGTGCTGCTGTCCGCGGTACCGCGGCCGACCTGGGTGGACAGGGTCACACCCCCCGGAAGGCTGACGTCCGAAAGCGCAGGAACGATGATGCGGTTGTTGTCGTCGAAACGGTTGTCATCCTTCAGGACAACCCCCTGGGCGGCCTCGATGCAATAGCTCTTGTAAAACTCGTTTTCCTTGTACAGCGTGATCTTGCCATTGGCCGATATGTCGGGCTTCACGCAGGCGTCGGTCTGACGGTATGCGACGCTTTCCACTGTCACGTTCCAGCTCTTGAAACCGGCGAATTTCAGGAAAAATGTCGGGACCGAATCCGTGCCCGCCCGCATGGCCACCACGCGTACGGCATCAAGGGGGGTTGCATCCTTCTTGAAGCTGCGCTTCCGGGGATTCCAGTGACCGAACTGAACCTGATTGGCGACAATGGCCCGGGACCGGCTGCCCAGATTGTCGCCGGCCAGTTCAAGCGCGGCCTTCAGCGCGGCCTTCTTGTCAGGAAGTGCCAGTACCGCCGCATGGGCGGCGGCATCGGCGGCTGCCTGCAGATGGGTGCGCGTGCGCCAGGCGTTCGCGGTATCGACCGACAGGCCGGCGAACAGGATCACGAGGATCATCACCGTCAACGCGAAATGGGTGACAAAGCCGCCTTCGTCACCCAGAAAACACCTGATGCGTGCTGCGGGGTTTATGCCGGGGCGCAATCGGGTCACCGCTCATGGCTCCTTGCGCATGGTCACGGCGGCATCGAGGGTATATTTCCCGTGGCCGCCCATGATCCCCAGCGTGGCAACATCGCTGAGGTTGGTGTTGATCTGGACAACCACATCCTTGCCGACTGTGACATCGACGCCATAATCGAAATTCATGTAGGTCAGTTTGGACAATGCGTATTTCTGGGCCTGCGCGGCGGTCAGCTCGCCTATCGAGACCCGGCGCGCGGTATCGCGGGCGACATTGTACATGTTGTTCTGGGTCATCAGCACGATGTTGAGATCGAATGCCCCAACCACGATGCCCATGATCAGGGGCAACCACAGCACGAATTCGACTGTGGCGTTACCCTCTTCCTGTTTCCAGAACCTGGACCGAAGCCACCTCATTTGCACATTTCCTGTTATCGTTGCGCATGCCACTCTTCGTCTATGACATCAAAATAGTCTGCCAAAGCGCCGGAAATGTGATCGGAATTCGACGTTTCATGGGCCGGCGCGGTACCAGCAGATTCAGGGTCATCCGGGTTTTCCGCACAGATACAGGGTGTTGGCGCGCGCCACGCGCGGCGTCCGGCCGCCACGCCCCATTTTCGGCACATTTTGGCCCCACCCGGCCATCTGCGACATTTTGACAATAAAGCCGTTGCAAAAACGGTTTTCCGGGCGTAGCAGCAGCCCATGGCCGGCCTCGATTCGCGCCCCGATCAAGCAAATCGGACGCAACGTCATATCTGCGTCGGCCGATCTTGAAAACCGGGGATACCACGATGAACAGCACCGCCGAGCCAAGTTTCCGTCAATCCGTCGATCTGATGTTCAACCGCGCCGTTGCGCGCATGGACCTGCCGCCCGGGCTCGAGGAAAAGATCAGGGTCTGCAATGCAACCTATACGGTGCGTTTCGGTGTAAGGCTGCGCGGCGGGATTCACACCTTTACCGGCTACCGGTCGGTTCATTCCGAACATATGGAGCCCGTCAAGGGCGGCATCCGGTATGCCCCGACCGTCCATCAGGACGAGGTCGAGGCCCTTGCCGCGCTGATGACCTACAAATGCGCGCTGGTCGAGGCCCCCTTTGGCGGCTCGAAAGGGGGGCTGCGGATCGACCCGCGCCAGTATGACGAACACGAGCTGGAGTTGATCACCCGCCGCTTTACCTATGAGCTGGCCAAGCGCGACCTGATCCATCCCAGCCAGAACGTCCCGGCCCCCGACATGGGCACCGGCGAGCGCGAAATGGCCTGGATGGCCGACCAGTACGCCCGCATGAATACCCGCGACATCAATGCCCGTGCCTGCGTGACCGGCAAGCCGCTTGCAGCCGGTGGCATCCACGGCCGGGTCGAGGCAACGGGCCGCGGCGTGCAATATGCCCTGCGGGAATTCTTCCGCCACGACGAGGACAAGCAGAAGGCCGGGCTGAGCGGTACGCTCGACGGCAAGCGCATCATCGTACAGGGCCTCGGCAATGTGGGTTATCACGCGGCCCTGTTCCTTTCGACCGAGGACGGCGCGCGGATTACGGCCGTCATCGAACATGACGGCGCGCTGGTAAACCCGAAGGGTCTGGATGTCGAAAAGGTCCGCGAACATCTGATCGAAACCGGCGGCATCACTGGCTGCGACCAGGGCGAATATGTGGAAAACGGCAATGCCGTGCTGGAAGAGGAATGCGACATCCTGATCCCGGCGGCGATGGAGGGCGTGATCAACATGCACAACGCCCCCAACATCAAGGCCCCCCTGATCATCGAGGCCGCCAACGGCCCCCTCACTGCAGGCGCCGACGAAATACTGCGCAAGAGGGGTTGCGTGATCATTCCCGATCTCTATGCCAACGCGGGCGGTGTGACGGTTTCCTATTTCGAATGGGTCAAGAACCTCAGCCATATCCGTTTCGGCCGCATGCAGCGCCGTCAGGAAGAGGCCCGCAATGCCCTGCTGATCGAGGAACTGCAACGCCTGGCCCGCGAGGGTGGTCTGAAAACCGGGCTGTCCGACAATTTCGTGCGCCAGTATCTGAATGGCGCGGGCGAGCTGGAGCTGGTGCGCTCGGGCCTGGATGACACCATGCGCGAAGCCTATCGGGCCATGCGCGAGGTCTGGCATGGCCGAGACGACGTGCATGATCTGCGGGTCGCAGCCTATATCGTGTCGATCGAGCGTGTCGCCAGCAGCTATCGCGACAAGGGGCTGTAGCCCGGCAGCATCGCGACCACAAGGTGTACCCCTGTCTCGATGGGGGTGCGCCTGTCCAGGTTACCGCTATGACAGGCTGCGCGCGATTTCGCGGAACATCTCGATATTGGCCAGCGTGATCCGGCCATCGCCTTCGCGGAACCTGCGGTCGGCGGAATTGACCGCAATCACGACTCCGGCGCGCTGGTTGACATAGATGTATTGGCCGTAGATGCCGATGGCGAAAAACTCTCCCTCTTCGGCCTCGGGCGGCAACCACCACTGGAAACCGTAACCAAGCTGGCCGTTGTCGGTCAGCTGGTCGTCCTCGCTGGGTTCAAGCCCCGAATGGGTGGTTGACTGCCGCACCCATTCCTCGGGCACGACCTGCTTGTCACCCACCCTGCCCCGGTTGCACATCATCAACCCGAAACGGGCGTAATCGCGCGTGCGCATGTTCAACCCGCCCAGCACGAAATCGATTCCGAAACCATCGGTCAGGTAATAGGCGTCAGCCTCCATCCCCAGCGGGCGCAGGATGGTTTCGGCCAGGTAATCCGCGTTGCTGCGCCCGGTGGCCCCGCGCAGCACCATGCCCAGAACATGGGTGTCGATCGAAACATATTGCCAGGCGCTGCCGGGTGGGCGCGCGCGTTCCCTGAGGCCAGCGGCAAAGCCATCCATCGACTTGCCCAGCGCCAGAACACGGCCCATGCGGTTGATGTCGGAATGGAAATCCAGATAGTCCTCGTTGAACCTGATCCCTGACGCCATGTTCAGCACGTTACGGATGGTCACGCCCTCATAGGCAGTTCCGGCCAGTTCCGGCACATGTTCCGTCACATATGCGTCGAGCGACGGGATCAGGCCGTCGCGTACCGCACAACCGAAGGCGGCGGAAAGAAAACTCTTGGCCATCGACCAGCTGATCCGCCTGTCGTGCGGCCCGGTGCCCAAACGATAATCCTCGTATGCGATCTGGCCATCCTTCAGAACCACCATCGCGGTCTGGTTCCGCTCGACCCGCCAGGCGGCAAGATCATGTTCCCGCCCCCTGAAGGAAAATCGCTCGGGCAGATCCTGCGCCCTGGTGGGCAGGGGCAGAGGGTCGGCCGATTTGACCGGCAATTCCTTGTGAAAAAAAATGCCGCGCATGTCGGAAAAGTTCCGCACGATG
Source organism: Alphaproteobacteria bacterium (assembly GCA_030148665.1). Taxonomy (GTDB): domain Bacteria; phylum Pseudomonadota; class Alphaproteobacteria; order Rhodobacterales; family Rhodobacteraceae; genus UBA5972. The sequence continues at coordinate 169,121 of JASBSZ010000047.1, forward strand.
TTCTTTTCCGAGAACAGGGAATTGACCCGCATCAGGCGTTGCAGTTTGGGCCAATCAAGCCGCGCCACCACGGGCAGGATCACCCCGACCCCACCGATTGCGCCGCGCAACTGCTTGACAAGTGCCGACACCTTCACCCCCTCGCCGCCCTGCTATTCGGGCCAGACTAGTCGGAACCTGACCAGATGGTCAATCGGCCGCGACCTTGACGTCAGCGAAACTTGTCAACCAGCCGCTGCAAGGGGGTGCGGGGGTCTTCCCCGGGCGCGGGGGCGGGATCGGGTTCGGCCTTGCGCCCCTGTCCCTTGCCGGCCTCACCGCCCGATGATCGCGGCGGTGCAACCCGCAATGCCACCTTGTTCATGAAACGCCCGCTGTCGCCCTCGGCCAGATCCGGTGCGCCGTCGGAAATGCCGCGCAGCACATCATCAAGCCATTCCTGATCAGCGCGCGCAAAATCATGCAGCACATAGCCCGCTACCCGATCCTTGTGCCCCGGATGGCCGATCCCGATGCGGACCCGCCCGTAATCGGCCCCCACATGCTGGTGGATCGAACGCAGCCCGTTATGGCCCGCATGTCCCCCGCCCTGCTTGAACCGCAGCTTTCCCGGAGCCAGGTCCAGCTCGTCATGAAAGACGATGATGTCGCCGGGCGCGATCTTGAAAAACCGGGCGGCCGCACCGACCGACTGGCCCGAATTGTTCATATAGGTCTGGGGCTTGAGCAGCATCACCTTTTCGTGCCCAAGCCGGCCTTCGGAAACCAGCCCCTGATGTTTCGACTTCCAGGGCGAAAAACCGTGATCATCGTGAATCCGGTCCACGGCCATGAACCCCACATTATGACGGTGCCCGGCATATTTCGCACCCGGATTTCCCAGACCGACAAAAAGCTTCATGTCCCTGTTCCCCATGACAAAGGCGCGCCTGCCGTCCGGCATGGCGCGCCCTGAATATCATGACCGCAGAGGGCTGGCGAGCTACTCTTCGCTGCTCTCTTCGGCTTCTCCTTCGGCCTCGTCCTCATTATCGGCCGAGCGCAGGCCCGACGGCGCCGAGATGTTGGCGATCACGAAATCGCGGTCGGTGATGACCGGGCGCGTGCCCTCGGGAAGGGTGATTTCCGACATGTGAATGACGTCACCCACATCGTGTTCTGACACATCGACAACCAGCTTTTCCGGGATGTCGCCCGCGGTCACCATCAGCTCGACCTCGGGACGCACGACGGTCAGAACGCCGCCACGCTTGAGGCCGACACTCACATCTTCACCGACAAACTCGACGGGAATGAACAGGTTGATGCGCGAATTGCGGTGCAGACGCATCAGGTCGATATGGGTCGGCAGATCCTTGACCACGTCACGCTGGACGTTCCGGCAGATGACACGCACGTCATCGTGGCCCTCGACCTTCAGATTGAAAAGGGTGGACATGAAACGTCCTGCGCGCAACCTTTTCAGCAATTCGTTGAACTTGACGTTGATCGGCAGCGGGTCCTGCCCACCACCATATACAACTCCGGGGACGAACCCCTCACGGCGTGCCTGACGGGCGGCCCCCTTGCCTGTCCCCGCGCGCACCGTGGCGTGAAGATCCGGAATCTGTCCAGCCATCGGTATTCTCCTGAATATACATGACGCGACCTTCCTCCAAGGGTGCAAGGCCGCAGGAAGCCTGCCCTATAAGGCCTCGGCCCGCGCTTGCCAAGGGGGAGGGAGCGGGAAAATCGCATAGATGCCACCGGGTCGCGGCACAAGGCGCGGCAAACACGGGGCAAACACGGGGCTGGTACAGGGGTTTGCCTTGCGCTAAACGGGGCGAAACCGAATTTCGAGGCACATCATGGCACGTATTCTGATCACTTCGGCGCTCCCCTATATCAACGGTATCAAGCATCTGGGAAACCTGGTCGGCAGTCAGCTGCCATCCGACACCTATGCCCGCTACATGCGCGCGCGCGGCCACGAGGTGATGTATATCTGCGCAACCGACGAACACGGCACCCCGGCCGAGATCGCCGCCGCCAAGGCAGGCAAGCCGGTGGCGGAATACTGCGCCGAAATGCACGAGGTTCAGGCCGAACTTGCCCGCGGTTTCCGCCTTTCCTTTGATTTCTTTGGCCGTTCCTCGAGCGCCCGCAACCGCCAGCTGACCCAACATCTTGCCAAGCGCCTGGGCGAAAACGGGCTGATCGAGGTCGTGACCGAAAAGCAGGTCTATTCAAAGGCCGATGGCCGCTTTCTGCCGGACCGCTATATCGAGGGCACCTGCCCGAATTGCGGCTATGACAGCGCGCGGGGCGATCAATGCGAAAACTGCACGAAACAGCTGGACCCCACCGACCTGATCAATCCGCGCAGCGCGATTTCGGGCTCGACCGATCTGGAAGTGCGCGAAACGAAGCACCTGTTCCTGCGGCAAAGCAAGCTGCGCGACCGGCTAGATGCGTGGATCGATTCCAAAAAGGACTGGCCGATCCTGACCACCTCGATTGCGAAAAAATGGCTGCATGACGGCGACGGATTGCAGGACCGCGGCATCACCCGCGATCTCGACTGGGGTATCCCGGTGCAGTTTCCGGGCGCGCCCTGGGAGGGCATGGAGGGAAAGGTATTCTACGTCTGGTTCGACGCGCCCATCGAATATATCGGCGCCACCGCCGAATGGGCCGACGCGAACGGGCTGGACGACAGCGCGTGGGAACGCTGGTGGCGCACCGACAAGGGCGCCGACGACGTGCGCTATGTGCAGTTCATGGGCAAGGACAACGTGCCCTTCCACACGCTTTCATTCCCCGCAACGCTGATGGGCTCGGAAGAGCCGTGGAAGCTGGTCGATTACATCAAGAGCTTCAACTACCTCAACTATGATGGCGGGCAGTTTTCGACATCAAAGGGCCGCGGCGTGTTCATGGACCAGGCGCTGGAAATTCTGCCCAGCGATTACTGGCGCTGGTGGCTTCTGTCCCATGTGCCGGAAAACTCCGACAGCGAATTCACCTGGGAAAACTTTCAGGCCAGCATCAACAAGGATCTGGCCGACGTACTGGGCAATTTCGTCAGTCGCGTCACCAAGTTCTGCCGCAGCAAGTTTGGCGAGGTCGTGCCGGAAGGTGGCGCATATGGGGCGGCCGAGCAGGCTGTCATTGATGAAATCTCGACCCGTCTGGCGGCCTATCAGGCCCATATGGAGGCGATCGAGATCCGCAAGGCCACGGCCGAGCTGCGGGCGATCTGGGCCGTGGGCAACGAATACCTGCAAGAGGCCGCGCCCTGGGCCGTGTTCAAGACCGACCCCGAGCGCGCCGGCGCCATCATCCGCTTTGCGCTGAACCTGATCCGCCTTTACGCAGTTCTGTCCGAACCGTTCATCCCGGATGCCAGCAGGGCCATGCTGGATGCCATGAAAACGGACGTCCGCGATTGGCCCGGGGATGTTTCGGCGGCTTTGGCCGAGTTGAAACCGGGGCACCCATTTTCCGTGCCCGAGGTTCTGTTCGCCAAGATTACCGATGCAGCACGCGAGGAAATGGAGGAACGGTTCAAGGGCCGGTAGGGAACCGGCCTGACCGCACCGTGCGATTCATTGGCTGGAAAAACCGCGGCGTGTCGGCGTCCAGGCACAATTGTCCGACTCGGAAAATTTCACGACGCGCTCGGTCTGGCCGGGGCGTGACAGGCGCGAACACCCCTCCAGCGCATCGGCCCCGGCAAATACCCCGACAAGGATTCGGGCCGCGTCCTCATCGACGTCCAGGCACAGCACGCCACCTGCGGCGGTCATGCAGGAAACCCGCTGACCCTGCAAATCATCGACCACCAGAAACAAAGATTCGTCCGTGTGGTTCTCGATACAAGCGGGCGCCCCGACAGCCGGGTTTCCCCAGACTGCCAGAGCGCCCGCGAATATCATGCCGCAGGCCCCGACCGGGCCCAGGGCGCGATTACTTGGAAAGCGTGGCAAGATAGGCCGCGACGTTTTCGCGATCGGCCTGTTTCTTCAGCTTGTAGGACATCTTGGAACGGGCCTTGGAATCGCCGAGACGGGCACGCAGGTACTTCGTCGGGTTTTCCAGCCACTTGACCACTTCTTCCTCGGACCAGACCAGGCCATCCTCGCCAGCCTTCTTGAGATACTTGCTGTACTTGTAGCCCTCATAGGTGCCGGCGGTACGGCCGATCACGTCATTCAGCACGGGGCCGACTGCGTTCCTGGCCTTGTCGCCCACCTTGTGGCATGCCGCGCATTTCTTGAAAACCTTCTGACCAAGAGCGGCGTCGCCCGCTGCATAGGCTCCGTTTGCCGCAAAGGCTGCGACCGCGAAGATGGCGAGACTCTTCATTCCGAAACGCATGTGCTTTCCTTTCGTTTGCTGTGACGCTTGGTGTTAATTCTCGTTTCTTTGGCCGTGGCAGTCCAGTCACGGGATGGTGACATGTCGTAACGCCATGTTGAAAACATGTTGCAAATCCGTGTACACCGGTTCGATTCCGGTACTCGCCTCCAAATATTTCAAAGACTTAGCGGACGGGCGGCGCACGAAGGGCGGATGTTTTCACATCCGTTTTCACGTTTCCCGTTTTGTTTTTGTTCTGTTCCGGGTGCATTTACGGCGCCGTTGTGCAAGGGTTTTCAGTTCCAGAACCGATCACGCACCAGGGCCTGGCGCATGCCGTCCGGGGTTACGATTTCGAGCTGCGTGCCTGCGTCCCAATGGCTGCGATCAACCATGCCGATCGCCACATTGACCCCGAAATCGGGCGAAAAGGCCACCGAGGTGACCTGTCCCACTTGCCGCCCATCGGCGAAGAGCGGCCAGACGTTGGTGGGCGTGCCGAGGGGCTCTCCGGCGATCTCGACCGGGCGGATGATGCGCTTCGGGCCGTTCGCGACCTCGCGTGCGAGCGCCGCGCGGCCGATGAATTCATCAGGCGAATTGCAGAACCTCCCGAGCCCGCATTCATACGGCGTGTTTTCGCGCCGCATGTCGCTGCCGTAAGAGAGTAGCCCGCTTTCGATCCGCTCGATCTGGTTCGGACAGCCCGCCCGCACATTCAGATCCTCGCCCGCCGCAAACAGCGCATCCCACAGCGGCATGCCGTATTCCGCCCCCTCGACATAGATTTCAAAGCCGCCCTGCTTGGACCAGCCCGAGCGGGCGACGACGAATGTGCGCCCCTCAAACGGCAACTCCCTGTAGCGGAAAAAGCGGATGTCATGGACCTCGGGGCCGAAGACACGTTCCATCAGCGCCTCGGCCTTGGGGCCCTGCACGGCCAGAGGTGAAACGTCAGGTTCGGTGATCTCGACATCGAGCCCCAGCGCCGTTGCCACCCCCAGCGCCCACAGGAGCAGGTCGCTGTCGGCGAGCGACAGCCAGAAATGATCGGGCCCGCGGCGCACCGCGACGGGATCGTTCAGCATGCCGCCCGCGGCATCGACGCACGGCACATAATAGCACTGGTCGGCCTGCATGCGGCCGATGTCGCGCGGGCTGATCAGGCGCATGAGCCTTTCGGCGTCCGGCCCCTTGATCGAGACCTGCCGTTCGCAGGCCACATCCCACAGCTGCACATGCCGCTTGAGATGGGCGCAGTCGGCCTCGAGACTTTCGAACACCGTCGGCAGCAGCATGTGGTTGTAGACGGTGAAAGCCTTGGCCCCGGCTGCGCGCACCCCGGGCGTGAAGGGCGTTTCGCGCACCCGGCGCGAGGGAAAGACGGGCATGGTGTTTCTCCGAATCCGTAATGGCGGCACAGGGCGAAATGAATCGGCCCGGAATGCTTGGATATGATGGTCGCAAAAAGGGGCCCGCCCGCTGTCGGAAAAGCGACCATCTGCGTTCGTTTTGCGCGGCGGTCGCTGTGGTTTTCAGATGCTGCGGGGCTGTTACGCGGGCGTCACAGGCAAGGTCATTCCTGCCCGACTCCCTCCGCGCCTCCGGCGCCATCATCGCCCGCGCCTTCTGCCGCGCCGCACCCACATATCTAACGACCGATGCGCGGTTGTTCCTGCTGATGGTTCGTCTTGCGCTGGGCAATCTTTTCTTTTTCTTCGCGAGGCGCATTGAAGCTTTCTAACCGGAACTAGGTTGCCTATTAAGCGAGTTAAAAGCAAAGGAGTTCCGGTAATGGCAACAAAAGTCAGAGTCGGCAGGTGCGCGAAACGCGAACTGTCTGAATTGGGCAGCCGCTTGAAGCTCGCCCGCGCTCCGAAGTTTTCCCGCAACCCTGGTCGCCGAACGGGCCGCGATCAGTGCCAGAACTCTCCAAAAGATCGAAGCAGGAGACCCCACAGTCAAGATCGGCAGTTATGCCGCCGTCCTCCAGGCGCTGGGCTTGATACGGGGCTGGGGTTCGATCAACGATCCCGAAGGTGAGCACATCTCAATCGACTACACACCGAAGCGCGCGAGGCTGAGAGATGGCGGGTGAAATAAATGTCTGGCTGGATTGGCATGGCATGCGCCAGATCGGTGTTCTGCGCCGCACGCCCGGTCGCGGGCGAGAGCGCGTGGTGCCGCCAACCGGGCCAGCGTTTCAATCAGACGCCGTTTGACTTTCAATCGGTCGGGCTCGCGCTTTCAATTGGTCGGATCTTTCAATCGGTCGGGCTCGCGATTTCAATTGGTCGGATCTTTCGGCGTAGGCCATCGGCAGGATCTGGCGCGAGGCTGCAGCAGTTGGTTACCCCTCGGATAGAGGCCTTTCGGCAGCCGCGCACCCCGCGCGCTCCGTTGTTGCAAAATTAGGGATAAACAACTATCTATGGGGAACGAAAAGAGGAGAATGCGGAAATGTCTGCCGTGGCTTCCAAGGTTTTGGGAACTGTGAACGCGCCCTATGGCGCGAACCTTTCTGCACATCAACTTGCCGCCTGCATTTCCAGCCTGGACATGATGCAAGAGGCCTTCGGCCAAGTCTTCTCTTTCTTTACAGAGGTTAAGCTTGATCTCCAAGAAGCCTTCATTCAAGAGATGGGCATTGAAGACGGCGCAAAAACTGTAGCCGCATATCTTCAAACGCAGTGCGCGAACCCCGTCCCTCTCGCAGCATAAGCGTTTCTACATGAACACGCCCGCCCCGAGTCGCTGGAGCGAACTTTTTGATGTTGCAGTATCGATCATCGGGCAAGCAAACAGGGACGTAACCATCATCGATCGATGGGCTTTGGGTGGCGGAACCGCGCTCATGTTGCAGATCGATCACCGTGAAAGCCATGACATCGACTTGTTTGTGGATGATCCGCAGTTGATGTCGTTTTTGAATCCGAAAACACGAGACTTCGATCTTTCCTTGCGTCCAAGCAGCTACATTTCCGACGGCACACAATCCCTCAAGATCGTTTTTGACGGGATTGGTGAGATCGATGTCATTTGCTGTGGATGGTTGACTGACGACTTTGCGAGCAAGCAAGAAATCAACGGGCATCAGGTGTTGCTCGAAAAACCCAGAGAAATTATTGCCAAAAAAGTTTTTCACCGAGGTTGGAACCTGCAGCCTCGTGATATGTTTGACATCGCCGCTGTTCGCCAAACCCATGGCGACGAATACCTCATCGAGGCCCTTTCATCCTTTCCCCAACAAGTTGAAATTGCGCTAGACGTTGCGACAAAGTTCAATCCGGAATTGGCAAAAAGTATTCTGTCCAATTTGACAGTTCGAGATGAATTTGTCGACACGATCAGAACCGCTCAGGCGTCAACGATAGAGCTTCTTTCAAAGGCCTCCCAACCGTGACATTCAGGCAGGCAGACATGGGATTCGCTCACTTCGGCCCGACGCCCTTCCACGCCTCCTGCACCATCATCGCCCGCGCCTTTTGCCGCGCGGCGCCGGCATAGCGCACCAACATCGCGCGGCTGGTGTGGCTGGTTACGGTGCATCAAAGTCGCCATGAACCGCGATGATCTCTTCGCCGATCGTTTCCTCGATCGCCATTCCCTCGATACATTTCCTCAGCCAGGCCGGGTTACTGATCATCTCTACAGCCTTGTCGTAAGCAGTACGTACCGTCTGACCATAGGCTGCCTCTGCCTTGTCCCAGGCGATTTTCGGGATGGGTCCCCATCGAGAAATCATCATGCTGAGGTCGATTATGTCGCGGCTGAGAACGGCCTTGTCGGCATAGCGGTCGGCATTGGCGAGAAGCTTCTCGCAGTACATGTCTGCCCGTGTCAGGACGGGAACTCCGAGCCGAGGGTCCATTTCGCCGCTCAGATCGATACGCGCCTCGCGAACGATCTCAAACTTGACCCTTGTCCGTGCGGCCTCAAGTTGTGTTCGGATGCCATACTGATCGGATCGAACTTCGCGCAGAACGGTGACTCCAGCGCCTGGCGCCAAAACCCTGTCGAGAGATCCACCGAAGGTTGCCTCACGCAGCAGCCGATATCCCTCCTTCGAGGAACACAGGAAGTCGATGTCAACGCTTTCCCGATACTCACCAAGTTTGAGAACGATGGCTGTGCCACCCCCGAACCATGCCCCTGCGCGAAGCAGGAGCTCTGCGTCGAGAGCTTTGAGAACCTGTGCAATGGCGTTGTGGTGCGGGCGATCAAACATTCATAACGCCGTTGCCATATCGGGCAACGAGCATGTCGAGCAACTTCTGCTCTTCACAGTCAAACGCTTCCTTGTCGACATAACGCCAGTTGCGTTCATAAATAGCCAAAGCGTCGCGCCCGTCCAACACAGTGTTGGCCGGCCGGTTCCAGCAAAGGTCCCGAAGCTGCGTGAAGTTTTCGACTCGGACTTGCATCGTTATTCCTCTCGCCGACAAATATAGGGATACCCGACGAAGTTTTCCACCAGAGTCTTCATTCTCGGGTTGCCATCGTTGTCAAAACGGCTGTCGTGTTAAAGACCCGAAATCTTGTGAGCCGCTATACCGCGTCCGCAAAACTGACCAGTCATATGATGCCGTTGCGTTTCTGATCGCGACCTGCCTTGGGTTCACCCGGCACCTAAGCGGCTTCAGTTTGCGCCCTGCTGAACTGCACCACCGAACTTCACATATTCCGCGCCTCCTACGCCATCATCGCACGCGCCTTCTGCCGCGCTGCACCAGCGTAGCGCACCAACATCACGCGGCAGGGGCGCGGGTAACCGGACTTCTAGGCGGGAGGAGACCGGAACACATCCGGCAAGATCCACGGCAGGGAGCTTGGCTTGCCGCCACAAGGACTCGCCCGACAGGAGAGGCACATCAGCGAGATTTTACCGATGTATCGGGCTTTTCGTTGACAATATCCCCCACCAATGAAAAAATGACCTATACATCAGGCAAATAGGAATGATAAGCCTCATGTAAAGGTCATTCAGGGGTCTGTCATGCCCGCCACGAGGAAAAGAACATATGCGCGCTACACGCTCGAAAGCCTTGCCCTGCTGGGAAAGATGATCCGCCTCGGCCGCAAGCAGCGCAAGATGACGGAACGCGAACTGGCCGAGCGCCTCGGCGTCGCCCGGAGCACGCTGCAGCGGATGGAGAAAGGCGACCCCAAGGTCGAAATCGGGTTGATGTTCGAGGCCGCCGCCATAGTCGGTGTGAAGCTCTTCGATGCCGATGAAAAGGGGATAGCGGCTCTCACCCGCCGGACCAATGACAGGATCGCCCTGTTGCCCAAGCATGTCTACAAGACTGGAAAGCGGGTCAAGGATGCGTTCTGAACCGCCGACATACGACGAAGCCTTCGTCTGGGTCTGGTTGCCCGGTGCGACCGAGCCGATAGTCGCCGGGCGCCTTCACTCGCATGACGGACTCGTAACCTTCAACTACGGGAAGAGCTATCTGGAGCGCCCCAAGGCCATCCCGCTCTATCTGCCGGAGTTGCCCTTGCAGCTGGGTGAGTTACCGTTACTCACCGGCCTCACCATGCCTGGCTGCATACGTGACGCGGCGCCGGATGCCTGGGGGCGGCGGGTGATCTTGAACCGCAGGTTCGGCGCCAATAGCCCTGGCCAGGGCGGGCTTGACCCGACGGAATTGGCATTCCTGCTGGAATCGGGCTCCGACCGGATCGGTGCCCTCGACTTTCAGCGCTCGCCGAGCGTCTATGAGCCGCGCTCGCGGGTGAATGCGAGCCTCGAGGAACTGATCGAATCCGCACAGCGGGTTGAACAGGGGATTCCCCTGTCGCCCGAACTGGATCAGGCCCTTTTTCACGGCAGTTCGATCGGCGGCGCGCGGCCAAAGGCCCTGATCGAAGACGGCCCGGTCAAGTACGTTGCCAAGTTCTCATCATCCTCGGACACCTACAGCGTCGTGAAGGGCGAGTTTGTTGCCATGCGCCTTGCCGCGCTTTGCGGAATCAGGACCGCGCCAGTTTCCCTGGTGCATGTTTCGGGAAAGGATGTCCTGCTAGTCGAGCGTTTCGATCGCGTGAAAGCGGATGGCGGCTGGCAGCGCAAGCTCATGGTCTCGGCCCTGACGATGCTCGGCCTCGACGAAATGATGGCTCGCTATGCCAGCTATCAGGATCTGGCCGAAATTATCCGACACCGCTTCTCCGACCCGTCAGCCTCTCTGCGCGAGTTGTTCGCGCGCATCGTGTTCAACATCCTTTGCGGCAATACCGATGATCACGCGCGCAATCATGCCGCCTTCTGGGACGGGGAGATGCTGACCTTGACCCCCGCCTACGATATTTGCCCGCAGGGCCGGACCGGGCAGGAAGCCTCGCAGGCCATGCTGATTACCGGGCAGGACCGGTCGAGCCGGCTTGCAACCTGCCTTGAGGCCGCGCGTCACTTTCTGGTGCCGGACGACGAAGCCATTGCCATTGTGGAGGCCCAGCTTCGCTGCATCGGGAAAAACTGGAATGCCGTCTGCGACGAAGCCGCACTTTCCCAGACCGACAAGAACCTGTTCGCGGGACGGCAGTTTCTCAACCCCTACTGCATTGAAGGGCTGAACGAGAACACGGCATTGAAGGCAACCTTCCTTGCTGCACGGAATGCGCTGACGTATGGCTGGGGCGCCTGATATTGCGACTCCCAAGGCGCTCAAGAAAAACGTGTTGTCGGGTGCCCATTCCGGGGTCACCCGCCCGGTGATTCCGATTTGATCCGCCCACCCATTCCGATTTGATCCGCCCGGCGATTCCGGGCTATCCGCCCACCGTTTGGTGACCAGCGTCTCACTCCGCCGATTTGACACTCTCCAAATGCTCGATCCATGTTTTCGGCAGGTCGTGTGCCCTGGCCCCTTCACGCAGTAGCCTTAAATATCGCAGCGACGGATTGCCGTCCATCTCCCCTCCATCCGCGATATAGGTGAAGAAAGGGATGCGGATACCGTGCTGATCCTCCGCCTCCAGCCAGATGGGCCGGTAGCGCCAGCCGGGCACTCCCTCGGTCGAGTTCAGCCAGACCATGTCGCGCCGTGTCATACGGTAAAGCACGCCCCACACTTCGGCATTTTCATCGGCGCTGATGTTGGCAGGCGCAGCTTTGCCCTTGGGCCGCCCCTCCAGATTGAAGCGCAGGCGATATCCCCTGACCCGCCCCACTCGCCATTCCAGCGGGCGCATCTTGCGGCGCTCAAGGAAGGCACTGTCATGCATGTTGGCACCATAGGCGAAATACCAGACTTCATCCGATGGGCTGCCATCAAGCGTCAGGCCCCAGACGCGGTACCAAAGGCGAGCAAGCGGCCAGAGCCGCATGATGATCGGAACCCAGAGGCGTTTCAGCAGGCGGCGCGTTTTAATCAGCATATCTCAGTCCTCCATCTTCGAGATTCGATACAGAAGCACCTGCTGAATGGCGGCGGCAATGATTGCCACGATGAATACCACGTGGATGGAGATGAACTGGACGAATGCCGCGCCGAGAAGAGGCAGCAGCGCCGCTGGCGAGGCCAGGGAATTGAAATAGGCCGAATAGGCAGGCCGCCGGTCATCGGGTGAGATTTCCATCAGATAACCAAGATAGCCGATGGTCATCCCGTTGACGAGCACGCCGATCAGAACGAAGAGAGCTGCAAATTCAAAAAGGCTTGCACCCGCACCAAGGCCAAGAAGCAGCAGAACTCCGAGGGGCGGCAAAAATCGGACGACACCGACAGCCTTCAGTAGCGTGAGCTTTCCGTGACCATCGCCGATCCAGCCCCATAGAGCGTTCGACGCGAGGGCACCGGCTGTCTGGGCTCCAAGCAGAATGGCAACGTCGGATGCCCGTAGCCCCAGGTCAGATGCTGCAACGACATAGAACGGCATGGCCATCAGCGTCGCGCCGCCAACCCATTGGGAAAAGAGAAACAACCGAAACCGAGCATCGCTGCGCAGTGTGTTCCAGCCCGCCTTCAGAAAACTGAAAAGGGTGTTTTCCGCTGGGTTCTTTGAAGGATCGGTTGTGAGCGGAGGTTCTCCGGCCGAGATGAAAAGTGTCGAGGAGAGGATCATCATCGCGGAAGCCAGCGCAAAGATAAGCGCGTAGGCTGGCAGGAGGGGAAGCGCTCCCAGCACACGGTGGATAAACGCAGCCACAGCAAGCGCTAAAAGACCTCCGCCGAAGAAGCGCCAAGCGAGCATCCGGCTGCGCAAATGTGATGGAATAGAGCGTCCGACGATGTCGTTATAAGGCACGGCCACGACGCCGCTGACGAAAGCATAGAGCGTCCATAAGGCAAGAAAAGCCACGGCAACCACCACCGCCGTCAATTCAGCGCTGAACCACAGAAGCATCGCAATAAGCGCGAGACAGAAAGCCCGACCGAAGGCACCGAACACGTAGTAGGGCATCCGGCGTTTCTTGTGCTGGGCGAGGAAGCCGACGACGATCTGCGGGAAAAGCCAACCGAGGCGCAGCACAGCGCTCACCGCGCCCACGGCAAAGACGTTACCGGTGAGCTGAAAGACAAGGCTTGCGATAATGGTGGCACCATTGACGGCCGAGGAACCGGCCTCGAAGGCGGCACCCGCTCCCGCAATCTTCCAGAAGGTTGATCCTGATGGTTTTGCACTTGGCTCACGCAGACTCATCTGACTTCTCAACGCTTTGCGCCATGGTGCGAATATCGACGCCGCTCTGCCAGAGAATGGTGAGACCGAAAATGACCACCAGAAGGATCGACATGACTTGCGTGAAAAGGATCATGATCAGCGCCTTCTCGTCAGGAACGCCAAGGATTTGAAGCGCAAAGGCCGATCCGATGACAAACCCGCCTGGCACGCGGATAAAGCGTGAAAGGATCATCGCGAAGCCGGCAAAAACCATGAGAAAGAGATAATCGAAGACCTGCAATGTCACCCCGACAGCCAGACCCGCCCAGAGAAAATGGGTGGCCGCCACCGACTTGGTGGCGAAGCTGGCCGCGATCACCGCAATCCGGCGCCACACCCCGCGGGGCCAGATCACCCCGTGGCAGAGTGCTGCGCGCAATGCACTGCCATTGCCGCCCAAGCGTGCCGACAGCCAGTCGAAGAGACGGCAGAGAAGCGGGCCGTCGTGGGCAAAAATCACCCGAAACCGGAACATCACCCAGAGAAATCCACCGAAAAGTACCAAGTTGAACATACCTGCCGCTGAGAGACCAAGAGCAAGGTTGCCTTCTATCTGCGGAATTTGTCCCGCCACGGCAACTACCCCGGCAAACAGAGCAAACATCACCCCGTCAATAAAGCGCGAGATTATGGTCGTCGTCAGCACCGTCGCCATCTTCAGTCCTTCAAGACGGGCGACCAGCCAGGAGCGGACCAGAGGGCTGATGCCTATCGGCACCAGGACGTTGGCACCGTATCCGGCAAGCAGCGCACCGGTCAGGCGCAGGCTCGTAATTGGTTTCAGGTCGTACAGAAGCTGGCGCCACTTCCACCCGCTGATGAATTGCTCGAACAGGATCGTCGCTGCCAGCATGGCAACCCACCAGAGATTCGCGCTGCGCACGCCAGCCAGAAACCGGTCGAAATCCAGATCGCGGTAGAGATAGAACATCACCGCCAGGGCAACTGCACCTCCAAGGATCGGGATTATCCAACGGATGAACAGGGCGCGGAGAAATTTCATACGGGAGCCCTTCGGATAAATGGTGGCGCTTGAGGCCTTATCGCTAACCCGATGCGCCGTTTGTCACAATCGGCCGGTAGTGAGCCTACTTCACGTTATAGCGATTGAACCGCGTTATTCGCGAAACAGCTGGGCGAGAACATCGCCTGCCGGTCTTTACTGCGCATTCCGGAGCATCCGGCCGGTCGATCCGACGACATCCGGCCACCTGAACCGGGCTATCCGGCCACCCTTGGCGTGCCGTCTTGAGGCCTGAGGTTTCGTTTATCAGTCTGAGTTAGTTTCGTCACCCGTTTTTGCGGCCATCTTTCGGAACGATTGCCCCTCGAGCTCGAGGCGATAGGCGTTGTGGACGAGCCGGTCGAGGATGGCGTCTGCGAAAGTTGGCTCGCCAATGACCTCGTGCCAGGTTTTGAGCGGCAGTTGGCTGGTGATCAGGGTTGAGCCCGATCCGTAGCGGTCTTCGACGATCTCCATGAGGTCGCGACGCTGGTTGGCGTTGAGGCGGTCCGGCCCCCAGTCGTCGAGGATCAGGAGCCGGGTCCTGGTCAGGGTTCTGAAGAGCCTCGGGAATCGTCCGTCGCCATGGGCAAGCTCGAGCTAGTCGAACAGGCGCGCGGTGCGTTTGTAAAGCACGGTCATGCCATCGCGGCAGGCGGCCTGGGCGAGCGCGCAGGCGAGCCAAGGTTTGCCCACGCCGCAAGGGCCAGTAATCATGAGGTTGCGCTTGTTGGCAATCCATTTGCCGGTGAGCAGCGATTACGCAACCTGTTGTCTTCTTTGGTTGCCGCCCATGACGGCAGCTGAACAAGGTGCATTCCGTCAAGACCATCGACCTTGTCGCTGCCGAATTGGGAGAAACCGTCGATCGGCTCTTTCATCTCGCCATCGATATGGAACCCGAAGACGGCGTAATCTGGGTCCACGGCCCGAATGATGACAGCGTCATGCCCTTCTCGCCGTTTGGAATCGAAAACCTCCGCGAGATCATCAAAATGGACCGTGTAAAACGGGCCTGACACCGCTGTGGGCCACGCCGGATGGTTACACCAAAGAAGACAACAGGGTGCGTAATCAAATTAAGTCATTTTGACCGAAACCCCAGGTTTGTGATAGGGCTGCTGTGAGCCTCATGCTGAATGTGACAGGAGAAGAGAGCGGTACAATGAGAATTCTCTTGGCACTTCTTGCTTTTGTCGCGCCGGTACCGGCTTGGGCGGGAGACCCGATCCCAGGCGTTGAATTCTATCTGGTCGGCAAGCTCGAACCGGATTTCAGAAATTGCCTGCAAACCCCGGGCGCTACCAGGATCAACCTCAAGGGTGAGACCTATTGCATGGTCCCGGACAGTGCTCTCCGCCAAGTCAGGATGAAGGGGGATTTTTCACGATTCCGGTTTCTGACCAGAATCCCCGGACCCGTCTTCGGATCCGACGGAGAATGCACCGGAGACAGGGAAAACAGCATCGTGGTGTTGAATGGCGCGCGCTTCTGCATAGGCCCGGCCTCTGCCATCAGCCATAACAGTTCAAGGTCGAATTATTCGCGCTGAGCGCCACCGGCGGAATTCACGCCAACTGGCGGGGGACTATCCCATAGCCCTGTTCATGATGACTCGAGGTGGGCGTAAACCGTGGTACGCGAAATGCCCAGCTGGCGGGCGACAAGGCTGATGTTTCCACCCGACTCCCCAAGAAGGCGGCGAATTTTTTTGCAGCGTGCCTCGCGCAAAGCCTTCCCTGCGCATTTGGGGCACGCTGATATGTCTTCCCCGGGGATGGTCTGGAGACAGGAAAGATCCCCCCTGCGCAGAACCGTGTGCCGGGCATTTGCCACCATCAGCTGAAGGGCGCGCTTGAGATCGCGTATGTTTCCGGGCCAGGTCCGTTTGCGCAGCTGGTCGATCACTGATTTTGACAACACATGGTCCGGCGAAATTCCGGCCAGCAGCGTCTGGCAGATCTTCGCGAAGTCGGAACGTTCTTCAAGCTTGGGAAGCTCAAAACGATATCCGGAGATACGCCGCACGAAATCCCGGCTCAATGTACCCGAGGACACGGCACTCTCGATTGGCTGCCCGGATGAGAAGAGCACCACCTTGGCCGCCGCGCGGTCGCCGTCCATTCGCCCGTCACCGAGCATGTCGAGGAACCGAACCAGAAGATTTTGCACATCCCGTGGCAATTCCGCGATCTCGCCGAAGTGCAGCGTTCCGCCTGAGGTCATGAAATCGTGAAAGAATTCATGGGAAATCTGCCGGTCGTCCGGCTTTTCCGGAACAAGCGCACCCAACGAGAGGAGGCTTTCGAAATAGTTGGCCGAGATGGCTCCGCAATCAACCGAAAGAAACGGCGCTTCGGGGTGGGTGCGGATGTGGATCTCATGGGCCGTTGACTTCTTTCCGGTGCCGCTCTGCCCCTCGATCACGATTGGCAGGCCGACCTTGGCGGCATTGCAGGCCAGGGTGATCTGCCGTTGCAGAAGCTGATCTTCCATCACCAGACCTTGGCGCTTGGGCGATTGGGCGGCGACCGCGCCCCCCGCACCATTTCCAAAAGATATGCCCAGCGTACGGCGGCGTGCCCGGGCAACAAGATCGCTCTGGTTGGAGAAACTGGCAGCGGCAAAGACGGTCGAGCCGAGCCAGTCTTCCAGTTGCACCACCCGCCCCCGAATAAGCCGGTCGATGAGATCGGAAAACGAATTTCTGAAGATGTCCTGAAACAGGCAGTCGGAGGCAAGGCTGATACCATTGAGCATGGAAATCGCCTGCGAATTCGAACCGCGCAGGTTGCCGTCAAGATCGAAGGCGAGCATCCCCACGCTCATGGTGTTCAGGTATTCCTCCCGCGGATGGAAAACCAGGGTGATGGAGTTCCGGTGATCTTCCAGAAACAGGCGGTTTTCTATGTTGGTTGCGGCAAGTTTTACCAGGGCCAGCGTGTGGTGCTGACGGGCAGTGATGTCCGAGGAGGCATCGATCAGGCCAACGACGCGGTTCTGGCTGTCGAAGATCGGCGCGGCAAGACAGGAAACCCGGCCGTGCTCACAGAAGAAATGCTCCTGCCCGATGACTTTAGCGGGCTTTCGCGTGGCGAGGCAGAGGCCGAGCGCGTTGGTGCCACGCAACTCTTCCTTCCAGACGGTGCCGGGTACTATGGTCCGTCCGGTCGATGTGCTCTGGAAATCCGGATCGGAAATGGTGTCGAGCAAAACGCCGTCCGCATCTGCGAACGCAACCATGAAATTAGCTCCGGCAATCTGGGAATAAAGAAGCTCGAGTTCCGGGCGCGCGAACTGGGTAATGCGTTCACTTCGCTGCTTTCGCTCTCTCAACTCTGTGGGCGAAACCGCTGCATCAACCGGTGGCCCCAGTGGATCGAGGCCTGCCCGGAGGCTGCGCCGCCAACTGTTTTCGATATCGCGCGGAACAAGGCCAGGCGCAATCTCTCCATGCGCCTCCAGTTGCCGCCGAGCGATCTCGAATCCGGTTGACAATTCCCTGTGATCCCCCCAGACCATCCTCCGATTCTCAGCATCAGTTTGCGGCGAACGACCCTGCCGTTGCAAATGGCAATGCTGAAACTGTTCAGAAACTGAACACACTAACCCCCGAATTGGCCAAAACTGGACACTCTTCACGCTCGCACGGTGTGCGGCGAGGATTATGCTTGGTGTGGTAATCTTTGAAGCCTGTTGGGAGCGTCTGATGAAAGCCCAGGTATTGGAACAATATGACGAAGAACTGTCGGCACCTTCATGGGTGACGATGAAAGATGTACCCGATCCAAAGATCGAGAAATCCACCGACGTGATCGTGCGCATCGGCGGGGCCGGGGTCTGCCGCACCGATCTGCACATCATTGAGGGCGTCTGGCGCCCGCACATGGATCCGACGGGTGATGCCCTTCTGCCGCTGATTATGGGCCACGAAAACGCTGGCTGGATCGAGGAGATCGGCCCCGAAGTGGAGCACCTCAACGTGGGCGATCCGGTGATCGTCCATCCCAAGATCTCGGACGGCACCTGCCTGGCCTGCCGGCGCGGCGAGGACATGCACTGCGATGGCCCCTTCCCGGGCCTCGATAGCGATGGCGGCTATGCGGAGTTTCTCAAGACCTCGATGCGCAACATCGTGACCTTGCCGAAAACCCTCGCCCCCAAGGACGTGGCGCCCTATTCCGATGCGGGGCTGACCGCCTACAGGGCGGCCAAGAAGGCCTCGCGCCACCTGCTGCCGGGCGAGAAATGCGTGGTGATCGGTGCCGGCGGCCTTGGCCATATCGGCATTCAGGTGCTGCGCGCCATGTGCGCGGCCGACATCATCGTGGTGGATGTTTCCGACAGCTCTCTCGAACTCGCCAAGGATTGCGGCGCGCACCATCTGGTCAAGGCCGATGGCGGCGAGGTCGAGGCGGTGATGGAGCTGACCGGCGGCAACGGTGCCGAGGCGGTGCTGGACTTCGTGGGTGAAAAGGGCACGACCCACAAGGGGATCGCCATGACCCGTCCGATGGGGAATTACTACATCATTGGCTATGGCGAGGATATTCAGGTTCCCGCCGTCGATCTCATCATCACCGAGCGCAACATCATCGGCAACCTTGTCGGCACCTGGGCCGAACTGACCGAACTGATGGAGCTGGCAAACCGGGGTTTGGTCAACCTGGCGATCAAGGAATATGCCCTGAGCGATGCCAATCAGGCGCTCAGGGATCTGCGTGACGGCAAGATCAGGGGGCGTGCCGTGCTCATACCCTGAGAGAAAAGAAACCAAACTGGGAGGAAAAGATGAAACGGACTCAAATGGCGCTGCTTCTGTCCAGCAGCATCGCGTTGGCGAGCCAGGGAGCCCTGGCGCAGGGAGACTATTCGCGCTTCGGCATCAAGGAGGACATCCCCGGCACCTGCAGCTACGCAAACATCGACAAGAAGGATTACACCGGCAAGACGCTCAACATCATCACCCACGCGATCCCGGTGATGGGCGAGCCCACGGCGCTGCACGCCAAGCAGTTCAGCGAGCTGACCGGCGCCGAGGTGAACGTAGTGCACGTGCCCTTCGGCGATCTGTTCCAACGCATCATGATTCCGTTCCAGACCGGCCAGAATGCCTATGACGTGATGTTCTACGGCTCGCTCTGGATCGGTGATCTCAACCCGTTCCTGGAGCCGGTGCCGGAGTTCTACCGCAACTCGACCGGCATGCAGGACGTGACGCCCAACTACATCGGCGTGGCCTCCTGGGGCGATCAGATGGTGCAGTATCCGGTGGACGGCGACCGGCACTACCTGAAATACCGCACCGACGTGTTCGACAACCCCGAGATGCAGGCCAAGTACAAGGAAGCCACCGGGAAAGACCTGCGCGTGCCGCAGACCTGGGAAGAATACAACGAGGTAGCCGCCTTCTTCACCAACTGGGATTGGGATGGTGACGGCGAGACGAACTACGGCTCTGCCGAGGTGGTCAAGCGCGACGATCTGATGTTCTCGGCTTTCATCAGCCGGGTGGCGCCGTTCGCCAAGCACCCGGACGTCAAGGGCGGCTTCTTCTTCGATCTCGAAACCATGACCCCGCTGGTCAACACGCCGGGCTGGGTGCGCGGGCTGGAACTGTTCGTGGAGGCGCAGAAGACCTTCCCGCCTGGCGGCAACAACTTCGGCCTGGGCGACGAGATCTTCTCGTTCGGCGGCGGGCAGACGCTGATGAGCTACAGCTGGGATGACGCCTACATCCAGGCCATGCAGCCCGACAGCCGCATCCGCGACAAGGTGGCCGCAGCGCCGCTGCCCGGCTCCTATGAAGTGTGGAACCGCGAAACCGGCCAGTGGGACAAGTTCGACGAGCCCAACCGTGCGCCCTACATCACCTGGGGCTGGACCTCTGCGGTATCGAAGAACTCCAAGGTCAAGGACGTGGCCTTCGACTTCCTGTGCTTCTTCAGCAACGAGGCCAACACCCTCAGCGACCTGCAGATCGGCCGCTTCGGCGTGAACCCCTATCGCAAGTCGCATTTCACGCTGGACCTGTGGCAGGACAAGCTGGGCTGGAGCGAGAAATCGGCCCAGACCTACATCGACACGCTTTCGGGCATGGATCTGAGCAAGAACCGCGTGTTCGATCTGCGGGTGCCCGGTGTGAACCAGTTCATGTCGGCGCTGGCGGTGGGTGTTTCCGAGGCGCTTGCCGGCCAGAAAACCCCGCAGGAGGCGCTCGACGGCGTGGCCGAGCAGTGGACCGCCATCGTGGACCGGATCGGCAAGGACACGGTGCGCGCGGCCTATGCGAATGTTGTTGCATTGGAAGACAACTTGCAATGAACTTGCTTCGGGAGGGCATCTGCCCTCCCGACTGCCCATCAAGAAGAAGAACGGCGGGGGGTAAGCTGCGATGTATCGGGACAAGTATTTCTTTCTTCTGCCCGGTCTTGTCGTCCTGATCGCGATCATCATCTTCCCGCTTCTGTTCACGATCAGGGTCAGCTTCTCCAGCTGGGACGTGTTCCAGCCCGGACTTGACTACATCGGCGGGCGGAACTTCGCCCGGGTGTTCGAGGACACCCGCTTCTGGGAAAGCCTGCTGCGGCTTTCGGTGCTCTCCGTCTCCTCGGTGCTGCTGCAATACGTGATCGGTTTCGCCCTGGCGCTGGCGGTGTGGCGCGAAATCCGTTTCCGCCGCTTCTTCCGGGTGCTGTTCCTGGTGCCGATGATGACCACGCCGGTGGTGATGTCGGTGATCTGGCGCACCATCTTCCACGAAAGCCTCGGCCCGGCCAACGACATCCTCCAGGCAATCGGGCTGGGCACGGTGCCGTGGCTCTCCACCGGCACGGCGGCCTTCATCAGCGTTCTGATCGTCGAGGTCTGGCAGTGGACGCCCTTCATGTTCCTGCTGCTGCTGGCGGGACTGGTGTCGCTGCCGCGCGAACCCTACCTTGCCGCCGCCATCGACGGGGCCGGGCCGATCCGCACCTTTCTGCAGGTCACCTTCCCCCTGATGGCGCCCATCACCATCGGCGCCATCATCATCCGCCTGATCGAGGCGTCCAAGATCATGGAAACCGTCTATGTGATGACATCGGGCGGACCCGGCACCGCCACCGAGACATCGAGCTACTACATCTACATCCGCGGCCTGCGCGATTTTCAGATCGGCTATTCGGCAGCATTGTCGCTGACCTATCTGGTGATCATGATCATCAGCCTCACGATCATCGCCAAGGTGCTCGCCAGAATGCTGCTGCCGAGGGAGGGCTGAGCGATGCGGACCGTCTACCTGGCGATCAAGTATCTCGCCCTTCTGTTGTGGTCGAGCTTCATTGTCTTCCCGTTCCTGTGGGCGCTCTCGACCTCGTTCAAGGACGCCAACGCCATCACCAGCGGGGCCACCTACATCCCGTGGCTGCAGTTCAAGCCGTCCTCGCAGGGCTGGGCCTCGCTGTTCAGTGACGGCTCGACGGGCATCAACATCGTCGATCCCTACATCAACAGCGCCGTCGTCACCATCTCGGCCAGCCTGATCGCCATCACGCTGGGCACGCTGGCCGCCTACGGGCTGTCGCGTTTCGAGTTCCGTGCCGGTTTCATCAAGAACAACGACATCACGTTCTTCTTCATCTCGCAGCGGATCATGCCGCCCATCGTGCTGGCCATCCCCTTCTTCCTGATGCTCAAGACGCTGGGCCTGCTGGATACGGTTTACGGGCTGATCCTCGTCTACGTGGCACTGCTGCTGCCGATCGCGGTATGGGTGATGATCGATTTCTTCGGCAACATCCCCAAGGAACTTGACGAACTGGCGATGATCGATGGCTGCCGCCCCATCGGCGCCTTCTTCCGGGTGATCCTGCCCAATTCGACCCCGGGGCTGGTTGTGGCCGGCATGTTCTGCCTGATCTTCGGCTGGAACGATTTCTTCTTTGCCTTCACCCTGACCTTCACGAAGGTGCAGCTTCTGCCGGTGGCAATCGTGTCGCTCAACTCCTCGGTGACACCGTGGTGGAGCCTGTCGGCCTTCGCGCTGATCTCGGTGGCGCCACTGGTGCTGATCGCCTTCCTTGTCGAAAACTTCCTGTCCAAGGGCAGTCTCGCCGGAGCAATCAGGTAACACCATGCTGGAAATGCACGACGTCAGCAGAACCGTAGATGGCGAGGTACACCTTGCTGACATCAATTTCACTTTCGAAGCCGGAAAGCTCTATACCATCCTGGGACGTACCGGCGCCGGAAAGACATCGCTGATGCGCGCGCTGATGGGGCTGTTGCCTCTCGATCGCGGGCAGGTTCTTCTTGACGGCCAGGACATCACCGCCCACCCGGTCTGGGAGCGGAAGATGGCCATGGTCTATCAGCAGTTCATCAACTACCCGCATCTGAACGTGCTCGACAACGTGGCTTTCCCGCTGCGCCGGCAGGGCGTGCGCAAGGCCGAGGCCAGGGCGCGGGCACGCGAGTTTCTCGAACTGGTCGATCTTGGTTCCATGCTGGACAGGCGGCCCTCCCAGCTTTCCGGCGGCCAGCAGCAGCGCGTGGCCCTGGCAAGGGCGCTGGTCAAGGAAGCCCGCACGCTGATGCTGGACGAGCCCCTCGTCAATCTCGACTACAAGCTGCGCGAACAGCTGCGCGAGCAGTTTCCAAGGATTCTGGAGCGCAACCGCAACAGCGTGATCCTCTATGCGACAACCGAACCGCGCGAAGCCATGCAGCTGGGCGATGAGATACTGGTCATGCACGAGGGGCGGATCCTGGATACCGGCCCTCCCGAAGAAATTTTCGACAGACCGGCCAACATTCAGGTCGCCACCATCATGGGGGATCCGCCAATCAGTACGTTCCCGGGCGTGATCGAGGGTGACACGCTCAGGCTTGGCGGGGGCATTTCCATCCCCGGCATCCGGCGCGCCCTGCCCGGCGATGGCGAATATCTGGTGGGCGTCCGCCCCATCGACATCAACATTCCCGGGCCGATACCCGCACAGGTGGCCATCTCCGAAGTCAGCGGCTCGGAGACGGTCGTCCACCTGATCACGCCGTTCGGCGACGTTCTGATGCTTTCCCAGGGGGTTTCCTCGTATGATCCGGACGAACGGCTTGAGATCGGGTTCGTTGCCGACAACCTGTATTTCTTCTCCACCGATGGCAGGTTGATTTCCGCTCCCTACGGTGAGGAGCGCGCGTAATGGCCCGAATTGAACTCAGGGACGTCGCCCACTCCTACAACGGAGGCAAGGATTACGCCCTCAAACCGCTCAACATGGTTTGGGAAGACGGGCGCACCTATGCTCTTCTGGGCCCCTCGGGCTGCGGCAAGACGACCATGCTGAACATCATTTCCGGCCTGCTCAAGCCCAGCGAAGGCCGCCTTCTGTTTGATGGCGTGGACGTCACTGACAGCAAGGCCGAAGGGCGCAACATCGCGCAAGTGTTCCAGTTTCCGGTCATCTACTCGACGATGACCGTGGCCCAGAACCTCGCTTTCCCACTGGTTTGCCGAGGTTATCCAGTCAACGAGATCAAACAGCGGGTCGACAGCGTTGCCGAGCTGCTTGGACTGAGCGAGCTGATGCAATACCCGGCACGCCGCCTGACCGCCGACCAGAAGCAGCTGGTCTCGATGGGGCGCGGGCTGGTCAGGGAAGATGTCAGCGCGATCCTGCTGGACGAGCCGCTTACGGTCATCGACCCGCAAATGAAGTTCGAATTGCGCCGCAAGCTCAAGCAGATCAATCGCGAGTTCGGCATCACGATGGTTTTCGTCACCCATGACCAGACCGAGGCCATGACTTTTGCCGAGGAAGTGGTGGTGATGAAGGACGGCGAAATCATGCAACGCGGGGCGCCACAGGATCTGTTCGAGCGCCCCGGCAACACTTTCGTCGGATATTTCATCGGCTCGCCTCCGATGAATTTCCTCAGTGCCGAGGTTGCCGAAGGAAAACTTTCCTGCCCGAATACCAAGTTCTCGGTGCCAGCCGACAACCTGGGCGGCAAGGGGGAAATTCAGATCGGATTTCGCCCGGAATTCGTGGAGCTCGTCGATCCGGAGAAGGCCAATTTTGCCACCGCCCGCATTGAGAAGGTCGACAACCTGGGCGTTGAAACGATCGTCACCCTCACTCTTCCGGGCAATCTGACGGTTCGTGCAAAAACGACCACGAGATTCCACCAGGATGCTGGCGACGTCGTCGGCTTGAGCGTCTCCGATGATCGCATCCAGCTTTACTCAAATGGCCAGCGCATCGGCCAGGCCAATGAAATGGCCTGAGTGAACCTGCCGCGGTCTTGTTCCACGCCATCTGACGCATCGGCCGGGCGTATCTGACCACTGATCCCGCTCCCACCTCGCCGGAAACCCGAGCGGTTTTCTATCGGCCCGCTGGTGAACAGCACCGTCGAGCATCACTTGTTCCGCGCCTCCTGTGCCATCATCGCCCGGGCCTTTTGCCGCGCGGCACCGGCATAGCGCATCACCATCGCCCGGCTGGTGTGACCGGTCACGGCCATGATCAGCTCGTCCGACAGACCCAGCGCGGCCAGTTCTGACGCGGTGGTGTGGCGCAGGGCATGGATGTCGTAATCTTCGGCGCCGATCGCTTTTCGCACCTGCATCACTGCATAAGCCGCCACCCGATAGCTGAGCGGGAAGCCGTCTTCGGCCGCCACTATGGTCTCCCCCGTCCGCGGGGTGGCCTCTAGCACCGCGGCCAGGCGGGGCGTGAAGGGAATCCACAGTTCCGCCCCCGTCTTGTTCTGGCGCACGTTGATCCCCTCGCCCTCGATATCGTCCCAGCGCATTTTCAGCACGTCGCCGATCCGCTGCCCGGTGCCAAGGCAAAGCTCGAAGATCAGCAACGCCCGGCCCGTGGCCTTTTCCCGGTAGGCTGCGATCATCTCGGCCGGCCAGGGCTTGCGCGGCGGCGTCTTGCTTTTCAGCATTGAAACGCCGCGCGCCGGGTTGTGTTCGGTCCAGCCGATGTCGATGGCATGCTCGAACAGCACCCGGAGCACCTGCACGAGGTAGTTCGCCCAGCGCATCTTTTCGGCATTGTCCATCTGCATCTGGATGACATGGCGCCGCTTCATCCGCACGGGGTCGAGCGCCCCCAGCTTTTTCTCGAAGAACTGCAGGCACCTGTCATAGTCGCGCCGCGTACGGGACGCGAGCTTTTCGAACCGGTAGCTGCGCTTGTAATGGGCAATCAGGGTCTTGAAATTGCGCTTTGGCGGCACCGCGTCGAGCCCCCTTCGGGCTGCCTCGTAGCGGGCCAGAAAATCGGGAGAGTCCGGCGACGGCAATCGGGTGCGGTTGCCCAACCGCTCGAAATACCAGTAGGTTTTCCCGCGCGAGACCTTCTTGCGCAGGTATGGCAGCTCGACCTTCTTCAACTTGAGAAATCCACCGTGTCAAAGGCGTCGGCAAGCGCCTCGCCGCCTTGGGTAATGACACGGATCTCCTGCCCCTTGACGATACAGGCAGAAACTTTGAGCCCTGCCCTCTTCGCCGCCGACAGTACGCGCATGATTTCGGCCTGCGTCGGTACGCGCCGGGGCTTGTCAGTGTCGTCCATCTTGATCCTCCTATGTTTCGCGGGCTGCCAGCACATTTTGCGCCGCCCGCATCCAGTTTCGTGGCAATTCCTCCAGCGTTTCCGCCATGGCGTGCACTCCGTACACCTGCAGCGAGACCAGAGCCGGCCGGTAGATACCGGGCAATTCCGACGGCAGGTCCCATCGTCCTCCGTGCCTGACTACCGCCCGCTTGAGCGCCTCCAGGCGCTGGTCAGCCGGCAGTGCAGCCAAGGCATCGATCAGCTCGGCCAGCGCCGCAGTGTCAGGCTCGTCACCCATCAGCCGTAGAGGCGTTGCACAGTCAACTGCCATCCGCTGACATGCCCCTGATTATCATAGGCTTTTACCGAAACTTCCCCGCGCGAACGGGCCGTTTTCCGGCTGAGTTCGCGATCTGCTCTGCGAAGGGGGGAAAACGGGCTTTTTCGGCGCATCCAGCGCCTCGGCGGCTTTACGAATGGCCAGCGCTTCTTCGTCCAGCCGCACCAGCGTGAGGTCACAGATCACCTCGCCGTCTGCGGTTTCAACGTCATAGACGTGGCGTCCGAAAGCACGCGAGACGACGCGACCCCGAAACTCGGGTTCGGCTGGCCCTCGCCGGGCGAATACCGGATCACCGATCATCATGGTGCAATTGGGGGCGCTCAGGGTTTGCGCGCGACAGATTTCCATTCCGGTCATACTGGTCTCCTTGCGAAAAGGGACGGGCGGGCGGCGGGTTGGACTTGTGAGTGGCGGCGGCCCGCCCGTCAGTCGGGCCGGGGCGAAGCGCAACCCCGACCGGTACGGCTCAAGCCCGATCGAGGGGCATTGCCGCGAGGCAGTTCTGGTCGACCACCCGCCGGCGCTCGGCCATCAGCGCAGCCCAGGCGAGGCGACGCAACAGGGGGCGGTCGGCGTAAAGCTCGGGGTTGGCCACCACCTGCCGGGCGTCGGCAATGAGCCGCGGGGTAGGCCGGGCGGTGGGGATCAAGGGGTGGAAAAGCACGTCTTTCATCCGAAGCTCCCATCAGAGATGTTAGTGGACATGTTCTCATGCAGCGAACTATTGTGTCAAGAAGTGCATTCACCACCAGAGAATAATCGCCTCTATCGAGCCGAATCGCCGCTTGGAAGCCGCGGGACAACCCGGAAAATTTTCACGTGTCAGATGCAGAATGATTCGCAAAATGCAAAAGAAACGCCGCCAGAAGCGGTGCGGAATAGCTGATCAGAAAGATCCGCCCATCCGGATGCGGATTGCCCGAATTCACCCTTTACGCGATCTTGACCGAAGCATCTCCACCAGAATAATTTCGCGCCATGGAAAGGAGAGCGCACGACGCGCCGGCGGGCAGCTTGGGAAATGAAACGGTCGAAGCGTTCTCGCAGCGTATCACGAGGACGAGCGATCGGAAAATTGCGCGTTTGCTCCTTATTCTTCTGAATCAAGAAGCTGAAGCCAAGCCCGCTGCTGGGCTGGAGACAGACGGCGAAAACGCTCGATAAGGGCCTGCTCCAGCTCCGAGCGATCGGTTGCGAAAAGTTCGATAATCTCTACGCCGAGCGCATCCGCGATCTTCTCCAGGGTACCCAGAGAGGGGATTTTCTTGCCCGCGACCAGTTCGCTGACATACCCCTTCTCAACGCCAACGCGTTCGGCAAGGGTCACCTGCTTCATGCCACGCTCTTGCAGCAGCTCTTTCAGTCGCAGCTTCATGGTTTGCATCTAGCCCATTCACCCGACCAGTGTAACCATACTCTAGGAGAATATTCTCCAACCGCGAACCTGAATTATTGACAGAAAAGGTTCACCGTGTGAGAACTACGGTATGCTGAAAACCTTTATCGACAGTTCCGGCATGACCCAGAGTGAATGGGCACAGCTGCTCGAGATCAGAGAAGGGTATCTTTCGGACCTGATCTGTGGCGCGAAGCGTCCCTCGCTTGCTCTTGCGGTGAGGATCGAGCGCCTGACGGATGGCGCAGTTCCCATTGAAACCTGGGCGCGCGAGAAACAGGAAAGCGCAGCAGCTGAGGGCGGACCTGCATGAGCGGATCATGCCGTCATGGTGACGCACCTCCGGAAGCCGGAGAGCAGCGCGATGGCGATGGGGCGTTTCGCATGCCGGCGAGGAAGGCGCTCATGAAGGTGCCAGCCCCCTTTCAGGTACACGACACCTCCGACCTGCCGGAATACCCCATCTCTCCTGATGAGCGCCTCGAGAGCCACTACTTCGTGCCCTTCTGGTTCAACCGCTGGCTCAACAGCGATTTCCGCCTGCGGGCAAGCGCCGAGGTGCGGGGCTATGGGCTCGATCTGTTCTTCATCGCGCAGAACCAGTCGCCGGTGGGCACCCTGCCCACCGACGACGCGGTGCTCGCCAAGTTGCTGATGATCGACCTCGCTACTTGGAAGGATCTGTGCTCGCGCGAAATCACGCCACTCTACAACTGGTCACCCTGCCGCTGCGGCGACAAAGTGCGGCTGATGCACCCGGTGGTCACCGAACAGGCTCTGGACGCGCTAAAGCGCAAGCGCGGGCTGCTCGAGGCCCGCGAGCGGGAGCGGGAGCGCAAGCGACTGGTGACGCTGAAGCGGCAGATTGTCGAGGCCGGCGGAAGCAGCAGGATGGCCGCCAGCGCCGATTACCTTGCCCGGCTCGATGCCTGGCTCATGAGAAATTGCACCGGGAACCGGACGCCGGCCCGCGTGCGCGAGGCAATGGAGGCGCTTGAGCAGGGCTTGTGAAACCTTCCGCATTCTTTCCGGCGGAAGGAAACTGGAAGGCCGGAGGAAAGAAATCGGAAGACCCCGGAACGAAATGCGGAAAAGAAGGAAGAGTCTGCCCGCATTCCTTCCCATGGAATTCCGCTCTGACAGGACAAGACACGAAAAGGAAAAGAAAGGACAGTTCCGCGCCGCGCCAAAACCCGGGTGGTGATTGTGAAAACCTATGATGACCAGAAAGGCCGAGAAACAGAACGGGGGCGTCCTGTCCGACTGGGTCGGGCGAGACCAGCTGGCGGAAGAACTCGGCGTGAAGCCCGACACGCTGGCGCGCTGGGCGACCAGAGGCATGGGGCCACCGCTGGTGAAGGTCGGGCGGCGGGTGTTCTACCGGCGAAAGAGCGTGGAGCGGTGGCTTGCCGAGAGCGAAAGGAGGAACCGAAATGGATGATCTGGCAATGACGATCGAGACACCGGGCGGGACCAGGGCCGGCCCGTTCACGCGCGACGAACTTGAACAGGCGCAGGGCGCGGCGGGCAAGGTGCCCCTGAAACCCGACCCGGATTTCGAGGCGGCGCGGGAGAAGGTTTATCGCGTGACCGCCGCCGAATTGCGCCAGTTTGTCGAACGCTACGAGCGCCTGGACGCCGAGAAAAAGGAAATCGCGGATCTGCAGAAGGAGGTGATGGCCGAGGCCAAGGGGCGCGGCTACGACACGAAGGCGCTGCGCCAGATCATCCGCGAGCGCAAGCGCGACAAGGACGATCTGGCCGAGGAACAGGCCGTGCTCGACCTCTACCGCGAGGCGCTGGGGATGTGATGAAGCTCGGCCGGCGAAAGAACAAGTATTCCGCCCAGCGCACGACGCTTGACGGTGTGCAGTTCGATTCCAGGCGTGAAGCGAAGCGCTGGGCGGAACTCTGCCTGCTGGAAAAGGCCGGCGAGATCGCCGATTTGCGCCGGCAGGTGCCGCTGGAACTGGAAGGCCGCAACGGGCCGCTCCTGACCCGGACCGGGCGGCGCATGCGGCTTACGGTGGATTTCGCCTACACCGATCTGCGCACGGGACTCACCGTTTACGAGGACGCCAAGGGCATGCCGACTCGCGACTACGAGGTGCGCCGGGCCGTGGCGGCAGCGCAGGGCATCGAGGTGATCGAGGTATGACAGGGCGGCAATATACCGTGCGCGAGGTCGAGGACCGGTTCGAGGACGCCGCCCGCACCCTGCGCCGCCTGCCCGACCCGCCGGGCTCCGGCCCCAGGGGCTATGGCCGCTCCTGGCCGGAATATGTGCATGAGGCAAAGCACGCCTACGGTTGGCACCAGGCGACGATGAAGATAGTGCCGTCGGCGGCCGAGATCGCCCGGATGGAGGAATGTCTCGAATGGCTCGGCCTTGTCGATCCGCTGGATGCCAGAATCATCTGGCTGCGCGCCGAGGGCTATCGCTGGCGGTATGTCTGCATCCAGGTCGGTCTTGTCCGGCAGACGGCCTGGCGGCGCTGGGTGGCGGCGTTGCAGACCGTCACGAACCGACTGAACGGGCGAAAGGGGCGGGTCAGACCGGGGCAGATGATTGGCGGGGTAGCAAGGAACGCTTTGTCCACCTCCCGGCGCGCGTCGACATGATGCCGCCCTTTTGAAGAATCGCGGCCACAAGGGGGAAGGCTGCGGGCGTGTTCAACGACTTTTCTTCTTGTTGAACATCTACTATGCTCAACAAACCAGAATTTTGTTGAACACGAAAGGTTCGCCCTTGTTCAAGCGTCATTCGCCCACGGCTCACGCTGCCTATCACGACCTGCTCCGGTCGCTTCAGGATGATGCGGCTTCTGAAATCCGCGGCACGCCGACGCGGGTCGAGCGTAACGGCAAGGTCTACTGGTATGATACCTACCGCGTCGGCTCGGACGTGAAAAAGCGCTATATCGGCGAGGACGGCGACGAACTGCGCGCCCGCCTGAAGAAACACGAAGCCCTGAAAACCGAGGCCGAGGCCCGCCGCAAGGAGCGAACCCGCCTTGTCCGCCTGCTGCGTGCCGAAGGTTTTCTGGGCGTGGATGCCGGCACCGGCAGCCTGCTTGCTGCCATGGCGGCGGCAGGTGTGTTCCGACTTGGCGGAACAATCGTCGGCACACACGCCTTCCGGCTTTACGAGGGAGAACTTGGTATCCGGTTCGATCTCGATATGGCTGCACAGACCGGCGACATCGACATTGCAAGCTTCTCGCGCTTGTCACTGGCGTTGGGCGACGTGACATCGCCGCCTTTACAGGACGTCTTTCGAGACTTCTCGTTTGTTCCGAAGCCAGGCATGCGGAAAGGGCGCACCTGGCGATGGAAACAGACAGCGGGCGACACACAGGTCGAGTTCCTGACCCCATCCTTCGAGGCGGATGAGGGGCTTCGCGAACTGCCCGCGCTGGGCGTGGATGCTCAGGCCCTGCATCACCTGAACTATCTGATCGCGGACCCGATCAGGGCGGCCGTGATCTATCGTAGCGGCGTGCTTGTCCAGATCCCTCGCCCCGAGCGGTTCGCGATCCACAAGCTCATTGTCGCGGATCACCGCCGCGTGGGGGAAGATGCACTCAAGTCCGAGAAGGACCGACGCCAGGCGGCGTTCCTGATCGAAGTGCTCGCCGAGGACCGCCCGGACGAGTTTCGCGAGGCCTATGAGGATGCCCTGTCGCGCGGACCAAAGTGGCGCGACAGGATCGCGAACTCGCTGGATCGCATGCCGGAAACCAGAGCCGAGTTGGAAGGATTGTGACGGCCCCCGCCAATCGGGAAACGGCCAGGGTCTGCCCTGAACGTCTGAAGCAGGAAGACCACCACGCCGTTGTCTGAATGGCCTTTTTCAACTGGCTGAGAAGTATAGATATTCTGATCGTTCGTCGTCGTTGAACTTGCGCTGGGCGTGGTGAAACCGGATGAACACGTCGAACTTTGGGCGCGACATTTTCGGGCATTTCGTGGCAGAAAACGGATAAGCTCGAAGAAGCCTGCCCTCCTCCAGCCGCGCCACCCCCCATCCTGGGTCCTTCCAACGCGCAATCGTATGCGGGGGGGCTTGGCGCGGCATTTCGCTAGCGACAGGGTGTTGTTTTGGGTCCGCGGTCCGCGGGTCCGCATCCCTTGTCAGAAACAAGAAACTTCAAGTTTTACAGGACCTTGAGCCAATCCCGTCCAAGTGCGGACCCTGCGCCTAGGTCCGCACTTGGGCGCACCCAGGTCCGCGCGGTGGTCCGCACCCCCAAGGAGATACCGCCTCCCTGGCCCAACTCCGGCCCCGCCATCGCGCGGGGCCGCTTCTTTTCAGGGGCAGGCAAACGCAAGGAACAGATGTGAAGATCAGGATGACGCCAGTGGGCGATCTCACCCCCTATGCCGGCAACGCGCGCACGCACACCGACGCCCAAATCGCCAAGATCGCGGCCTCGATCGAGGAATTCGGCTTCACCAATCCGATCCTGGCGGGGAGCGACGGGGTGATCATCGCCGGCCACGGCCGGCTGCTGGCCGCCGAGAGGCTGGGCCTCGACAAGGTACCGGTCATCACGCTGGACCACCTGACCGAGGCCCAGCGCCGGGCGCTGGTGATCGCCGATAACAAGATCGCCGAGAATGCAGGGTGGGACGAGGACCTGCTGCGTGCAGAACTGGCGGCGCTGCAGGAGATGGAATTCGACCTCGACCTGGTGGGGTTTTCTGACGAGGAACTTGATGACCTGCTGGGCGACCTCGAGGCCAAGGCGCTGGACGAGGTGGAGGGCGAGGACGAGGTTCCCAACACCCCTGAGGATCCGGTCAGCCGTCCGGGCGATCTCTGGGTGTTGGGCAACCACCGCCTGCTCTGTGGTGACAGCACCGTTGCGACTGATGTGGAGCGCGTACTCGGCACCGTGAAACCCCTGCTGATGGTCACCGACCCGCCTTACGGGGTGGAGTATGACCCGGGCTGGCGCAACCAGGCCGGCGCGGCGAAGACCAAGCGCACCGGCAAGGTGCTGAATGATGACCGCGCCGACTGGCGCGACGTCTGGGCGCTGTTCCCCGGCGACGTGGCCTATGTCTGGCACGGGGCGTTGCACGCGGCCACGGTCGCCGAAAGCCTCGAGGTGGCGGGCTTCACCATCCGCTCCCAGATCATCTGGGCCAAGTACCGGCTGGTCTTGAGTCGCGGCGATTACCACTGGCAGCATGAGCCCTGCTGGTACGCGGTAAAGAAGACCGGCAAGGGCCACTGGGCCGGGGATCGTAAGCAAACGACGCTGTGGCAGATCGCCAACAAGGACCAGGATGCCGACACGGTGCATGGCACACAGAAACCGGTGGAATGCATGCGCCGCCCGATCCTGAACAACTCGAGCCCCGGCCAGGCGATCTATGAGCCATTCATGGGATCCGGCACCACGCTGATCGCAGCGGAAACGACGGGGCGCGTCTGTTTGGGCATCGAACTGAACCCGGCCTATGTCGATGTGGCGGTCGAGCGCTGGCAGCAGTTCACCGGGCAGCAGGCTGTGCTGGACGGTGACGGATCCAGCTTTGCAGAAATCCGAGATCGGCGAGAAGCGGCGTGAAACAGTCCCGGCTGATGTCTCTCATCGAAGCGGTCGCCAATGTTGTGGTTGGCTATGGCCTGGCGGTCCTAACCCAGGTCCTGGCCTTCCCGGCCTTTGGCCTGCACGCCACGCTGAGCCAGAACCTGCAATTGGCCGCATTGTTCTCGGCGATCTCTGTACTTCGCTCTTACGTCCTGCGACGGGCCTTCGAGGCGGCACGTATGGGCAGGTCCAGCCCCCGGTGACCGCGGCACATGTGGACCCAACGGCACTTGCCGGGCTATGATTGCCATTATTGCCGACCAGTTTGCCATCAGTCCCGCCGGGAGGTCACGCGATGACCGGGTACAATTACGACAAGTTCTCTACCGACGACTACGAATTCGAGCAGGTCACGGGGCCCGCCCCGGGCGAAAAGGCACCGGATTTCGAGCTGACGACCCCGTCGGGAGAGAAACGCCGCCTGCTGGATTTCGACGGCGATTTCCTCGTCCTCGAGATGGGCTCGATCACCTGCCCGCTGTTTCAGAGCCGGCGCGGGATCATGGGGCGGCTGTCCGAGGAGTTTCCCGGTGTGGCGTCCGTGGTGCTCTACGTGCGAGAGGCTCATCCCGGGACGGCGATCCCGAGCCATCGGGATTTCGAGGACAAGTTGAATGCCGCGCGGCGCCTGAAAGACGAAGACGGCGAAGGCCGGCTGATCCTGATCGACGATTTCGACGGCCCGGCGCATCGGGCCTATGGCAGCATGCCGAACGCGGTATTCATCATCAACCGCAACGGCTGCGTGGTGTTCCGCTCGGACTGGAACAACCCGGTGGCCACGCGCAAGGCACTGGCAGCACTCGTCAAGGGGCGGGAGATGCGCATCAGGAGCTATTTCCGCCCGCCGACCCCGGCAAGCGCCTTACGCACCCTGAGGCGCGCCGGCCCGGGCGCGGCCATCGATTTCTTCCGGGGCCTGCCGTTTCTGATCTGGACCAACCTGATCAAGCGGAACCTGCGCCTGTTGCTCGGCCGCCCGCCGAAGCTGTCGCGCGACACTACCTGCTGAGGTCGGACGGTGCAGAGGCAGGGCTGACGCCAGCGCTCATGCAATAATGCGGTACACTCGCCCGCGCTGGGTATCGGCAGGGCGATGCGGTCGTCGCGCTGAGAGACGCGCGACAGGATCAGTATCTGGGTGTCGGTGAGTTCGGGCATGGCGTTGTCAGGCGCCGCCGGATTGCATCATGATCGGAGGAGTCCCATGGGCCTGTCCCGTCGCGCCTATGCCCAGCACCGGGGCATCAGCGAGAAGGCGGTGCGCAAGGCCATCGCCACGGGCCGGATCACGCTGGAGCCCGACGGCACGATCGACCCGGCGAAAGCCGACCGCGAGTGGGAGGCACAGACCGACCCGGCAAAGCAGACCACAAGACGCCCTGCCGGCAAGCCTCTCCCCCGCGCTGCCCGCAAGGCGGTCGACGATACCCTGGCCGACGCCGGCCCCGTGGGCCCGGCTGCCTTCATGCGCGCCCGGGCGGCGCGCGAGATGATCGGCGCCCAGACCGCGAAGGTGAAGCTCGCCAAGCTGAAGGGCGAACTGGTGGACAAGGCAAAGGCCACGGCGCTGGTCTTCGACCTTGCCCGGCGCGAGCGCGACGCCTGGATGAACTGGCCGCCCAGGGTCGCTGCCGTCATGGCGGCGGAACTCGGAGTGGACCCCCATCTGATGGAGCAGGTGCTGGAGCACCACCTCCGCCGGCACCTCGCGGAGCTGGCGGAGATCGAGATTGAGCTCGGATGAGGACGGAACGAAGGAGATCAGAGCCGCCTGGCTGAAGGGGCTCGCGCCCGACCCGGCCCTGACCGTGTCGCAATGGGCCGATCGGCACCGGGTGCTGTCCTCCCGCGCGGCCTCGGAAGCGGGCCCCTATCGCACATCCCGCACGCCCTACATGCGGGGGATCATGGATGCGCTGTCGCCGAGCGATCCGGCCCGGCGCGTGGTGTTCATGAAGCCGGCGCAGGTGGGCGCCACCGAGGCCGGCAACAACTGGATCGGCTTCTGCATCCACCGGGCACCCGGGCCGATGCTGGCGGTGCAGCCGACGGTGGACCTGGCCAAGCGGCTGTCGCAACAGCGCATCGACCCACTGATCGAGGACAGCCCGGCCTTGCGCGACCTGGTCAGCCCGTCGCGCAGCCGGGATTCCGGCAACACGGTTCTGGCCAAGCGCTTCCCCGGCGGGCAGCTGATCCTGACCGGGGCCAACTCGGCGGTGGGCCTGCGCTCGATGCCGGCGCGTTGGGTGTTCATGGACGAGGTGGATGCCTATCCCGGAGATGTCGATGGCGAGGGTGACCCGGTGCAACTGGCGGAAGCCCGCACCAACAGCTTCGGGCACCGCGCGAAGATCTTCCTGGCCTCCACGCCGACGGTAACGGGGCTGAGCCGGATCGAGCGGGAGTTCGAACTTTCCGACCAGCGCCGGTACTTCGTACCCTGCCCCCATTGCGGGGGCCTGCAATGGCTGAAGTTCGAGCGCCTGCGCTGGGAAAAGGGCCAGTCCGAGACGGCCCGTTACATCTGCGAACACTGCGAGCGGGAGATCGAAGAACGCTTCAAGACGCAGATGATGGCCGAGGAGAATGGCGCCTGCTGGCAGCCGACGGCCGACGACGAAACCAGGAAGAAGGCAGAAGCTGCTGGCATCGTCGGCTTCCACATCAACGGCCTCTACTCGCCGCTGGGCTGGCTGAGCTGGGCGGCCATTGCCCGAAAGTGGGAAGAGGCAAAGGGGAACGACTCGGCCTTGAAGACGCTGAAGAACACCATCCTCGGCGAGACCTGGGCCGAAAGCGGCGAGGCGCCGGACTGGCAGCGGCTCTACGAGCGCCGCGAGCGCTGGGCTTCGGGCCAAGTGCCCGAGCGCGGCCTGTTCCTCACCGCCGGGGCGGATGTGCAGAAGGACCGCATCGAGATCGATGTCTGGGCCTGGGGGCGGGGTCTGGAAAGCTGGCTGGTGGATCACGTCGTCATCGATGGCGGGCCTGCCGATCCCGGGGCCTGGGCGGAACTGACCGCGCTTCTTGGCAGAACCTGGCCCCACGAAAACGGCGCGCAGATGCTGATCGGCAAGCTGGCAATCGATACCGGCTATGAATCCGCCGCCGTCTACAGCTGGGCCAGGCAACAAACCGGTTCGCAAGTCGCCCCGGTGAAGGGGGTCGAGGGGTTCAACCGGGCGTCTCCGGTAACGGGGCCCACTTACGTGGATGCCACAGTCGGGGGCAAGCGGTTGCGCCGGGGTGCGCGGCTGTGGACGGTGGCGGTCTCGACCTTCAAGGCCGAGACCTACCGCTTTCTGCGCCTGCCCCTCCCGACCGACGAGGAGATCGATGCCGGCCAGGGCTTCCCGCCCGGTTCCATCCACCTGCCCGAGTGGATCGACAGCGAATGGCTAAAGCAGCTGACGGCCGAGCAGCTGGTGACCCGGCGCGACCGGCGCGGCTTCGCGAAGCTCGAATGGCAGAAGCTGCGGGAGAGGAACGAGGCACTGGACGCCCGCGTCTACGCCCGGGCGGCGGCCTGGATTGCCGGATCGGACCGGTGGTCGGAAACACAATGGGCAGAGCTGGAGTGGCAGGTGGCGATTCCGGAACAGGGCACGCAGGCGGTTTCTGCATCGAGGCGAGTGCGAGTCCCACGCCAACGCCGAACCGTGCGCTCAAGCTACATGGGGTGAGAAGGAGTAGTAGCGGTCATCAGTGCAGGCAGCACTTCTTGAA
This sequence comes from Alphaproteobacteria bacterium, assembly GCA_030148665.1. GTDB lineage: Bacteria > Pseudomonadota > Alphaproteobacteria > Rhodobacterales > Rhodobacteraceae > UBA5972. The sequence goes on from JASBSZ010000047.1 coordinate 205,761, forward strand.
CTTCTTACCGCTGCCACAGGGACACGGGTCATTGCGTCCGACCTTGGTTTCTGACCGCATGACCGTCTCGGTCCAGGGGGCAACACGGACGTGGTTGCTGACCTTGCGCAACTTCTGTTCGGCGAGAAACTCGTCGGAATAGCAATGCCATTTCGACAACTCTTCTACGGCATCAGCGATGACAGATTTTCCATATCGGCTGTTTTCCGGAATGCCGCCTGCATCGCGTGTGGCCTGCAGATCTTCCAGGAAATGATCAAAATTGCAATAATCTTCGGGGATCAACTTCGTGTCGAAAACCACCCTCACATCTTCGGACATGTCTTCGAGCCCGAGATCGGCAATGGCGTCCACCCAACCTGCCAGTACGTCACCGGGGACTTCAGGGCAGCGCCTACGAAAAGTTCGGAAATAGTTCTCGATTGACGTCCGTTGGTCGGGGTGCAGCTGCGTGATCAGCACCAAGGCGTTCATCAGGGAACTGCGGGCGAAATCATCCGCCTCGGGGTCTTCGATTGCCTCGAACAGAGGCTGCAAGTCGCCATCGAATGTCCCGGCAATGACACGAAAGCTCGTCTCCGTAATTGCATCGCCCAGAAGATGATCGAGGATCCGGGTTGGTCGGCGCAGCAGGTGAACCAACGGGCGATAAGCACGCGGGTCGCGCCACTCGCCCAACATGTGAACGATCGGAATGAGGGCCATCACCTCATCATCCTTCATGGCCGAGACCGGTTGAGAGCCAAGGCGGCTTACGAGATCGACAAAGACGGGCACCATGGTTTCGCGGTCGGCGCCGGCGGCAATCATTGCGGCTTTCGGGAAAATATCGTCGCGCGCGAGACTGCGCATGATTTCGGAGGGGGTCATGAGGTCGCCTGTAATGAGTCGTTCTTTCTGGAACTGAAAACACATTCCTCGAAATGGTCAATTCACATGCCGACACTGACGGAACTGCAAACCCGCCGTGAGGCACTCTTCGCCGCCCGCGCCTCGGGCGTGGCGCGGGTGAGCTACGAGGGCAAGACCGTGGAATACCGCAGCCTTGCCGAGATCGACCGGGCCATCGAGGCGCTGGAGCGCGAGATCGCCGCGGCCGAGGGGCGGCGGGTGATCCGGCATCTGCGGGTGACCACGGACAAGGGGCTGTGAGCAGTGGGATTGTTCGATGCCCTGCGCCGCCGGCATGCCAGTGGGGCCTCCGGCGTGCGCGCCCGCCTCGAGGGCGCCATGGCAAGGCGGCGGCTGCGGGGCTGGCAGCCACCCCTCGAGAACATCAACGCGCTGGTCGCCTCGGGCGGCCCGCGTCTGCTGGCGCGCTCGCGCGAACTGGTGGTCACCAATGGCTATGCGGCCAATGCCTGCGAGGCCTTCGCCGCCAATCTGGTGGGGGATGGGATCAAGCCCTCGTCGTTGCTGGAAGACGGGGAACTCAGGGATCGGCTGCAGCGCCTGTGGCTGGCCTGGACCGACGAGGCCGATGCCGACGGGCTCACCGACTTCTACGGGCTGCAGGCGATGGTGGCGCGCGAGATGTTCGTGGCCGGGGAGTGCTTCGTCAGGTTGCGCCCCCGCCGGCCCAAGGATGGGCTGCGGGTGCCGCTGCAATGCCAACTGCTGCAGGCCGAGATGCTGCCATTCGACAAGACGGAAACCGCGCCGAACGGCAACGTGATCCGCTGCGGCATCGAGTTCGACCGGATCGGGCGGCGCGTGGCCTATCACTTCCGCCGTCGCCATCCGGGCGACAGTACCGACAGGGGAGACGTTCTGCCTGAAACCACCCGCGTCCCGGCCGAGGACGTGCTGCACATCTACCGCCCGCTGGACGCAGGCCAGATCCGCGGCCTGCCGCATGTGGCCCCGGCCATGGTGCGGCTGTTCCTGCTCGACCAGTACGATGATGCCGAGCTTGATCGCAAGAAGACCGCGGCGATGTTCGCGGGCTTCATCACCAGGGCCGCCCCCGAAGAACAGCTGATGGGCGCGGTGGAGGATGGGGAGGACGGCACCGGCATCGCCAGCCTCGAGCCCGGCACCCTGCAGGTGCTGCTGCCGGGCGAAGACGTGACCTTCTCGAACCCCGCCGATGTGGGCGGCGGCTACGAGGCGTTCCAGTACCGCACGCTGCTGGCGATCGCAGCATCATTGGGGTTGCCCTATCACCTGGTCACCGGCGATGTGCGCCAGGCCAACTACTCGAGCCTGCGCGCCGAGCTGGTCGAGTTCCGCCGCCGCTTCAGCCAGTTGCAGCACGGGGTGATCGCTCATCAGCTCTGCCGGCCCATCTGGGAGCGCTGGCTGGAAACCGCGGTGCTGGCCGGCGCGCTCAAGCTGCCCGACATGGAAGCGGCCCGGGCCGTGCATTGGATCCCGCCCCGCTGGGACTGGGTGGATCCGCTGAAGGACATCCAGGCGCAGCTGCTGGCCATCGAGGCGGGGCTGATGTCGCGCCGGAAGGCGGTGGAGGCCACCGGCTACGACATCGAGGAGATCGATCGCGAGAATGCTGCCGATGCGGCCCGCGCCGCCGAGCTGGGGCTGAGCTACACCCGTGGGCCGGGCACGCCCCAGGCTGCGGGTGCCGCACCGCCCACGCAAGAGACCGAACCCAAGACCCCCAACAAGGGACCCTGATCCATGACCAACTGGTATTTGATCCGCGCCACCGCCGGGGGCGCGGAACTGTCGATCCATGACGAGATCGGCGCCTATGGCGTCTCCGCCAAGGACTTCATCAATGAGCTTGGGCAACTGCCGGGCGATGCCGCGCTGACCCTGCGGCTCAACAGCCCCGGCGGCTCGGTGTTCGATGCGGTGGCGATCTACAACGCGCTGAAGCGCCATGCGGGCCCCGTCACCGTGACCATCGACGGCATTGCTGCCTCGGCCGCGTCCTATATCGCCATGGCGGGCGATGAGGTGGTGATGCCCTAGAACGCCTTCATGATGATCCATGACCCTTCCGGTCTGGTCATGGGCACCGCCGCCGACATGCGGGCCATGGCCGAGGCTCTGGACAAGATCGCCGGTGCGCTGGTGAAGGGCTATGCGGCGAAGTCGGGCAAGGCGGAGGACGAGGTGGCTGCGCTGATGTCGGCCGAGACCTGGTTCACCGCGACCGAGGCGGTGGAGGCGGGCTTTGCCGACACGCTCGCGGAGCCCGTGAAGATCGCTGCCAGCTTTGATGTGACCCGCTTCCGCAATGCGCCGCCCGAGGTGGTCGAGGCATTGGCGAAGACCAGAGATGCAGAGGGTGGGGGTGAACCCATTGAGGCGCCGGAAACTGCGCCTGTCTCCGACCCTGTTGCCGATCCACCGCCTGACCCCACCACCGCCCGCACCGAGGCGATGGATTACGCCCGCGCGGTGGTCGATCTCTGCCGCCTTGCCGGGCAGCCGCAGATGGCGGCAGGCTTCCTTGAACGCGAGGCCAGCCTCGAGGAGGTGCGCGCGGCCCTGCTGACGGCGCGGGCCGAGGCCGATCCCGAGATCACTGCCCATCACCCCCAGCCCGGCCCGGGTCCCTCGGCGCGGCCCTGGGCCGACATCATCAACCGCACCTTCAAGCGCAAGGGATAACACATGACCGTTCTTTCCGAGACCACTCACCCCGGCGGCTTCCTCGTCTGGGAGGCCTTCCGCGATTACACCCGCGAGGTTGTCACCATCGCCACCGGGACCGCAAACCCGGTGCTCGAAGCCGGCACCGTGCTGGGGAAGATCACGGCAACCGGCAAATACGCCGCCCATGATCCGGCCGCCGTCGATGGCACCGAGACCGCCGTCGCCGTGCTCTGGGCCAAGGCAGACGCCACCGCGGCCGACGTGAACGCCGTCGCGCTCCTGCGCGGGCCCGCCATCGTCAACGGCAAGGACCTGGTTTTTGCCGGCACCCTGACCCAGCCCGAGATCGATGCGGCGCATGCGGCACTTGCCGCCGCCGGCATCCTGGTGCGCTGACACCTGACAAGCTGAAAGGACATTCCCATGCCCACTCTGGACATCTTCGATACCGATGCCTTCTCGGTGATCGAGCTCACCCGCGCGCTGGAAAACATCCCCTACAAGCCGGCGACGCTCACCGGCTCCGGCCTCTTTGCCGATCGCGGCGTGCGCAGCCGCACCGTCGTGATCGAGAGCCGCGACGGCACGCTATCGCTGATCCCGTTCTCCGAGCGCGGCTCGGCTTATGAGCAGCAGATCCCGGAACGGCGCGACGTGCGGGCGTTTGTGTGCCGCCAGTTCAAGAAGCAGGACGTGCTCTGGGCCTCTGAAATCCAGGGCATCCGCGCCTTCGGCGCCGAGTCCGAGACCCAGCAGATCCAGCAGGAGGTGGCGCGTCGCCTCAAGCGTCTGCGCACCGATGCCGAGGCCACCTTCGAGTATCACCTCTTGAATGGCATCCAGGGCAAGGTGCTGGATCCGAAGGACGGTGCCGTGGTGATCGACTACTTCGCCGAGTTCGCGATCACGCCGGCCACGGAGGTCAACTTCGATCTCGCCAATACCAACCCGGCCTCGGGGGCCCTGCGCAAGAAATGCCAGGCGCTGATCGAGAGCGTCGAGGGCGATCTCGGCGGGCTGTCCACCGGTGCCGTGCAACTGCGCGCCGAATGCGGATCGGCCTTCTTCTCGGACCTCGTGGCCCACAAGGAGGTGCGCGAGACCTATCTCAACACGGCCGCTGCCGCCGATCTGCGCGCGCGGGTGGCCGACGAGGTCAGCTTCGGCGGCATCACCTTCCGCCGCTACCGGGGCAACGCCGCCTTCGGGGTGCCGCCCGACAAGGCGTACTTCTATCCCGAAGGCGTCGAAGGCCTCTTCGAGATCTACTACGCCCCGGCCGACACCTTCGAGACCGTCAACACCCTCGGCCTGCCGCTCTATGCCCGCTCCATTCCGGACCGGGACCGCGACGAATGGGTGCGCCTCGAGATCGAAAGCAACCCGCTGCCGATCTGCACCCGCCCGCAGGTGCTGCGCTCGGCACGACGCGCGTGATAGGGCGGCTCATCTTGCGCGTGGCCTGTTCCAGTTCATGCCTTCAAGCCGGGGATCAGGAGCAAAGGCGTCCGTTGCAAACTCAAGGCCAAGCCGGGGATGCTCGCGCACCGCCTGCGCGCCTGTCTTGCCGATGCGTATGTGCCAGGTCTGGCGCTCGATGGGCTCGGGGCGTGCAAAGGCTTGGCATCCCAGAACGGCCAGGTTGACACCACCGTCCGGGTCGCGAACCGAGGCATAGCGGATCACCTCCACATCGATCTAACGCGCCGCTTCGGCAAGCGACTGAAAGTGTGCATAATCGGTCAAGTGCATCCAGTACGTGTGGCCTTCCGCGAGTGCGCCAGTTGTCAGATCGAGCACACGGTCGGTCGCAAGCACCACCGAGAAGGCGGTGAACTCCATGGCGTTGCCCGGAAAAGGCGTCCGCGGGCTCTCTGCATAGAATAGGAAGCGATAGAAGACCATCTCGGCCACTGCCGTCTCGGGCCGTTCCGCCCCGTACCAGACGCCGGGGGTCAGCACCGCGCGGCGAAACCGTGAGCCCTTCGGATACGGACGGTAGCGGAAGGGCGTGGACAGCAGATAATCGAGAGTGCGGCATGGATCGGGAACCGGAGGCTTGGTCTCTTCAAGGATGTCTTCCAGTGTTGCCTGTTCGGCCAGACTGTCCACGAGTTTCAGTGTCGAGACACGGTGCTGGGCTTCGACCATCCGCCAGGCGGAGTCCGCGAAGGGCCGCGCCTCAGAGCGGAGCGCGTCGGGCGTCCAGATAGGTGACGACATCCACCAGTCCTTGAACGGAGGAAAGACGCTCCACCGGACGCCCGGCCAGAGCTGAATTCGGGGCAACCAGCCACGCGCGGGCGGCGGCTTCATCACCCCCCGTTATGGCATCGAGGGAGCGAAAGAGCCTGACCAGCAGGGCTGCGAGCTGGAATGGCTTTGAACCCGGCTCGAGAACCGCCTCGGCGCGCTTCATGCGCGAGACGGTGGCCTCGGACACGCCGATGATCTCCGCAAGCTGCCGCCCGGACAGGGCTAGGTGCTCGGCGGCGCGAACGACGGCCTTGCTGAGTACGGCACCCCGATCCGGGGCGTTCTGAAAGGCAAGAATCTGGCTCATGGGTCAGTCCTTTCTCCTGCAACTATAATGTATGTCTCTTTCTCGTGAAAGGTAAACATGGCGAACGCATTCTCTTTCGCGATCGATGCGCTCTTCGATGACGTGAACCTCGGGCTGGATGCCACTTGGTATCCAGCCGGTGGCGCGCCACGACCTGTCCGCGTGATCCGCAAGGCGCCGGACGAGGTCACAAGCTTCGGGGCGGCACAGATCCTGTCGGAGACCATGCTCATCGACGTGCGTGTCTCCGAGATGCCAACTCCCAAGCCGGGGGATGGGATTGCCATTGGGGCGGACAACTTCGCCATCCAGGGCGAGCCGAAGCGGGACCGGGATCGGCTGATCTGGACCCTGGAACTGGTGCCGGCGTGAAGCTGACGTTCAAGGTCGAAGAGGACATCCAGGCCCAACTGCACCGCGAGTATCTCGCGGGCGAGCGGGCCGTGACGGAAGCCATGGACCGGGCCGGTCGCGCCGTGAAGCGCGCGTGGCGCAGGCAGATCACCGGGGCGGGGCTGGGGCGTCGGCTGGCCAACACCGTCCGCGCCAGGCGCTATCCGGAAGGCACCGTCAGCATGAATGCGGCGGCGCTGATCTGGTCGAAGGCACCCGAGATCGTGGGTGCGCATGAGGAAGGATCGTTGATCCGCTCGAAGGACGGCTTCTGGCTGGCGATCCCGGTCGACCGGGTGGCCAAGCGGATGCGGGGGCCGCGGAATGCCCGCATCACCCCTCATATATGGGAGGAACGCACCGGCCGGCGCCTGCGTTTCGTTTACCGCAAGGGCCGCTTCCCTCTGCTGGTGGACGACGGCACGGCCCGGGCGCGGCGGACATCCGACCCGCTCTCCTTCAAGGCCTCGAAGCGGCAGTTCCGCAAGAACGTCACCATCCCGATCTTCGTGCTGGTGCCGCAGGTGAAGCTGCCCAAGCGGCTGGACCTGGTTGGCGCTGCGGAGGCGGTGGCGGGCCAGATCCCCGCGATTATCATGGAACAGTGGTCGAGGAGAGGATTCTAGCCGTGTCTTACCATGGGCCTGGTAAACGGTATTCGGCAATAAGATGATCGCGAAAGGCAGTGTCCATCCGTGACGTCAAATGAACAAAGTGGGAGCGACATTCTTTCAATAGTTTCAGGGTTAGTCTAGGTAAGCCAGTGTCGCCGAGAAGCCAAGGAACATCGTTCGGCAGATCGAACCCGTGCGCGATAGAGTGACGAATCTTCACCCAAGTGTTTGTGCGTGTTCTGACATCTTTCACGCTCCACTGTCGTCTACCCCGCTTCCATTCCCATGATGGCCACGGATCGAAGCCCAATGTTTCAAGGAACAGACGTTGGACATTCTGGTCATTCGGAGTGTTGAATCCCTTGACCGTGTGGTTAATCTGCGCCTGCCGCAACTCGAATGTTTGCAATGCCCAACTCGGCGCTGGGGCCGCCGGGTCCCGAAGATTGTTGTCGATCGCATCCACGGCCTCTAGCAGAACTTTCTCGTTGTAGGCCTGCCAAGCAGCGATTGTCAGCACAACCCCGGCCCGATGCAAGGCGTCCTGCTCGTGCCGTCGGCCTCTACCAGTTTGGAGCTTGCCGTGAATCGAAATGAGCTGATCGACCAGTGAGAGTTGATCGAGAAACTTGTTTAATGCACTGGACATGAAAAACCCGCCCCCCATGACCCTTGGGAAACTCAAAATGAACGCAACACGCACGTTGTTCAGTGTCTACCACGGGGACGAATAAATGCCCACCTTCCGCGAACCATCCTCTCCGCCCTACACGCCACCCTGCAACCCGTGCCCGGCACCACCGTCCTGCGCGCCGCGGCTGAGCCCGCCCCTTCCGGACCCTCACCCGCGTTCGAAGAACCCCGGATGGGGGCGTTCGATGCCGAAGCTGATCGTTCCGGGGCCGAAGCGGCGGTTGATGGCATCGGCCACGCTTGAGAGCCGCTCGCGGCGGCTCGCCTCGCCGGGGGGCGTGGACAGGAACAGATCCCCGGGCCGCTCCGCCAGGTCGATCACCTCGCCCAGGTGCACCCCGAGCGAGAGGATCCGGCAGGGCCCGATCTCCCGGGCCATGCGCTGCCACAGCTGGCGATAGAGCCTGAGCAGGAACGGCGTGTCGGCGGTCGCCATGGTGCGGATCGCGCCCGACCACCGGCCCCCGCTCACCGTCCGGACCATCAGCGAGAGCCGCCGCGCCAGGCGGCCGTCGCGGCGCATGCGGGCGGCGGCCTTGCCAAGCAGCCAGCGGCCCACCAGCCAGGCCTCGCGGGGGGTGCGGCAGGCGGGGGCAAGCACCTTGCTGTTGCCGTAGCCGTGCCGCCGGGTCGGCAGGAGGGGGATGTTCTCTCCCTGCAGGGCCCGGACGAAGCGCTCCCCCTCGACCGAGCGCCAGATCATGCGGGCATGGCGCGGGTCGAGATCGTAAAGCGCCTCGATGGTAAAGATCCCGGCGCGCGCGAGCTTCCGGCTGATCCCGCGGGAGATCCCGGGCAGGTCCTCGAGGCGCAGCTGCGCCAGCCGCCCGGGCATGTTGCCGCGGTGGAGCCACTGAAAGCCGTCGGGCTTTTCCAGCTTGCCGGCGATCTTGGCCAGAAGATGGTTGGGGCCGATCCCCGCCGAGAACCGGATCGCCGGGCCGATCTCCGCCCGCACGCGCGCGCGCATCCGCTCCACCAGGTCGCGCGCCCCCTCCACGGTGGTCGTCGGGCCGGACAGGCGCAGCTGGAACTCGTCCACCGAGCGGATGCGCTCGAGCTCGGCCATCTGGTCGAAGATCTCGGCCAGGCGCAGGTTGTAGCGCACGTAAAGCCGGTGGCGCGACGGGCGAAAGACGATACCCGGCACCATGCGCCGGGCCTCGGCCACGGGGGTGCCGGTGCGCACGCCCTGCGCCTTGGCCTCGATAGAGGCGGCAACGCAGATGCCATGCCCGCCCTCGACGGCGGTGATGGCCACGGGCCGGCCGCGCAGCGAGGGTGATTCCTGCTGCTCGACCGAGGCGAAGAAGGAGTTCATGTCGAGATAGAGGATGCGGAAGGGGTCCATGCACAAGATCCTGTATCTGGCGGGGTCAGGGCAAATGTTCTACTAATGTTCTTGCTTGTTCAAGCCAAATCATCCCGCAGGAGAGAGGACGGATGGACCGTATCTCGCAGCTTTCCAACGTGGCCTTCGGTGGCGACTGGTCGGAGGAGATCGCCCCGCGCGAGGCCCGTCAGGCGGCGCTGAGGCACCTGCGCCAGACGGTGGCGCTCTCGGAGGAGGAAGACCCGGCGACGGGCGACACCCGGGCCGCGCTGGGCCTGCTGACCGCCGCCCTGCCCAAGGGTGCGCTGCTCCGCGAGGCCTTCGAGCGGGCCCTCGTCATCCCCCACCCGGGCCTGCGCCGGGCCGAGCTGGCGCGGGTTCTGGGCAACCTCGAGAGTGCCCTGGGGGCGGAGGTCTGATGCGGGTGGGGGCCTGCTTGCGGCTGGTGTTGCGGACAAGGTCGCTGAAACGGCTGGATATGGCTGGCGCAGATAACCGCGAGATCACCGTTCACAGAGCCTGCGCGTATTCCAGATCCTCGTGCTCGAACGCCGGCGCCATCCTGTCGATCTCGCCCGCAGGGGCCTGCCTGCGCCTCGCATATGCGCGCCAGTTGCGGACCACGGCGGCACATTCCCGGATGATCCGGTCTCCTTCCGCGGGACGCAGAAAATATTCGGCCACCTCCTGCAGCAATCGCAGCGAGGCGGTCGCGTCATCAAAGTCGATCCGCGTCTTGAGGATGCGCGGTGCGTCCGCCACGGGGTTCAGATCGTAGCATGGGCTGAGGGACCAGCCGCGACGGCCGCTCCAGAGAAAGCCATGGTTGCGCAGGTGGTCGTCGGTGTTGCTGATCAGGATGGTGAAGGCAATCCGGCGAAACAGTTCGGCGCGGTCCTGCACGGGGTTGGCGCCGTGATCCGTGATGACGTCAACGATTTCGAGATAGCTGCCATCCTTGTCGCCATCATCATGTTCGGTCATCGCCATGGCGCTGATGAACGGGATGCGAATGCCATCCCTGCGATCGAAGCGCCGAGTGATGAAGATGGGCCCGTGCGGGCTTGGCAGCAGGTCGTAGTCGATAGTGGTGATGCCGCAGTCGCGGGCCATGTCGAGCGCGATGGCTTCCCACCGCGAGATCGAATAGCGGTCGGTTTCCTTGGGAAATTTCGCGATCGACAGGTGGCCGTGCTGGTCGAAAACACTCACCTTGGGCCGTGCACCGCCCAATGACGAACCCGGCGCAAAGATCAGAAGCAGGTCCTCGTCGGTTTCTTCGCCGCGCAGGATCCGCTGCGAGGCGGCAAGCAGGTCGCCGAGCGCAACCGTCGTCGGAACGCCCCGCACCTGAGGTACCTGGAATTCGTCCTCGCCTTCATATCGAAACCGCAGCGCGCCAAGCCGGGTCTCGTCCGAGACGCCAAGCAGGTTGTCGGTTTCATGCAGGGTTCTGACGGGCCGGCCTTCGCGTTCGGCCGCGCGGCGCTCGGTCCGGCGCATGAGCTCGCGCCCCCAGGTGTCCGGCGCGCTGTCCCCGAGTGCTGCGAACATCTCCTTGCCGCCGGGCGGGGAAATGGGGCCGCGCACAAGCGGCAGGGTGGGATCGAACTGGAATGCTTCGGGCGCGGTCAGCCAATCGGGATCGTGCTCGTAGGTCACGCGTTCCCGGCGGGCACCGGCATGGCGCCTCAGAAGACCGATGCGGCGCAGCCTGCCATAGGCGTCGAGGAATACTTCGATGTTACTCACGGCTGCGGGCCCGTTTGGGAAGTTGCTCGGCGCCGAGCTGTTCGCCCAGAGCGTCCTCGATGTCGCCAAACCCCTTGAGCAGACCGAGCGCCTGCAGCACCAGCATGTAGGCGCCGATGCGCACATTGGGATCACCGCGTTCGATACGATAGAGCGTGGCCCTGCTCGTGCCGGCACGCTCGGCGACCAACTCCATGGGCAAGCGCCTCAGCAGGCGTGCCTGCCTGATGCGTGCGCCGAGCGTTCGCAATTCCCGCTTGACGGCGGGGGAAATGTTCAATGACGGGGCCGGCATTCTGTCTTACCTGTGATACACTTGCTCCGTTTATGTATTACAGATGATGCAAAATGGCAAGGAATACGGATCTGCACCCGCCTGAAAAACCATGCGGCACCAACCCGAATATCAAGCTGAAACACGGTAGCGACAATGCCCACCCCCCGCGAAACCATCCTCTCCGCCCTCCACACCACCCTGCAAACCGTGCCCAACGCCACCGTCCTGCGCGGCGAGGTGCTGCCCGAGCGGGTGCCGGCGGGCGGCCTGATGATCCTGCGCGACGGCGAGCCGGGGGAGCCCGAGGTCACCATGTCACCGCTGCAATACCACTGGCGGCACCGCGCCGAGGTCGAGGTGATCGTGCGGGGCAAGACCCCGGCCGCCCGCGATGCCGCGTTTGATGCGCTCGCCGCCGCCATCGGCGCGGCGCTGGCCGGTGACCGCACGCTGGGGGGCACATGCGACTGGGTGGAACCGGACGCACCGCAACCCGTGGACCTGCCCGTCGAGGGCGCGCAGGCGCTTAAGGCTGCGGTGATTGCGGTGACGCTGCATTATGTGACGGCCGATCCATTGGCCTGACCCCTCCATAACCGAAAGGACAGACAAATGGCACGCGCACAAGGCGCGCGGTCGCAGCTCGCGGCCGCGTATGAGACGACTTATGGCACCGCGCCCGCGAGCGGCTTCTTCCAGATGCCCTTTGCCACCGCCTCGCTGGGCGCCGAGCAGCCCCTGATCGAGAGCGAGCTTCTGGGCTACGGCCGCGACCCGCTGCCGCCCATCAAGGACGCGGTCACAGTTGATGGCGAGATCGAGGTGCCGGTGGACCTCGAGGCCATCGGCTTCTGGCTCAAGGCCGCCTTCGGCGATCCCACCACCACCGGCACCGCGCCCGATTACACCCACACCTTCACCTCCGGCAGCTGGTCCCTGCCCTCGATGTCCGTCGAGATCGGCATGCCGGAGGTGCCGCGCTTCGCCATGTACTCGGGATGTGTGCTCGACCGGCTGGGGATGCGCATGGAGCGCTCGGGGCTCCTGACCGCCACCGTCGGGCTGGTGGCCCAGGGCGAGGCGGTGGCCGCCACCAGCCAGGCCGGCACGCCGAGCGCCTGGGCGCTGCAGCGCTTCGGGCATTTCAACGGGGCGATCATGCGCGACGGCGCGGCGCTGGGCAACGTGGTCTCGGCCGAGCTTGCCTATGCCAACAACCTCGACCGGATCGAGACCATCCGCAACGACGGGCGCATCGACGGGGCCGACCCTTCGATTGCCGCGCTGACCGGCCGGATCGACGTCCGCTTCGCCGACACCACCCTGATGGATCAGGCGCTGAACGGCACGGCCGCCGAGCTGGAGTTCTCCTGGACCCTGTCCGCCACCCAGAGCCTGACCATCACGGCGCATGCGGTCTACCTGCCGCGCCCGCGGGTGGAGATCCAGGGCCCGCAGGGCATCCAGGCCAGCTTCGACTGGCAGGCGGCCTTTGATGCTGCGGCCGGGCAGATGTGCACGGTGGTGCTGAACAACCAGGTGGCGGGGTACTGATGATCAGGCTGGAGCTTTCGAACGAACCCCGCTGGCTCGACCTCGGGCGCGGCGTCCGCGTGAAGGTGCTGCCGCCTGTCAGCGCCGTTGCCACCGAGGTGTGGCGCGAGATGGCCGAGGCCGGGGCCTTCGAGGACGAGCCACAGGTGGACGCCGGCGTTCTCGAGGTGAAGGCCTGGGCGAGGCGCGTGATTGTGGAATGGGAGGGCGTCGGGGACGCGGACGGCAACGCGATCGACAAGCCCACCCCCGAGACCATCGACGCGCTGATGGATATCCCCTGGGTGTGGCTGGCCTTCCGGGCGCTCTATGTCGCGCCAATCCATGCGCTGGAACAGGAAAAAAACGTCTCACCGCCCTTGCCGAATGGGAGTTCGGCGGGGGCGGCGCCTACTGCGACGCCTGCGAGCCCTGCGAGGGCCGCGACCAGGCGTGCCCGGACTGCCCGCGCCGGCTGAATGCACCGCGGACGTATGAGGGGCTGCAGGTCTGGGATCTTGTGGGCCGGCTCGGCGGGCAGCTGCGCATCTCACCTGCGGGCGGCGTCATCGGCTGGGACATGGGCGCGGCGCTGGCGCTGGCCCGGGCGCTGGGGTGTGAGGCCGCGGCGGTCAGCCACCTCCTGCCCGCGATCGAGGCGGTGATGGTGCGGAAAGTTAACGAACGGAACGAGGACTGATCCATGGCGGAAAAGCGCGTCAGCGTGCGGATCGGCGCGGTGGGCGGCAAACAGGTGCGGGCCGAGTTCCGCGGCATCGGGCAGGATGGCCGCCGGTCCTTCGCGCTGGTCGGACGCGAGGTGGACAACCTCAACCGGCGCATGGGCGGGCTCGGTAGCGGCTCGAAGTCGGCGCGCTGGGCGATGCGCAACGTGGGGCTGCAGCTCAACCAGGTGGCCCAGCAGGGGGCGATGACCGGCGACTACCTGCGCGCGCTCTCCATCCAGATGCCGGACCTGCTCTTGGGCTTTGGGGGGCTCGGCATTGCCATCGGCACCGTGGCGGCCGTGCTGGGGCCGTTCGTCGTGGACATGCTGGACGCGGCCGATACCGGCAGGAAGCTGTCCGAGACGGTCAAGGGGCTCGATGCGGCGGTGTCAGCCTATGCCACCAGCGTGAAGGCAGCGGCAGCACCTACCGACGAACTGGTCAAGAAATACGGCGCGCTGGCCGGCGAGGCCCGCGCCCTGCTGGTGGTGCAGCGCGATCTGGCGAAGCTGGAGGCGCTCGACAGCATCGCCGAGGGGCTGACCGCGGCACGTGACGCGCTGGGCGATATCGGCACGCTGACGCGGGCGGATTTCGAAGTGGCAGCAATGGTTGTCGGGCAGGTCAATGCCGAGATCGCAAAGCTTCGCGACGAACAGCGCCGGCTGACGCGTGAGGGGCTCGACATCGGCAACAATGCCAGCCGCAACCTCGAGATCATGGCCCGGATCTCGGAACTGCAGACGGGTCTTGCGAAGTTCGGCGACATCACCCGCCCGATCTACGATCTGCGCGATGCGCTGGGCATCACGATGGAGGATGCAGTGGCGCTCGCCTCCGCCATGGCCGACCTGCGTGACGCGAAGGGCATCGAGGAACAGGCGGTGGCGCTGGAGAGGCTGCGCGAGACCTACACGGCCGCGCTGGGCGGCATCGAGAACATGACCGCCGAGCAGCGCACGCTCCTCAAGCAGCTGACCGACGCGGCGCTGGCCACCATCCGGTTCCGCTCGACCATGGACGAGGCCGGGGCTTCGGTCGGCGCCACGGCGGCGCAGGCCACGGCTCTGGCCGACGAGCTGGCCCGCGCCGCCGGCAACGCCATGTCGCTGGTAGCCCAAAGCCTCTCGTCGCTGCGCGAAAGCGAGATCCGGCTGAAATACAAGGACGACCCCGTGGGTCTGGCCAGGGCACTCGCAGGCGCACGGTTCGACGCCCGCGTCGGCGACGTCACCGGCGCCGATCCCATCCTGCAGGAGGCCCTGCGCCGCCAGCGCGAAGCCTATGTGGCCAATGCCGAGGCGGTTGCCCGGAACCAGCAGGCGCTGGCGAAGTGGAACCGCGAGCAGCGGCAAGCGGCCGCCGGGGTGCGCGCGCTGGGCAAGGCGCTGAAGGAACAGGCCACCGGGCTGGATGCAGCGAAGGAGACGCTGGCGTCCTATGCCGAGAAGGCGCTCGACCTCGGCAAGGGGCTGGGCGACAGTCTCGTCGGAGCCTTCCGCAGCGCCGAACAGGCCATCGGCGACTTCGTGCGCACCGGCAAGCTGGACTTCCGCTCGCTGGTCACCTCCATGCTCGCTGATCTGGCGCAGTTGTCGGCAAGGCGGTTCATCCTCGGGCCGCTCGCAAATGCGTTGTCCGGCGCGCTGGGCGGGATTGGTGGCACGGGCGGGGTGTTGGCCAATGTTCTGCATTCCGGCGGCATCGTGGGCGCTGGCGGGCCGACACGGGCCGTTCCGGCCCTGGCCTTTGTCGGCGCGCCGCGGATGCACCGGGGCGGATGGGTTGGCCTCAGGCCCGATGAGGTTCCGGCGATTCTTCAGCGCGGGGAGCGGGTGCTCTCTAGGCGCGAGGTGGCGGCGGGTGTGGGTGCGGCCCCGGTGAACATCACCATCCAGACCCGCGATGCCGAAAGCTTCCGGCAGTCGCGCACCCAGGTCGCGGCTGATATCGCCCGGGCCGTTGCGCTGGGCAGGCGGGGGCTTTGATGTTGGATTTGCGATTGCCGATTTGCGATTTGCAGCTCCCCTGACCTTCCACATCACCAACCAGACATCACAAATCGGAAATCCCCATGGCCTTTCATGAAGTCCGCTTTCCCGACGATATCAGCCGCGGCGCCCGGGGCGGGCCGGAGCGGCGCACCCAGATTATCGAGCTGGCCTCCGGCGACGAGGAGAGGAACGCCAGCTGGGCGAACTCGCGCCGGCGTTATGATGCCGCCTACGGCATCCGCAGGGTTGACGACCTCGCCACCGTGGTGGCCTTCTTCGAGGCTCGCAACGGCCGGCTCCACGGGTTCCGCTGGAAGGACTGGGCGGACTACAAGTCCTGCCTGCCGTCCGCAACGCCAGCGGCCACCGATCAGGCCATCGGCACAGGCGATGGCGCCACGACCGACTTCCAGCTGGTGAAGATCTACACGTCCGGCTCGCAAAGCTGGACCCGCACGATCACCAAGCCGGTTGCGGGAACGGTCAAGGTGGCCATCGACGGCGTGGAGCAGACCACCGGTTGGTCGGTTGACACCACCACCGGCGTCGTCAGCTTCACCACGGCTCCGGCCGCTGGTGCCACCATCACCGCAGGCTTCGAGTTCGACGTGCCGGTGCGGTTCGACACCGACACGCTCGACGTCACCCTCGATCTCAAGCGGCTCGGCTCCATCACCTCCATCCCGCTCCTGGAGATCCGGCGATGAATGACGATACCGGCTTTGTCGCGACGGTCCTGCGCGATCTTGCGGCCTCCACGGCGGTGATCCTCGCCGCCTGGGGTGCGCTCGGCGGGGCGACCAATGCGCTGACCACGAAGATGCGCCTGCGCGACGCGCTGCGTCACATCCTGCTCGGTGGGCTGATTGCCGCCGGCATGGGGAGCCTCTCCATGGCGGTGATTACCAGCTGGCTAAACCTGCCGCCCCAGGCGATCCCGGCGGGCGGGGCAGCGGGCTCGGCCGCCTATCTCGTCGGCGTCTTCGGCCCGGCGGTGATCGAACTGGTGCTGGCCCGTCTGCGCCGAGCTCGGGAGGGCGGCGATGACTGAGCTCGTCCGTGTCCTGCGCGGCCTGCGGCGCCTGACCGATGACCCGCGCGATGCCTTCATCCACCGCCTGCGTATCGGCCTCGCGGTCGCCGCGCTGATCCTTATCCTCTCGTTCCTCGGATAGTTCCATGCAGATGACAGACCGGGGCCTCATGGCCCTTGCCCGGCACGAAGGCGTCGTGCCCGGACCCTATCGCGATGCCACCGGCACCTGGACCTTCGGGATCGGCCACACGGCGGCCGCCGGGCCGCCCGATCCCGCCACCATGCCGCGCGGCATGCCGGACGATCTGGATGCCTGGATCCGCGAGGCGTTCCGGGTCTTCCGGGCGGACTTGGCTGCTTACGAGGCCGAGGTTCGGCGCGCGGTCACGGTTCCACTGAAGCCGCATCAGTTCGATGCGCTGGTCTCGTTCCACTACAACACGGGCGGCATCGCCCGGGCCGCGCTGACGAAGCATCTGAACGCCGGCAATCCGGCAGCGGCCGCGGAGGCCTTCATGAACTGGCGCAGGCCGGCCTCGGTCATCCCGCGCCGCGGGGCCGAGCGCGACCTGTTTCGCGACGGGCGCTATCCCGGCGGCACCATCCCGGTCTGGGGCGTGGATGGAAGCGGCCGGGTGGATTTCTCACAACCGATCCGAAGGTTGAGCGAAGAAGAAGCGCTGGCGATGCTGCAGCCGGCCTCTCCGCCGCCTGTCACCGGTCCTGCACCTGTCCCCACGCGCGCTCCCAGGCTGACCCGGTTTTTCGCCCGTCTGGCCGCAATTCTCTTTTGCCTGTTCAAACGGAGATGACCCCATGCGCTACATCCGACCCAATTCCTTGACCTGGTGGGCGGGGCTGCTCGCCATGCTCACCGGCATCGCCTCCGTCGCGCTGCCCGCCACCGGCCCACTCGCCGAACTGTCCCGCCTCGTGGCGCTCATGGCCGGCACCGGCGATGCCTCGCCCGCCGGGCTGATCTTCCTCGGTCTCGGCCTGATCGGCCTGCGTGACCGGATCGAACGAGGGTTCCGCGGTGATCGGTGAACTCCTGGCGGGACTGCTGGCAGTGCTGGGCGCCGGTCTCGGTCTGGCGATCGGCCACTTCTGGGGCCGGCTGCAGGGAAAGCGCGAAGGCAGGAAGGAGGCCGAACGCGATGCACATGAAGAGACGCTGGGCAAGCTGGAAGCGGGTCGCAAGGCGGTCCGCGACGGGCGCGATCTCGATCCTGCTGAGCGGTTGCGCCGCAACGACGGCGCCTGGTGATGCGGGCTGCCTGGCCTATGGCGAGGCCCGGCTTGACCGGCCGCCCGTCGCGACAATCGCCACCGTGCCGCCTGCCTGGGCGCGCTGGATCGCCGATCTCGACGATCGCATGACGAGGACCTGCCGATGAAGACCCTGCCGACGGGCCTGCAGGCCCACCTCGATACCGGCACCACGACGCTGGCCTGGTGCTGGCGCCTGACCCGCTCGGACGGGCAGGTGTTCGGCTTTACCGATCACGACCTGCCGCTTACGTTTGACGGCACCACCTTCGAGCCCGAGTCGGGCTTCACGGCCTCGGAGATCAGAACCGGTTCCGACCTGTCGGTCGATGCGCAGGACGCGGAAGGCGTGCTGACCTCCACCACGATCACTGAGACCGACATCCTCGACGGGCGCTGGGACAATGCGACGGTCGAGATCTGGCGCGTGAACTGGCAGGACACCAGCCAGCGCGTGCTGATGCGGCGCGGTACCATCGGCCAGGTGCGCCGGGGCCGGGTGCAGTTCGTGGCCGAGATGCGCTCGCTTTCGCACATCCTCAACCAGACCGTGGGGCGAACGTTTCAGGCGACCTGCGATGCGGCGCTGGGTGATGTGCGCTGCGGGGTGGACCTGACGGACCCGGCCCATGCCGGCAGCGGCACCGTCGTGACCGTCACGGGGGACCGGAGCTTCACGGTATTCGGGCTTTCCGCGTTCGCCGACAGCTGGTTCGCGCTGGGCACCCTCACCTGGACCGGCGGCGCCAATGCCGGGCGCGACGCCGAAGTGATGATGCATGAGGTCGGGTCGACCGACGTGACCGTCACGCTTCTCGAAGCCCCGGTGCTGGCCATCGCCGCAGGCGACACGTTCGACATCACCGCAGGCTGCGACAAGGCCTTTGCGACCTGCATGGGCCGGTTCGCGAACGCCATCAACTTCCGGGGCTTTCCCCACATCCCCGGCCAGGACACCGTGATCCGCTATGCCGCCAAGGGCGAGGACAACGCGGGGACGGTGCTGTGAGCGCGGGGGCAGCGAAGATCATGCCCGCACGAATCGTGAAGGCGGCGCGCAGCTGGCTCGGCACGCCCTACCACGACCAGGCTTCGGTCAAGGGGGTCGGCTGCGACTGCCTCGGGCTGATCCGGGGCGTCTGGCGCGAGGTCGTGGGCCCCGAACCGATGCCGGTGCCGCCCTACAGCCGCGACTGGGGCGAAACGGGGCCGCATGAAGTCCTGGCCGAGGCCGCGCGGGCGGCAATGATCGAGGTCGCCATCACCGAAGCCCGCACCGGCGACGTCGTGCTGTTTCGCATGCGTGCCGGTGCGATTGCCAAGCACGCGGGCATCCTGACCCCCGGCGATCAGGGCGCGCCTCCGCACCGCAGCGGGCGTCCCCATCGCAGTACGCGCCCGTACCGCAGTGGGCGTCGCCACCGCTTCATTCACGCCTACGAGCGCACCGGCGTGATCGAGGAACCCCTGACCGAACCCTGGCGCCGACGCATCGCCTTCGCCTTCCGTTTTCCCGTTCCCGACACTCACACGACCTGATCCATGGCCTCGATCCTTCTTGCCTCCGCCGGCGCCTCGCTGGGCGCATCGATCGGCGGCGGCATCCTTGGCGTGTCGGCCGCCACCATCGGCGGGGCTGTCGGCTCGTTTGCGGGCTCGCTCGTGGACAGCTGGATCGTCTCGCAATTCGCACCGGGTCAGCGGATCGAAGGCGCGCGGCTCGAGAACCTCGCGGTCACCACATCCACCGAAGGCGCGGTGATCCCGCGCGTCTGGGGCCGCATGCGGCTTGGCGGCAACATCATCTGGGCGACGGATTTCACCGAGCATGTGAGCACCTCGACCTCGGGCAGCGGCAAGGGCGGCGGGCCGAAGGTCACCACCACCAGCTACAGCTACACCGCCTCCTTCGCTGTGGCGCTCTGCGAAGGATCGATCTCCGGCATCGGTCGGGTGTGGGCCGATGGCAAACCCTTGGACCTCTCGGACGCGACGTGGCGGCTCTACAATGGCGACGAGGCGCAGGTTCCAGACCCGTTCATCGAGACCAGGATGGGCGCAGGCAACGCCCCGGCCTATCGCGGCACGGCCTATGTGGTGTTCGAGGAGCTCGACCTCACCCCCTTCGGCAACCGCATCCCGCAGCTGTCCTTCGAAGTGTTCCGGCCGCTGGTGGAAGCGGACACCGCCGAGGGTATGGTGCGGTCGGTCACCATGATCCCGGGCTCGGGCGAGTTCGTCTATGCCACCGAGCCGATCACGCGAGGCTCGGGCGGCAATACCGCCTCGGAGAACGTCAACAACCAGACCGGCAAGCCGGACATCCTGGCATCGCTCGACAACCTGCAGGCTGCGGCGCCGAACATCGGGAACGTCAGCCTCGTGGTCAGCTGGTTCGGCCTCGATCTGCGCGCGGGCAACTGCGAGATCCGGCCCGGCGTCGAGACGGTGACCAAGACCACCACGCCAAAGACCTGGTCCGTGAACGGTGTGGACCGCACTGGAGCCCACCTGATCAGCACCGATGCGCAGGGCCGGGTCAACTATGGCGGCACACCGGCCGACTTCTCGGTGGTGCAGGCGATCCGGGAGATGAAGGCGCGCGGGCTCAGGGTCACCTTTTACCCGTTCCTGCTGATGGACATTCCCGAGGGCAATTCCTTGCCCGATCCGTATTCCGACAACGCGGTGACGGTGGGCCAGCCGGCCCATCCCTGGCGCGGGCGCATCACCTGTTCGCCGGCGGCGGGCTTTGCCGGCACGGTCGACAAGACGTCCATGGCGGCTTCTCAGGTCGCCGCCTTCTTCGGCAATGCCCAGGTCTCGGACTTCTCGGTTTCGGGCGAGAGTGTCACCTGGACCGGCGGCGCGGATTGGGGCTACCGGCGGATGATCCTGCACTACGCGCATCTGTGCGCGGCCGCGGGCGGGGTGGATGCCTTCCTGATCGGCTCGGAGCTGCGCGGCCTCGCCACCATCCGCGACAGCGCCACCGGCTTCCCGGCCGTGGCGGCACTCCGCCAGCTGGCAGCGGATGTGCGCGCCATTCTCGGGTCCGGCACGAAGATCAGCTACGCCGCCGACTGGAGCGAGTATTTCGGCCACCAGCCCGCCGACGGCTCGGGCGATGCACTCTTTCACCTCGACCCGCTCTGGGCGGATTCCGCAATCGATTTCATCGGCATCGACAATTATCTGCCGCTTTCCGACTGGCGCGACGGCACGGACCATCTGGACGCCCAGGCCGGCTGGGTCTCGGTCCGCGATCTCGATTACCTCAGGGCCAATATCGAGGGAGGCGAGGGGTATGAGTGGTTCTATGCTTCCGATGCCGATCGGCAGGCACAGGTGCGAACGCAGATCAGCGACGGCTTCTACGGCGAGCCGTGGATCTGGCGACCGAAGGACATGCGAAGCTGGTGGCAGAATGCGCACCATGATCGCCTGGGCGGCGTGCGCTTCGGCTTCTTTCAGAACGCCGGCGATCCGGCCAGCTACGACCCCAACCCCTCTACGGTGGCGATTACCGCCACCATCGGCAGCTTCGGCCCCTTCACGACCCCAGCCCGCATCGCTTCCGACGGGGCCACCTGGCACGGGGCCACGCCCGGCTATCGGACCCTGTCGGCGGGTGAACGGGTGGTGATCACGGCTTACGTCGCCTCCGGCACCTCCGGCGACTTCGCGCTCTACCTCGCGTTGGGTGCGGGCGCCGATCATGCCTCCTACTTCGGCGCCATCGGTGGCTGGGAGGATACCGCAGCCGGTGCACACATCATCAACGCCACCAGCCAGACCGACGTTTCTCCAGGGCTATGGAGGATCACGATGGATGTGACGGCGGGGCTGTCGGGCTCGGCGGGTTTTCGCATCGGGCCGCGCTCGGCCACCGCGGGCGAGGACATCGTGGTCTACGGCGTCGAGGTATTGCCGTACGGGCAGTCCACCACCGGCTGGGTTCCCGAGAGCAAGCCGATCCGGTTCACCGAGTTCGGCTGCCCGGCAATCGACCGGGGCACCAACCAGCCGAACGTGTTCTACGATCCCAAGTCGTCCGAGAGCGCCCTGCCGTATTTCTCGCGGGGCTGGCAGGACGAGGCCCTGCAGCGGGCCTATGTCGAGGCCACGCTCGGCTATTGGGGCGATGCGGCCAATAATCCGACAAGCAGCGTCTATGGCCAATCGATGATTGAGACCAATGAGGCGGCGCTCTGGACCTGGGACGCCCGGCCATATCCGGACTTCCCGGCCCGTGAGGATGTCTGGTCGGACGCCGCAAACTGGCGGCTGGGGCACTGGATGGGCGGACGCCTCGGGCAGGTGTCACTCGGTGCGCTGGTGCGCGATCTCTGCCGCGCGGCGGGGCTCGATGACAGCCTCGTGGATGTCTCCGAGCTTTCCGACATCGTGCCGGGCTTCACCGTGGCGGCACTGGAAAGCCCCCGCGCCTCGATCGCGGTGCTGGCCCGCCACTTCGGCTTCGATGCGGTGGAGAGCGGCGGGAAGATCGTGTTCCGCACGCGCGGCCGGGCGCCGGCCATGACCATCACGCCGGACCAGCTGGTCGGCAACGGCCAGGCCGAGGTCATGGAACTGGTGCGCGGCCAGGAGACCGAACTGCCGCAGGCGCTGAAGTGGCAGCTGGTGCGCTCGGACGAGGAATACGACGCGGCCACGGTGGAGGCGCGGCGCAGCACCGTGCAGGCGGCGCGGGTGTCCTCCGAGACCTTCCCTCTCGCCGTCTCGCTCGAGGAAGCCGACCGCCGCTGCCGCCGCGCACTGATGGAGGCCTGGGTCGGGCGAGAGACGCTCACCGCCAGGCTGCCGCCCTCTCGGCTGGCGCTCGACCCCGGCGACGTGATCGCGCTCGACCATGACGGGCGGCGGGTTGAATACGGGATAACGCGCATTAATGATGCCGGTTCGCGCGCCATCGAGGCCATCCGCGCGGACGCCGCGCTTTACGATCTGCCGCCGGGCGAGGCCCGAGCGCCGCAGCTGGCCACCCCCACCGTCTTCGGGCCGGCCGATGTCGCTCTGATGGACCTGCCGCAATTGTCGGATACCGTGCCGGCGCATCGCCCTTACGCGGCGGTGTTCGCGAGGCCCTGGTACGGCACCGGCGCGGTCTGGTGGAGCGCCACGGACTCGGGGTTCCAGCTGCTCGACACCATCGGCGCGCCGGCGCGCATGGGGGTACTGGCGGCCGATCTGTCTGCGGGGCCAGTCGATCGCTTCGATGCGGGCAGCGAGCTGCTGGTGGACCTGTCATCGGGAACGCTGACCTCCGTCACCGATACCGAGCTTCTGAACGGCGCCAACGTGCTGGCGGTGGAAAGCGCGAGCGGCGCTTGGGAGATCGTCCAGTTCGGGAACGCGGAGCTGGTCTCGACCGGGCGCTACCGCCTCACCCGCCTGCTGCGCGGGCAGCGGGGCACGGAAGATGCCATGGGCAACCCGGCGCCGGCTGGGGCACGCGTGGTGATCCTCGATACCACCGTTCAGCCGCTTTCCATCGCCGAGGCCGATCTCGGCATCCCCTGGAACTGGCGCGTCGGACCGGGCAATGCCGCGCCCTCGGATGCCATCATGCAGGCTGTTTCCTTCACGCCGGCGGGGCGTGGCCTGATGCCCTTTGCCCCGGCCCAGCCCCGCATGCGGCGCGAGGCGAACGGCGATCTCGCCATCCGCTGGCTGCGCCGCGACCGGGCGCTCGCCGCCGATAGCTGGGTGCTGGCGGAGGTGCCGCTGTCGGAGGCCCCCGAAGCCTATGATCTGGAGATCCTGCAGGGCGGCACCGTGCTGCGCAGCGTCACGGGACTGGCTGCGCCCACCTTCACGTACACCGCCAGCATGCAGACCGCCGACTTCGGCACCACGGTAACCAGCCTCGATGTCCGCATCACCCAGATCGGCGCGCTGGGCCGCGGTGTGCCACTTGCAACCACCCTCGCCGTTACGGAGTACATTTGATGACCACCCCCAATCTCGCCCTGCCGCTGCTTGCCGCCGCCCAGGCCCAGAAGCACGTGACCGTCAACGAGGCGCTGGCCCGGCTCGACGGGCTGGTCCAGATCTCGGTGAAGGACCGGGGTCTCGCAGCGCCGCCAGCCAGTCCGACCGAGGGCGAGTGCTACATCGTCGCCCCCGGGGCAACCAGTGCCTGGACCGGCTGGGACGGCGACGTGGTGCTGTTCTCCGGCGGGGCTTGGCTGCGGCTGCCGCCCAAAGATGGATGGCGCGTGTGGGTGGAGGATGAAGGCGTGCTGCTGGTGCGCGCAGGTGGAGCGTGGCTCACGCTCGATGCGGCGCTGGGTCTATTGGTGCGCGGCCCGGCCGTCGAGGTGGCCCGGGGACCGAGCGGATCATCCATCGGGTTGCACGTGGACGAAGAGCTGCTCTCGGGGCTCTCCGGCTCCTCGGTGACTTCCAGCATCGCCATTCCCGACCGGGCCATCGTGCTGGCGGTCTCGACCCGCACCATCGCTGCCATTACCGGCGCGACAAGCTATGACTGCGGCATCGCCGGCGAGCCCGCCAAGTTCGGCGGATCGCTGGGAGTGGCGGCCGGCAGCACCAATGTCGGCGTGATCGGGCCGCAGGCCTTCTATGCGCCCACCCCGATCGTGCTGACCGCAAACGGCGGGAACTTCACCGGCGGGGATGTGCGCACTGCCATCCAGTACCTGCTGCCGACGGCACCGAATTCCTGACCTCGATTACGCAACCTGCTGTCTGGAAATTCGGATTTGGGCTGATCAGTCATCCTGGCATTCCCATTTGATATAGGCCTTTGTGTCGACGGCCCATTTTTCGTCGATCTCGACCAGCACGGCGCTGACGAGGCGTTCCAGTGATTCTTCGTTCGGAAACACCCTGACCTTGACGGTGCGGCGTTTCAGCTCCTGCTGGATGGCGCGCTCGATCGGGTTTGATGTGCGCAAGCGGCGGCGGTGGTGGTCGGGCAAGGCAAAGACGGTCAGGCCCTCGGGCACGTTTTCCTCCAGCCATTCGGCCAGCTTCGGGGCCGCGTCGCGGTAAGTTTTCACCAGTTCCGCCAGAGCGGCCTCTGCCTTGGCCAGGTCGGAGGCATTCCAGACAGCGCGCAGCTCGGTGCCGATACGCTTGCGGATGGCGACATTCGGGGCGTGATGGATGGCATTCTGGGCCAGGTGGAACTGGCAGCGCTGCCATTTGGCGCCGCCCAGCACGGCCCGGCGCGCGGCGCGCAGACCGGCGTGGTCATCGGATACGACATATTCCACCCCACGCAGACCGCGCGCCTGCAGGCCTTCCAGGAAGGCCTGCCAATGGACCTCGGCCTCCGACAGGGCCACCGAGACGCCCAGCACCCGGCGCCGGGCGTCCGTGCCGATACCGATAGCCGAAAGCACGGCGGCATCACGAACCACGCCACCGATGCGCACCTTCTCGTAGCGGGCATCGAGGAAGAGATAGCGGACCTCCCCGAGGGGGCGATTTCGCCAGGCCTCCAGCTCCTCGTCCAGCAGCCTGGTGGCACGACTGACCTGCGAAGACGACAGGCTCTCGATGCCGAACTGGCGCATCACCGCCTCGGCTTCGCGGGTGGACACGCCCTTGATGTACATCTCGGCCACCGCCAGCATCACCGCGCGCACAGACCGACGGCCGCGCTCCAGGGACTGCGGGTAGAAGGGTTCGCCGTCATGCCCGGCGCTCTTGGGCACCTGAACCGTGACCGTGCCGGCCGGCGTGTCGATCCGCTTGGGCTTGCTGCCGTTGGCATAGCCCCGGCGGCCGGCCGTGCGCTCGTAATGGCCCGCGCCGAGAAAGCGTTCGCGCTCGATCCGCATGGCCAGCTCGAACGCCCGGGCGAAGATATTCGCCATGTCATTCGCACCATGTTCGATCAGCTGTTCCAAGATGGCCTCAAGCCCTGTATTCTTCTGTTCGTCCATTCCCGGTCCTCCACGGTTGGTTTTGCAACTCCATGGAATACCAGAATGGACCGCCCCTGCCGGGGCATGCCCCGGCAGGGGCGCACAGCGCAATCTCCAACAAAATTTCCAGACCTCAGGTTACAGTACCAAAACAGACGGGACGATCTACCCGCCGAGAAGGTTTTTCAAATAGTCCCCGTATCCGTTTTTCTTGAACCGATCGGCACGATTCAGCAGCGCTTGTTTGTCGATCCAGCCCATCAGATAGGCGATTTCATCAGGTGATCCGACTTGCTGGCCTTGGCGTTCCGTCAGGGTGCGCACGAAGTTTCCGGC
>JASBSZ010000048.1 GCA_030148665.1 Alphaproteobacteria bacterium
GCTCCTGGATCGCGTCACACACCACTGCGTGATCATCGAAACCGGCAACACGTCCTACCGGTTCGCTCAAAGCAAGCAGCGCATAAAAACCTGAACGCCGCGCAAGCAAAGCCCCCAGACGGACTCGCTATATGAGGGCGCCCCGCCTGGGGGCTTTGCACCACAATGGGTGGGTCAATTTTAAATGCTGAAACCGGGTCAGTTTTGAATGCTCATTGACAACCAGGGAGGAATGCGCGCCATGTTCGGCAAGGTCGTCACGCTGATGGTGCTGATCGGGATCATCGGCACGAACGGGCTGATCCTGTCGCCGGTGCTCAGCGATATTGCAACCGATTTCGGCGTCTCGGCCGCGGTGGCCGGGCGCGCAATTACCGCCTTTGGCCTGGGCACCGCGATATCGGCCCTGTGGCTGGGGCGATCGCTGGACAGGTTCGGCACCGCCCGGGCATTGCAACTGGCCATGGTCGTCGGCGGAGCAGCTCAGATTGCCGCGGCGCTGACCACGAGCTGGATATGGCTGACCGCCACGCAGGCGCTGGTGGGGCTGGCGGCAGGCGTGGGTCTGCCGGCAATCTATGCGCTGACGGCGGACATATCGCCTGCCGGGCAGGAGGCCCGCATTCTGGGGCGCGTGATCCTGGGCTGGTCGCTGGCGCTGATCGCGGCCGTCCCCCTGGGGGCGTATCTGGCCGACATGCTGGGCTGGCGCCTGATGCTGGGGCTGGTCGGCGGCATCGGCATCACCACGCTGCCCTTTACCACGCGTTTTCGCAACAGCCACGTCGCGGTGCGCGATTCGCAGCCCATGGGCCGGTTTGCCCCCCTGGCCCTGCCGCGGGGCCTTGCAACCTATACGGTGTGCTTTCTGTTCATGGCCGTGTTCTATGGCACATATACCTATACCGGCGCGCATGCGATTCTGGATTTCGGCGTCAGTACCGGCGCGGCCGGGCTGATCGCGCTGTTTTACGGCATCGGCTTTGGTGCGGCATCGCTGATGTCGGGGGTGATCGACCGCCTGGGGACGAGGCGCATGCAGCTGATCGGGTTTCCGGCGGCGGCAATGGCCCTGGTCGCGATGGGATATGCACCGACATTCTGGTGGTACCTGGCGGCGATCACCGCCTGGGGCTGGATGAACAATCAGCTGCTGAACACCATCGTCACCGGGCTGACGGCGCTGGCGCCGCGCTCGAAAGGTGCGGTGCTGGGGCTGTACTCGGCGGTCACGTATCTGGCCGCCGCGGTCGGCACGCTTGCCATGGGCGTGACATTTCAGGGGGCCGGGTTCGTCTGGGTGGGGGTGCTGGGGGCGGCCGTCAATGGCGTCAGCCTGATCATCCTGCTGGCCAGCCGTCCGCAGGCGACGCAGCGGCGCGCTTGAGCCC
The DNA here is from genome assembly GCA_030148665.1 of Alphaproteobacteria bacterium. Lineage (GTDB taxonomy): Bacteria > Pseudomonadota > Alphaproteobacteria > Rhodobacterales > Rhodobacteraceae > UBA5972. Next base: position 1,392 of record JASBSZ010000048.1, read on the forward strand.
GGGCGGGGCTTTGTGCCAAATCGGTTTCGGATGAAAAATCAGAAATGGAGCCCGATCATGCGTGCAATGCAGGTTACGGAATACGGAAAGCCGCTTGAGCTGCGCGAAATCGACATCCCCGCGCCCGGGCCGGGGCAGGTGCTGCTGCGCAACCATGCGGTCGGCATCAATTTCGGCGACCTGCTGCTGATCGAGGGCACCTATCAGGAAAAGCCCCCCCTGCCCTTTACCCTGGGCATGGAGATCTGCGGCACGGTCGAAAGCCTGGGCGATGGCGTCACCCATCTGAAAAAGGGTCAGCGGGTGGCCGTCTATGCGGGCTTTGGCGGGCTGGCCGAATATGGCTGCTATGATGCACGCGCCTGCGTGCCGGTGCCCGATGCCATGTCGGATGTTCAGGCGGCGGCCTTCCTGATCGCCTATGGCACCTCGCATGTGGGGCTGGAATATCGCGCACGCCTTCAGGCGGGCGAATGCCTGCTGGTGCTGGGGGCAAGCGGCGGCATCGGCCTGACGGCGGTCGAGCTGGGCAAGCTGATGGGGGCCGAGGTCATCGCCTGTGCCCGCGGGCCGCAAAAGCTGGAAATCGCCCGTATGGCCGGCGCCGACCACCTGATCGACAGCGAAAAGGACGACATCCGCGACAGCGTCAAGGCGCTGGGCGGGGCCGATGTGGTGTTCGACCCGGTAGGCGGGGCGCAATTCAAGGCCGCCATGCGTGCCTGCAACCCCGAGGCGCGGCTGATCCCGCTGGGCTTTGCCAGCGGCGAGGTTCCGCAGATCCCGGCCAACATCATTCTGGTCAAGAACCTGACGGTGATCGGGTTCTACTGGGGCGGATATGCCAAATTCAAACCCTCGGTGCTGACCGACAGCTTTGCCCAACTGTTCGAATGGTTCGACCAGGGCCGCCTGAAACCCCATGTCAGCCACGAATTGCCGCTGGAAAGGGCCAATGAGGCGCTGGAGCTGTTGCGCAGCCGAAAATCGACCGGCAAGGTCGTCGTGACCATCGACGACAGCCGCAAAGAGGCGCCCTGACGGGCAGGCCGCCCGCACGGCGCGTGAAACAACCGGAAAGTCAGACAAAATTCACGCAGGCTTGACGTCGGCTTTCCTTGAAAAAGGGGTGAAAGCATCCAATATAGGGGACAAGGACGGCGGGGTGTCTCGCCGACCATGGTGAATGGCAGCGTTTTCGCAAACAAGGAGGGCCCAGATGGCCGATTACGAGACAATCAGGCGTGCCGGTGCAGGAACACGCACCGCCCAGATAGACGAGGGTCTGCGCGCGTACATGAACAAGGTCTATGGCCTTATGTCCGTGGCCATGATCATCACCGGTGTCGTTGCCTATGTGGTGGGCACCAACGAGGCCATGCTTGCGGCGATCTTTCAGACTTCGCTGAAATGGGTCGTGATATTCGCGCCGCTTGCCGTGGTGTTCGGCTTTGGCGCCATGATCAACCGGATGAGCGCAGCCACCGCCCAGATCGTGTTCTGGGTCTTTTCCGCCCTGATGGGTCTGTCGATTTCCTACATCTTTGCGGTCTATACCGGCATTTCCATCGCCCAGACCTTTCTTGTGACGGCGATCGCATTCGCCGGCCTCAGCCTGTATGGCTATACCACCAAGAAGGATCTTTCGGGTTTCGGAACCTTCCTGATCATGGGCGTGATCGGGCTGCTCGTGGCCTCGGTCGTGAACATCTTTCTGGCCTCTTCGGCAGTGCAGTTCGCGATCTCGGTTCTGGGCGTTCTGATCTTTGCGGGCCTGACCGCGTTCGACACCCAGAAGATCAAGAACACCTATATCGTCCACGCCCATAATGGCGACAGCGAGTGGCTGGGCAAGTCGGCGATCATGGGGGCGCTGAACCTCTATCTCGACTTCCTCAACATGTTCATGTTCCTGCTGCAGCTCCTCGGCAATCGTAATTGAGGACAGCGCCACTGGCGCCCCAGGCCGGAAAACATGACCGGAAATCATCGGATACAGGGCCGGAAGGGGAAACCTTTCCGGCCCTTTTCCTGTCGGGCCGATCCCTGGATACGGCCGCAACAGGCCGGCGGGATCACCGACAATAGGGGCCGCCCGGATAGCGCGCCGTATCCAGATGCAGGTGATCCTTGTGATAGCGGTTGGCATCCGGCCCCAGCACGGTTCCGAACGGCCCGCAGGCACCATCATGCAGCTTGCGCAGGGCGGAACGATAGCGCGGGTCGCGCCAGCCCTCGAGCACGGTGATCTCGACGCCGCTGTTCAGCCTGACCGCCGCAATGTCGATGGCGCGGCCCTTGGCATGTTCCGACAGCTTGGCCCCCGGGCGGCTGTTGCGGGTGCGGCAGGAATAGCCCGAAATCACCTTGAGCGAAGAAACCCCGCCACGAAAGCGAAAGGTCGGGTTGACCGTGTTTTCGACCCAGCTCTGGAGCGAAACGGCCGTCCCGCAATCCATGACCGAGGCATGGCTGAGCGATACCCCATCAACGGCCGCAACACGCACGGGCTGCGCGATATAGCACCCCGGCAAAGGTCCGCGTACCGGAGGAACCGTCGTGCCGACGATGCCCCGATGCCCGCACAGCCCGCGCCCGCCCGAAGGCGCGACGACTGCAGGCGAGACCGAGGGTAAGACCGGCGCAGGCAAGGATGGCGCCGACACGGGCAGCTTGTTGCGCGCCACGGGCACGGACCTGGCCGGATTTCCGGGCTTGCGCAACCGCACACGCCGCGACGGCAGCCGAACGGGCGCGCTACCGGGTTTCCAGACCAGCGGAGCGCCGGTTGCGTTCAACGCCCTTGCCGGGGTCCTTGTCGGGCCCGCCACGACCGGGGCGCCGGCAAGAGGCCCTGGCGGAATGGCCTGCTTGACCTCGGGCACACTGTCGGGTGCGCCATCAGGTGCGCGGGCCAGGCCGACAACAGGCCGCGGACGCGGAAAGGGCGAGCGAAAGACCGGCGGCGTGGTGGCAAGGGCGCCTTCGGCCTCGCGCATCAAGGCGCGCTCCAGCGGCGTCAGCGGGGCGTCCAGGGCCGATGACCCGTCGCGGGTCTGACGGCCACGCGCGAAACCGGCAAGCGGGGTCAGCTGACGCAGGATACGTTCGGCCATGTCCAGCCGCGGCCTGGGACGCGGAGATTCAAGAGGCGCTGCGGCCGCCGCGCCCAGCGTGCTGCCAACCAGAAGGGAAATCACCAAGGCGCCGCTGGCCCGCATGAGGTTCTGCCCGTATCGTCTGCCTGTATCGACCGTTCTCAATCCTTGCCGACACGCCCGAAATCGGGGGCGTCGGTGTCCTGACCGGCCTCGATGATACCACGTCTGATGGCCCTTGTGCGGGTAAAATAATCGAACAGCTGCTGGCCGTCGCCGCGCCGGATGGCGCGCTGCAGATCGAACAGTTCCTCGGTAAAGCGACCAAGGATTTCCAGCGTCGCCTCCTTGTTGTTCAGGAACACGTCGCGCCACATGGTCGGGTCCGACGCCGCGATGCGGGTGAAATCGCGAAACCCGGCAGCCGAATAGTTGATGACTTCGCGCTCGGTCACGCGCTTCAGATCATCCGCTACACCGACCATCGTATAGGCGATCAGATGCGGCGCATGGCTGGTCACCGCCAGCACCAGATCGTGATGGGCCGCGTCCATTTCATCGACATTGGCGCCCATTTCAGTCCACAGCTGGCGCAGACGGTCAAGCGCCTTCGGGTCGGTGCCCTCAAGCGGGGTCAGCAGGCACCAGCGGTTGTGAAACAGGCTGGCAAAGCCCGCCCGCGGGCCGGAATGTTCGGTGCCGGCCAGCGGGTGGCCGGGAATGAAATGCACGCCTTCGGGGATATGCGGGGCAATCGCCTTGATGACCGCCCCCTTGACCGAGCCGACATCAGACACCGTCGCGCCTGTTTCAAGATGCGGCGCGACCTCCGCCGCCAGTTGCCCCATGACCCCGACCGGCACGCAGAACACCACCAGATCGGCGCCCTTGACGGCCTCGGCGGCGGTGTCGAACACCTCGTCCACCAGCCCGATTTCCAGCGCCGTCTGCCGGGTTTCCGCGCTGCGGGCATGGCCGACGATTCGGCCCGCAAGGCCCTTTTCGCGCATCGCCAGCGCCATCGAGCCCGCAATCAGCCCCAGCCCAAGCAGGGCCACCCTGTCATAGATCACGCTCATGCCTGTTCCTTTTCCATGAAATCGCGCAAGGCGCGCGCGACAGCGTGGCTGCCTTTCTCGTCACCGATGGTGATGCGCAGACAATGGGGCAGCTTGTAGCCCTTGACCTTGCGCAGGATGATCCCCCGGCTGCGGCAATAGGCATCGGCGGCATCGGCCGTTGCCTCGTCGGCAAAACGCGCAAGGATGAAATTGGCAAATGACGGATCCGACGGAATCCCGACCTCGGCCAATTGCCGCGCCAGCCAGCCCCGCCAGCGGGTATTTTCGGCCCGGCAATGGTTGGTCCATCTGATGTCGCGCACGGCGGCCTCGGCCGCAGCCAGCGATGGCGCGGTCAGGTTGAACGGCCCGCGCAGACGGTTCAAGACATCGATCACCGCGCGCGGCCCGTATCCCCAGCCGATGCGCAGGCCGCCAAGGCCGTAGATCTTGGAAAATGTCCGGGTCATGAACACGTTTTCGCGGCTTTCGACCAGCGCGCGGCCACCATCATACCCATCGACAAAATCGGCATAGGCGCCGTCGATCACCAGCAATGCCTGCGGCGGCAGCCCCGCGGCCAGACGGGCCAGTTCGGCCGAGGTCAGCATGGTGCCGGTGGGGTTGGCGGGGTTGGCGATGAACACGAGCCGCGTGCGCGCGTTCGCGGCGGCCAGCAGCAGGTCGATATCGACACGGCGGTTGCGCTCGGCCACCTCGACGGGGGTGGCGCCAGCCGCCAGCGCCGATATGCGATACATGGAAAAGCCATGCTCGGTCACCAGCACCTCGTCGCCCGGCCCGGCATAGGCGTGACACAGCCAGGCGATCACCTCGTCCGAGCCGTCGCCACAGATCACCCGGTCGGGATCAACACCATGAACCTCGGCAATGGCGCGGCGCAACGCGGCGTGATCCGACGACGGGTAGCGTTCCAGCGAGGCCCCAGCCGCGTGATAGGCCTCGACCGCCCGCGGGCTCGGCCCCAGCGGGTTTTCGTTCGAGGACAGCTTCCAGACCTTGTCGAACCCCTCCAGCCGGCTTTCACCGCCGACATACAGATCGATCTCCATGATCCCCGGCTTGGGTCGGATGGCATTAGACATGACGCTTTTCGCCCGCATTGACGCAATACGCGCCGCTTTTACCGGCCGGGGGCGGGCTTGGCCAGCTGCTTGTTCCCGGCGGATTCATGATGCCCGGGAATGTGCCCTCTGCGTGGCCAGTTCGTATATGCGCAACAAATCCTGTTCCGAAATATCGACATAGGTGTCGATCTCGCTCAGCGCGGCGACGAAATCGGCATGGCTGATATCGGGATAGGCGCCCTCATGCGGGGGCGCCATCCTTTCGGCCAGGGACTGCGGATAACGCCGCCACGAAAAGGGCAGGTTGAAGACAACGGCGATCACCACCATCAGCACCGCCCCCAGGCCGATCGGAAACAGCACGAACCAGAACCCGTAATCCCCCATCACCGCACCGCTGATCAGCGGGATCAACGAGGTCGCCCCGCCGGGCGGATGCAGGCATTGCAGGTAATACATGGCCGAAATCGCCAGCCCGACGGCCAGCCCCCCGCCCAGCACGGGATTGCCGACCAGACGATATACCGCCACCCCGACCAGGGCGGAAACCACATGCCCGCCAATCACGTTCCAGGGTTGCGACAGCGGGCTCTTGGGGGCGGCAAACAGCAACACCGCCGTTGCCCCCATCGAAGCGATCAGCAACAGCCGCGCATGCAACCCCTGCTCGAACTGCTGCGTCACCCAGAAAACACCCGATATGGCGACAAAACCGCCGATCCCGGAAATGATCTTTTCCTTGTGCGTCGAAGTATTCAACGGATTCTCCCCCGAACCTGTTTTGACAGTTTTCCACCAGCTTTCCCGCGCCCGAACGTGGCTGTCAAGCAGCGCCCCGATACGCCTGCAAACATGTCGCAGGCTTCTTCTTTGCCCAAATACGCGCGGGGGAGGCCCGCTCGGGCCGGGGGCGGCAGCCCCCAGACGCGCGTCAGTAAAAGCTCTGCGGATCGATATCGATCACCAGCCTGATATTGGCGGGCAGCCTGAACTGCGCCCGCCAGCGCGACAGCGCATCCTGCAGCGCCACCCCCTTGGCGGCCTTGACCAGCAGACGGATACGATGCCGCCCCCGGATACGGGCGATCGGCGCGGGGGCGGGGCCGAACAGCTGCGCGCCTATGGCCCGCAGCGGTGCGGTGTTGCGCACCATGTGGTTGGCCAGATCGCTCAGCACCGCCAGATCCGGCCCCGACAGGATGATGCCCGCAAGCCGCCCGAATGGGGGCATGCCGGCGGCCTGTCTCTGGGCGGCCTCGGCGCGCCAGAAACCCTCGTCATCGCCCGAAAGGATCGCCTTGATCACCGGATGATCGGGTTGATGGGTCTGGATCAGAGCCAGCCCCTTGCGGTCGGCGCGCCCGGCGCGACCGGCAACCTGTCGCATCAGCTGAAAGGTGCGCTCGCCCGCGCGCAGGTCGCCCCCCTGCAGGCCCAGATCGGCGTCAATCACCCCGACCAGCGTCAGCAGGGGAAAATTATGCCCCTTGGCGACGATCTGCGTGCCGATGATGACATCGGCCTTGCCCGAGGCGATTTCCTCGACCCTTGCCTTCATGGCGCGGGCCGAGGCTGCGAGGTCGGACGACAGGATGGCGATGCGGGCGTCTGGAAACAGCGCCTCGGCCTCTTCGGCCAGGCGTTCGACACCGGGGCCGACCGGGGCAAGGCGGTCTTCCGCCCCGCAGGAGGGGCAGCTTTGCGGTATCGGCTTCGTTTCACCGCATTGATGGCACATCAGACGGTTCTGGAAACGGTGCTCGACCATGCGCGCATCGCAGTGATCGCAACCGATCTGATGCCCGCAGGCGCGGCAGACGGTCAGCGGGGCGTATCCGCGCCGGTTCAGAAACAACAGCGCCTGTTCGCCCGCCTGCAGGCGCTGATCCACAGCCTGTTGCAGCGGTTCGGATATCCAGCGGCCCCGTTCCGGTGGATAGGCGCGCAGGTCGATGGCGTCGATCTGCGGCAGCTCGGCCACGCCAAAGCGTTCTTCCAGATCAAGCCTGTGATACTTGCCCGCCTGCGCGTTGGCCCAGCTTTCAAGGCTGGGGGTGGCCGAGGCCAGAACCACCTGTGCGCCCGCGATGCTGGCCCGCAGAACGGCCATGTCGCGGGCATGGTAATGCACACCGTCCTCCTGCTTGTAGGAGGGGTCATGTTCCTCGTCCACCACGATCAGGCCAAGGTCGCGAAACGGCAGAAACAGGGCCGAGCGCGCGCCCACAACCAGCTGCGCCCCGCCCGCGCCGACCATGCGCCACAGGCGACGCCGTTCGGTCATGGTGACGCCGGAATGCCACTCGGCCGCGCGCGCGCCGAAACGGGCCTCGACACGTTTCAGGAATTCCGAGGTCAACGCGATTTCCGGCAGCAGAACCAGCGCCTGACGGCCCGCGCGCAGGCAGGTGGCGACCGCTTCGAGATAGACCTCGGTCTTGCCCGACCCCGTCACGCCCTTGAGCAGCCAGGTGCCATAACCCCCCTTGCGAACGCCTGCGCATATGGCCTGCGCGGCCGCCCGCTGGTCGGCCGACAGCGGCTTGCCGGGGCGCGCGTGGTCAAGCGGCGGATAGGCGGTATCGCGGGGGGCCGCGACCTCGACCACCGCGCCCGCCTTGACCAGCCCCTTGACGACGCCGGGCGAAACGCCGGCAAGATCGGCCAGTTCGCCCAGGGTGAAAGGCAGGCCGCCATGTTCGCGCAGCACCGCGATCACGCGCGCGCGGGCCGGGGTCATGCGTTCGGGCTGGCCCTGGCCCAGCGCATAAAGGCGGCGCATATGCGGCGGGTTCATCAACCCCGGCGCGCGGGTCGCAAGCCGCAGCATGGCCGAAAGCGGCGACAGCGTGTAGTCGGCCGCGCGTTGCAGAAAGTGCTGCATTTCTTCGCGCATGGGTGGCACGTCAAGGCAGCGGATGACGCTGCGCAGACGGGCCGTGTCAAACCCCTGCCCCGCCCCCCAGACGACGCCCAGCACCTTGCGCGGGCCCAATGGCACCTCGACGAACGAGCCGACCGCGCAGCCCCCTTCCGGGGCGCGGTAATCGAGCAGGCGGTCAAGCGGCTCGGTCGTCAGCACGGCAACGGGGGTGCCGGTGGGAAAGGGGGCGGAGTCAGGCATGTGAGTAGCGTTTCGACTGGTGACGGAACTTGACGCCCGGCCGCAAGGCCGGGCAGCGCCCGCCCCGCCCCCCAGGCGGGCGCTTTCGCACCCCCCTCGGGGCAGGCGCTGCCCTCGGCGAGATACGGCTGCCGTGGCGCCCGGCCCCAACGACATCCACACCCCCCGCCAAAATATTTCCCCCTCGCTCAAAGATGGCTTTGCAGCGACTCGGCCATGCTGTAAGATCGCCCCCAGATCGAGCAGACCGGACCAACCGGCAAAAGAAAACCGAAGGCAGGCAGATGAAATTCTTTGCGGATACCGCTGAAATCGACGATATCGCCGAGCTGGCCGAGCTTGGCCTTGTTGACGGTGTGACCACCAACCCCTCGCTGATCCTGAAATCCGGGCGCGACATCCTTGAAGTCACGCGCGAGATCTGCGCCCTTGTGGACGGCCCGGTCAGCGCCGAGGTGGTTTCGACCGACGCCCAGGGCATGATCGACGAAGGCCGCAAGCTGGCCGAGATCGCCGACAACATCGCCATCAAGGTGCCGCTGACATGGGACGGACTGAAAGCCTGCAAGACCCTGACGACCGAGGGCCGCATGGTCAATGTCACGCTGTGCTTTTCGGCCAACCAGGCGCTGCTGGCGGCCAAGGCCGGGGCAACATTCGTCAGCCCCTTTATCGGGCGGCTGGACGACATCAACCTGGACGGCCTTGATCTGATCGCGGACATTCGCACCATCTATGACAATTACGGCTTTGAAACCCGGATACTGGCCGCCTCGATCAGGTCGGTCAACCACATATCGGAATGCGCCAGGATCGGCGCCGACGTGGCCACCGCGCCGCCCTCGGTGCTGCGCAAGATGGTGGAACACCCGCTGACCGACAAGGGGCTGGCGGCCTTCCTCAAGGATTGGGAAAAGACCGGGCAGAAGATCCTCTGAAAGGATGGGGCAGGACATGAACAGGCAGACGACACCTCTTGACCAGCTGCGTGATCGCATCCTGGCAGAGCCCGAGATGATCCTTCAGGACAAGGACGTGATGAAGGCCCTTGCCGGCGCCGACGACCAGCGCAAGGCGCCCAATGTCATCGACTTGCGCGACGTGGCGCTGCGGCGCCTGGAAGAGCGGTTTGAACGGCTCGAAGACACCCACAACACGGTGATCGCCGCCGCTTACGAGAACCTTTCCCGAACCCGCCAGGTGCAGAACGCGGTGATGGCCCTGCTGGAGCCGCTGGATTTCACCGAATTCCTGCAGAGCCTGGGTGGCGAGGTGCGCGACATCCTGCGCGTCGATGCGGTCAGGCTGTGTCTGGAATCCGCGGCCACTGCCGAGCCCGCGCAGAATCGCCTGGTCAGCGAATATGGCGATGTCATCGGTTTCTATGCGCCGGGCAGCATCGAGGAATACCTCACGCAGGGGCGCCACATGTCGGATCGCGCGGTCACCCTGCGACAGGTGGCCCATGCGTCGAACACGCTGTATGGCGACAAGGCCCCCTGGATCAGATCCGAGGCATTGATGAAGCTCGATCTGGGCGGCGGCAACCTGCCGGGGATGCTGGCACTGGGATCCGAGGATCCGCACCAGTTCCACCCCAATCAGGGCGCTGACCTTCTGGCCTTTCTCGGAGGCGCCTTCGAGCGGATGATGCGCCGCTGGCTCAGCTAGCCGGATGGCGGGGCGATGAGCGAAACCACCCTCATCCCGGCATCGCCCGCCTGCCTCGCGCTGATCGATGACTGGCTGGCAACACAGCGGGCGCTGAAGGGCGTGGCAGACAACACGATCGAGGCCTATCGCCATGACCTGCTGGCATTTCTGAGCTTTCTTTCCGACCATCTGGGCGGGATGGTGGCGCCGGCCCATCTGCGCGGTATCGGCCTGTCCGAGATGCGCGCATGGATGGCCCATGAGCGCGCACGCGGCCAGTCGGCGCGCTCGCTTGCCCGCGCGCTTTCGGCGGTCAAGGGGTTCTACCGCTGGTACGCTGAACGAAGGGGTTTCGATGCTTCCCGCGTGCTGGCAACCCGGGCGCCGCGATTTCAGGCCCGCCTGCCCCGCCCCATCGCGCCCGCTGCGGCGCGCAAGCTGATCGATACGGTCGAGCTGCAACACCCGGATGCGTGGATCAATGCCCGCGATACGGCGGTGCTGACCCTGCTGTATGGCTGCGGGCTGCGCATGTCCGAGGCCATGGGCCTGAAAGGCCGCGATGCCCCCCTGCCCGAGGTGCTGCGCATCACCGGCAAGGGCGGCAAGGAACGCATGGTGCCGGTTCTGCCGGTGGCCCGCGACGCGGTCGAACGCTACCGACGCCTCTGTCCGCATCCGCTGACGGGCGAAGGCCCCCTCTTCAGGGGAAAACGCGGCGGTGCGCTGAATGCGCGCCTCATCCGCAAGCTGATGGAACAGTTGCGCAACCAGCTGGGCCTGCCGGCCACCGCCACCCCGCATGCGCTGCGCCACTCGTTCGCCACCCATCTGTTGCAGGCCGGCGGAGACCTGCGCGCCATTCAGGAACTGCTGGGGCATGCCTCGCTGTCCACGACACAGGTCTATACGGCCGTGGACCAGACACGCCTGATGGAGGTTTATCAGACCACCCACCCCAGGGCGCAAAGCCAGAGCCTGTCACCTTTGCCCGGTATCGACAAGGAAGCGATGCAAGGGCGGGTGGCTGCAAACCGGCTCAAAGGCGATCCGAGGGATGAGAATTAGGGTCCTGATGCTAGATGTGGCGAACTTCGGATTCGGGTGGATAGGCCCCGTTGTCGCATTCCGGCCCTTGTGATAGGCATTGGCGGGTTGTTGATCTTTCTTTACGCGTACCGAGTATTCTCATGGTTTTTCGCCTTGTCGCCTGCGTTGGCGTAGTTGTTGCCTGTCTTGTCGCACCCGCCACGGCGCAGCAGTATTCGCGCGAAATGTTCATGCGCAGCGGATGGAAGCAACAGGATCGCATGAATACCCGTCACCAGATACTCAGACAGCGGTCGCTGATCCCTCCGAAACTGCGTGACAGCAACGGTACCATCAAGGTGGTCTGGGGGGAATGGATCGACGAAATGACCGGGGCGCGGATCGGCCCGATCAATCCCGACGGGGTTGTGGAGATCGACCATGTCATTCCGCTCAAATGGGCGTGGGATCATGGGGCCAGCGTCTGGAGCTATGAAAAACGGAATCGTTTTGCCAATGACAGACGTTTTCTGATCATCACGACGCGCCAGAACAACAATCGGAAACGGGCCAAGGGGGCGGATATATACATCCCGTCGGATCCTGCGCTGGCGTGTTCCTATATTTCCGCCTTTGAACGGGCGGCGATCGATTATGTCCTTGATATCGATCTCAAGACATGGAGCTGGATCACGACCAACGAAAAGGACAGCTGCCGGGGCAATTCCTGATCGCTACCCCTCGTCGCGCCAGCGGTTGACGATCGGATAGCGCCGGTCAAGCCAGAAGGCCCGGCCCGATGTGCGCGCGCCCGGCGCCGACTGAAACCGCTTGTATTCCGAGATATAGATCAGATGCTCGACCCGCTTGACGGTGGCGCGGTCATGGCCCGCGGCGACGACCTCGGCCACCGACTGGTCGCGGTCGATCAGGCGTTCGAGGATGTCGTCCAGCACGTCATAGGGCGGCAGGCTGTCTTCGTCCTTCTGGTCGGGGCGCAGCTCGGCCGAGGGGGGCTTGTCGATCACCCGCTGCGGGATGACCTCGCCCGCCGGCCCCTTCATCCAGTCGCGGTGGTTTTCGTTGCGCCAGCGGGCGGTTTCGAACACGCGCGTCTTGTAGAGATCCTTGATCGGGTTATAGCCGCCGGCCATGTCGCCATAGATGGTGGCATACCCCACCGCGACCTCGGATTTGTTGCCGGTGGTCAGCAGCATCTCGCCGAACTTGTTGGACAGCGCCATCAGCAGCAGCCCGCGCAGGCGCGACTGGATGTTTTCCTCGGTCACGTCGGGCGAGGTGCCGGCAAAAAGCGGCGCCAGCGCCTCGGTCACGGCGGCGCGGGGGCCGGTGATCGGCAGGTTGTCCAGCCGGCAGCCCAGATTGCGGGCCACCGCTGCGGCATCTTCAAGCGACTCGGGCGAAGTATATTCCGAGGGCAACATCACGCAGCGGACATTTTCCGCGCCCAGCGCGTCGGCGGCAATGGCCGCGACCAGGGCCGAATCGATGCCCCCCGACAGGCCCAGCAGAACGCGCTGAAAGCCCGATTTGCGCATATAGTCGCGCAGCGCGAGCACCATGGCGTTATAGTCCTGCTCCCACACATGGGGGAAAGGGGCGAGTTCGCCCCTGGCGGCGCGCCAGCCATCGGGCGTTTCGGTGAAATCCACATGGGCGAGCGTTTCGGCAAAGGGCGGCAGTTGCAGCATCAACGCCCCGCCGGGGTTCAGCACGAAAGAGCCGCCGTCGAAAACCTGGTCATCCTGCCCGCCAACCATGTTCAGGTAAACCAGCGGCAGGCCGGTTTCCACGACGCGCGCCACCATCAGCCCGTGGCGATCCTCGATCTTTTCGCGCCGATAGGGCGAGCCGTTGGGCACCAGCAGGATTTCGGCCCCCGTCTCGGCCAGGGCCTCGGCGACGTCCTCGTGCCAGGCATCCTCGCAGATGGGCGAGCCGATGCGCAGATCACCCACCGCATAGGGGCCGCAGATGGGGCCGGGGGTGAACAGGCGCATCTCGTCGAATACCTGCGTATTGGGCAGGTGGTGCTTTTTCACCACCGCCCGGATCTGCCCGCCCGACAGGATGTAATAGGCGTTGACCAGCTCGCCCCCCTCGGCAAAGGGGCCGCCGATGCCGATGGTCGGCCCCTCGGCACAGTCGCGGGCCAGCTGTTCGACATGCTTCATGGCATCGGCCACGAAAGCGGGTTTCAGCACCAGATCCTGCGTCTGATAGCCGGTGACGAACATTTCCGGCAGCGCCAGCATGTCGGCACCACCGGCCCGCGCCTGCCCGTAGGCATCACGCGCCAGCGCCACGTTGCCCGCAAGATCGCCCACGGTCGGGTTCAACTGCCCCAGTGTCAGGCGAAAGGTTCTGGCCATGTCTGTGCGCTCCGGTTCATGTCTGCGCCTGTTTAGAGGGGTTCTGCGGCGGTGTGAACCGTCAGCCACCTGAATCCGGATCGCCACACTGAATTTTCATCCCCCGGACCGCTTGCGGTCCGGCTCAAACCCGGCCTCGCCCCCCAGGTGGGCGCGAACCTCGCCTTGAGCAAAACTTCTCATGACAAGGATTACGATTCCTCCCCGCTACCCGTCGCTGACGCCCGCCTCGGCGAATGTCGCCATGCCGGAATGGCAGGCAATGGCGCCCTTGAGAATACCGATCGCCAGCGCCGCGCCAGACCCCTCGCCCAGACGCAGGCCCAGCGACAACAGCGGCTCCTTGCCCAGTTCGCGCAGCATGCGGGCATGCGGGCCCTCGGCCGAGACATGGCCGGCAACGGCGTGATCCAGCGCGCCGGGGGCCGCGCGTTCCAGCACTGCGGCCGCAGCAGTGCAGATGAACCCGTCAAGGATCACGGGGATGCGTTCCACCCTTGCGCGCGCGATAGCCCCTGTCATGGCGGCGATTTCGCGCCCGCCAAGGCGGCGCAAGACCTCGAGCGGATCACCCAGATGCGCGCGGTGCAGCGCAATCCCCTCGGCCACCACGCGGGCCTTGTTGGCAAGACCCGCATCGTCAACGCCGGTGCCACGCCCGACCCAGTCGGCCGCCTCGCCGCCGAACAATGCGCAGGCGATCGCCGCCGCCGGGGTCGTGTTGCCGATGCCCATTTCGCCGGTCACCAGCAGATCGGCGGATGAATCGACTGCATCCCAGCCCGCGCCCAGCGCCGCCAGCAACGCGCCCTCATCCATCGCCGCTGCTTGCGTGAAATCGCGCGTCGGGCGGTCGAGATCCAGCGCATGCACCGTCATGGTCGCACCGAATGCGTTGGAAAGCTGGTTGATGGCCGCACCGCCGGCCTGAAAGTTCAGCACCATCTGTTCAGTCACCTCGGGCGGAAAGGCCGAAACCCCCTGCGCCGCGACCCCGTGATTGCCGGCAAAGACGACAACCTGCGGGCGGGCGATCTGCGGAGCCGCCTCGCCCCGCCAGCCGGCATACCAGATCGCCAGATCCTCGAGCCGGCCCAGCGCGCCGGGGGGCTTGGTCAGCTGGCCGTTGCGCGCCGCGGCATCGGCCAGAGCGGCCTGATTGGGCTGCGACAGATCCGAAAGGATGCCGCGGAATTCTTTGAGGCTGGAAAAGGTTGCGCTCATCGTCGGTCCTCATTTGGGAATTGATCTGGGCACTGTTTAACGCCATTCACGAGGGGGAACAGCCCAAAACCGGGGGGAGGGAAAAATGAATGACAGGTTCCGCGAGACCTTTCGCGCCGGCGACATTGCTGCGGCCTTTGGTATTCTGACGCGCATCCCCCTGCCGATCGACCATGCACTTGCCGGCGAGCGTGCGGCGAAGGCGGTGTGGGCCTGGCCGCTGGTGGGTGCCGTCCTGGGCGGTGGCAGCGCGATTGCCGGAAATCTGGCGCTCTGGCTGGGGGTGCCTGGAGGCATCGCGGCGGCCCTTGTGCTGGCCGTGCTTGTCCTTGCAACCGGTGCCCTGCACGAGGACGGGCTGGCCGACAGCGCCGACGGGCTGGGCGGGGGCGGCAGCGCTGCGCGGCGGCTGGAAATCATGCATGACAGCCGCATCGGCGCCTATGGTGCAACGGCGCTGACCCTGGTGATACTGGCGCGCTGGTCGGCAATCGCGGCCCTGATCGGCGCCGGAAACCTGTTCTGGCCGATGGTGGCGGTGGGGGCCATTTCCCGCCTGCCGATGGTGCTGGCCATGTTCATGCTGGATCCGGCCCGCAACGACGGCCTGTCGGCGGGCATCGGCGTGCCTGCACCGGCTGCCGTGCTTGGTGCGTTCGGGGTCAGCCTGGTGATGGGCGTCATTGCCGTGGGCTGGGGCGCCATCGCCATGCTGATCTGGGGCTGCCTTGCTGCCGCCGCGCTGTTTCTGGCGGCACGTACCCTGATCGGCGGACATACGGGCGATGTCCTGGGAGCGAGCCAGCAACTGGCCGAAGTGGCCAGCCTGGCCAGTGCCGCGGCCCTGCCGGGCTGAGGTTCGCGGGCCGGTCGGGGTTCGGGGCGCGCTCAGGCCTCTTGAAAGAATATGTCGATCAGACCCAGGGCGCGATCACGCAGCACCTGTTTTTCCATCAGGATCTCATGGCGCGAGCCGGTCACGATGGTTGTCAGCGCATCGGGCCATCGCTCCATGTAGGCGATCACTTCCTTGCGGTCGATGACGCTTTCCTGCGAGCCGATAATGCATAATGCGGGCATGTCGGGCGGGTCGAGGCGCAGCAGTTCGCGCGTCTCGTTCAGGGCCTCGTTCAGCCACTGGATGCTGGGGCCGCCGATCTCGAGTCCCGGACGGGCATCGACGATCCGGCGCAGATATTCCCAGGTGTCGCGTGACGACGTCAGCGAGTTGTCTTGGAATTCGGCACTGCGCAGATAGTTCTCGGCATTGGTGCCGGGGGCGAATTCCTGCCCCAGCCCGACCGTGCTGCCACCGGCGGCAACGGCCTGTACCATGGGCCGCCACAGCGGGTCGATGGACAGGCCCCACATGGGGGCGCTGAATACTGCGCGCTCGACCGCCAGATCCCGTTGCAGGGCGCGCAAGGCAATCGCCCCTCCCATGGAATGGGACAGCAGGAAACGCGGCCCGTCGGGCAGTTCGCGATCGACCCAGGCCATCATCGCCTGCACGTCGTGCTGGTAGTCGGTGAAATGCTCGACATGGCCGAGCGCCCGGTTGGGGGCCAGGCGATCGGACAGCCCCTGTCCGCGCCAGTCGATCACCGCCACATTGTAGCCGCGCGCGCCAAGCGCCCGCACGGTGCGGCCGTATTTTTCGATGAACTCGGTGCGACCCGGAAAGATCAGGACGGTTCCCCGGCTGCCCTGTTTCCACAGGGCGACACGCAGGCGCACGCCATCGGCTGCCTCGAGCCAGCTGGCCCGGCCGTCTGCCGGTGCCTCGGCCAGTTCATGGTACAACGGTGCCCGATTCATGGGGGCCTCTTTCCTGGTGGTCTTTCCCGGTCAGGCCAGGATCGCGCCCAGTTTCATGGCAATGCCCATGTCACCCTCGATGGCAAGCCGACCCGACATGAAGGCGCTGGTGGGGTTGAGACTGCCATCCATCATGGCCTCGAAGGTTTCGGCATCGGCGCGCAGCGTGCAGTCGGCATCGCCCTCGCCGGCGCGAACGCCATCGGCATCGATGATGACCGAGCCCTCGCCCGTTATTTCGAAACGGACCGAATCGTCGAACCCGGAATCGCCCAGCTTTTCCGTTAGCGCCTCGACTGCGGCGTTGATGACGTCACTCATGTGTTATCCTCCGTTGGATCATGCGGGTTTTGCTCGCAATTTACGGGCAAGCGGTTACCATTGAAACCGATATGCGCAGCCTGACGTTGAAATACACCCCTGCCGTCGCGGCAATTTTACTGATTTTCGCGATTTTTCAGCCCGTCACCGCCAGCGGGGCGATGGCAAGCCCCCCCAGAGCCGAGAAAAGTGCCGAGGAAAAGGCCCTGCTGGAACAGTTGCGCAACCCGGTCGATGGCGACTGGCAGGATGCCGAGGCGCGTCTGCTCGACCTGTGGTCGCAGTCGGGTTCGGCCGCAATGGACCTGCTGCTGAAACGCGGCCGCAGTGCAATTCGCGCGGGCAAGCCCAAGATCGCCGTCGAACATCTGAGCGCCCTGATCGACCATGACCCCGATTTTGCCGAAGCCTGGTACAACCGCGCAATCGCCTGGTTCATGCTGGGCGAATACGGGCTGGCGGTCCAGGATATCGCCCGAACCCTTTCGCTGAACCCCAATCATTTCGGCGCCATGATGCGGTTGGGCATGATCTTCGAGGCGGTCGATCAGCCGAAAAAGGCGCTGACGATCTATCGACAGGCGCTGACTGTACATCCCAGCCGACCCGAAATACAGAAGGCGGTAAAGCGGCTGGAAGGCGCGCTGCGAGGCGAGGCGCTCTGACAGGGCCGGGCCGGACAGGCCGAGAGAAGGGGCAAACCGGGGAAGCATCACCATGAGCCTGCATCAGGGGCGCGTCACGGCCGTCCTGGGGCCAACCAATACCGGCAAGACGCATTACGCGATCGAACGCATGCTGGGCTATCGCACCGGCGTGATCGGCCTGCCGCTGCGCCTGCTGGCGCGCGAGGTCTATGACAAGATCGTTGCCCTGCGCGGCCCCTCGGTCGTGGCGCTGGTCACCGGCGAAGAGCGCATCATCCCGCCGCGCACCCGCTATTGGGTCGCGACCGTCGAGGCCATGCCCGTGGGCATCGGCGCCGATTTTCTGGCGGTCGATGAAATCCAGCTTTGCGCCGACCCGGAGCGCGGCCATGTCTTTACCGATCGCCTGCTGCATGCGCGGGGCCTCAAGGAAACCCTGTTTCTGGGGTCCGACACCATGCGCGGGGCCATCAACGCGCTGGTGCCCAGGGTCGGCTTTCAGCGGCGCGAGCGCTTTTCCCTGCTGACATACGCCGGCAGCCGCAAGATCAGCCGCATGCCGGCGCGTTCGGCCATCGTGGGGTTTTCCGTCGATAACGTCTATGCCATCGCCGAGTTGCTGCGCCGGCAAAAGGGCGGGGCAGCGGTGGTGCTGGGCGCGCTCAGCCCGCGCACGCGCAACGCGCAGGTGGCGCTGTATCAGAATGGCGATGTCGATCATCTGGTGGCCACCGACGCCATCGGCATGGGGCTGAATCTGGATATCGACCATGTGGCCTTTTCGGCGCTGTCGAAATTCGACGGCCGCCGCATGCGCCGGCTTGCCCCGAACGAGCTGGCCCAGATCGCCGGCCGCGCGGGGCGCTACATGAATACCGGAACCTTCGGCGTGACCGGCGAGGCCCCGCCACTGGAACCCGAGGTCATCGAGGCGATCGAGGAACACCGCTTTACCCCCATCACCAGGCTGCAATGGCGCAACAGCCGGCTCGATTTCGGCTCGGCCGCGGCCTTGATCCGCTCGCTCGAGGCAAACAGCACCGACCAGTGGCTGATGCGCGCTCGTGATGCCGATGACCTTGTTGCCCTCAAGACACTGGCCGAACAGCCCGACATCATCGACCGGCTGAATGACGCACGCGACCTGCGCCTGTTGTGGGATGTCTGCCAGGTGCCGGATTTCCGCAACATCACCGCGGGCGAACATTCCGCGCTGCTGTCAAAGCTGTTCTTTCACCTTCAGGACAGGGGCCATGTGCCCGATGACTGGCTGGGTGAACGTATTCGTCGCATTGACCGGACGGATGGCGACATTGACACATTGTCGAAAAGATTGGCCTTTATCCGCACCTGGACCTATGTTTCGCAACGGAAAAACTGGGTAATGGATGAAAACCACTGGCAGGGCGAGGCCCGCGCCGTGGAAGACCGCCTGTCGGATGCGCTGCATGCGCGCCTGACGCAAAGATTTGTCGACCGGCGCGCCAGCGTGCTGTTGCGGCGATTGAAACAGAAGGAGAGCCTTGTGGCGCAAGTGAATGACAAGGGCGAAGTCTCGGTCGAGGGACAGTTCATCGGCAAGCTGAGCGGATTCCGCTTTCAGCAGGACAGCAATGCAACCCCGGACGAGGCCAGGACATTGCGCACCGCCGGGCTGGCGGCGCTGAAGCCCGAATTCAGCCTGCGCGCAGACCGTTTCTACAACGCGCCGGACACCGAAATCGATTTCACCGAACAGGGCGGCCTGATGTGGGGCGAACACGCCGTCGGCAAGCTGGTCAAGGGGCCCGACATCCTGTCGCCCGAAATCAAGGTCTTTGTCGATGACGAGGCCGGCCCCGAAGTGGCGGAAAAGGTGCGCCGCCGCCTGCACCATTTTGTCGAGCGCAAGATTGCAACGCTGTTCGAGCCGCTGCTGAACCTGAGGAATGACGAAACCGTCACCGGGCTGGCCCGCGGGCTGGCCTTTCGCATCGTCGAGGAACTGGGCGTGCTGCCCCGCGCCATGGTCGCCCGCGAGGTCAAGGAGCTGGACCAGGACGCCCGCGGCATGCTGCGCAAGCACGGGGTGCGGTTCGGGCAATACAACATCTTCATGCAGCTGCTGCTGAAACCCGCCCCGACCCGGCTGCGCCTGGTGCTGTGGTCGCTGCAAAACGGCTTTGACACCTTCCCCGAGGCACCCCCGCCCGGCCTTGTGACGGTGCCCGCCATCGAGGGCGTGCCGGATGGCTATTACGAAAAGGCCGGCTATCGGCTGGCCGGCGCGCGGGCCATCCGCATCGACATGCTGGAACGCCTTGCCGACATGACCCGCCCGATGGACAGCCGCGCGGGGTTCGAGGCAACGCCCGACATGCTGTCGATTACCGGCATGACGCTGGAACAGTTTGCCGACCTGATGCAGGGGCTGGGCTACAAGGCCGAGCGCGGCGAACGTGAAAAGGTCAAGCCCGCGCCGACGCCCGAGGCAGAAAAGGCAGAAAAGGCCGAAACCGCCGAGGACGCCAAGACCGCACCGCAAGAGGAAACCAAAGCCGAGCCCGAGTTGGCAGAGCCGACCGATAATGACGCGGAAAAAGCCACCGATGCCGCTGCTGACAGCCAGCCCGCCGAACCGGGTGCCACGGAACCAGATGCGGATGCCGCCCCGGAAATCGAGGTCTACTATACCTTTACCTGGGCCCCGAAACGCCGCGCTCCAGTTCACAAGCGCCGCGACAAGGCACCCGCGAAACAGGCGGGCAAACCCCGCCGAGGCAAGGACGGCAGCAAGGGCAAGGGCCCCAGGACCGCCAGTGCAAGGCCGCCGCGCAAGGAAAAGCCGATCGACCCGGACAATCCCTTTGCGGCATTGATGGCGCTCAAGCAAAAGGATTGATCCGCATTGGAAGGCAGACGCGCAACCATCCGGCTGGACAAATGGCTGTGGTATGCGCGTTTCTTCAAGACCCGCACCCTTTCGGGCAAAGTGGTAACGGCTGGCCATGTCAGGATAAACCGCATCAAGGTTTCGCGCGCCGCCAGCCCGGTTGGCGTCGGTGATACATTGACCTTTGCGCAGGGGCGCAATATCCGCGTGGTGCGCATTGTCGCGCTGGGCACGCGGCGCGGGCCGGCAAGCGAGGCACAGGCATTGTACGAGGATCTTTCGCCTCCGGCCGCGGCCACGCCACCCGCCCCGCGCTATGACGGTGGCGGCCGCCCCGGCAAGAAAGATCGGCGCGACATGGCACGCAACCGGCCGCGGGCAGGCACGCATGGAATGGATGGAACTGAACGATGAAACGGGGAAACCCCGAACGCAAGCGTCTGGCAGAGATATTCGACCACACGCCCGAAGTGCATTCGGTTCACCGCATCGGCTGGCTGCGAGCCGCCGTTCTGGGCGCCAATGACGGGCTGGTTTCCACCGCCAGCCTGATCGTTGGCGTGGCGGCAGCCACGTCGGACAAGGGCAGTATCCTGCTGGCCGGCTCGGCCGGGCTGGTCGCGGGAGCGATGTCGATGGCAGCGGGCGAGTATGTCTCGGTCAGTTCGCAGGCCGACACCGAAAAGGCCGATCTCGCGCGCGAGAAATGGGAGCTGGAGAACCATCCCGAATATGAATTGAACGAGCTGGCGCTTTCCTTCATCGGCCGGGGGGTCGGCCGCGAGACCGCATTCGAGGTTGCCCGCCAGATGACCGAACATGACGCGCTCGATGCCCATGCCAAGGAAGAGCTGGGCATTTCGGCGGCGACCTCGGCCCGTCCGCTGCAGGCCGCGATGACCTCGGCGCTGACCTTTTGCGGCGGGGCAATCGCGCCGCTGTCCGTCGTCGCGCTGATACCGCGAGATCAGCTGATGGCCGCCATCCCCATCACATCGCTCCTGTTTCTGGCCATCCTTGGTGCGCTGGGTGCGCGCGCAGGAAACGCACCCGTCGGCCGCGCCATGCTGCGCGTCACGTTCTGGGGCGCTATGGCAATGGCGATCACCGCCGGGGTCGGCAGCATTTTCGGCAATATCATCTAGATTATCCAGGGTCCCGAGCCCGAGCGTGATCGACGCGAAACGACCTTGCGGCAAAATAGGCATCCCCGCGCCTATTTTGCCTCTGGAAGGGGATCGGAAAGCGGCCTATAACCCGTGCGGAATCGACACTGCGAGGGAAATCGCATGACCTATATCGTCAATGACAAATGTATCGCCTGCAAATATACCGACTGTGTCGAGGTCTGCCCGGTCGATTGTTTCTACGAGGGCGAGAACATGCTGGTGATCCACCCGGACGAGTGTATCGACTGCGGCGTTTGCGAACCCGAATGCCCCGCCGACGCGATCCGCCCGGATACCGAACCCGACATGGAAAAATGGGTCGAGTTCAACCGCAAATATGCCGAGCAATGGCCCGTGATCGTATCGAAAAAGGAACCCTTGCCCGACGCCGAAAAGCATGACGGCGAAGAGGGCAAGCTGGAAAAGTATTTTTCGGAAAAACCCGGACAAGGTGGCTAGGGGCGGCACGCCATCATTCCGTTTCCTGAAACGAGCGGGGAGGCTGGCCAGCCCCCCTGCCCTGATTCGTTTGTCGCGCGGAATTCCGGCTGGGAACGGCGCTGAAGGGACGATTCAGCCGATTCGTTCTATAATCCCCGAAACATCACCCATCGACAGGGCGCCGATGACATCGCCCCGGTCGCGGCTGATTCGGGTCGCGACAAAGGCATCCGCCACCGCATCGGGGGCGTGGCGCAGCAGGATCGAGGCCTGCAGCAGCACGGCCATGCGTTCGGCATACCAGCGGGCCTCGGCCTCGGGCGGGGCGGCGGGCCAGCGGGCAAGCGTTGCATCAAGTTCGGCGTCATAGCGGGGATCTACCCCGCGCGCCGTATCCAGCTCGGCCACCAGAACCTCGCCGGCCAGGGGTTCGCGGGCCAGTGCGCGCAGCACGTCCAGTGCGATCACGTTGCCCGAGCCCTCCCATATCGAATTGAGCGGGGCCTCGCGATACAGCATCGGCATGGGGCTTTCCTCGACATAGCCGACACCGCCCAGGATCTCCATTGCCTCGTAAACGAAATTCGGGCAGCGCTTGTTCGACAGGAATTTCGCGATCGCCACCCCGATGCGGGCAAATGCGCGGTCGGTTTCGCTGTCGCCGTCGAATGAATGAGCAACCCTCAGGCCCAGCGCGGTGGTGGCCTCCCATTCCAGTACCAGATCGGCCAGCACGGCACGCATCAGGGGCTGGTCGATCAGACGGCGTTGAAAGGCGCTGCGGCCCAGCACCCACCAATGGGCCTCGGACAGGGCTGCGCGCATCAGCCCGGCAGGCGCCATGGCGGTGTCGAGACGGGTGTGATGCACCATCTCGACGATGGTCTTGACCCCGCGCCCCTCGTCGCCCAGCTGCCAGGCGAGCGCGTCGTGATACTCGATCTCGGAACTGGCATTGGCGCGATTGCCCAGCTTGTCCTTGAGGCGCATGATCTGAAAGGCGTTGCGTTCACCGTCGGGTGTCCAGCGGGGGACCAGGAAACAGGTCAGGCCACCCGGCGCCTGCGCCAGTGTCAGGAACGCATCGCACATGGGCGCCGAGCAGAACCATTTGTGCCCCCGCAGGCGCCAGACATCGCCCTCGGGCGTGGCCACGGTCGAGTTCGAGCGTACGTCCGATCCGCCCTGCTTTTCGGTCATGGCCATGCCGATGGTGGCACCTGCCTTTTCCGGCGCCGGGCGCGAGGCCTTGTCATAACGCCGCGACAACAGACGCGGCGTCCATTCGGCCGCCAGCGCGGGATTGTGGCGCAGGGCGGGCACCGCGGCGTAGGTCATCGTCATCGGACATGCGACGCCGGGTTCGACCTGGTTCTGGATATAGACCATGCCGGCATGGGTGGCGTGGCCGCCGGGGCGCCCCTCCCACGGGCGGGCGGCATAGCCGGCGGCCAGCCCGGTTTCCATCAGTTGATGATAGGCGGGGTGAAAATGGACCTCGTCGATGCGGCGTCCCGAGCGGTCAAAGACGTGCAGTTCGGGCAGGCAGCGGTTTGCGGTGCGCCCGGCATCGCGCATTTCCTCGCGCCCCAGCGTCGCACCAAAGGATGCCAGATCGTCCTGATCGGCCCCGAACAGGCCGGCGTAGTGCCGAAAGACGGGGTCGTCCTGCCAGAGATCCAGGTCTCCGCGTTCTTCCGGCTGGTTGGTTACCTCGTGGGTTTCGAGAATGGTTCGTGGTTTCAGGGGATGTGTCACTGCCGCCTCCGCATGGCTGTTCAGACATGCCGAAGATAGCACGATTCCGGCATCCCCAGAACGGGGTTGACGGCATCGTGACGCGGCGTCCGCGCCCGCAGGACGCTACGGCAACAGCCGGGCCCGGCGGAGGGTACCGGCCCCGGCTGGTGACGTCACACGGCTATTTCAGACGCGAAACGTTGATCATGCCCATGATCGCCTTTTCGAAATAGGGCTCGGACTGACCCTTGCGGACCTTGCGCATGAAATATTTCTCGAAGGCGATCTTGGCCAGATGCACCCATTTGCCCTCGCCCGCCCAGTTCATGTTGCGGGGCGGGTTTTGCGGCTTGGCGAGGAATGCCACCCCCTTGTCGCCGAAATCCGCCAGGCAAAACGCGTTCCAGGTGCCCTCGTGCGTCGGCTCCTTGCCGCGCAGGAGTTCGCCGATATTGCCGGCGGTGGCGGCAACCATGCTTTCGATCATGTAGCCGGTTTTCGGCACACCGACCGGCACGTTGGTCTTTTCCAAGGGCGGAATGGCAATGCAGACGCCGACGGCAAAGACATTGGGGTATTTCGGGTTGCGCTGGTGCTTGTCCACCAGGATGAAGCCCATCGGATTGACCAGCCCGTCGATACCCTGCACCGCCGGGATGCCGCGGAAGCTGGGCAGCATCATCGAATACCTGAAGGGCAACTCGTGGCTTTTGACCACCTGCCCGTCATCGCCGATTTCCGAGACATGCATCAACCCGTCCTCGACCTTGTCCACCTGGGCGTTGCAGATCCATTTGATATGACGGTCGCGCATCTCGCTTTCCAGCATGCCCTTGGTATCGCCAACCCCGCCAAGGCCAAGATGGCCGACATAGGGTTCGGCGGTGACAAAGGTCATCGGCACCTTGTCGCGAATGCCCCGCTTGCGCAGATCCGTATCCATGATCATGGCGTATTCGTAGGCCGGGCCATAGCAGGACGCGCCCTGTACGGCGCCGACCACGATCGGGCCGGGATCGGCGCAGAAATCCTCCCACGCCCGGTTGGCCTCGACGGCGTGATCGATGGCGCAGACGGATTGGGTGAATCCCTCGGGGCCAAGGCCTTCGATCTTGTCAAAGGCGAGTTCGGGACCGGTCGCGATCACCAGATAATCATAGGAAACCTCGCGGCCGCTTTCGAGAACCAGCTTGTTTTCGTCCGGGACCACCTTGACGCAGGCGTCGCAGATGAAATCGATCCCCTGCCTTTTCAGTACCGGCGCAAGGTCGATGGTCACATCCTCGCGCTTGCGCCAGCCTACCCCGGCCCAGGGGTTGGACGGCGTGAACTGGAAATAGGGGTTGTTGGAAACAACCGTGATCCTGTCTTCGCGTCGCTTTTCCCTTTTCATGTCATAGGCCATCGGCACGCCGCCAATACCCGCACCAAGAATGACGATATGGGCCATGTCTTTCCTCCTTGTGACCGCGGAGATCTTCCCGCTGTGGCTGACCAATTTGTTGTTTATATGATTATTCGTATATTCGAATATTCAGGTTTGAGGAAGGCATCAGAGCCACCGTCATCGGCAAGAAACGGCCAAGCCCGTACCTTCCAGGGGGAAATCTGCGCTATTTTCGCCACAATCGCAAGAAAAGTTTCCAGCAGGCGGAACCATCGCCAAAAGCGACCCGCTCTTCACTATCGCCGTCAGGGCAACCGGCCGATCAGGTTGCTGCGGCCTGTGCTGCCCGCAAACCGAGGATATCACGCGCCTGAGCGACCGTTGCCACCGGGCGACCGGACTGGCCGCACAACGCGACCACACGCCGCACAAGGGCCGCATTGGATGGTGCAAATGTCGTGCGATCCAGCCGCAGGTTGTCTTCCAGCCCCGTGCGGGTATGGCCCCCCGCACGGACAGACCATTCATTCAGCAGGATCTGCCCGGGACCGACCCCGGCACCGCACCAGGTGGCATCCGGGGCAAGGCGGCGCAATGTCTCGACATAGAAATCGAACACCGCACGGTCGACGGGCATGGCGTTCTTCACGCCCATCACGAACTGGACATGCAGCGGCCCCTTCAGGCGGCCGTCCTGCTGCATCTTGACGGCCTGAAAGATATGCGACAGGTCAAAGGCCTCGATCTCGGGCTTGATGTCGTATTTCAGCATCTCGGCCGCCAGCCAATCGACCAGATCGGGCGGGTTTTCATAGACGCGGGTCGGAAAGTTGTTCGACCCCACCGACAGCGACGCCATGTCGGGGCGAAGCGGCAGCATGCCCCCGCGTTCCAGCCCCGCGCCCGATCGCCCGCCGGTGGACAGCTGCACGATCATGCCGGGGCAGTGGCTGCGGATTCCTTCCATCAGGCGGGCAAAGCGGTCCGGGTCCGAGGTCGGGCTGCCGTCGTCATTGCGCACATGGCAATGCGCGATCGTGGCCCCGGCCTCGAACGATTCATGGACGCTTTCGATCTGCTCGGCGACGGTGATGGGCACCGCGGGGTTGTGCTCCTTGCGCGCCACCGACCCGGTGATCGCGACACAGATGATGCAGGGGTTATCGACACGGGCGTTTTCCGACCCGGTCACGTTTTCGGTCTGCGTCACTTGCCTACCCTTTCCAACAGATTCAGCACTTGCGGACCCAGGCCCGCGACCACCAGTTTCACCCCCCGCGCGTTGGGGTGAATCCCGTCGGCCTGCAGGTATTGCTGCACCACCATGGCCGGGTCGTCCAACGCGCGCAAGGGCGCCAGAAGATCGGGATAGACGAGCGTGCCGTATTTTGCCGCAAGCGTTGGCCAGATGGCATCAAAGGCCTTCTTGTAGGCCGGGCCATAATTGGTCGGGGCCGACAGCCCGACCAGAAGCACGGGCAGCCCCCTGGCCCGCGCACGCGCAAGCAGCCTGTCGAGATTGGCCCGCGCAACCTGGGGCGCGATACCGCGCAGCATGTCGTTGCCCCCCAACGCGACAATCAGCGCGTCCACCCCACCGCCTATTGTCCAGTCCAGCCGCGCCAGTCCGCCGGCGGTGGTATCGCCGGACACCCCCGCATTGATGACCGTCACATCCCGGCCCCGGTCGCGCAACCATTGCTGCAGGCGCGGCACCAGCCCGTCACCCTGGGCCAGCCCGTAGCCCTGGGTCAGACTGTCGCCCAATGCCGCGATTGTGATTGGCGCCGCCCCCGCCACATGCGGGAAGAACATGGACACGACCAGCCCCAGGGCGAACACGCACGCACGGACAAGGGAAACCAGCCTGGCCATGATCGCCTTGCCCGCCCCCTTGTCCGGGCGCGCGAACTGGCCATGATGGGGGAAAACCTGCGGGAGAAACACATTCATGCCGGAAACGGTCCTGTCGCTCGATGATGTCCGCCTGACGCTGGAGGGCAATGCCGGCCCTGTCAATATCCTGACGGGGATTTCAATGAATGTCACCGCTGGCGAGTGTCTGGGCCTTGTCGGGCCATCGGGTTCGGGCAAGTCCTCGCTGCTGATGCTCATGGGCGGGCTCGAGCAGGCGACCGGCGGCAGAGTGTCGGTGCTCGGCCAGGATCTGGGCGCCATGAACGAGGATGCGCTGGCCCGTTTCCGCAGCGCACATATGGGGGTCGTGTTCCAGTCCTTTCACCTCATCCCGACGATGACCGCGCTCGAAAACGTCGCGACGCCGCTCGAGCTTGCGGGTGCGCGCGACGCCTTTTCCCGCGCCGAGGCCGAACTCGAACAGGTCGGCCTCGGCGCGCGGCTGCACCACTATCCGGCACAGATGTCAGGTGGCGAACAGCAGCGCGTGGCGCTGGCCCGCGCCCTGGCACCGCGTCCCGAGATCCTGCTTGCGGACGAGCCGACGGGCAATCTGGACACGGCAACCGGAGAGACCATCATGGAGTTGCTGTTCGCCCTGGGCAGCCGCCACGGCGCTACCCTGATCATGGTCACCCATGCGCCTGAGCTGGCCGCGCGCTGCAACCGGATCATCGGCCTGCGTGACGGCCGTATCATGGGCGGTGTGACCCCGGACAGCCCGGCATGACCCGCGTCGGTCAATTGCTGCTGGCCATGCGAATCGCCCGGCGCGAACTGCGTGGGGGCATGCGCAACGCACGCATCTTTCTTGCCTGCCTTGCCCTTGGCATCGCGGCCGTCACCGCCATCGGCACGCTGCGCGCAAATATCGAGCGCGGCCTGTCGCAGCAGGGCGCGGCAATTCTGGGTGGCGATGCCGAAATGCGGTTCACCTATCGCTTTGCATCCAGGGCCGAACGCGGCTGGATGCGCAGACACGCAACCCGGGTGTCCGAGATCGTCGATTTCCGTTCCATGGCAATCACCGGGCGCGGCGACAATATCGAAACCGCTCTGACCCAGGTCAAGGCCGTGGATGACAACTATCCCCTCTACGGCAAGCTGTTGCTTGACCCGCCCATGCCCCTCGGCCAGGCACTGGCCCCGCGTGACGGCCTGCCCGGCGCCGTGATGCACCCGACACTGGCGGCACGCCTGGCGCTGAAACCGGGCGCGCGTTTCCGTTTGGGAACCCGCGAATTCAGGCTGAGGGCACTGATCAGGCGCGAACCCGATTCCGGGGCGCAGGGTTTCATGCTGGGTCCACGCACGATCGTTGCCCGCAGCGCGCTCGAGGGATCCGGCCTGATCGGACCGGGCAGCCTGTTTTCGACCCATTATCGGCTGAAGGTGGCACCAGACAGGAAACTGGCCGTTCTCAAACGGCAGGCCCTGCGCAAGTTCCGCGACAGCGGGCTGAGTTGGCGCGACCGGCGCAATGCGGCGCCGGGAATACGACAGTTCGTGCGCAGGATGGGATCGTTCCTGGTGCTGGTCGGCCTTGCCGGTCTTGCTGTCGGGGGGGTCGGCATTTCGGCCGCCGTGCGCAGCCATCTCGAGGGGAAAACGCACACCATCGCAACACTGAAAACACTGGGGGCAACCTCGGGGTTGATCTTTTCGATCTATTTCATCCAGGTCGCCATCCTCACCCTGCTCGGAATTGCCATCGGGCTGGCGCTGGGGGTTGCCTTGCCGCTGTTGCTTGCGCCACTTGTCGCTGCAACCCTGCCGCTGCCGATCGCGACCGGCCTGACGATCGCACCGATGCTCGAGGCCGCTGCCTATGGCGGGCTGACCGCCCTGCTGTTCACCCTCTGGCCACTTGCGCGAACGCACAGCGTGCGCCCAGCGGCCCTGTATCGCGACGTGGTTTCCAGGCAGGAAGGCCGGCCCGCCCTGCGCTATCTGGCGGCGCTGCTCCTCGTTCTGGGGCTGCTTGTCGTTCTGATACTGCGCTTTTCGGCCGAGCCCCGCCTGGCGGGCTGGGCCCTGGGTTCCATATCCGGGGCCCTGCTTGCCCTTGTCATTGTCGCGGCGGCAATTCGGCGCCTTGCCGCCCGCCTTGCCCGGCTGAAGGCGCTGCGCGGACATACGGCCCTGCGCCTGGCCCTGGGCGCGGTGGGAGGCCCGGCCAGCGAAGCCCTGCCCGTCATTCTGTCGCTGGGGCTGGGCCTGTCCGTTCTGGCGGCAATCGGCCAGATCGATTCCAACCTCCGCGCGGCCATTACCGACAAGCTGCCCAAGGTCGCGCCGTCCTTTTTCTTCATGGACATCCAGAAAGACCAGATGCCCGCCTTCAGCGCGATGATGAAAAGGGATCCCCAGATTTCCGCGATGCAGTCGGCACCGATGCTGCGCGGTGTCATCACCCGCATCAATGGCCAGGATGCCCGGAAATTCGCTCGCAACCACTGGGTGGTTCGCGGCGATCGCGGCGTGACCTTTGCCGCCCGCATGCCCGAGGGAACCGTCCTGACTGCCGGAAAATGGTGGCCGCCCGATTATGCCGGCCCCCCGCAGATTTCCTTTGCCGAGGAACAGGCCCGCGAGATCGGCCTGAAACTGGGCGACAGCATCACCATAAACATTCTCGGGCGCGACATCACCGCACGGATCACCAGCTTTCGCGTCGTCGATTTCTCGACCGCCGGAATCGGTTTCGTCATGGTCCTGAACCCGGCTGCGCTGGCCGGTGCGCCTCATACCTGGCTTGCCACGATCCACACCCGCCCGGACGCCGAACCCCGCATCCTGCGCGAGATCGCCCGGCGCTGGCCCAACATCACTGCGATCAGGGTAGGGGATGCAATCACCCAGGTCGCAACCATGATGCGGGGGCTTTCTTCGGCCATCTCGTTCGGGGCGCTTGTCACCCTGCTGAGCGGGGTGATCGTGCTGACCGGCGCGGCCGCCGCCGGCGAAAGGACGCGCCGTTACGAGGCCGCGATCCTCAAGACGCTGGGCGCGACGCGTGCGCGTATCCTGCTCAGCTTTGCCCTGCGCACGGGGCTGCTGGGACTGGCGGCAGGGCTGGTCGCGATCGGGGCAGGCGCCCTGGCAGGCTGGGCGGTCATGCGCTTTGTCATGGAAAGCGATTTCACCTTCGATCTGGGCCAGGCCCTGATCATCGTGGGAGGCGGGGCGTTGCTGTCGCTGATGGCGGGGCTGTGGTTTGCCCTGCGCCCGCTCAACACACCGCCCGCGCGCGTCCTGCGGGCGCAAGAGTAATACCGGCAAGGCCTTCTTCTTTGCGCAAATACGCCGGGGGAGCCGCGCCCGCGCGGCGGGGGCAGCGCCCCCACTGGCAAACGCATCTTCATCCCGCCCGGTTGACGGCGGATCGCCCCGCCCGTTCACCCGGCCCCCCGTTCATACCAGCGTTCACGCGCCCGCAATCACCTCTGCTGCCGCCGCGAGCGCGCCATCTCCATATGGTATTCCCAGCGCCTTCAGCCCCGCTTCGACAGCGCCCAGCACACCCAGAACCATATGTGCGTTCACATGGCCCATATGCGCGATGCGGAAAACGCCATCGCTGTCGGGGTCGTCCACGCTGCCCATTCCCAGACCGATCCCCAGCGTTACCCCCGTCCGGGCCTCGACCCAACGGCGCAGCGCCGTACCGTGAGGGCGACCTGCATGCACCGTGGTCACCGCATGGGCACGCTGCGCGGGGTCGGTCACGTTCATCTCGATCGGTCCAGCCGCACCCCAGCGGTCGAGCGCGCTCCACACCGCGCGGGCAAGGGTTTCATGGCGCGCCCAGACGTTCTCGAGCCCCTCCTCGTGCAGGATCATGTCCAGAGATTCGCGCAGGCCGAACAGCTGTTGTGCGGGCGGCGTGCCGTGGAATTTCTGCCAAAATGCGCTGTCGGGGTCGGTGCGCGACCGCCAGTCCCAATAGGGTGTGCTCAGATCGGCCGACGCGTGGCAGGCATCCGCGCGCTCGTTGAACCAGACAAAGCTCAGCCCTGGCGGCATCATCAGGCCCTTCTGAGATGCCGCGACCATCACATCGACACCCCACGCGTCCATTTCGAAACGGTCGCAGCCCAGCGAGGCAATGCAGTCAGCCACCAGAAGGGCCGGATGATTCAGCCCGTCGAGCACGCCACGAACCGAGGCGATGTCGTTGCGAATTCCGGTCGCTGTATCCACATGTACCGCCAGCACGGCCTTGAATGCATGGGTCCGGTCCGCCTTGAGCGCCTGTTCCAGACGGCCCAGGTCATATGGCGCGCGGCGACCGAAATCCAGCAGTTCGACATCCACCCCCAACCCGCGCGCCGCCTCGGCAAAGCCCAGTCCGAAATTGCCGTTCGCCAATGCCAGCACCCGGTCGCCACGGCCGAGAATGTTGGACAGCGCCGCCTCCCAGGCGGCATGCCCGTTGCCGATATAGATCGCCGCCTTGCCCCGGCTGCGGGCAACCGCGTTCAGGTCGGGATAGATGGTCTCGGCCATCTCGACCAGAGGCCCCTCATAGATGTTGGGCGACGCACGGTGCATGGCGTTCAGCACCCGGTCGGGCACCACCGAAGGGCCGGGAATGGCAAGATAGCTGCGACCGTTTCCAAGGGTCATGTCGGGCACTCCTGTTGGCGTCTTTCCCCAGACCTACGGCTGCGGTTTCATGCCGTCAATCGGCAAGGTTTCGCCGTCGGCCATGACGCTGCGCCGCTTGTCTCGGGGCGGACCTTGGGATATGGCCTTGCGAACAGATCGAGGGCGGGCGGCGCCTGGCCTTCGATGCATGTTCGCGGGAAAGCCGGCCTGATGCTGCCAAGGATCTGGAAATTTCTGGAAGACAGGGAACGCGCCTGGCGCGAATCCTTTGGCGACGACATTTCCACGCCACAGGCACGGCAGGTGGCCATGCGCCACTTCAACTGGGTCGATCACGGCATATTACGCAAGCGCTGGACGAATTTCGCCCTTGTCTCGGACGGGGTGTACCGCTCGAACCAGCCATCGCCGGAACGTCTGCGCGACTATCACGCGCGCGGGATACGCGCGGTTCTGAACCTGCGGGGGACCAGCCGCTACAGCTATTACCTGTTCGAGCGCGAAACCTGCGACAAGCTGGGGCTCGAACTTGCCGACATCAACCTGTCGGCAACCGAATTGCCCACCCTGGAAACGATAAACCGGCTGGAAACGCTGTTTCGCACCCTGCCCAGACCTTTCGTCATGCATTGCAAGTCCGGCGCCGACAGGGCCGGGTTTGCCTCGGCCCTTTATCTGCTGCTGATCGACGGCGCGCCCATCGAGGCCGCGCAAAAGCAGCTGAGCCTGCGCTTTCTGCATCTCAAGAACACCTCCAAGGGCATTCTCGACCATTGTCTCGAAGAATATCGCCGACGCAATGCAGCCGAACCGATCGCCTTTCGTGACTGGCTGGACAGCGCCTATGACCCGTCCGGGATGAAACGACGCTTCGATGCCCGGCGCGGGCGCAACAAGGCGGGATGAGTGCATGCGCCTGATCGAGGACATCCCCGTATCGAAAGGCCTGAAACTGCCGCTCTGGCTGTGGCGGGAATATTTCCGCCCTCATCTGTGGTGGATCATCGCCGCCTTTGTGCTGATGTCGGTCGAGGGCTCGATGCTGGGCCTGCTCAGCTACATGGTGCGTCCGATGTTCGACCAGGTGTTCGTCGCCGGCAACGAGACCGCCGTCTACCGCGTCGGCATCATCGTCCTGGCAATTTTTCTGGCCCGTTCCGCCAGCGGTTTCGGCCAGAGGGTGCTGATGGCCGCGGTCGGCCAAAAGGCCATCGCGGCGATACAGGCCGATCTGGTGCGGCACATGATGCGGCTGGACAGCCTGTTCTTTCACGACAATGCGCCGGGCGCACTGATCGAGCGTGTACGCGGCGACACGCTGGCAATCCAGACAGCCTGGTCTGCGGTGTTTACCTCGCTTGGGCGTGACATCATTTCGCTTGTCGCGCTTCTGGGGGTGGCCATCTCGATCGACTGGGTCTGGACACTGGTCGCCGTGGCCGGCGTGCCGCTGTTGATCGTGCCGGTCTTCCTGCTGCAAAAGATGATCCATGCCACGACCCGCCATTCCCGCCAGATGGCGGCGCTGATCTCGACCCGGCTTGACGAGATCTTTCACGGCATCAACCCGATCAAGCTGAACAGCCTCGAGGATCAGCAGGACCGGCGTTTCACCGAGACATTGAAAAGCTATGTCCGCGCGCAAATCCGGTCCGAGGCGGGCCAGGCAGGCGTGCCCGCGATGATGGATATCGTCGCCGGGCTGGGCTTTATGGGGGTGCTGATCTATGGCGGCTTCCAGATCATCGACGGCACCAAGACCATCGGGCAGTTCATGTCGTTCTTTACCTCGATGGCCCTGATTTTCGAGCCTTTGCGCCGGCTGGGCAACATATCCGGCCTGTGGCAGGCGGCCGTTGCCAGTATCGAGCGCCTGCATGCGATATTCGAGCAACAGCCCGGCATCACCTCGCCCGCCGCGCCTGTTGCCATCACCTCTGACACGGGCCGCAAGGATATCGAGCTGCGCGACATCTGCTTTGCCTATGGCGACAATCCGGTACTGGACCAGCTGACGCTGACCGCGCAGGCCGGCAAGACGACCGCGCTGGTCGGGGCATCTGGCGCGGGCAAGAGCACGGTGTTCAACGTGTTGACCCGCCTTGTCGAACCGCAATCCGGGCTGGTCACGATTGGCGGGATCGATATCCGCGACATGGCGCTGGATGATCTGCGGGGGCTGTTTTCGGTGGTGACACAAGACGCCGCCCTGTTTGATGAAACCCTGCGCGACAACATCATGCTCAGCCGCCCCGACGCCAGCGAAGAGGAACTCCGCCGCGCCGCCGACGCAGCCTTTGTCACCGACTTCGTGCAACACCTGCCGCAGGGCTTTGACACGCCTGCGGGGCCGCGGGGCGCAAACCTGTCGGGCGGGCAGCGCCAGCGCGTCGCTATTGCCCGCGCCGTGCTGCGGGACGCCCCGATCCTGTTGCTGGACGAACCCACCTCGGCGCTGGACGCGCAATCCGAGGCCGCCGTGCAAAAGGCGCTGGACGCACTGTCCAGGGGGCGCACGACGCTGGTGATCGCGCATCGTCTGGCGACCATCCTGCATGCCGACAAGATCGTGGTGATGGACAAGGGCCGCGTGGTCGATGAGGGCACGCATGAGGAATTGCTGGCGCGCGATGGGCTGTATGCCAGCCTCTATCGCCTGCAATTCGAGGGCTGATCCCCCTCATAGCCGCGCCGCAGACGGTCTGGCGGCACCCCGGCGAAATAGCGCGCCAGCGTCCACAAATTACGGCTGCCATGGCGCAGCCAGCCCTCTTGCTGGTAACGGCCGGCATCGGTGACGGCATGGGCGGGCAAAAGGTCGATCCGGCCACGCAGGGCGCGGGCGATGGCGACATCCTCCATCAAGGGGATATCGGGGAAACCGCCCACCGCATCATACTGCGCGCGCGAAATCAGCAGGCATTGGTCGCCGTAAGGCAGGCCGAACAGGCGCGTGCGCAGATTTGCCCAACCGGCCACAAGGCGCGCCGGCACGCCCGCGCTGTCGAAACGCAGGCGAAAGACGGCCGCGCGGCCCATATCCGCCACGGCATCATCGGGCGCATCCACGCCCGGCCGACAGGTCGGGCAGCGCCCGCCCTGCACATGGCGCGCAACAACACCCTCCCACCCCGGCGCCAGCACGGTGTCGGCATGCAGAAACAACAGCCACGGCGCGCGCGCGGCCTCGGCCCCGCGCCTCAGCTGCCCGCCCCTGCCCCTTGGCCCCGAAACGAACCGTGCGCCCAACGCGTCGGCCAGCTTCTCGATATCATCGCTGCTGCCGCCATCTGACAGGATCAGCTCGTGTATCAGCCCGGCATCCAGCCCCGCGAACAGCGCGTGCAGGCAAGGGCCGATCCGGTCGGCGACATTCAGGGTGGGGATGATGACACTGACAGGAGCGGGCATGTGGCCTTGAACCTCGGGCATGGCGGCTTGCGCCCTTATAGCCCCTGTAATGCGACCCGACGACTGCTATATTGGGCGGGTGAACAGGCAAGGAGGGATCCCATGCAGGCCGATCGCGCAACAGACCGAACAGTGCTGAAGATCACCGGCAGCGAACGGGTGGATTTTCTGCAAGGGCTGATCACCAACGACATCAAGGCGCTGGGCGACGGGCTGCTCTATGCCGCGCTGCTGTCTCCGCAGGGGAAATACCTGTTCGATTTCCTGCTGCACGCCGAGGGCGATGCCATCCTGCTTGACGTCAAGTCCGACGCCGCGCCCGCGCTGGCCGGGCGGCTGAACATGTACAGGCTGCGCGCGGATGTGGCGATCGAGGCCACCGACCTGCCGGTCTGGCTGGGCACGGGCAAGCCCCCCCACGGCGCGTTTGCCGACCCCCGCCACCCCGCCCTTGGCTGGCGCTATTATGGTGATCTGGCGGCAGCGCCCGCCGAGATCGACCGCGATGCAATTCGCGTCGAACATGTCATCCCCGAAACCGGGATCGAGCTGATCCACAACGAAGGCTACATTCTGGAAATGGGATTCGAGCGGCTGAACGGGGTCAGCTTTCGCAAGGGCTGCTATGTGGGCCAGGAGGTCACCGCCCGGATGAAACACAAGACCGAGCTGCGCAAGGGGCTGGCGCGGGTCGAGATAAACGGTGATGCCGCCCCCGGCACCCCGATCACGCGCGACGGCAGGCCGGTCGGCACGCTGCATACGGTCTCGGGCAACCGGGCCATCGCCTATCTGCGTTTTGATCAGGCAAAGGGCGAAATGCAGGCGGGCGAGGCACTTGTCACCTGGGACGGCCAGCGACCGGACGGCTGAATTCCGGCAGCCGGTTTGAAAACCCTTGACCGGCGTCAATGACAGCGGCCTTCTGTAACGAAACAGTTGCGCAGCTTTTCACGGGCAGGGAGATACAGCCAACCTCATGACGGATTCCACATCAGAGGTGCCGACCGCCTGTCCCCACGCCCCGCCCAAGCCGCCCTCGCGCGAAGGCAAGGTTTCGCTGTGGCGATATGCGCGCCTGTTCAGGCAGGATATCCTGTCGGCCCAGCCCGCGCGTCTGTATCGCGCCTGGATGGCCGAATTCAAGACGCCCTTTTTCCATTCATACCTGTGCAACGATCCCGAACTCGTCGATCTGGTGCTGAGGGAACGGCCGCAGGATTTTCCCAAATCCGAACGTATCCGCGTGGGGCTCAAGCCGCTATTGGGGGATTCGGTATTCATCACCAATGGCGCGCAATGGGCACGACAGCGCCGCATCATCGACCCGGCATTCGAGGGCGGCCGCCTGCGCACCGTCTTTCCGGCGATGTGGGACGCCGGTGTCGCCGCGGTCGAACGCCTGCGCCCGCTGGCCGACGGCAAGACCCCGGTCGAGATCGAGGAACAGACCAGCCACGCCGCCATGGATGTGATCTTTCGCACCCTGTTTTCGGTGCCCATCGAACATGAAATCGCCAGCGCCGCCTTTGGTGCCTTCAAGGCCCATCAAAAGGCGCAGCCGCTGGTCAACCTAGGCTCGCTCATCCCGCTGCCCAACTGGTTCCCCCGTTTCCACAGCCGCAGCGCGCGCGAAACCGCCCGCCAGATCCGCGCGCTGATCGGCCAGCTGACCGCCCAGCGCGCGCAAGAGCTGCGCGAGGGCCGCGCGCCCGATGATCTGGCCACCAAGATCATGACCACCCCCGACCCCGAAACCGGCGAGACATTCGCCGAGGACGAGATGGTCGATCAGGTCGCGATCTTTTTTCTGGCCGGCCACGAAACCTCGGCCTCGGCGCTGGGCTGGGCGCTGTATCTGCTGGCGCTGTATCCCGAATGGCAGGAACGCGTGGCGGCCGAGGCCACAAAGGTGTTCGACCCCGACAAGATCTATTTCTCGACGCTTTCCAGGCTGAAACTTGCGCGCGCGGTCTTTCGCGAGGCCATGCGCCTGTATCCGCCCGTGCCGATGTATGTGCGCGAAGCAACCCGGCGCGAGACCTTCCGCAATCGCCGGGTCAGGAAGGGCGCGCAGATCATCATCAGCCCCTGGCACCTGCACCGGCACACGCGGCTGTGGGAACGCCCCGACGAATTCGACCCCGCGCGCTGGGACACGCCCAACGGCAAGGAATGCCAGCGCAAGGCCTATATCCCCTTTTCCGCAGGCCCACGCGTCTGCCCCGGATCGGCCTTTGCCATGGCCGAAGGGCCGCTGCTGCTGGCAATGCTGACACGCGCCTACCGGTTCGAGCGCGTGCAAGGGCGCGACCCGGTGCCGGTTGCTCATCTGACCGTGCGCACCAAAGACGGGATATTTCTGCGCGTCCGCCCGCGTGATACAACGCTGAAAACGCCCGAGGTGGAAAGATGACCAAACCCGACGACCTGCCGCCCGCCTGGCCTTTCTGGCTGACGCTGACATTCGTGCCGCTGGTGGTTCTGGCGGTGGCAAGGGGCGGCTGGTGGATTGCCGCCGTGCCCGCCTTTGGCTGGGTGCTTGTGCCGATCATCGACAAGCTGGCGGGCCGCAGCCTGCGCAACCCCGACCCCAATACCCCGGTCGAGCAATTGTTCTGGTTCCGCCTGCTGACATGGCTGTGGTTCCCGATCCAGTTTGCGCTGCTCTATGGCGCGATCTGGTATGTTACCCGTGTTGCCGACTATGGCACCCTTGAATCGCTGGGCGTGATGTTCGCAATCGGCATCACCACCGGCATGGTCGGGATCGTCTATGCGCATGAGTTGATGCACAAGCCTGGCCGTTTCGAGCGCAGCCTCGGCGACCTGCTGCTGGCGCTGGTGCTGTATTCACATTTCCGCACCGAACATCTGCTGGTGCATCACCCCTGGGTCGGCACCCCGCGCGATACCGTGACCGCGCGCTACAACGAGGGGTTCCACCGCTTTTTCCCCCGCGTGCTGCTGAGCGGGCCATACTCGGCCTGGCGGGCCGAAAGGGCGCAGCTGAAACGTGCCGGCCTGCCGGTCTGGCACCGCCGCAACCCGTTCTGGCGTTACATTTTCCTGCAGGCGCTGTTTCTGGCAATCGCCTATGCCATTGGCGGCTGGGCAGGCATCGGGCTGTTCGTGTTTCAGGCCTTCATCGCCGTCTGGCAGCTTGAGCTGACCAACTATGTCGAACATTACGGCCTGACCCGGAAATATCTGGGGGATGGCAAATATGAACCCGTGCGCCCCCATCATTCGTGGGATTCGACGCATCTGGTTTCGAACCTCGTGCTGATCAACCTGCAGCGCCATGCCGACCACCATGTCCACCCCATGCGGCGCTTTCCTCTGTTGCAGGCCTATGGGGAATCCGAGGTACCCATGCTGCCCACCGGCTATCCGCCAATGACAACGCTGGCCATGATCCCGCCACTGTGGCGGCGCCGCTTCAACCCGCGGGTTCGCGCATGGCGCAAGCAGTTCTACCCGGAAATCACCGACTGGACGCCCTACAAGACATGGGAGTACCCCGCCCCCGAAGGGGCGGGCTGAAAGGCGCGGCCTATTCGGCGGCCTCGCCGAAATCCTCGATCGGCGGGCAGACGCAGAACAGGTGCCGGTCGCCCCAGACATTATCGACCCGGTTGACCGGCGACCAGTATTTATCGACCCGGAAGGCCCCCGGCGGAAAGCAGGCCTGTTCGCGCGTATAGGGGCGATCCCATTCACCGACCAGATCCTCGACCGTATGCGGCGCATTCTTCAGCGGGTTGTTTTCCGGGTCGATCCGGCCCTCTTCGATATCCCTGGCCTCGGCGGCAATCGCCAGCATGGCGTCGCAGAAGCGATCAAGCTCGGCCTTGGTTTCGCTTTCCGTCGGCTCGATCATCAGCGTGCCGGGCACCGGAAAGCTCATCGTCGGGGCGTGAAAGCCGCAGTCGATCAGACGCTTGGCAATATCATCCACGGTCACACCGGCCCGATCCTTCAGAGGCCGCGTGTCGATGATGCATTCATGGGCAACCCGCCCGTTCGGCCCCTTGTACAGCACATCATAGGCCCCCGACAGGCGCGACGCGATATAGTTGGCGTTCAGAATGGCCACCTTGGTCGCCTGGGTCAGCCCGGCGCCGCCCATCAGCATCACATAGGCCCAGGAAATCGTCAGAATGCTGGCCGAGCCATAGGGCGCCGCCGTCACGGCCCCCTCGCCCGCCAGAGGATCGCCCGGCAGATAGGGAATGAGATGCGCCTTGACCCCGATCGGCCCCATGCCGGGGCCGCCGCCACCATGGGGGATGGCAAATGTCTTGTGCAGATTCAGATGGCTGACGTCGGATCCGATCTCGCCCGGGCGCGCAAGGCCGACCATCGCGTTCATGTTGGCGCCATCCATATAGACCTGCCCGCCGAAATCATGGGTGATCTGGCATATCTCGCGCACGCTTTCCTCGAACACGCCGTGGGTCGAGGGGTAGGTGATCATGCAGGCGGCAAGGTTCTCCGCGTGCTGCTCGGCCTTGGCGCGGAAATCGGCGACATCGATATCGCCGTTCTCGGCCGTCTTGACGGCAACCACCTTCATCCCCGCCATGTGCGCGCTGGCCGGATTTGTGCCATGCGCCGACATCGGGATCAGACAGATATTGCGATGCCCCTCGCCGCGCGATTCATGATAGCGGCGGATGGTCATCAGCCCCGCAAATTCGCCCTGCG
Source organism: Alphaproteobacteria bacterium (assembly GCA_030148665.1). Lineage (GTDB taxonomy): Bacteria > Pseudomonadota > Alphaproteobacteria > Rhodobacterales > Rhodobacteraceae > UBA5972. Next base: position 41,106 of record JASBSZ010000048.1, read on the forward strand.
CACCCGAATTGGGCTGCATCGAAATCGCGTCATAACCCGTGATCTGGCACAGCTTGTCGGAAAGATCGCGGATCAGCTCCTGATAGCCCTGCGCCTGGTCCAGCGGCACATAGGGATGCACCTGCGAAAACTCGGGCCAGGTCAGCGGAATCATCTCGGCCGCGGCGTTCAGCTTCATGGTGCAACTGCCCAGCGGGATCATCGCGCGATCCAGCGCCAGATCGCGGTCGGCCAGACGCCGCATGTAGCGGGTCATCTCGCTTTCGGCCCGGTTCATGTGAAAAACCGGATGCGTCAGATATTCGCTCGTGCGCACCAGATCATCGGGAATGCGGTATTCTGGCGTCAGATCGTCATCCTTGCGGGTGATGCCAAAAGCGCGCCAGACGGCCTCGATGGTGGCCGGGCGGGTGCGCTCGTCCAGCGAAATGCCGATGCGATCATCGCCAATCTTGCGCAGGTTGATCCCCTCTTCGCGCGCGGATTTCAGAACCACCTCCTGCAAGGGGCCGACCTCGACCGTGATCGTGTCAAAGAACTGCGCCGGCGACACCTTGAGCCCGGCCTCTTCCAGCCCACGGGCCAGACGCACGGTCTTGCGATGGATGCGCTGGGCAATGGCCTTGAGCCCCTCGGGCCCGTGCATCACCGCATAGAACGACGCCATCACCGCCAGCAGCGCCTGCGCCGTACAGACATTGGATGTCGCCTTTTCGCGCCGGATATGCTGTTCGCGCGTCTGCAGCGCCAGACGATAGGCCCGGTTGCCACGGGCGTCCACCGACACGCCGACCAGCCGCCCCGGCATCGACCGCTTGTAGGCGTCTTTCGTGGCCATATAGGCCGCATGCGGCCCGCCATAGCCCTCGGGCACGCCGAAACGCTGGGTCGAGCCGACGGCGATATCGGCCCCCATCGCACCCGGCTCTTTCAGCAGGGTCAGCGCCAGAGGATCAGCCACCACGACACCAACGGCCCTGGCGGCATGCAGGGCTGCAATGGGATCGGAAAAATCATGCAGATCGCCATAGGTGCCCGGATACTGAAAGATCGCGCCAAACACCTGTTCGGGATCGAGATCAACCAGCGGGTCGCCGATGATCAGTTCGATGCCGACAGGTTCCGCGCGGGTCTTCATCACCGCGATGTTCTGCGGATGGCAATGGTGGTCGATGAAAAACGCCTTGGCCTTAGATTTGGCCACTCGTTGGGCCATGGTCATGGCTTCGGCACAGGCGGTGGCCTCGTCCAGCAACGACGCATTGGCAATTTCAAGCCCCGTCAGATCGCTGACCATGGTCTGGAAATTCAGCAGCGCCTCCAGCCGGCCCTGGCTGATTTCTGGCTGATAGGGGGTATAGGCCGTATACCAGGCCGGATTTTCCAGAATGTTGCGCTGAATGGCAGGCGGCGTGACAGTGCCGTAATAGCCCTGCCCGATCAGGCTGGTCATATGGGCGTTCTTGCGCGCGACCTCGCGCATGTGGAACAACACCTCGCGTTCCGATTTCGCGCGCCCCCAGTCCAGCGGTTCCTCCTGGCGGATACTTGCGGGAACCGTCTGCTCGATCAGTTCGTCCAGGCCGGAAACGCCCAGCTCGCTGAACATGTCGTCCATCTCGGCCGGGGACGGCCCGATATGGCGCCGGTTGGCAAAATCATAAGGCAGATAATCGGTGGGCTTGAACGTCATGGCAGACTCCATTCGGCAACAGCCACCTCGACGGGCGGCGAATTCTCTCTGACCCCCAGCTTCTTCTTTGCCCAAATACGCCGGGGGAGTCGCGCTCGCGCGACGGGGGCAGAGCCCCCGCATGCGGCCTGGATCACGCGATCAGCGCCTTGTAGGCAGCTTCGTCCAGCAGGTCATCCATCTGCGAGGGATCATCGACCTTCATCTTGAAGAACCACGCCTCACCCATCGGATCCTGGTTGACCAGCGTCGGATCTTCGACAATGGCTTCGTTCACCTCGACGATCTCGCCATCCAGCGGGGCAAGGATATCGCTTGCGGCCTTGACGCTTTCGATCACGACGATCTCGTCATCCTTGCTGACCTTGGTGCCCGGCTCGGGCAGTTCGACAAACACCAGATCGCCCAGCGCCTCGGCGGCATGCTCGGTGATGCCGACAACCACCACATCGCCCTCGGGGCGCAGCCATTCATGTTCTTCAGTATATTTCATTTCGGGGTCCTCCTGTTGGGGGTTCAGCGTTTGAAATTCGCGGGTGTAAAGGGCATGGCACTGACAGTTGCGGGTAGATATTTGCCACGCACCTCGCCAAAGACTCGGGTTCCGACAGCCGCATGATCGGCGGAAACATAGCCCATGGCCATGGGAGCCTTGATCGTAGGGCCGAAACCGCCCGATGTGATCACACCGATTTCCTGCGCGCCCTGGTCATCGGCAAACAGGCGCGTGCCTTCACGCATCGGCGCGCGCCCCTCGGGCAGCAGGCCGACACGCTTGCGCGAGACGCCCTCTTCCAGCTCTCGCAAGATGCGCTCAGAGCCCGGAAAACCACCCTCGCGCTCGCCACCCCTGCGGCGCACCTTCTGGATCGCCCAGGTCAGCGCCGCCTCGACGGGCGAGGTGGTTTCGTCAATGTCATGGCCATAGAGGCACAGCCCCCCTTCAAGGCGCAGCGAATCCCGCGCGCCCAGGCCGATGGGGGCAACCTCGTCCATCTCCAGCAGGGCGCGCGCCAGTTTCAGCGCGGCATCATCGGGCAGCGAGATTTCGAAACCGTCCTCGCCGGTATAGCCGGAGCGCGAGATCCATGCCTCGGTGCCATCGTAATCAAGGATCGCGACATCCATGAACCGCATATCGGCCACCGCCGGGATCAGGCGCGAAAGCGCCGCCTCGGCCTGCGGACCCTGCAGCGCCAGCAACGAACGCCCTTCGACCATCTCGACATCGCAGCTTTCGCCGATGCCTGCCTGCATATGGGCAAGATCGGCCTGTTTGCAGGCCGCGTTCACGACGACAAACAGATGATCGCCGCGGTTGGCAATCATCAGGTCGTCAAGGATTCCACCCGCCTCATTGGTAAAGAAACCATAGCGCTGGCGCATCTCGGCCAGCCCCAGGATATTGACGGGCACCAGCGATTCCAGCGCCAGGCGGGCATCTTCGGGATTGCCCGATTTCGCGCGGATGATCACCTGCCCCATATGACTGACATCGAACAGCCCGGCCTGCGCACGGGTGTGCAGATGTTCCTTGAGAACGCCCATCGGGTATTGCACGGGCATCTCATAGCCTGCAAAGGGCACCATCTTTGCGCCCAGTTCGACATGCAGGTCGAAAAGCGCGGTTCGCTTCAGTTCGGACATTGTCGCCCCCCTTGTGGCCGGTCGCGCAGGCGCGGGCCCGGCATCGCATTTCTCGCGCGCCCCAAGGGCCGCGCCATCGATGCCCCCTCTGTCCTTTTGCCTGAGATCGCTATCCCTTCGGCGGACGCTGGAATGCGCCTCTCTCCAGAGTGTTTCATCGGAACGGTCCCTGCGCCTGAGAGTTTCCGGGGCGGTTGCTCCTTCGGCACCGGGCCAGATTGCGAAAGGCCCGGATTCTCCCGATTCCGATGCGGCGCACCGTAGTATACAGTTGACCACGGGGCAAGGCAGGTTATGCCTGTCGGCAGGTTTTCCCGCAACCCCCCGCTCAGGAGCCAGGCTGTGATGTCAGACCCCTTCTTTTTCGGATATGGCTCGCTCGTGAACCGCCGCACCCATGACTATCCGCACACATCCCGCGCCCGCGTTCGCGGCTGGCGGCGCATCTGGCGGCATACCAAGCTGCGCCAGCTTGCCTATCTGAGCGTGGTTGAGGCGCCCGAGGCCGAAATCGACGGGCTGATCGCGGCCGTACCCAATGGCGACTGGGCGGCGCTGGACGTTCGCGAACGCGCCTATACGCGCCTGAGGCTGGCGCCCGAGCATGTCGATCACGACCACCCGGCCCCCGTGGACGTGCAGATCTACCGCACCCGTCCCGAGCACGAGGATGCCCCCGACATTCGCCACCCGGTTCTGCTGAGCTATCTCGACACGGTGGTGCTGGGTTTTCTCGACCTGTTCGGCGCCGAGGGCGTGGCGCGGTTTTTCGACACGACCGACGGCTGGGATGCCCCGATGATGGATGACCGGGCAGCACCCATCTATCCGCGCGCGGTGGTGCCGGACAGCTCGGTTCGGCGCCTGATCGACGAACATCTTGATCGGTTGGAGGTCAGACGGTTCAAGGCTTGAACGGGGTTGGGCATCTGCCCCCTTTCAGTCTCGAGTTGAAGGCAGGGCCCGGACCGCACGGGGCGGGCCGAAGAGCCCGCCCCGGTGGGGGCGGTGCGGGCTCTGCCCGGCCTGACGGCCGGGAGAAAAGGCATATGTGATCCTGCCGACCCGCCGCCCTCGCCCTCGTCACACGTCTTTCGGCAGCTTCTGCAACAGCGGCAGCAGGCGCGACATGTCGGGACCGCGCTCCATCCCCGTCAGGGCCTTGCGCAACGGCATGAACAGGCCCTTGCCCTTGCGGCCGGTCGCCTCTTTCACGGCCCTGGTCCATTTGCCCCAGCTGTCGCGATCAAGCGGCCCCTCGGGCAGCATGGCCAGTGCGGTTTTCACGAATTCCCGGTCCGCCTCGTCGATCAACGGCGTGGCCCCGTCGCGGCAAAGCGCCCACCAGCGGGCGACGTCCTTGCGGGTTTCGACATTTTCATGCACCGCCTCCCAGAATTCGGGGGCGATGTCATCGGGCACACCGGCCTCGGCCAGCGCATCCTTCATTTCATCGAAAGACAGAGACGACACATAGCGCGCGGTCAGCGGCCTCAGATCCTCGACATCGAACTTGGTGGGCGCGGCGCCGAAATGCGACAGATCGAACCCCTCGACCAGCTCGTCCACCGATGCGCGCAGCTCGATCGGGTCGGAAGAGCCCAGCCGCGCCATATGCGAAAGCAGCGCCATGGGCTCGATCCCCGCATCGCGCAGGTCGCGCAGGGCCAGCGTGCCCAGACGTTTCGACAGCGCCTCGCCTTTCGGCCCGGTCAGCAGCGAGTGATGGGCAAATTCCGGCGGGGTTTCACCCAGCGCCTGCATGATCTGGATCTGGGTCGCGGTGTTGGTCACATGGTCGGAACCGCGCACCACATGCGTGACACCCATTTCGGTATCATCCACAACCGACGCAAGCGTATAAAGCACCTGCCCGTCGCCACGGATCAGGACCGGATCCGACACGCTGGCCGCGTCGATGGACACGTCGCCGAGAATACCGTCCTTCCATTCGATTCGCTCGTGATCCAGCTTGAATCGCCAGTGCGGCGCACGCTCGGCCCGCAGCGCGGCCTTTTCCTCGTCGCTCAGACGCAGGGCCGAGCGGTCGTAAACCGGCGGCTTGCGCATGTTCAGCTGTTTCTTGCGCTTGAGGTCCAGCTCGGTCGGGGTTTCGAAACACTCGTAGAACCGCCCCAACTCGCGCAGCCGGTCGGCGGCGGCAGCGTAGCGATCAAGGCGCGACGACTGGCGTTCCAGCCGGTCCCATGTCAGGCCCAGCCATTCCAGATCTTCCTTGATGGCATCGACATATTCCTCTTTCGAGCGCTCGGGGTCGGTGTCATCGATGCGCAGGATGAACTGGCCGCCATTCTTGCGCGCGATCATGTAGTTGAACAGCGCCGTGCGCAGGTTGCCGACATGCAGATAGCCGGTGGGCGAAGGGGCAAAGCGGGTGACGGTCATCGGGGATCCGGTCCTTGGGATAATGTGGAACTGCGCGCGGGTTTACACGCTTGTCGGGCGATTGCCAATGGAGCGACAAATTTCCCCCTTTCATCAATGATTCGGTAAGGAATCACACCTATCAAGGGGATGTCCCGCAAATGCGGGGCCTGCCTGCTTGCAATATCAGACCACTGTCTGTTCCCGTGCCTCGCCTCCCCAAGACTGGCGAGGCACATTTCCCTACAACACCGCGCCGGGGTTCATGATCCCGTTCGGGTCGAGCGCATCCTTGATCGCGCGCATCGTCTGCAGTCGCGCCGGGTCGGCGAATCGTACAAGATCCTCGCGTTTCAGCCGCCCGATCCCGTGTTCGGCGGAAATCGAGCCGCCCAGATCATCGGCCAGACCATAGACCGCCTGTTTCACCGCCCCCCTCAGATGGCGCCACGCGGCGGCCTTTTCCCCCTTGGGCGGATAGACGTTGTAATGCAGGTTGCCGTCGCCCACATGGCCGAAACAGTTGATCCGCAAGGCCGGGTCGATCGCGGCCACGACCGCGGCCCCGCGCGCGATCAGATCCGGTATCCGGCTGACGGGAACCGAAATATCATGCGACGACACCGCCCCGATCAGGCGGTTGGCCTCGGGGATGGTTTCGCGCAAGCGCCAGAATTCCCGGCGCTGCGCCTCGGATTGCGAGATCAGCCCGTCGCTGACCAGACCGCGATCCATCGCCTCGGCCAGCAGGCCCTCCAGCGCCGCCGCCACCGCCATCCCCCCGGGCGCGCCGATTTCGACCAGCACCATCCACTTGCCGGGCTGCGCAAAGGGCTGGCGCAGATGGGGGATGGTCTCGCGCAGAAACTCCAGCCCCTGCCGGTCGATCAGCTCGAACGCCGAAACCATGTTGCCAAAGGCCGCCTGTGCCAGGCCCAGCAGTTCAAGCGCCGCTGCGGGGCTGTCGATCTGCAGAAAGGCCGCGATATTTTCCGCCGCGCGCGGAAACAGGCGCAGCGCCGCCGCGGTGATGACACCCAGCGTGCCCTCGGAGCCCACCAGAAGGTTGCGCAGGTCATACCCCGTATTGTCCTTGCGCAGACGTTTCAGCCCGTGCAGTACCCGCCCGTCGGGCAGCACGGCCTCGACGCCCAGGCACAGTTCGCGTGCGTTGCCATAGCGCAGCACGTTTACCCCGCCCGCATTGGTGGCCAGATTGCCCCCGATTCGGCAGGATCCCTCGGCCGCCAGCGACAGGGGGAACAGGCGGTCATGTTCGCGCGCCGCCGCCTGCACGTCGGCCAGAATCATCCCCGCCTCGACCACGATGATATTGTCGGTGGTATCCACATCCCGCAGCCGGTTCATGCGCTCAAGCGACAGGATCACCGGCGCCGGCCCGTCCGGGCAGACCTGCCCGCCAACCAGCCCGGTGCCGCCCCCATAGGGCACCACGCCGACACGCGCCTCGTTGCACGCGCGCAGGATGGTCGAGACCTCTTCGGTCGTCGCAGGTGTCAGCAGCAGCCCCTTTTGCCCGTGCAGCAGGCCGCGCGGCTCGTTCAGGTAATGGTCTTCGAGCGGCCGAAAGCAGGCATCCGGCAGGCGCGCTCGCAACCCTGCCTCGAACCTGTCATCCGCCGCATTCAGCCCCATCCTGCCCCCCTGTCAGCCGACATCGGTGCGCCCCCGCCGATCGGCCCGCAGATTGGCATACAGGACATGGGTGCGCCAGCGACCGGCGATCTGCAGATAGCTTTGCGCGACACCCTCGTATTTGAATCCGCATTTTTCCAGCACCCCGCGCGATGCCCGGTTCTCGGGCAGACAGCCGGCCTGGATGCGCGAAAGATCCAGTTCGGTAAAGGCGTGATGCACCAGGGCCAGCACGGCCTCGGTCATGTAGCCCTGGCGCGCAAATGGCGCGCCCACCCAATAGCCTATGGTCCCGGTCTGGGCCGGTCCGCGCTGGATGTTGTCCAGCGTGATCGCCCCGACAAGGGTCTGATCCTGGCGGCGAATCATGAACAACGGCAAACCGACACCGCTGGCAACGGCCCTGCGCGCCGACTGGACACGCCGGGAAAAGGCGCGGCGCGTCAGATGATCGCGCGACCAGGTGGGTTCCCACGGCTTCAGGAAATCGGCGCTCTCGCGCCTGAGCCGCGCCCATTGCGGGTGGTCCGAGCCCTGCGGCAGGCGCAGAGTCAGGCGATCGGTTTCGATCGCGCTGCTTCTGCGCCGCCCAAAGATCATCCGTCCAGCCTGGCCACCAGCGCCTCGCGCGTGGGGGCCTTGGCCACCGGGCCGTAGAGGGCCAGAGACATCCGGCCGGATTCGCACAACTCACGGGCATGCCGGGCAACCCCTTCGGGTGTCACGGCGTCGATCTTGGCTACGGTTTCCTCGAGCGGAGGAACACGATCCCAGATGCCGACCATCCGGGCAAGACGTTCGCAACGCGAGGCCGGGCTTTCCAGCCCCATCAAGAGCCCGGCCTTCAGCTGGGCACGGGCGCGTGCGACCTCGGTCTCGGTCATGTCATCGGCGCTGCGACGCAGCTCGTCGATGCACAGATCCGCCAGTGCGGGAATGTCGTCACCGCTGGTGCCGGAATAGATGGTCAGCAGGCCGGTATCGGAAAAGGCGCCGGCCTGGGCAAAGATCGTATAACACAGCCCGCGCTTTTCGCGCGCCTCCTGAAACAGGCGTGACGACATCCCGCCACCCAATGCCATCGAATAGATCTGGGCGGTATAGATCCGGTCGTCGCGATAGCCCGGCGCCTCGAGCGCCAGCGCGAAATGGGCCTGTTCCAGATCCTTTTCCACCCGCCGTTCCGACCCCTTGAATTCCCCCGGCTGGGCCTTGCGGGGCGGGCGCGCGGGCAGATCGCCGAACAGGCGTTCGGCCGCGGCCACGATGGCCTCGTGATCGACGGCGCCCGCGGCCGACAGGATCATCTGTTCGGGGCCATAGAATTCTTCGACGAAACCGGCCAGATCCTCGCGCTGAAAGGCACGCACCCTTTCGGACGGGCCGAGGATCGGGCGCCCCAGCGGCTGCCCCGGAAACGAGGCCTCTTGCAGCCAGTCAAAGATGATGTCGTCGGGCGTGTCATTGGCCTGCCCGATTTCCTGCAGGATGACCCCGCGCTCGATTTCCATCTCGTTGGCATCGAAAGTCGAGTTCAGCAGGATATCGGCAATCAGCTCCAGCGCCAGATCGACGTGATCTTCCAGCACCCGCGCGTAATAGGCCGTCATCTCGCGCGAGGTATAGGCGTTGATGAAACCGCCCACATCCTCGATCGTTTCGGCAATTTCCAGCGCGCTGCGGGTCTTGGTGCCCTTGAACGCCATATGTTCAAGGAAATGCGCCACACCGTTCTGTTCCAGCCGCTCGTGACGGCCGCCCACATTGACCCAGATGCCGATCGAGGCCGATTTCAGGCCCGGCATGTTCTCGGTCACGACGCGCATGCCGTTCTTCATCCGGTGGAGGTTGACGCTCACTTGCCGATCCTTTCGCGGATGATGGCCTCAATAGCCGACAGGTCATTGGCCACGCGGGTCATGCGTTCGGGCCGGTCGAACAGATCCTTCATGCGCGGCGGCAATTCCGGGCGCACGCCGCAGGCCTGTTCCACCGCGTCGGGGAACTTGGCCGCATGTGCGGTTGCCAGCGTGATCATGGGCACGCGGCCGACCATGCGCTTGTCGGCGGCCACCTTGACGCCAACGGCGGTGTGGGGGCAGACGACCTCGCCCGTCATCTTGTAAAGCGTGGCGATGGCGGCGCGGGTTTCGTCCTCGGAACAATCGCCGGATTCGAATTCCATGCGCAGACGGCCGAGCGCCCCCTGCGGCAGGGTGAACGAGCCCTTTTCGGCCAGCTCTTCCATCAGCTGCGCAACCGCGCTTCCGTCGCGATCCAGCAGGTCGAACAGCGCGCGTTCGAAATTCGAGCTGACCTGAATATCCATTGACGGGCTGATCGAGGGCGTGACCCCCTGCTTGACATAGGAGCCGGTTTCCAGCGTCCGGTGCAGGATGTTGTTCTGGTTGGTGGCGATGATCAGCCGGTCGATGGGCAGGCCCATGCGGCGCGCCACATAGCCGGCAAAGATGTCGCCGAAATTGCCGGTCGGCACCGTAAAGCTGACCGGGCGATGCGGGGCGCCCAGCGCCACGGCCGAGGTAAAGTAATATACCACCTGCGCCAGAACGCGCGCCCAGTTGATCGAGTTCACCCCGGCAAGATGCACCTCGTCGCGGAAGGTGAAATCGTTGAACATGTCCTTGAGACGCGCCTGGCAATCGTCGAAATCGCCGTCCACCGCCAGCGCGTGAACATTGTCCTCGGTCGGGGTGGTCATCTGCCGGCGCTGCACGTCCGACACCCGCCCGTCGGGGAACATGATGAACACATCCACCGCGTCCAGCCCGCGGAATGCCTCGATCGCGGCGGATCCGGTGTCGCCCGAGGTCGCGCCGACGATCGTCACCCGTTCGCCGCGCCGCGTCAAGGCCACCTCGAACAGCTGGCCGATCAGCTGCATCGCCACATCCTTGAAGGCCAGGGTCGGGCCGTGATGCAGTTCAAGGAGGAAATCGTTTTCGCCGATCTGCACCAACGGGCAGCGGGCCTCGTGATCGAAACCGGCATAGGCGCGGCTGATGATGCCGGTCAGTTCCTCGTCAGTGAATGAATCGCCGATAAAGGGGCGCATTACGCGAAAGGCCGCCTCTTCATAGCGGCAGCCCGCCAGGTCGGCGATTTCGTCGAATGTCATGCCGGGCCAGCTTTCGGGCACATACAGGCCGCCGTCGCGGGCAAGCCCGGTCAGCATGGCCTCTTCGAAAGACAGGGCCGGGGCGCGGCCCCTGGTCGAGATGTATTTCATGGCTCTGCCTCAGCTGTTTTCCTTGAGTCTCCGCCTGATACGCCAAAGCCAGTAAACTGTCATCCCCAACCAGCCAACAGCCAGCAAAAACCACGTGATGGCATAGTTCAGGTGGTTGTTGGGAATACCCGAGGCATCGACCGGCAGGGGCATCACGTCGGGTTGGCGTGGGTTGACCTTGCGGGCCACCACCAGCAGGGGCCGCGTGCCCAGATATTCGGCCATCCTGGGCAGGTCGCGCGAGAACCAGATATTGGCCTTGAGATCAGGTTCCGGGGTGAACCAGTCATATTCATCCGGCCACAGGATGTTGCCAACGACCTCGACCCTGCCCCGCAGCGGCGGATTGGCCTTCAGCCTGTCGGGCAGAAACCCCATGTCAACCAGGATCGGCCCCTTGTCGGTTTCAAGCCGCGCGATCACGCGAAAACCGGGGCCGCGACCGTCAACCCCTACCAGCACGCGGATTTCGCGCCCGACCAGACGACCGGCGACCCTGACCGAGTGATAGTTCCGGCGGGCGGCATCGGGCGCGGTGATGTCCAGAGGTTCGGGCGGCTTGACGATTTCCTCGCGGATATGGGCAAGGATGCCCTCTTTCCAGACCCGCCGTTCCAGCTGCCAGCTGCCCAGCCCGATCAGGATTGCGGCACCGATGATCCCGAAAAGAACGGGGAAGATCATCTTTTTCGTCATTGCTCACCCCAAGGAAAGGGGGCGCGAAACGCTCCGCACCCCCGTTTGATGGCTATGCCCCGATATCACGGCAGGGCCTGTGGCACAGCGGGCGCCTCAGCTGCCCCAGATATAGATCACGGCGAACAGGAACAGCCAGACCACATCGACAAAATGCCAGTACCAGGCAGCGGCCTCGAACCCCAGGTGATGTTCCGAGTTCATCTGTCCCTTGAGGCCGCGGATCAGGTTCACGGCCAGGAAGATGGTGCCGACGATCACGTGAAAGCCGTGAAACCCGGTCGCCATGAAAAAGCTGGCGCCATAGATGTTGCCCGAAAAGCTGAACGGAGCCTCGCTGTATTCCACCGCCTGAAACACGGTGAACATGAGGCCCAGAAAGATCGCCAGCGACAGCCCCTGGATAAAGCCCTTGCGGTCGTCATGCTGGATGGCGTGGTGCGCCCAGGTGGTCGCCGCGCCCGAACACAGCAGGATCAGCGTGTTGATCAGCGGCAGGCCCCAGGGATCGAACGTCTCGATGCCGGCGGGCGGCCACACCCCGTCTATGGCGGGCGATCCCTCGGTCATCGGATAGAGGGCATGCTTGATGAAGTTCCAGAACCAGGCGAAAAAGAACATCACCTCGGACATGATGAACATGATCACGCCATAGCGCAGCCCGATCATCACGACCGGCGTGTGGTCGCCTTCTTCGGCCTCATGGACGACATCGGACCACCACGCGTACATGACGAACAGCACCAGCGCGAGCCCGATCAGCATCGCCCAGGGGCCCATGTCGTGGAAATAGAGAACCGCCCCCCCCAGCATGATAAAGGCCCCCAGCGCCCCGAGGAATGGCCACAAGCTGGGATTCAGGATGTGGTATGGATGATTTTTTGCATGCGCCATTTTCGTTCTTCCCTTTTTGATGGCTCGGTTAGCAAATGCCGTCCGGCCTTGTTCTGCCTGCCCCCCGGCATGGCGCGGCGGCCATGTGGCGATCGGGGGTCAGCCTGCTTTGCCGCCCGGAACCTGGTCCGGGCCGTTCATTTTCCCTCCTGCGGCAGTAACGACGGCCGCAATTCGTAATCATAGGCCTCCATCAGTTGCCCGTTCTTGAGCTTGACCATGGTCACGCCAAAGACCAGCACGACGAAACTGCCCAGCACCAGCGCCAGCCACATGTTCCGGCGTCCGCGGCGACGATGAAGTTCGTGTTCCCGGTGAATTGCCATTTCTACACCCATTGCGGCCATGCCGCCCAATCCAGCCCCGACCACCGCAAGGCGGCCTCGGCCAGCAGCCCGGCGAAATGCGCGAGCATATAAACGAGAGAGAGGCGGAAATACCGCCGCTCGGCCAGATGGCGATCGGCCTGTGCCTCGGCGCCGCTGCGCATCAAAAGCCTCAGCGCCCCGGCCACGAACAGCACGTTCAGCACCCCCGAGATCGCCAGATAGACCGGCCCGCCGATCTGCGTGAAGGCCAGCGCCAGCGACACCGGCGCCAGCACGACCGCATAGAACAGGATCTGCCGGCGGGTTGCGCGTTCTCCGTGGGTGACCGGCAGCATGGGCACGTCGGCGCGCGCATAATCATCGTCCAGAAACAGCGCAAGCGCCCAGAAATGGGGCGGCGTCCACAGAAAGATCAGGCCGAACATCAGCATGCTTTCGACCGATATGTTTCCGGTTGCCACCGCCCAGCCGATCATCGGGGGAAAGGCCCCGGCCGCACCGCCGATGACGATGTTCATCGGCGTCGCGCGCTTGAGCCACATCGAATAGATCACGACGTAGAAAAAGATGGTAAACGCCAACAGCGCCGCCGCCAGAAGATTGGTCGTCAGATCCAGCATCACGACGGCAATCACCGACAGCCACAGCCCCAGCAGGCGGGCATCATCGGCCGAGACCCGCCCCGCCGGAACGGGCCGGTTGCGCGTGCGGCGCATCTGCCGGTCGATGTCGGCGTCCCACCACATGTTCAGCGCACCGGAGGCACCGGCCCCGATGGCGATGAACAGGATCGCCGCAAGGGCGATGAGGGGATGAACGGGCTGCGGCGCAACCACCAGCCCGACCGCGGCGGTGAATACCACCAGCGACATGACCCTGGGCTTGAGCAGGGCGAGGAAATCGCCGAATTCGGCGTCGCCTTCCCTTTCGGCGATGGCTCTTTCGATGATGGTCGCGTCCGTCATGATTCCCTTTCCCCGAAAACTTCCCTGACAACGGGTGCAGGCGGCGGGCAAGGGCGCCCGCCTGCCGTCACCGTCATCTGGATGCGACCGTCAGCTTGCCCGGTTTCCGGGTGACCGGCGCCTCGGCGAACTGCGCGCGCGCCCGGCCGAGCCATTTCTCATAGGCGTCCTGGGATACGACCTTGACCACGATCGGCATGAAGGCGTGATCCTTGCCGCACAGCTGCGAGCACTGGCCGAAATACATGCCGATCTTGTCGGCCTTGAACCAGGTGCGGTTGGTGCGCCCCGGGATCGCGTCCATCTTGACGCCAAAGGCGGGTACCGCAAAGGCGTGGATCACGTCCGCGCCCGTGACATCGAGCACGACATATTTGCCGACCGGCACCACCAGCGGGTTGTCCACCGCCAGCAGGAATTCATCCTGATTGTAGCCTTCGGCCTTGAGCTTGGCCTTGACCTCGTCATTCAGGACATAGGCCTGATCGCCATCCAGCGTTGCCGGTTGGCCGATCATGTAGCTGTCGAACGAGATGTTCTGATCGGGATACTCGTAGTTCCAGAACCACTGATTGCCGGTGACCTTGATCGTCAGGTCGGCCTTGGGGATTTCAAGCTGCTTGAACAGGACCGGCAGGGAAAAGGCCCCGATGAAGATCAGGATCACGATGGGCCCCAGCGTCCACAGCACCTCGACCACGGAATTGTGGGTGAATGTCGCCGGTGTCTTGTTGACCCGGCTGTTGTAGCGGATGATGACCCACAGCAGCAGAACCATCACCAGCAGCGTGATACCCGTGATGATCCACAGGATCATGTTGTCGAGGAAATGGATATCGCGTGCCACCTCGGTCGCGGCGGGCTGCAGCGACATGCCCCCCGGCGTGGGCTTGCCGATCCGTTCCAGGCCATCCAGCCCGTCCTGAGCCCTGAGCATGCCACCTGCGGCCAGCGCCACAAAAGACACAGCTGTTCCTACGAGTAATTTCCCGATGCGCATTTTTTCTTCCCTTTATTATCGGCAGTTTTCCTGCCGTTTGGGCCCCCTCTGTAAAGCGACGCAGAGAATCCCCAGTTGTTTATTGTTATCGAGAAACCATAATACGCGCCAAAGAACAAGTTTCTCTTTTGCGGCATTCGGCCGCTCGACACCAGATGACACCGATTGACGGAAGGAACAAAATGGACAGGCAGGCCGAAAAATCGGGGTTCAGACCCTTCGAGACGACACTGGATCTCGAGGGATCGCTCGACACCCTGCGCACCGCGACGGGTGGCGCGGATGATGGCGAGCTGTTTCTCGAACGCAGTCACGCCGAGGTCCTGTCCTTTGACGATGGCAGGCTGAAAACGGCCAGCTATGATGCGGCCGAGGGCTTTGGCCTGCGTGCCGTGCGGGGCGAGGCCACGGGTTATGCCCATTCCACCGAGATTTCCGAATCCGCCCTGAAACGCGCCGCCGAAACGGCCCGTCTTGCCGTCGGCAGCGGTGGGGGAACAATCGCACCGCCGCCACCAGCCACCAACCGCCGCCTCTACGGCGACATCGACCCGCTGGAAGGCAGCGAATTTTCGCTGCGCGTCGAAACCCTGCGCGAAATCGACGCCTGGCTGCGCGAACGCGATGCCAGCGTGGTGCAGGTCTCGGCCAGTATCGCGGCGTCATTGCAAGAGGTCTGGATCCTGCGCCCCGAGGGCGAGCTGCTGCATGATATCCGCCCCATGAGCCGCCTCAACATCTCGGTCATCGTCGAGCGTGACGGCCGGCGCGAGACCGGCAGCGCCGGCGGCGGCGGGCGGATCGGGCTCGACGGCCTGATCCGGCCCGACAACTGGCAAAAGACCGCACTCGAGGCGCTGCGCATCGCGCGGGTCAACCTCGATGCCGTTGCCGCACCCGCCGGTGTCATGGAGGTGGCTCTGGGTCCCGGCTGGCCGGGCATCCTGTTGCACGAGGCCATCGGTCACGGGCTTGAGGGTGACTTCAACCGCAAGAAAAGCTCGGCCTTTGCGGGGCTGATGGGCCAGCGCGTCGCCGCCCCCGGCGTCACCGTTCTGGATGACGGCACCATCCCCGACCGGCGCGGCTCGCTGAGTTTCGACGACGAGGGCACGCCGAGTCGCAAGACCACGCTGATCGAGGACGGTATCCTTGTCGGCTATATGCAGGACCGCCAGAACGCCCGGCTGATGGGAATGGAGCCCACCGGCAACGGCCGGCGCGAAAGCTATGCCCATGCGCCCCAGCCGCGCATGACCAACACCTACATGCTGGGCGGCGACACCCCGCCCGAGGACATCATCGCCAGCATGAAAAAGGGCATCTGGGCCGTTGGGTTTGGCGGCGGACAGGTGGACATCACCAACGGCAAGTTCGTCTTTTCCTGCACCGAGGCCTATCTGGTGGAAAACGGCAAGGTCGGCGCCCCGGTCAAGGGGGCAACCCTGATCGGCGACGGCCCCAGCGTGCTGAAACAGGTGCGCGCCATCGGCAATGACATGCAGCTTGACCCCGGCATGGGCAATTGCGGCAAGGGCGGCCAGTGGGTGCCGGTCGGCGTCGGCCAGCCAACGCTGCTGGTGGGTGGGCTGACGGTGGGCGGCAGCGCCGCCTGAACGTATCGGCCCGGCAAGCACGACCCCAGCAAGCCTGGCATGGGATTCATCCTGCCTTAACCAGAATCACCCCACCCTGAGGGGGAGATCACAGGGCAGGATGACATGACGGACAGCGGCAACATCGGCTTCCCCCCGCCTGGCAGCACAGGCGATGCCATTTCCTGGTTGCAGCTGATCCGTTCCCGGCGGGTGGGGGCAGCCACCTTCGGGCGGTTGATGCGCGAACACGGCAACGCCGATGCTGCGCTCGACGCTCTGCCGGGCGTGGCGCGTGCTGCAGGGGTTGACGATTATACCCCGTGCAGCCGCGCCGACGCGCAGCGGGAATACGAGGCCGGCTGTCGCCTGGGCGCAAGGCTGTTATGTCTTGGAACTGCGGCCTATCCGGCAGCGCTGGCCGCGATCAGCGACCCGCCGCCACTGTTGTGGTCGATGGGCAGGTCCGAATGTGCCCTCAGCCCGGCGATCGCGCTGGTCGGGGCGCGCAATGCATCCAGCCTGGGGCTGCGCACGACGCGCATGCTGGCACGCGGGCTGGGCGAGGCCGGGCTGATCATCGTTTCGGGTCTTGCACGCGGCATCGACACGGCCGCGCATCTGACCGCGCTGGACAGCGGCACCATCGCCGTCATGGCAGGCGGGGTTGACCGGATCTATCCGGCGGAAAACCGCGATCTGGCCGCGAGAATACGCGACACGGGGCTGTTGCTGTCCGAACAACCCATCGGCATGCAACCGCAGGCGCGACATTTTCCCCGGCGCAACCGGATCATTGCGGCCCTGGCCCGTGCCGTCGTGGTGATCGAGGGCGCTGCCAAATCCGGCAGCCTGATCACCGCCGCCGAGGCCGCCGATCTGGGGCGTGAGGTCATGGCCGTGCCCGGCCATCCCCTGGATGCGCGCGCGGGCGGGTGCAACATGCTGATCCGCGACGGCGCAACCCTGGTGCGCAGCGCAGGCGACGTGATCGAGGCCCTTGCCCCGGACGGGGTCGCGGCCAGTCGTGGCGCAACACCGCCGACCCGGCGCGACCCGTGCGATACGGCGCCGGGGGCAACGACCCGGCGTCGGCATGTCGGCCGAACACGCCCATCGGATCACCCGCAGGCCAGAGAGAACGGAAAACCACCCGATACCCGTGGGAAAGGTTCATCGCGGCCAGCAAGACACACCGCCCCGCCTCGCAAGACCCCGCCTCGCAAGGCCACGTCAGGCGAGGCTCTGGATCTGTCACGAAGGATCCTCTCGCTCCTGGGCCCTTCGCCTGTCTCCGAGGATCACCTGATCCGCGAACTGGCCCTGCCGCCCGCGCAAGTCACGCCGCGGTTGGTCTTGCTCGAACTCGAAGGCAAACTCGCGCGCCAGGCCGGAGGGATGCTCTCGCGAATCGGGTGAATGCGCACCCGGCCAGCATGATCGCACCCGAGCCGGGAATTCTCGGCACGACCTGTCGCAGCGGGGTGTTGCCTGTCCCGGGCAACGACCCGATTGCCCGCCCACATGGCCGCGCCGCGCGTCGAATGGCCGGCGTTTCAAACCGTTTTATCACAATTTCATTGACATTCCCCCACACCACGCCACATGTTCCGCGCCCACAGCCTCACGCAGAACTGCAACAGGATTCTCCATGCCCGTCGTCGTCGTCGAATCGCCTGCCAAGGCCAAAACCATCAACAAGTATCTGGGCGACGACTATACCGTTCTTGCCTCATACGGCCATGTGCGCGACCTGCCGGCCAAGGATGGATCGGTCGATCCCGAACATGATTTCGAAATGAAATGGGAGGTCGATCCCAAGGCGCAGAAACATATCCGCGCCATTGCCGACGCACTCAAGGACGATAACGCCTTGATCCTCGCAACCGACCCCGACCGCGAGGGCGAGGCGATCAGCTGGCATCTGGAAGAAACCCTGCGCAAGCGCCGCGCCATCAAGAAGGATACCCCGGTCGAACGCGTCGTGTTCAATGCCATCACGAAATCCGCCGTGACCGAGGCGATGAAGAACCCCCGCGATGTCGATATGGAGCTGGTGCACGCCTATCTGGCGCGCCGGGCACTGGATTATCTGGTCGGCTTCAACCTGTCGCCGGTGCTGTGGCGCAAGCTGCCGGGCGCCAAATCGGCCGGGCGTGTGCAATCGGTCTGCCTGCGCCTGATCGTCGAGCGCGAGATGGAAATCGAATCCTTCAATCCGCGCGAATACTGGACGGTAAAGGCCATCCTCGAAACCCCGCGCGGCCAGGAATTCGAGGCGCGCCTCACCGTGCTGGCCGGCAACAAGCTGGACAAGTTCGACATCAACACCAGCGAGGCCGCCGAAATTGCCGTCGCCGCCGTGCAGTCGCGCGATCTGCATGTGGCAAATGTCGAGGCCAGGCCCGCCAGCCGCAACCCCTATGCGCCCTTCATGACCTCGACCCTGCAACAGGAGGCCAGCCGCAAGTTTGGCTTTGGCGCGCGCCAGACAATGAGCGCCGCCCAGCGCCTGTATGAAGCCGGCTATATCACCTACATGCGGACCGACGGCATCGACATGGCGCCCGAGGCGGTGATGGCCGCGCGCGACACCATCAAGGCGCGCTGGGGCGAAAAATACCTGCCCAAAAGCCCGCGCATGTACAAGAACAAGGCCAAGAACGCGCAAGAGGCCCATGAATGCATTCGCCCCACCGACATGTCGCGCGACCCGTCAAAGCTGGCCAAACTCGAACCCGATCAGCGCAAGCTGTACGACCTGATCTGGAAACGCACCATCGCCAGCCAGATGGAGGCCGCGCGCCTGCAGCGCACCACCGTCGATATCGCCTCTGACGATGGGCAGGTGGTGCTGCGCGCCAATGGCCAGGTGATGTTGTTCGACGGCTTCATGAAGGTCTATCAGGAAGGCCGCGACGACCCCCGCAATGGCGACAGCGACGATGAACGCAGCCTGCCGCAAATGGCCGAGGGCGAAAAGATCGCGCGCAAATCCGTCATGCCGGAACAGCATTTCACCCAGCCGCCACCCCGCTATACCGAGGCAACGCTGGTCAAGCGCATGGAGGAGCTCGGCATCGGCCGCCCCTCGACCTATGCCTCGATCGTCACCACCATTCAGGATCGCGGCTATGTGCGCAAGGAAAAGGGCCGCCTGATCCCCGAGGACAAGGGCCGCCTGGTCACCGCGTTTTTGCAGAATTTCTTTCGCAAATATGTGGGCTACAACTTTACCGCCCAGCTGGAAGAGGAGCTCGACGAAATCACCGTCGGGAAAGAGGATTACAAGGCCGTCCTCGATCGTTTCTGGCGCGATTTTTCCGCCGCCATTGCCGAAACATCCGAACTGCGCATCACCGAGGTTCTGGAAAAGATCAACGAATTCCTCGAACCGCACCTGTTTCCTGCGCGCGAGGACGGATCCGACCCGCGCCTGTGTCAGGCCTGCGGCAAGGGCCGGCTGAGCTTGCGCACATCCCGCGCGGGTGGTGCATTCATCGGCTGCTCGAACTACCCGGAATGCCGCTACACGCGCCCGCTCTCGGGCGAGGTCGAAGAGGGCGACATCGCCAGCCCCGACGGCAAGCTGCTGGGCCATGACCCCGACGGCCAACCCGTCACGCTGCGCTCGGGCCGCTATGGCCCCTATGTGCAGCTGGGCGACGCGACCGAGGACAACCCCAAGCCCAAGCGCGCCTCGATCCCCAAGGGGATGGCGCTTGAGGATGTCGATTTGCAAAAGGCGCTTGACCTGCTCAGCCTGCCGCGCCTGATCGGCGAGCACCCAGAAGGCGGCCCTGTCGAGGCGGCCATCGGGCGCTACGGCCCCTATGTGATGCACACGACCACGGGCGAGGATGGCAAACCGAAAAAGCTGTATGCCAACCTCAAGGACCCGGCCGAGGTGCTGACCATCGGCATGAACCGCGCGGTTGAACTGCTGGCGCAAAAGGCCGCGCGCGGCAATGGCCGTGGCGCGGCTGCCAAGCCGCTCAAGGAGCTGGGCGAACACCCGACCGAGGGCGGCCCCGTCAATGTGATGGCCGGCCGCTATGGCCCCTATGTCAAATGGGGCAAGATCAACGCCACCCTGCCCAAGGATGTCGAACCCGAAAGCGTGACCATGGACATGGCGGTTGACCTGATCACCGCCAAGGCGGCCACCAAGGGCAAGAAACGCAAGGCTCCGGCAAAGAAAAAAACCACAGCCAGGAAGAAGACTACCACGAAAAAGGCCACATAGCCCCGACCGAAGGAGATACCGATGATCGGCAAACTCAGCCACGTCGCCATCGCCGTGCCCGATCTCGACGCCGCCGCCGCAACCTATCGCGACACACTTGGCGCCACCGTCGGCGCCCCGCAGGACGAGCCCGACCACGGCGTCACGGTCGTTTTCATCGAACTGCCCAACACCAAGATCGAACTGCTGCACCCGCTGGGCGAGGATTCCCCCATCAACGGCTTTCTTGCGAAAAATCCGTCAGGGGGCATCCATCACATGTGCTTCGAGGTTGACGACATCATCGCCGCGCGTGACCATCTGCTTGCCCGCGGCGCCCGCGTTCTGGGTGACGGAAACCCGAAAACCGGCGCTCATGGCAAACCGGTGCTGTTCCTGCACCCCAGGGATTTCAACGGCACGCTGATCGAACTGGAAGAGGTCTGAGCCGTGAACATCCTTGCCGCGATCATGCTGTTTCTGGTGCTCTGGTTCCTGACACTGTTCGTCATCCTTCCCCTGCGTCTGCGCAGCCAGGATGAAGAGGGCGATGTCGTCCCCGGAACGCCCGGCTCGGCACCCGTGGCTCCGGGGCTCAAACGGAAATTCATGCTCGTCACCATCATATCCGCCGTTCTGTGGGGCATCATCATGGTAATCCTGCTGAGCGGCCTGATCGGCATTGCCGATATCGATATCCTGGGCCTCTACGGGCGCGGCTATTACTGAGCGCGCGTCCTGGCGGGCCTTTCGCCAGCCAGGCGGTGGAACTGATGGGTAAAGGTCGCAACCCCCAGAATCGGCACGAACAGCCCCAGCAGCGGCACCGATAGCGGAATCGCCATCAGGATGCCTGCGATCCAGATACCGACAACATGACGCCGACGCATTGCATCGGCCTGCCTGCGGTCCAGCCGGCGCATGGCGACCAGCTGAAAATATTCACGCCCCAGCAACCAGCCATTGACCAGCCAGAAAATCACCGGCGCCAGCAGGCTGGATGCAAGATAGATCACCAGTGCCAGCAGATTGACAACAATCACCACCAGCACGAAACGCAGGCTGTCCACCACGCTTTCCCACAAAGGTATCCGCCGCGGAGCGCCGAGATGGGGGTAATGACGCGCTTCGACCGCGTCAGCGACCTCATCCAGGAAAAAGCCGATGAACACCGATGCCACCGGCACCATCACGAACGAGGACAGGAACAGCAGCACGACCAGCCCCAGCCCCGAGGCAAGATTGTCAAGAAACGTCACCTGCCCGATGAAGGGCAGCGTCACGTTCTCGGGCACGATCCACTGGACAAAGGCCGAAAAGCCGAACACGAAAGGCCCGAAAATGGCCAGCGTCAGCAATACCGCCCTCACCAGAACCCGCCGAAAGGCCGGATCACCGATCTGCCTGAGGGCCAGCAGAAAATCGCGCAGGATCATGCCCGCACCCAGGTCGTCAGCGCCGCGACATCCGGTCGGGGGCGCTCGGGGGGAACAATCGTCTCGGTGCCGATATGAATGAACCCGGCGACAAACTCATTCCCGCTCAGACCCAGCGCTTGCGACAGGAACGCCCGATCATGGGCCATCCAGCCGGTCAGCCAGTTCGCCCCCCAGCCCGAGGCAAGCGCCCCGTTCAGCAGCGCCAGGCAGACGGCGCCGGCAGAAAGGATCTGTTCGACTTCGGGAACCTTGTCCGATTCTGTCGGCGCGGCAATGACGGCAATGACCAGATCGGCATCGGCGAACTGCCTTCGTGCCTTGTCCAGCTTTTCGCCCGGCTGATCCCCTCCCTCACCCAGTTCAACCACCAGCGCGGCCAGCCGCTGCAATGCGGCCCCTTCAAGCACGATGAACCGCCAGGGAACCAGCTTGCCATGATCGGGGCTGCGCGCCGCGATCTGCAGCAGCTCTTCGACCTCGGCGCGCGTCGGCACCGGCCGGGTCAATGTCCGCGCCGGACGCGAACGCCGGGTCCGCAGGAATTCCAGCACCTCTGGGCGTGGCTCGGGCATGGCATTTCTCCAAACAGGGTTTCGCGCCTATTTCGGCACGCGCGCCCCTGCTGTCAACTGCCCGACGGCACTTCTTCTTTGCCCAAATACGCATTTTCCGGCCGCAGTACCACAGCGCCCGTCACGCGATGATCCCCGGATCATCGCCCATATCCAGCCCCGGAAACACCACGCGTTCCAGCACTCCGCGTTCCAGCCCGAACAAGCCCCGCATGGCATATGCCGCATAGGCCCGCACATCGCTTGTGGGCAGCAGGTCGCGATTCTGATACAGATCGCTTTCCCCCAGCCCCGGCCAGCGACCGTAAACCTTGCCACCCCGCAAAGCACCGCCTGCCATCACCATGACACCCGCAGTGCCGTGATCCGTCCCGCGCGAGCCGTTTTCGCGCACCGTGCGCCCGAACTCCGTCATGGCCATGACCACCGTCTTGCCCCAATTCGTGCCCAGCCCGCGCTTCAACTCCAGCAGCGCATCGGCCAACTCGCCCAGAGGCCTGTTGATTCCGCCCGCCTGGGCACGGTGGGTGTCCCACCCGTTGATGGAAAAGGCCGCGATACGCGTATCCCGGTTCAGCTGCCGGGCCGCAAACCGGGCCAGCGCGCCGGCTCGCGAGGCGCGACCGGCCCCGGCCATCATCCGCATGATCCTGTTATCCAGGGCCTTTTCCCCCTTGCCGTCCTCGGGCAAGGCCCCCCCTGTCATCTCGAGCGCGACCCGCCCGGCCTCCTGGAAAACGGGGTCGTCGTGATACAGAACCTCCAGCAGACGCCGGCCCCGCGCGCTCAGATCCAGGCGCGCCGCCGGCGACCACGCCGAGGTTGGCACCGCCCCTGACAGCACCAGCATGTCGCCGGGGCCGATGGCAAAGGCCGTTTTCACGGTGACACCGGGCACCTGCCCCAGCATCCGGTTCAGCCAGCCGTCTCGCCCCGCCCCCCTGAGCGCAACCGTCCCGGCCTCGAGCAGGTCCTGACCGTCGAAATGGCTGCGCTTGTCCCGATAGGGGGTGGCAACGGCATGGGCAAAGCCCAACTCGCCAGCCCGCCACAACGGCATGAGCGGGGCCAGCCTGGCGTTGAGCGCGAAATACCCGTCCAGATCCAGGCCGGGCTTCGTCGCAAGTGTCGGTCGATAGCGCGCATATAATGGGTCCCCGACCGGGCGCACGACCTCGAGCCCGTCCATCGCCCCGCGCAGGATGATGACCACCAGCCGGTTTTCCCAGGGCGCCTGGGCCAGTGCGACCGAGGCGAGCCCGGGATTGGCCACCAGCGCCGCCCCGCCCATGGCCGAGCGTATCAGAAAACGCCGGCGATCCATGTCGGCAACCCTGTCATCCTTGTATTTCGGCATTGTCGGCTCCGTTCTCAGCGGCGGTTGAATTCGGGCGAGGCCAGGACCAGGGCGATGCCTTCGCGCCGACTTTCGGCCGCACCCACGACCTGCAGCATGCGCGTATCGACCAGCGTCCCCAGTGCCGTACGCGCCAGGTCCTGCGGCCGTTGGTCGCCACCCATCCGGCCGGCCAGCAACAGCGCCCATTCGATACGCGCCGCCAGCCCCTGCGGGGTGATCCAGTAATCCATCTCTTCGGGCCAGCCATCGGGGCCGTTCGGGCGCTGCCACGGCTGGCCCATCGCCTCCATCGGCGCGGCCAGCCACAGGCGGGTCTTTCCAGCGTCCAGCCCGGCAACGGTTTGGGCCGGGACATTCAGCGCCCGCAACGCGGCGACCATGAAATCGAAAGGCTGGCGTGCCTTTTCGCCGGGGTTTTCCCACGCCAGGGGATGTTCCAGCAACGCGGCATAGGTTGCCATCAGATCTCCGTCGCTGTCGGCAAAGGCCGTGGCCACATGATCGACAAGCGCCGGGTCCGGGTTGTCGGACACGAAATGCACGGCCAGCTTTCCTGCAATGTGCCGCGCGGTCGCCGGGTGGCGCGCAAGGTCGTCGAGCGCGGCCTCGATATCGGCAACCGAGGCCGGCCCGCCGCCATAGCTATGGCCGAGAACGGTCTCGGCACCCGGTTCGGCGGCCGCGGCGCGAAACCTGCTGCCGGTGCGAAAATTGTAATACAGCCCGGTCAGCAGGCTTGCGAACTGTCGTACGTCCTTCTGGGTATAGGCGCCCTTGACGCCCAGCGTGTGCAACTCGATGATCTCGCGGGCGAGGTTCTCGTTCAGGCCCTTTCCGCTGCGCTTTCCGATCGGGGAATCGGGGCCGATCGAGCTGGTCTGGTCCAGAAAGATCAGCATCGCCGGATGCATGTCGGCCGCCTTCAGAAGATCGGAAAACCTTCCCGTGACATTGGGGCGGATCGCATCCTCGACATAGGCGGTGGTGACGAAACGCAGCCCCTTGCCCTGGCCGATGACGGTGAAATGGTCGGCCCAGAACCGGACCAGACGTTCGCGAAAGGCGTCATGGCCGTCCATCGCCCTCAGAACCGTGGCGCGCATGTCCTGCATCAGACCACCGAACATCCTGCGATAGGCCTTCCGCACGGCCTGCCTGGCCTTCTTGTCGGTGTCGGGGCGGTTTCTGAACGACTTGCGCAACAGCCTGAAATTAAGGGACTCGCGCGCCCGGACCGGAAACGAGGCGATCGGCCAGGCCGCGGCCATCCTGTCGGGGCCACGCAGGCGCGACAGCATGTCGTCCACATTGTCAGGGGGCACATCCGCAGCCGACAGGCCATAGCCGAACCTGATCGCCGCCATTGTCTGAAAATGTGTCGTCATGACCGCTGCCCCTCCGTTGCCGGGCGTACACCTCGTGCATTTATACGGCAGGACAGGTGTTTTCCGTCGCACATGGCTGCATATCCCACCGGCTGCGCGCCCGAACGGGGCGCGCGGGCAGCAGGATAGCCATCGATTCTGGCATCAATGGGGCGGGCGCGGCGGTGTTGCGATCACTCGACCGGGATGATCCTGAGGCCCAGCTCGCGCAGCTGTTCGTTCGTGGGCTCGCTGGGGGCCTGCATCATCAGGTCTTCGGCGCGCTGGTTCATCGGGAACATGATGACCTCGCGGATGTTTTCGGCGTCTGCCAGCAGCATCACCATGCGATCAACACCCGGCGCGATGCCGGCGTGCGGCGGGGCGCCATATTTGAACGCGTTCAGCATGCCACCGAAATGCGCATCCACAAAGGCGCGGTCATGGCCGACGATTTCAAACGCCTTGTACATGATTTCCGGGCGGTGGTTCCGCACCGCGCCCGAGGACAGCTCGACCCCGTTGCAGACGATGTCGTATTGATAGCCGAGGATATCCAGCGGATCCTGCGACTCGAGCGCCTCGAGCCCCCCTTGCGGCATGGAAAACGGGTTGTGGCTGAAATCCAGCTTGCCGGTTTCCTCGTCCAGTTCATACATCGGGAAATCGACAATCCAGCAGAAACGGAATTCGTTCTTCCAGTCGTCATCGGGCTGGGTCTGGGCCCAGATCTCGTCCCGCGCCTTGGCCGCAACCGCCTGAAAGGCCGAAGGCTTGCCGCCCAGGAAAAAGGCCGCGTCGCCGACGCCAAGGCCCAGTTGCTGACGAATGGCCTCGGTGCGCTCGGGGCCGATATTCTTGGCCAGCGGGCCGGCGGCTTCGATACCGTCGCCCTGATCTCGCCAAAAGATATACC
Organism: Alphaproteobacteria bacterium; assembly: GCA_030148665.1. Taxonomy (GTDB): domain Bacteria; phylum Pseudomonadota; class Alphaproteobacteria; order Rhodobacterales; family Rhodobacteraceae; genus UBA5972. The sequence goes on from JASBSZ010000048.1 coordinate 67,092, forward strand.
CCATCCCCGGCAGGCCCTCTTTCTGGGCAAAGCTGTTCATCCGGTCGCAGAACTTGCGGCTACCGCCACCGGGGGCGGGAATGGCGCGCACCTCATTGCCGTCCTGTTCCAGAAGCGACGCAAAGATCTTGAAGCCCGAGCCACGGAAATGTTCGCTGACATCCTGCATCTTCAGCGGGTTGCGCAAATCCGGCTTGTCGGTGCCATACCATGCCATCGCATCGCGAAAACTGATGCGCGGGAATTCCGCCGTCACGGGGCGACCGCCGCCGAATTCCTCGAACACGCCGCGCATCACGGGCTCGATCACCTGAAACACGTCTTCCTGCGTGGCAAAGCTCATCTCCATGTCGAGCTGGTAGAACTCGCCAGGGCTGCGGTCGGCGCGCGGGTCTTCGTCGCGGAAACAGGGCGCGATCTGGAAATAGCGGTCGAAACCGGCAACCATGATCAGCTGCTTGAACTGCTGCGGGGCCTGCGGCAGGGCATAGAACTTGCCCGGATGCAGGCGGCTCGGCACCAGAAAGTCGCGCGCGCCTTCGGGGCTGCTGGCGGTCAGGATCGGGGTCTGGAATTCGGTGAATCCCTGTTCCGTCATCCGCCGGCGCAAACTGGCGATGACGTTCGAGCGCAGCATGATATTGTTGTGCAGATGCTCGCGCCGCAGGTCCAGATAACGGTATTTCAGGCGGGTTTCCTCGGGATAGTCCGGTTCGCCAAACACCGGCAGGGGCAGCTCGTCAGCGGCGTTCAGCACCTCCATGTCGCGGATGAAAACCTCGATCTCGCCGGTCGGGATCTTGGGGTTCACCAGATCCTTGTCACGCGCCAGAACATTGCCGTCGATGCGGATCACCCATTCGGCACGCACCTTTTCGACCTCGTGAAAGACCGGGCTGTCGGGGTCGCACAGCACCTGGGTGATGCCGTAATGGTCGCGCAGGTCGATGAACAGCACGCCGCCATGATCGCGCACCCGATGCACCCAGCCCGAGAGGCGGACATTCTGCCCCACATTCGAGGCGTTGAGATCGGCGCAAGTATGGCTGCGATAGGCGTGCATGATATCTGTCCCTTCGGGCAGTGAATAACAGGTTCCGTGTTTCTCGCGCGGATACACGCGTTTGCGGGGGCGATGTCAAGGGCAGGCAGGCGATTCCGGCGGCATCGGCGAATGATGCGGGCCTGACGGGGCCGCCAAACACCCTAAACTCTGGTTCAAGACGGTGCGCAGGGCGAAAAACCAAACCTTTCGGCAATTCCGCATGCCGCCTTGCTGCGTCAGTCTGGGCCCGAACCACCCACGCCCTGGGCAAAACCCGGGCAACACCCGAGCAGACAGCGAACCCGGCGGACCATGCAGATAACCGACCCGACAGACAGCAGGCGCACATCCCCATCGGCGAGCCCATCGACAGGCCCCGCCGATGGGCGATCCGCTGCCCGTGCCGCCACGCGGCCGGTATGGGATGCGTTCATCCGCCTCTTTCACTGGCTGCTTGTCGCTGCGGTCACGATCGGTGCCGTGACCGGCCTCGTCCTGGGGCCGACCTGGCTGAAACTGCATCTTCTGGCGGGCACCACAGCGGCGGCGCTGGTACTGGCGCGCATCATCTGGGGTTACCTGGGCGGCCGCTTTGCCCGCTTCGAGGGTTTCGTCGAAGGGCCGCTGAAGACCCTGCGCCACATTGCCGAGCTGCGCGACAACCGCGCCCCGCGCCATGTCGGCCACAACCCGGCCGGCGGCTGGATGATCCTGTTCCTGATCGCGGCGATCCTGCTGCTGGCAGTGACCGGCACGATCGCGCTGGGCGGGATATTCAAGACCGGGCCGCTGGGTTATGCCATCAGCTATGATCTGGGCGACCGGGTCAACGGGCTGCACAACTGGCTGGCCTGGGGCCTGCTGGGGCTGATCGCATTTCACGTGGCCGGCGCGATCTTTGAAAGCCTGCGCACCAGGGAAAACCTGCCCCTGGCCATGATTACCGGGCGCAAGCGCGTGGGTCGGGGCGACATCCTGCCCCCCGCGCGCAGCGCCCACCCAAGGCGCGCCGCACTGATCATGCTGGGCACCGCCGCCGCGGCGGCGCTGATCGGTATCACCCTTGCCGGCAGGGCGGTACCACGCCTGCCGGTGGCCCGGCTCGACCCCACCTATGCCAGCGAATGCGGCGACTGCCACGTCCCCTACAACCCCAGCCTGATGTCGTCGGACCGCTGGCGCCTGCTGATGAACAGCCTCGAAAACCATTTCGGCGAGGATGCCAGCCTGGATGACGCCACACGCAGGCAACTGACCGAATGGATCACCGCCCACGCGGCCGAAACCGTGGATACCAAGCCGGCCCACGTTCTGGCGCAGGCCGATCCCGCCAATCCGATCAGCCTGACTGCGACGCCGTTCTGGAAAAAGGCGCATGCCGCCATTCCCGACTCGGTGTTTGCACGCAAGCCGATCTTTGCGCGATCGAACTGTACCGCCTGTCACGGCGATGCCGAAACCGGAATGTTCTATCCGGCCAACATAAAGATACCCGAGGAGACCACAAAATGAACAGGACCATGCACAGGATCATGCCCGCCCTGGTACTGGGGGCGCTCGCCCTGGGGCAACCGCTCAGCGCCGATCCGGCCCGCGATGCGATCATCAACCAGCTGAAGGCCGAGGCGGGGGTTTCGTCCTTTTCGGCAGAACGCGGCAAGCAGTTCTTTCATGCCCGCCATTCGGGCGGCAAGCCGCAGACGCCCAGTTGCGCGACCTGTCACACCAGCGATCCGCGCAACAGCGGCCAGACCCGCGTCGGCAAGGTGATCGAACCGATGGCGGTATCGCGCAATCCCTCGCGTTTCACCGACCCCAAGAAGGTGGCGAAATGGTTCCGCCGCAACTGCCGCAGCGTCCTCGGGCGGGAATGTAGCGCGCGCGAAAAGGGCGACTTCCTGACCTATCTTTCAAACCTCTAGAGTTGGAGCCAGACATGCAGAAACTCATTTTCCCCGCCCTCCTGTCGCTGCTTGCCGCGACCATCCTTCAGCCGGCACCGGCAAGCGCCGCCGAGACCGGAAAACAGGCATTCGAAAGCGAATGTTCGGCCTGCCATCTGGCCTATGACCCCGGCTTTCTGCCCCAGCGTTCATGGCGCGCGATCCTTGGCGACCTGCCGAACCATTTCGGCGAGGATGCCAGCCTGGACGAGGCCACGCTGAAACAGATCGAAAGCTATGTCCTGGCCAACGCGGCCGATGCCAATGGGCGCAACCCTTACTGGCTCCGGCGCATCCCGGCGGACAAGGTGCCCCTGCGCATTACCGAATTGCCGTGGTTCTGGAACGAACACGGCAACAGGCTGCGCGCCTGGGCAAGATCGAAAAAGGCCGTGGGTTCGATCTCGAACTGCGAGGCCTGTCACAGGGGGGCCGGCCGCGGCCGATTCGAGGACGATTGAGCCGGTCCGTCCCGGATCGCCCCGGCTCGAACCACCATGGCCCTCCTTACGGGTCCGGTGCTCCCCAAGGGCGCCGGACCCTTCCCTGCCCGCAACATGGCAGGCGGCCGCCCGGTCGGTCGGGAACGATCGGGCAAGATACCGCCATTTGACGAAAATTCTCTGAAACAGGGGCTTTCATCACGCGGCCCCGGATAGTAGTCTCTGCCGCCACCGGACCGTAAACAGGCAGGCCCCGTCGTGCACGAACCCCATCGCGATTCGAATGTCCTGGGGGCATGGCTGCTGGCGCTGATCCTGGTAGCATCGTCGGTCGTGTTCTTTCGCGCATCCGCGTCATCCGATCTGATCGTGCTCTACCTGGCGGCCAGACAGTTTGCTGCCGGAAACACCGATCAGATCTATGCAGGCGCAAGACAGGTGTTCGACCTCGGGGTGCCCGACAGCTGGCCCGCCATTGCACGATCCCTGGGGCTGGATGGCGTCCGGTTGTATCCCTATATCTACCCGCCGCTCTGGGCCGCGGCACTTGCACCCCTGACCGGGCTCTTTTCGCCAGGGGCATTCGTGACGGCAGCCAGTATCGTCAACCCCGCCCTGATGGCCCTGACCGCCGTTCTGGCATGGCGGATCATGCGGCCTGCCCTATCGTTGAGCGGCTGGATGGTGATGGGGCTGGCAATTGCGCTGGTAACGCCCATCGGCTTTGTCGCGCTGGACCAGAACCAGCCGCAGATCCTGGTTTCGTTTCTGATTCTGCTGGCGATCGAGCGGCGCCTTGCCGGGGCGCCATCGAGCGCGGGGGCAGCGCTGGCGCTGGCTGCTTCGATCAAGCTGTATCCACTGCTGTTCACGGTGATCTGGCTCGCCCGGCGGGACTGGGCACCGCTGAGGGCCTTTGCCGTAGTCGGTGGCCTGCTGGGTGTGGCTTCGCTGGCAATCGCCGGGTGGGGGCTGAACGTTGCGTTTCTGCGCCAGCTGGGCAGGATTTCCGGCTCGTTGGTGATCATGCCGATCACATTCAACATCCAGTCCCTGCTGGGCCAGTTCCTTGCCGCCGATCACCTGATGCCCGTCCCGCCGGTGCCCCCCGAAACCGTCGCGCGCTCGGGGATGATCGCCTCCAGCCCGGCCTGGCTGGGATGGAGCGTCCGTATCATCATGCTCGTCGGGCTGGCCCTTTTCTGGCGTCTGGCCCGCAGGGCGGATGATGCGCGCCTTCATCGTTCGATCTGGCCGGCATTGCTGATCTTCGTTTCGCTGGTCGGCCCGCTGAGCTGGGCCTATCACTATCTGAGCGTGGTATTCATGTTTCCCGCACTGCTGAGTCGCGAGGCAGGGCGCATCCGGGTTGCGGTCGCACTTGCCCTCTTGGCCGTGATCAGCCTTCCGGTCATGTTGTTGCCGGTGATGAACGTGACCGCGCGGTCCCCCTTCCCCCTCGATCCGGGCCAGATTGCCGGCACGGTGGCAATGATCGGGCTCATGTTGCTTTTCCTGCTGCCTGAAACGGCACCTGCGTCTGGCTCGACCGGCCGCATTCGACGCGCGCGCCCCGGCTCGGCCGGCGATGGTCAGGCGAATTGACCTTGTGCCAAACGGTCAGCAGACTTAAACCCACGACAATTTGCAAATTGGCGACGAATCCCTTCCTGCCCGAATGACGGGCGGCGGGTTGAGCTGCAGGACCGGACATGCCGAAAAGAGACGACATCAAATCCATCATGATCATCGGTGCAGGCCCCATCATCATCGGGCAGGCCTGCGAGTTCGACTATTCTGGCGCACAGGCCTGCAAGGCGCTGCGCGAAGAGGGCTATCGCGTGATCCTGGTCAACTCGAACCCGGCCACGATCATGACCGACCCGACGCTTGCCGACGCTACCTACATCGAACCGATCACCCCCGAGGTCGTCGCCAAGATCATCGAGAGCGAGCGACCCGACGCGCTGCTGCCCACGATGGGCGGGCAGACGGGCCTGAACACCGCGCTGGCGCTGGATGACATGGGCGTGCTGGAGCGTTTCGGGGTCGAGATGATCGGCGCCGACCGCAAGGCCATCGAGATGGCCGAAGATCGCCAGCTGTTCCGCGAGGCCATGGAACGCATCGGGCTGGAAAACCCCCGCTCGACCATCGCCAACAGCCTGGACGAGGCCATGGCCGCCATCGATGTGGTCGGCCTGCCTGCGATCATCCGCCCCGCCTTTACCCTTGGCGGCACCGGCGGGGGCGTTGCCTATAACCGCGACGATTACGAACATTTCTGCCGCACCGGCCTGGATGCCAGCCCGGTGGGCCAGATCCTCATCGACGAAAGCCTGCTAGGCTGGAAGGAATTCGAGATGGAGGTCGTGCGTGATGCGGCCGACAACGCCATCATCGTCTGTTCCATCGAAAACGTCGATCCGATGGGCGTGCATACCGGCGACAGCATCACCGTCGCGCCCGCACTGACCCTGACCGACAAGGAATACCAGATGATGCGCTCGGCCAGTATCGCCGTGCTGCGCGAGATCGGGGTCGAAACGGGCGGCTCCAACGTGCAATGGGCGGTGAACCCGGAAAACGGGCGCATGGTCGTGATCGAGATGAACCCGCGGGTCAGCCGCTCGTCGGCGCTGGCGTCCAAGGCGACGGGTTTTCCCATCGCCAAGATCGCCGCCAAGCTGGCCGTCGGCTATACGCTGGACGAGCTGGACAACGACATCACCAAGGTCACCCCCGCCAGTTTCGAGCCGACAATCGATTACGTCGTCACCAAGATCCCGCGCTTTGCATTCGAAAAATTCCCCGGCGCGCAGGCGGTTCTTTCCACCTCGATGAAATCGGTGGGCGAGGCCATGGCCATCGGGCGCACCATCCATGAAAGCCTGCAAAAGGCGCTGGCCAGCATGGAAACCGGCCTGTCCGGCTTTGACGAGATCGAGATCGAGGGCGCGCCCGACAGATCGGCCGTGATCCGGGCGCTTTCGGCGCAGACGCCAGACCGGCTGCGGGTTATCGCACAGGCCATGCGCCACGGGCTGAGCAATGAGGAAATCCACGCGGTCACGAAATTCGACCCGTGGTTCCTGGCCCGCATCCGCGAGATCATCGAGGCCGAGGAAGAAATCCGCGCGCGCGGCCTGCCGGACAATGCCGAAGAGATGCGCGCGATCAAGATGATGGGCTTTACCGATGCGCGCCTTGCCGCCCTGACCGGCACCGGCGAAGAGGACGTGCGCGCCCTGCGCCGGCGTCTTGGCGTGGTGGCGTCGTTCAAGCGCATCGACACCTGCGCCGCCGAATTCGAGGCCCAGACCCCCTATATGTATTCGACCTACGAGGCCCCGGTTCTGGGCGAGGTCGAATGTGAGAGTCGCCCCACCGACCGCAAGAAGGTGGTCATCCTGGGCGGTGGCCCAAACCGCATCGGCCAGGGGATCGAATTCGACTATTGCTGTTGTCACGCCTGTTTCGCGCTGACCGATGTCGGTTACGAAACCATCATGATCAACTGCAACCCGGAAACGGTTTCGACCGACTATGACACATCCGACCGGCTGTATTTCGAGCCGCTGACATTCGAACATGTCATGGAAATCCTGCGTGTCGAACAGGAAAACGGCACCCTGCACGGCGTGATCGTGCAGTTCGGCGGCCAGACCCCGCTGAAGCTGGCCGATGCGCTGCAAGAGGCGGGCATCCCGATTCTGGGCACCAGCCCCGACGCCATCGACCTGGCCGAGGATCGCGAACGCTTCCAGCAGCTGCTGCATGATCTGAACCTGAAACAGCCCTATAACGGCATCGCCTCAAGCCCGGAACAGGCCTTTGCGATTGCCCAGGACGTGGGCTATCCACTGGTGATCCGCCCCTCATATGTGCTGGGCGGGCGCGCGATGGAGATCATCCGCGATGACGCCCAGCTGAAACGCTATATCAACGAGGCCGTGGTCGTATCCGGCGACAGCCCGGTATTGCTGGACAGCTATCTGACCGGCGCGATCGAGGTCGATGTCGATGCGCTGTGCGACGGCGAGGATGTCCATGTTGCAGGCATCATGCAGCATATCGAAGAGGCCGGCGTGCATTCGGGCGACAGCGCCTGTTCGCTGCCCCCCTATTCGCTGAGCGACGAAATCGTGGCCGAGCTGCACAAGCAGACCCGCGCGCTGGCGCTGGGGCTGAATGTGGTCGGGCTGATGAACGTGCAGTTCGCCATCAAGGATGGCGAGATCTTCATCCTCGAGGTCAACCCGCGCGCCAGCCGCACCGTGCCCTTTGTCGCCAAGGCCACCGACAGCGCCATTGCCAGCATCGCCGCGCGTCTGATGGCCGGTGAAAAACTGTCGGCCTTTCCGACGCGCCCGCCCTACAAGGAAAACCCGCTTTCGGACGAGCCCCTGCCGCTGGCCGACCCGCTGACGCTGGCCGACCCCAAAACCCCCTGGTATTCGGTGAAAGAGGCCGTGCTGCCATTCAACCGTTTTCCGGGCGTCGATACCATCCTTGGCCCCGAGATGCGTTCCACCGGTGAGGTCATGGGCTGGGCGCGGTCGTTCGAGCGCGCCTTCCTCAAGGCGCAGCTGGGTGCGGGCCAGAAGATGCCCGATGGCGGCAAGGTGTTCATTTCCATCAAGGACGCCGACAAGACCGACCAGATGATCGAAGCGGCGCAGATCCTTGCCGATCTGGGTTTCGAGATCGTGGCCACCAGCGGCACCGCGGCCTTCCTGGCGCAGGCGGGGATCGATGTCGAGAAGGTCAACAAGGTCTATGAGGGCCGGCCCAATGTCGTTGACCTGCTGAAGAATGGCGAGGTCACGCTGGTGTTCAACACCACCGAGGGCGCGGCCTCGGTCGAGGACAGCCGCGAGATCAGGGCCGTCGCCCTGCAGGATGGCATCGTCTATTACACCACGGCCGCCGCCAGCCATGCCGCGGCGCTGGCCCTGCGCAATGCGCGCGAGGGTGAAATCGGGGTGCGGCGACTGCAGGGTTGAGATTGCTTTCGGGGGTTGTTCGCGGGGGCCAGCCCCCGCACCCCCGGCGTATTTGAGCAAAGAAGAAGATCTGGTCCTGGGGCCGGGATGCGCGCGGGCTTGACAGTTCGGGACGCGGGGACAAGTCTGACAGGTATTGTCCATCCGGGGGTTTGACTTGTTCGGCATCCTTGTCGCCATTCTCTTTCTTGCGGTTCCTCTTGGTCTGGTTCTGGCCGCCCGGCAATGGCGCTGGGCGGGTGCGATCGGCCCGGTCGTTCTGGCCTATGCCGCCGGCATGGCGCTGGGGCTTTCGGGAATGCTGCCTGACGCGGCCGAGCCCACGCGAAAGACCGTAACCGAGGCCAGCCTGGCGCTGGCGCTGCCCCTGCTGATGTTCGCAATCGACCTGCGGGCATGGCGCCACCTGGCGGGCCCGGCGCTGAAGGGAATGGCACTGGCCGTCGTGGCGGTCACGATCATTGCAGTGGCCATGTTCCTTGTCAGTGGCGGCAGCGCCGACATGCGGGCGCAGCTGACGGGGCTGGCGATCGGCATGTATACGGGGGGGCTGGCCAATCTGGGCGCCGTCAAGCTGGCGCTCGGGGTGCCGGATACGCGCTATCTGATGTTTGCAACCGTCGATACCGTGGTGGGGGCGTTGTATCTGCTGTTCATGCTGACCTTGGCGCCACGCATCTTTCGCCATCTCTTGCCCAGGTCGCCGGTCAGCGGTGATGCGGATCAGGTGCGGGACATGGCACCCGCCGGTCGCGGGAACATCCTTGTGCAGGGTCTGGTTGCCCTTCTGGCCGCGGGCCTGGCGGTCGGGCTGTCGGTGGCGGTTGCCCGGTTGATTCCCTTTGGCAGCAAGGATGTCTGGACCATCCTGCTGATCACCAGCCTCGGGTTGGTGGGTGGTCAGTTCCGGCGCCTGCACGACAACCGCTCGGCCGCCGCGCTGGGAATGTATCTGATCTATGTCTTTTCCTTTTCCGTTGCGGCGGGGCTGGATCTTGCCGGCCTTGCAGATGTCAACGGGGCGGTTGTCGCCTTTGTGGTGGTCGTGACCTTTGGCGCGCTCATGCTGCATGCGCTGTTGTGCCGGCTGTTCGGGATTGACGCCGACAGTTTCATGATCACTTCGATCGCGGCCATCATGTCGCCGGCCTTTGTTCCGATGGTCGTGCGCGCGCTGGGCAATCCGGGCATGCTGATGTCGGGAATTGCCGCCGGGTTGCTGGGCTTTGCCATCGGGAACTATCTGGCCATCGCGGTTGCGCTGGCATTGCTGGGGTTGGCAGGATGAACGGGGAAAGCGCATTGCCAGAACGGGGCCGGGACGCGCGCGAGATACTGGCAGACCTGGAAGATCTTGCCGCGGACGACCCAGATTATCGTGCCGGGCGCACGTTTTCCCTGACCTATCACCTCGACGATACGCATGAGGCATTCCTGGCCGATGTCGGACGGCGATTTGCCTCGGCCAACGGGTTGAATCCGACGGCGTTCAAGAGCCTCAAGCGCATGGAAAGCCAGATCGTCGGGGCAGCGGCCGGGTTGTTGCACGGCCCCGACACCGTATGCGGCATGCTGACCGCCGGTGGCACCGAGAGCTGCATGCTGGCCGTCAAGACCCATCGTGACCGGGCGCGACGCCTGAAAAAGCTGCGCAAGCCCGAGATGATCATCCCCATGACCGGCCATGTGGCCTGGCTGAAAGGCGCCGAATATTTCGGCGTCCGGGTGCATCGCCTGCCCGAGACCCGCGACCACCGCCCCGATCTGAAGCGGCTGAAAAAACTGATCAACCGACGTACCATCATGGTGCTGGGCTCGGCCCCCGAATACCCGCGCGGCATGATCGATCCCATCCCCGAAATGGCCGAAATCGCGGCAGGTGCCGACGTGCCCTTTCATGTGGATGCCTGCGTTGGCGGTTTCATCCTGCCTTTCATGGAAATGAACGGGCACAGCCTGCCCGCATGGGATTTCCGCACGCCGGGCGTCACCTCGATCTCGGCCGATCTGCACAAATACGGATATGCGGGCAAGGGCGCGTCATTGATCCTGTACCGCGATCTGGAACTGTTCAAGGATCAGATATTTGTCGAAACCGAATGGCCGGGGGGAATGTTCGCCTCGGCCGGTCTGCTGGGCACGCGCCCCGGGGCCGCCTACGCCACCGCCTGGGCTACCTTGCAGAGCATCGGAATCGACGGCTATCGCCGCATGGCACGCGATACCATTGCAACCGCCGATGCCCTGAGGGCCGGCGTCGCCGGAATTGCCGGGCTGGCCATCATCGGATCGCCGACCGGGCCGCTGTTTGCCTATCGTTCGACCGATCCGAAAATCGACATCCTGGCGGTGGGTGACCTGATGGAGCAACGCGGCTGGCTGGTTGATCGCGTGCAGAAACCGGACGGGTTGCATGCCATGGTCACGCTGAACCACGGGCGCATCGTCGATCGCTATCTGGCCGACCTTGCGGATGCGGTCAGGCAGCTGCGCGAAAATCCCCAGGCCTCACCCACGGGCAGTGCCGCGACCTATGGCCTGATGGCCCATGTTCCCGCACGCAGCATGGTCCGGCGCCGCCTGCGCGACATCTTTGCAGGCCTCTATGCCCCGGGTGGTGGTGAGATAGACCTCGGCGCAGCTGCGCCTGCGCGCGGCCTGTCCGGGGTGGCCGAGCGGGTCGTATCGGCCCTGGCCCGGCGGCGTGCGCGCAAGGAGCGCAGACGATAGCCCTGGGAACGGGCGAACCGGGCACAGTCAGCCACGACAGACCCCAACTCTAACGCATGGCCGGTTCGGGCGGGGTGCGGTTCTTGCGTGAAAGCACCCATTCGCGATACGAGATGAAGCTGACCGAGGCGATGATCACGCCCCCGCCCAGCAGCACCCAGAAATCGGCGGGCTCGCCAAAGGCAAAGACCCCCAGCAGGGTTGACCAGATCAGTTGCAGGAAGGTGACCGGCTGGGTCACCATCAACGGCGCGGCATGCAGGGCCTTGGTCATGGTGAAATGGCCGGCGGTCGCGAAAACGGCGACCAGCGCCAGCCCGGCGAGATGGCCCATGCCCAGGGGTTGCCAGACCGCCCAGGCAAAGGGTGCGAGCGCAAGCGTCACAAATGCCGACAGCATGCCGACGACAACGGTCGCGTCCTCGTTCACCGTCAGACGCTTGGCGATCAGATAGGACACCGCAAACAGGGGCGCTGACAGGACCTGCGCCATCTGTCCGGCCGAGATTTCCTGCAACCCCGGCCGCAGGATGATCATGGCGCCCACAAATGACGCCGCAATCGCCAAAATCCGGCGAAAGGCCATGCGTTCGCCAAAGAACAGGGCGGCGCCGATGGTGATGTAGATGGGCGAGGTATAGCCGATGGCCGTGACCTCGGCGATGGGGATGCGGGCCATGGCATAGAACCACAGGATCACGCCCAGCGCATGAGCAAGCCCCCTGAGGGAATAGACCCCCAGCGTGCGACGCGACATCCCCCGCCCGAGCGCGGGCAGGATGAAGGGCAGCATCAGGATCAGGCCGAACACATAACGGATAAAGGCGGATTCAGCCGCCGGAATCCCGGGGCCCAGATAGCGCACGGTCCCGATGACCAGAACGAACAGCAACCCCGTCACCACCATCCAGGCGATGCCGACCCAGGGGGCTGCGCGGTATTCCTGCGTGTTGTTGCTGCCAGACATGCCCCAGCCACCCGATAAATGCCATATCCGGCGGGGATCAGGCTGTCAGAGCTGCTCCATCACCTCGTCGGAAATCTCGAAATTCGCCGTGACGGTCTGAACATCGTCGTCGTCCTCAAGCGCGCTGATCAGTTTCAGCAGCTTGCGCGCGCCGTCAAGGTCAAGCGGGGTCGTGACGTTGGGTTTCCAGATCAGTTTCGTGGTTTCGGATTCGCCCAGCACCTTTTCCAGCGCGCTGGCGACCTCGTGCAGATCGGTGGCCTCGCAATAGATCTCGTGCCCGTCATCCGAGCTTTCCACATCCTCGGCGCCAGCCTCGATGGCGGCCTCGAAAACGGTGTCGGCATCGCCCGCGCTGGCCGGGTAGGTCACCAGCCCCTTGCGGTCGAACATGAAGGAAACCGCGCCGGTTTCCGCCAGATTGCCCCCCGCCTTGGTAAAGATCGAGCGCACCGAGCTGGCAGTGCGGTTGCGGTTGTCGGTCATCGCCTCGACGATGATCGCCACGCCCTCGGGGCCATAGCCCTCATAGCGGATTTCTTCGTAATTCTCGACATCCCCGCCCGAGCCCTTGTTGATTGCGCGCTGGATCACGTCCTTGGGGACGGAATTCGACTTGGCCTCTTTTACCGCAAGGCGCAGGCGCGGGTTCTTGTCCGGGTCGGGGTCGCCCATCTTGGCGGCCACGGTGATTTCCTTGGCCAGCTTGGAAAACAGTTTCGAGCGCGCCGCATCCTGCCGCCCCTTGCGGTGCTGGATGTTCGCCCATTTTGAATGGCCTGCCATTGTCGACTCCGTATCGCGGGAATTCCTGTCCGCGCCTCTATAGAACGGGCATGGCCGAGGGTTCAAGCACGTCTGCCCCGATCTTCCGTTCCCGGACAGCGATATCAGGCAGCCCAATCGGCAATACTTTGCAAATTTGCAGTTTGCAGAATGGACTGGCAAACCATTTAGCAAATTTGCCATGTTTCCCTTTCCCCGCCCTGATGCCGACGCTAGATTGGGCGCCAGACCCGCGAGACCGACCCGAGGAGGCGAGGCCCCAATGAAGCGTATCCTGAAAGAACTCGACACAAGGCGCCACGATGCCCGCCTGGGCGGTGGACAACGCCGCATAGATGCCCAGCACGGCAAGGGCAAGCTGACCGCGCGAGAGCGTATCGAGGTATTGCTGGACGAGGGCAGCTTCGAGGAATTCGACATGTTCAAGGCCCATCGCTGTGTCGATTTCGGCATGGACAAGGTCAAGATACCCGGCGACGGGGTGATTACCGGCTGGGGCACCATCAACGGGCGGCTGGTCTATGTGTTCAGCCAGGATTTCACCGTCTTTGGCGGCTCGCTTTCCGAAACCCATGCCGAGAAGATCTGCAAGATCATGGATATGGCCATGAAGAACGGCGCGCCGGTGATCGGGCTGAACGACAGCGGCGGCGCGCGCATTCAGGAAGGGGTCGCCAGCCTCGCCGGCTATGCCGATGTTTTCCAGAAGAACATTCTGGCCAGCGGCGTGATTCCGCAGATCAGCGTCATCATGGGGCCTTGCGCCGGTGGGGCCGTCTACAGCCCGGCTATGACCGATTTCATCTATATGGTGCGCGACAGTTCCTACATGTTCGTGACCGGCCCCGATGTGGTGAAAACCGTCACCAACGAGGTCGTCACCGCCGAAGAGCTGGGCGGCGCACGCACCCATACGACCAAGTCTTCGGTTGCCGATGGCGCCTTTGACAACGATATCGAGACCCTGCACGAAATTCGGCGCCTGTTCGATTTCCTGCCGCTGAACAACCGCCAGGACGTGCCGCAGCGCCCCTTTTTCGACGATCCCGAACGGATCGAGCCATCGCTCGATACATTGGTGCCGGAAAACCCCAACCTGCCCTATGACATGAAGGAGCTGGTCCGAAAGGTGGCCGACGAGGGGGATTTCTTTGAAACCCAGGCCGATTTCGCCGCCAATATCCTGACCGGTTTCATCCGTATCGAGGGCCGCACCGTTGGCGTGGTGGCCAACCAGCCGCTGGTGCTGGCAGGCGTTCTGGATATCGACAGCTCGCGCAAGGCGGCGCGCTTTGTGCGGTTCTGCGATGCCTTCAACATTCCGATCCTGACATTCGTCGACGTGCCCGGTTTTCTGCCCGGCACGGCGCAGGAATATGGCGGCGTCATCAAGCATGGCGCCAAGCTGCTGTTTGCCTATGGCGAGGCCACCGTGCCCAAGGTCACGGTGATCACCCGCAAGGCCTATGGCGGGGCCTATGACGTGATGGCGTCCAAGCATCTGCGGGGTGATTTCAATTATGCCTGGCCAACCGCGCAGATCGCGGTGATGGGGGCCAAGGGCGCGGTCGAGATCCTGTATCGCTCGGAACTGGATGATCCCGAAAAGATTGCCCAGCGCACGGCCGAATACGAAGCCCGCTTTGCCAACCCCTTTGTCGCCGCCGAAAAGGGGTTCATCGACGATGTGATCATGCCGCATTCGACGCGCAAACGGGTGGCACGCGCTTTTGCCAGCCTGCGTAACAAGGAGCTGAAAAACCCCTGGAAGAAACACGACAACATGCCGCTATGAGGTTGGGAGCGATGGAAGAATCACAACCGGAATGCCGAGTGGAAAATCGGGCGGGGTCGCGTTGGCGCACAGACATCCAGGTAGCGCGTTCCTGCAAGACGCGACCGTCATGGCGCAACCCACGTTCCCGGTTCGGCGGGATTGGCCCCAATGCCCGGTGGCATGGCCGCGCGACCCACGTCCCGATGCCGCCTGAGCAATTTGCCGCGCCCGCTTGCGAAGGCCGCGGACAAGACATATCCTTGCCCCATGAAACAGCCCAAACTGCCCATTCTCGTCCGCTTTCTGATTCTTCACGCAGCCTGGGGGATCGTCTTTGGCAGCGCATTCGTTCTGTTGCTGATCCATCTCGATTTTCTTGGCGTCGGCACGATGCTGAAACGCGACACAAGCGGGATCGCCACTTTCCTGCTGTTCTTTCAGACCGGGCTGACATTCGGCGGCGTCTCGATGGGCGTTGCCGTGATGAACCTGCGCGAGGACGAGGAACCGCCCGCGCCGCCCGGACGATTGCAGGAAATCTGGCGCATGCTGTTGTGGTTGCTGTTGCCCTCGCTTTCCCGGCGGCCGCGCAACAGGGGCTGAAGGTTCCATCGGGGCAATATCTGCTTCCATACGAATTTCTGTGGGAAGACCATCGCGGTGCCGACGAAAAGGTCGAAACCTGGCTGATCCTGCGCTTTCTCGCCCCCGATATCGGCAAGACGCAAGGCAAGCTGAAATTCGACGACGTCGTCGATGATCTGAACCGTATCTGTACGGATGTCGGTCTGCCCGTGGCGCGCCTTGCCGGCGGCGGCGTGGATCAGGTGATCGTCAACCTGATGGACAAGCCCATCGACCGCGGCCAGCGCGATCCCTCGGTCACGCAATACATGAATGCCTATCGCATTGTCGGAGGACGCTGCACATGGGAATGAGTGGCATCACGCATGGCACCACGCGACGGGATGGGCCAGGCCGCCCGGCCGCGCGCACGGTGCAAGGGGGGCGGCCATGTTGAAACACCGCGGTTTCCCGTCGCGCCTGCCGGGCAGCGATTTCCAGTTCACCATCCGGCGTGCCAACCCGAAAGGCGCAACGCCCATCATCCGGCGCGAGCGCCACGCAGACCGACGCCCGGCCGACCGGCGCGCGGACGCGGCATTCCTGGCGGCACTCTGGGAACATTTCGGCGAGGAACCGTTTGCGCGCGGCAATCTGGATGCCGGACGATTGTCATGGCTGTTCGGCCGCGAGGTGGTGCCGGCCGAGGATCCCTTTGACAACCGCAGCTACGACGCCCTGCTGAGAATCGACATGGGGCGCGCGATGGCCGCATTTCCCGACATTTTTACCAACCCGGACGAGAAATAGGCATGTTCCCGCGCATCAACCCTGGGTTCCGGCAGGAATTCGCCGAACACACCGCAAAGGCGAAAACGGGCTTTGGCACCGGCGCCATGTCAGCCTATGATTGTGACGTCGCGGAATGGTCCCAATCCCCGCGCAACTACTGCTTCGAGAGTTACCCTTCCCTCCTCGAGGGCCCGGTCGCCAATCCGACCGGGTCCCTTTCTTTTTTCGCGTTTTTCGCGCCCGCACGCCTCGGCCGGAACGGACGACGTGACCGCGCGCACCGACCCCTCGGGGAAATGCCAGACATGCCGCGACGCGCACCGCGCGCGCCAGACAAGAGGGACGCATTGTGATGTTCAAGAAAATCCTGATCGCCAACCGCGGTGAAATTGCCTGCCGGGTCATCAAGTCGGCCCGCAAGATGGGGATTGCAACGGTCGCGGTCTATTCGGATGCCGACAAGAACGCGCTGCATGTGGAAATGGCCGACGAGGCGGTGCATATCGGCCCGCCGCCGGCCAGCGAAAGCTATCTGGTGATGGAACGCATCCTTGACGCGGTGCGCCAGACCGGCGCCGAGGCCGTGCATCCTGGCTATGGGTTTCTGTCCGAAAACCCCCGTTTTGCCGAGGCTCTGGCGGCCGAAAACGTCGCCTTCATCGGCCCGCCCACAGGCGCCATTCAGGCGATGGGCGACAAGATCACCTCCAAGAAACTGGCCGCCGAGGCCGGGGTTTCCACGGTGCCCGGCTATATGGGGCTGATCGAGGATGCCGAAGAGGCCGTAAAGATCAGCCGCGAGATCGGCTATCCGGTGATGATCAAGGCCTCTGCGGGCGGCGGCGGCAAGGGGATGCGCATTGCCTGGAACGATGACGAGGCTCGCGAGGGTTTCCAGAGTTCGAAAAACGAGGCTGCCAGCAGTTTTGGTGACGACCGTATCTTTATCGAGAAATTCATTACCCAGCCCCGGCATATCGAAATTCAGGTTCTGGGCGACACCCACGGCAACTGCATCTGGCTGAACGAGCGGGAATGTTCCATCCAGCGGCGTAACCAGAAGGTGATCGAAGAGGCGCCCTCGCCCTTTCTTGATGCCGAAACCCGCCGCGCAATGGGCGAACAGGCCGTCGCGCTGGCCCGCGCGGTGGATTACTCCAGCGCCGGCACGGTGGAATTCATCGTCGATGGCGACCGCAATTTCTATTTCCTTGAAATGAACACGCGGCTTCAGGTGGAACACCCCGTGACCGAGCTGATTACCGGTATCGACCTTGTCGAACAGATGATCCGGGTGGCAGCGGGTGAAAAGCTGTCGATCGCGCAAGCCGACGTGGGCATCAATGGCTGGGCCATCGAAAGCCGCCTTTATGCCGAAGACCCCTATCGCAACTTCCTGCCCTCGATCGGGCGCCTCGTGCGCTATCGCCCGCCCGCCGAGCATGTTTCGGAGACCGAGATCATCCGCAACGATACCGGCGTCTATGAGGGGGGCGAGATCAGCATGTTCTACGACCCCATGATTGCCAAACTGTGCACATGGGGGCCGGATCGCGCCGCTGCCATCGAAACCATGCGGATCGCGCTGGATGAATTCGAGGTCGAGGGCATCGGCCACAACATCCCGTTTCTCTCGGCAGTGATGGATCATCCGAAATTCACCGCAGGCGAGATGACCACCGCGTTTATCGACGAGGTGTTCCCCGATGGTTTCAACGGGGTCGAGCTGCCCGAGGCCCAGCTGCGCCGACTGGCCGCCAGTGCCGCGGCCATGTATCGCGTGCAGGAAATCCGCGATGCCCGCATTTCCGGCACCATGGACAACCATGAACGCGAGGTCGGCAGTGACTGGGTCATCTCGATCGGCGGCAATGACTGGCCGGTGACCATCGAGGCCGATCGCCAGGGCGCCACGGTCAGGTTCGACGATGGCGGCGCCTATCGCGTGACCTCGGACTGGCTGCCAGGAAATCCGCTGGCGATATTGTCGGTCGATGACGAACGCCTTGTGGCCAAGGTCGAGCGCATCCCGAACGGTTTTCGCATGCGCCACCGTGGGGCCGATCTGCGGGTGCTGGTGCGCACGCCGCGCATGTTCGAGCTGTCGAAATACATGATCGAAAAGATCCCGCCGGACACTTCGAAAATGCTGCTGTGCCCGATGCCGGGGCTGATGGTGTCGGTCGCGGTCGAGGAAGGGCAGGAAGTGGAAGAAGGCCAGATCCTGTGCACGGTCGAGGCCATGAAAATGGAAAACGTGCTGCGCGCCGAGCGCAAGGGCGTGGTCGCCAGGATCAATGCGGTCGCCGGTGATTCCCTGGCGGTGGACGACGTGATCATGGAGTTCGAATGAGGATAAAGGAATGAGTGCAGCGCAACCGCTTTCGGGTTTGCACCATCCCCGGTACACAGCCGGGGGGGCGTTTGCGCGCGTTCAGTCCCTGATGCCGCGCTTTTCCTTCATCTCGTCAAGGCGCATGGGCATCTTGTCGATGGCGCGGCTGATTTCGCGCACCGTCCGCGGCAGGGGCTTGCGAAAGGCGATCTTGCCATCCTTGGCGATCAGTACCAGCATGAAACCGCGCGGCCGCAGTTTCAGCCGCAAGGGGCTGCGCGCGGCTGGATCGGTATCCGTCAGGATGACGACATCGCGTTTTTCGAGCACCTTCGGATCATCGGCAAGCAGCTTCATCTGCCGCTGGAAACGCGGGTCGTCTGGCGTGTCGGCAAAGATCACGAGCGGACGCTTGACCCAGGCATATCGCGCCAGGGGGTCGCTGTCCTGCGCGACAAGGCCGGAGACAGGCATCAACAGCATGATCAATGCCAGGGCGAGCAGGGGCGGGCGTTTCATGAATCCTCCATCTTTGAATCATATTGGCCTTATTTTCCCGCATTCCAAGAGGAAATCGCCCCTTGTCGTTAATCCCTTCCTGATGGGGACTGCCTAATGTTGGTCCTGCTTGCAGATATCCTGGGGCGTGGGGCCCTGCTGGTGGAAAAGGGGCGGCACTTGCTGGAGGTGGTTCTTCATATCGGTGCGCATCGCACGGGCACGACGGCGTTGCAACGCAGGTTGTCGGAACAGCGCGCGACGCTGAGGCGACAGGGCATTGCCCTGTGGACGCCCGAGATCACGCGCAGCCACCTGTTCGACGGCCTGACAGACGGCCCCGAAGTTGCGCCCGATATCCACATGCGCCGCCTGCGCCGCAGCAGCGCCATCATCGCCATCGAGATCGGGCACCTTTCCGCAATCGGGTTCGACCTGCTGCTGGTTTCCGAGGAAAACATCCTGGGCTCGATCAGGCGCAACCTGCGCATGCGCGCGCTCTATCCCGACCTGTCGGAAAGGCTGGCGCGCTTCAGCCGCGTGTTCGGGCCATCCTGCCGCCGCATCGGCCTGTGTATCCGCCCTTACGAAGATTACTGGTCATCCGCCCTGTCCTATTCGATCCGCGCGGGCGGCGAGGTGCCCGACGCGGGCTGTCTCGAGCAGCTTGCCCGACAGCCGCGCAGCTGGCGCGATGTCGTGAAGGACATCGTCCACGCCTTTCCCGAATCGGAAATCGTCATCTGGGAATTCGACCGCCTGATCGGCCGGCCCAATGCGCAGTTTCGCCTGTTGACAGGCGGCCGCGGGCGTATCCCGCGCGGAGCCGGGCGCAAGGCCGAAAGACGGATCAATGCCGCCCCGGACAGGGCAGCCTTGCGGGAATTGTTAATCGAACGTGGCGACGGCGCCGGTGCCGCCCGTCTGGCCCCGGGCAAGGGGCGTTATCGTCCGTTTGCGGCAAATCTGGGCCAGCTGATGAATGCACGGTATCGGGCCGATATCGACTGGCTGCGTAGCGTTACGCAGGATGCGGCGATTTCCCCCCACCCAGCCATGGCAGGAACATGGCGGGCTGATTTTCAAGAACTGCGAGGGACAGCATGAGCGACAAGCTGGAAGACTGGAAGAAGCTGGCCGAAAGGGAACTGCGCGGCAGGCCGCTGGACGATCTCGACTGGCACACGCCCGAGGGCATCACCGTCAAGCCGCTTTATACCGAGGGCGATCTGGAAGGCATCGACACGCTTGGCAATCTGCCCGGTTTTGCCCCCTTCAAGCGTGGCGTCAAGGCGACCATGTATGCGGGACGGCCCTGGACGATCCGCCAATATGCGGGCTTTTCGACGGCCGAGGAATCCAACGCATTCTACCGCAAGGCGCTGGCCGGCGGGCAGCAGGGGGTTTCGGTGGCTTTCGATCTGGCAACACACCGCGGCTATGACAGCGACCATCCGCGCGTGGTCGGCGATGTGGGCAAGGCCGGTGTGGCCATCGACAGTGTCGAGGACATGAAGATCCTGTTCGACGGCATCCCGCTCGACAAGGTCAGCGTCAGCATGACGATGAACGGCGCGGTGATCCCTGTGCTGGCCAGCTTCATCGTCGCGGGCGAGGAACAGGGTGTTGCGCAGGAACAGCTGTCGGGCACCATCCAGAATGACATCCTCAAGGAATTCATGGTCCGCAACACCTATATCTATCCGCCCGAGCCCAGCATGCGGATCGTTGCCGACATCATTGAATACACTTCTAATAAAATGCCGCGCTTCAACTCGATCTCGATCAGCGGCTATCACATGCAAGAGGCCGGCGCGACGCTGGTGCAGGAACTGGCCTTTACCCTTGCCGACGGCAAGGAATATGTACGCGCCGCGATCGCGCGCGGAATGGATGTCGATGCCTTTGCCGGGCGGCTGAGCTTCTTTTTCGCGATCGGCATGAATTTCTTTATGGAAATCGCCAAGCTGCGTGCGGCGCGGGTCCTCTGGGCCCGTATCATGGAAGGGTTCGGCGCGAAATCCGAACGCTCGAAGATGCTGCGCACCCATTGCCAGACCTCGGGCGTCAGCTTGCAGGAACAGGACCCCTACAACAATATCGTGCGCACGGCCTATGAGGCGATGAGCGCGGTTCTGGGCGGCACGCAAAGCCTGCACACCAACTCGTTCGACGAGGCAATCGCACTGCCGACCGAATTTTCCGCCCGCATTGCCCGCAACACCCAGCTGATCCTGCAGAACGAGACCGGCGTGACCCATGTCGTCGATCCATTGGCCGGGTCGTACTATATCGAAAAGCTGACCGCCGATCTGGTGGACGCCGCGACCGAAATTCTGGACGAAGTCGATGAAATGGGCGGCATGACCAGGGCAGTCGCCAGCGGCATGCCGAAACTGCGCATCGAAGAGGCCGCCGCGCGCCGTCAGGCCGCCATCGACCGCGGCGAAGAGGTGATCGTCGGGGTCAACAAGTTCCGCGCCGAGCACGAACCCGAGGTCGAGGTGCGCGAGATCGACAACTCGGCCGTACGCGATTCCCAGATCGCGCGCCTCAGGCAGATCCGCGAAAGCCGCGATGCCGATGCCTGTCAGGCCGCACTTGATGCGCTGGAAGGGGCGGCGCGTTCAGGCAAGGGCAACCTGCTGGAACTGGCCGTCGCGGCGGCACGTGCCCGCGCAACCGTAGGGGAGATATCGGACGCCATGGAAAAAGCATTCGGACGGCATCGGGCCGAGGTAAAGACGCTGGCCGGCGTCTATGGCGCGGCCTATGAGGGCGACGAGGAATTCGCCGAAATCCAGCGCGAGGTCGAGGCATTCGCCGAGGCCGAGGGACGGCGTCCGCGCATGCTTGTCGTCAAGATGGGCCAGGACGGCCACGACCGGGGCGCCAAGGTGATCGCCACCGCATTTGCCGATATCGGTTTTGACGTCGAGGTCGGCCCGCTGTTCCAGACCCCGGAAGAGGCCGCGCAGGATGCCATCGACAACGACGTACATGTGGTCGGGATCAGCAGCCAGGCCGCGGGCCACAAGACGCTGGCGCCCAAATTGATCGAGGCCCTGCGCGAACAGGGCGCCGACGACATCATCGTGATCTGCGGCGGCGTGATCCCGCAGCAGGACTACGATTTCCTCTACAAGGCGGGCGTCAAGGCGATCTTTGGCCCCGGCACCAACATCCCCGAGGCAGCAAGGAACATCCTGTCGATCATCCGCGAGGTACGTGGATGACCTGGGAGGCGGTCACAAGCATGGCCGTTGATGCAACAGGCGGCGATGGCTCAGGCCGTTTGGGCAAGCTCGGCATTCTTGTTGCCGGCCAGATACAGGACCACATATCCCAGCACTGCCGAAATGGCAGACCCGCCCAGCACGCCCAGGCGCACCGCGTTCATCTGCTCGGGGTTTTCAAAGCTCAGCCCGCCAATGAACAGCGACATGGTGAAACCGATGCCGGCAAGGCAGGCCAGCCCGTATATGTGCACCCAGCCCGTCCCGTGCGGCAGGCGCACGATGCGGGTCTTGACCAGCGCCCAGGTGACGCCGAAAACACCCAGCTGCTTGCCGATGACAAGGCCCGCGGCAATGCCCAACGGCAGCGGCGCCAGCAGGTCGGCAAACCTGAGCCCGGTCAACGTGACGCCGGCATTGGCAAAGGCAAAGAGCGGCACGATCAGATACAGCACATAGGGCGCAAGCCCGTCTTCCAGCGAATGCAGCGGCGATTTTCCGTGCTTGTCCTTCAGCGGAATGAAGAAGGCGACGACAACGCCGGCAAGGGTTGCATGTACACCGGATTTCAGCACCAGCACCCACAGCACGAGACCCAGCAGCAATGTCGGCGCAACGCGGTGCGCACCGCGCATGTTCTGCCAGGCCATGCCGGCAATCGGCAGGGCCGCCAGTGCCAGATAGCTCATGCTGAGTTCGGACGTGTAGAACAGCGCGATGATGATGATCGCGCCCATGTCGTCGAGAATGGCCAGCGTCAGCAAGAATACCTTGAGGCTGGCCGGCGCCCGCTTGCCCAGCAGTGCCAGCACCCCCAGCGCAAAGGCAATGTCGGTTGCCGAGGGTATCGCCCAGCCGCGCAGGTTTTCGGGCACACCGCCGTTCAGCAACAGAAAGATCGCCGCCGGCACGGCCATGCCGCCGACGGCTGCCAGCCCCGGCAGGACCACGTCGCGCGGGTTTTTCAGCTTGCCTTCAAGGATCTCGCGCTTCAGCTCCAGCCCGATCAGGAAAAAGAAGATCGCCATCAGGCCGTCATTGATCCACAGCAGCAGCGGTTTCGACAGCCCGGTGCCGCCGATCGAGATGGTGCCGTAGGTATTGAGGAAGTTTTCGTAATATCCCGCCAGCCCGGAATTGGCGATGGCCAGAGCGGCGGCGGCGGACAGGATCAGCAGCACCCCCCCCGATGCCTCGTGACGGAAGAAGCGGTCGATCGCGTTGAGAAGCATGTTTTCCCTGTCGTTGATGGCTGTCGTTTGCTGGCATGTGGGGTTGAACGCCGCAATTTCAAGCGGAAATCGACCAGACCGGCATTTTGCTTGCCCTTTGAACCGTATGGTTTAACGGTAAACCAAATAGCCATTCACCAACAGGGGGCCGTAGCATGAGCGATCACTCACAAGAAAACCTGCGCAAGGCAGCGCTGGATTATCACGAATTTCCCAGACCCGGCAAATTGGAGGTTCACCCGACGAAACCTCTGGCCAACGGGCGTGACCTGGCGCGCGCCTATTCGCCGGGCGTCGCCGCCGCCTGTGACGAGATCGCGCGCGACCCCGACATGGCAGCCCGCCTGACGGCGAGGGCGAACATGGTTGCGGTCGTGACCAATGGTACCGCCGTGCTGGGGCTGGGCAATATCGGCCCCCTCGCGGCCAAGCCGGTCATGGAAGGCAAGGCCGTATTGTTCAAGAAATTCGCCGGCATCGACTGTTTCGACATCGAGCTGGACGAGAACGACCCCCAGCGCCTGGCCGATATCGTCTGTGCGCTGGAACCTTCGTTCGGGGCGATCAACCTCGAGGATATCCGCTCGCCCGAATGTTTTATCGTCGAACGCATCTGCCGCGAGCGCATGAACATTCCCGTTTTCCATGACGACCAGCACGGCACCGCCATCGTCGTGGGTGCGGCGGCAACCAATGCACTGCATATCGCGGGCAAGCGGTTTGACGAGATCAAGGTCGTTTCAACCGGCGGCGGCGCGGCCGGCATCGCCTGCCTGAACATGTTGCTGAAGCTGGGCGTGCGACGCGAAAATGTCTGGCTGTGCGATGTTGACGGGCTGGTCCATGAAGGGCGCAAGACCTCGATGACCCCGCAAAAGGCCGCGTTCGCTCAGGGCACGACGCCCGCGACGCTGGATGACGTGATCGTGGATGCCGACCTTTTTCTGGGCCTGTCGGCGGGCGGAGTCCTGACAGCGGGACATCTGGAAAGGATGGCGGACAATCCGATCATCTTTGCCCTTGCCAATCCCACCCCCGAAATCATGCCCGACATCGCGCGCAAGGCGCGGCCGGATGCGATCATTGCCACCGGCCGGTCGGATTTCCCCAACCAGGTCAACAATATCCTGTGCTTTCCCTTCATCTTTCGCGGTGCGCTGGATGTGGGGGCAACCCGGATCAACGAGGAAATGGAACGCGCCTGCATCGACGCGCTGGCCAGTCTGGCCCGCAGCGCCACCAGCGCCGAGGCGGCAGCAGCCTATGAGGGCGAGCGCATGACCTTCGGGCGCGATTATCTGATTCCAAAGCCTTTTGACCCGCGCCTGATGGGGGTTGTCGCCACGGCCGTTGCCCGTGCCGCCATGGACAGCGGGGTCGCAGCGCGGCCGATCGACGACATGAAGGCCTATCGCCAGCGCCTTGATGCAACGGTGTTCCGCTCGTCCTTCATCATGCGGCCGGTCTTCGAGGTCGCCCGCGCGGCCCAGCGGCGCATCGTGTTCGCCGAGGGCGAGGACGAGCGGGTTCTCGGCACGGTGCGCGCCATGATCGAGGAAAATGTCGGCCGCCCCATCGTGATCGGGCGACCCGAAGTGGTGACCAGACGCATCGAAAGCCTGGGCCTGCAACTGGTCGAGGGGCGCGATTTCGACCTGGTCAATCCCCAGTTCGACAAACGGTTCCGGGATTACTGGACCACCTACCACCAGATCATGTCACGCCGCGGCGTGACACCCGATCTGGCCAAGGCCATCATGCGCACGAACACCACCGCCATCGGTGCGGTCATGGTGCACCGGGGCGAGGCCGACAGCCTGATCTGCGGCACTTTCGGCCAGTATCTGTGGCACCTGAAATATGTCACCCAGGTTCTGGCCGATGACACGTTGCACCCGGCCGGCGCGCTCAGCCTGATGATCCTGCCGGGCGGGCCGCTGTTTGTTGCCGACACGCAGGTCAACCCCCTGCCCTCGCCCGAGCAGATCGCCGAAACCGCGATTGCCGCAGCGCGCCATGTGCGCCGTTTCGGGATCGAGCCCAAGGTTGCCCTGTGTTCGCATTCGCAATTCGGCAACCTGGAAACAGACAGCGGCAGGCGGATGCGCGCGGCTCTGGCATTGCTGGACGCCGAGCCACGCGATTTCGCCTATGAGGGCGAGATGCACGCTGATGCCGCGCTCGATGCCGAAATTCGCGCAAGAATTTTCCCTGACGCCCGCTTTGACGGGGCCGCCAATGTCCTGGTCTTTGCCTCGACCGACGCGGCCAGCGGGGTCAAGAACGTGCTCAAGGTTTCGGCGCGCGGACTGGAGGTGGGCCCGATCCTGATGGGAATGGGCAATCGCGCCCATATCGTGACGCCGGCAATTTCGGCGCGCGGACTGTTGAACATGTCGGCGCTCGCGGGGACGCCGGTACAGCATTACGGATAGACGACAGCATTGCGAACAGACGGAGGAATGAGTGATGGGATACCGGGAGGTTTATGAAAGCTGGAAGAACGATCCCGAAGGCTTCTGGATGAAGGCGGCCGAGGCGATCGACTGGGTCAAGCCGCCCAGCAAGGCGCTATTCGACGAAAACGCACCCTTTTTTGAGTGGTTCAAGGATGCCGAGGTCAACACTTGCTGGAATGCTCTGGATCGCCATGTCGAGGCGGGCAATGGCGACCGGGTGGCGATCATCTATGACAGCCCGGTAACCGGGAAAAAGGCAAAATTCACCTATGCCGAGATGCGCGACCGCGTCGCCCTGCTGGCCGGCGCCCTGCAGGCGCGCGGTGTGTCCAGGGGCGACCGGGTGGTGATCTACATGCCGATGGTGCCCGAGGCCGTGGTCGCCATGCTGGCCTGCGCGCGCATCGGGGCCATCCATTCGGTGGTGTTCGGCGGATTTGCCGCCAACGAGCTGGCCACCCGTATCGATGACGCGCGCCCCAAGGCGGTGATCGCCGCCTCTTGCGGGATCGAGCCGGGTCGCGTCATCGCCTACAAGCCGCTCCTGGATGGCGCCATCGAGATGGCCGAACACAAGCCCGATTTCTGCGTCATCCTGCAACGCGAGATGGAAGAGGCCCCGTTGATCGAGGGGCGCGATTTCGAATGGGACGCGTTTCAGCAAGGCGCCGCGCCCGCCGATTGCGTGACGGTGCGCGGCGATGATCCGGTTTATATCCTCTATACATCCGGCACGACTGGCCAGCCCAAAGGCGTGGTGCGCCCCAATGCCGGCCATCTGGTCGCCCTGCATTGGAGCATGAAGGCCATCTATGGAATCGATCCGGGTGATGTGTTCTGGGCGGCCTCCGATGTCGGCTGGGTCGTGGGGCACAGCTATATCTGCTATGCGCCGCTGATCCAGGGCAGCACCTCGATCCTGTTCGAGGGCAAGCCCGTGGGCACGCCCGACGCCGGCACCTTCTGGCGGGTGATTTCCGAATATGGCGTCAAGGCGCTGTTCACCGCGCCGACCGCGTTTCGCGCCATCAAGCGGATCGACCCGGACGGCGAATTCATCGCGAAATACGACCTGTCCTGCCTGCAAACCCTGTTTCTGGCCGGCGAACGGACCGATCCCGACACGCTCCACTGGGCCGAGGGCAAGCTGGGTGTGCCCGTGATCGACCACTGGTGGCAGACCGAAACCGGCTGGGCCATCGCTGCCAACCCCGGGGGGATCGAGCTGCTGCCGGTCAAGGAGGGCTCTCCGGGTGTGCCCATGCCGGGCTATGACGTGCGGGTGCTGGATGATGACGGCCACGAGCTGGGCGCCGGCGAGCTGGGCGCGATCGTCGTCAAGCTGCCGCTGCCGCCGGGCACGCTGCCGACGCTGTGGCAGGCGGATGAGCGTTATCGGAAATCCTACCTGTCCACCTTTCCGGGCTATTACGAAACCGGCGATGCGGGCTATCGTGACGAGGAAGGCTATCTCTACATCATGGCGCGCACCGATGACGTGATCAACGTCGCGGGCCACCGCCTGTCCACCGGCGCGATGGAAGAGGTTCTCGCCAGCCACCCCGATGTCGCCGAATGCGCGGTGATCGGGGTCAAGGATGCGCTTAAGGGGCAGCTGCCGCTGGGCTTTCTGTGCCTCAACGCGGGCGCGGGGCGCAGCGCGGATGAGGTCGTGGCCGAATGCATCCAGCTGGTGCGCGAGCGCATCGGGCCCGTTGCGGCCTTCAAGCTGGCCGTCGTGGTCGAGCGTCTGCCCAAGACGCGCTCGGGCAAGATCCTGCGTGGAACCATGGCGAAAATTGCCGATGGCGAAGAATGGAAGATGCCCGCAACCATCGACGACCCGGCCATTCTGGACGAGATTACCGAGGCGCTGAAGAGGTTGGGCTATCCGCGCTGAGGTATGGTCTGCGCCGGTGCAAGGCGGGGCGTGGCACGAGCGCCTAGCCCTCACCCCGGCGCCGGCACCGCAGGGCAATCGCCTGAAACTCTCTTGTCGCGGTCAACGGCTGCAATGCGCCCCGATTGCCAACCGCCGGGGCGCTTGCGGCCCGGCATGCGCCCGCCCGCCCCCTCGGCAACTGTATTCTTTCGGCCTGTCAGGTTGGTGCCTTCCAAGGGGTCTGGTCGCGCAGCAGGGCGTTGGCGATGATCAGGATCTTCCGGGCGATGGCAACCGCGATGACCTTGCCGGGCTTGCCACGGCTGCGCATGGC
>JASBSZ010000006.1 GCA_030148665.1 Alphaproteobacteria bacterium
GCGCCCTCATATAGCGAGTCCGTCTGGGGGCTTTGCTTGCGCGGCGTTCAGGTTTTTATGCGCTGCTTGCTTTGAGCGAACCGGTAGGACGTGTTGCCGGTTTCGATGATCACGCAGTGGTGTGTGACGCGATCCAGGAGCGCGGTTGTCATCTTGGCATCACCGAAGACCGAGACCCATTCGCCGAACTCAAGGTTGGTGGTGATGATGACGCTGGTCTTCTCGTAGAGCTTGCTGATCAGATGGAAGAGGAGCGCGCCGCCGGATTTGGGGAACGGGATGTAGCCCAACTCGTCGATGATGACGCAGTCCAGAGCCGAGAGCTGCCGGATGATCTTCCCGGCGTTGCCGTCGGCCTGTTCCCTGATCAGGGCATTGATCAGATCGACGGCATTAAAGAAGCGCGCCTTCTTGCCGTTGTTGATCAGCGTGGTTCCAAGTGCGATGGCGATATGGGTTTTGCCGGTGCCGGTTCCGCCCACCAGGATGAGGTTGTGGGCCTCTTCGGTGAACTGGCCTGAGCAGAAGGGCTCGATCTGGGTCCGGGTGACGGCCGCCGCGCCGTAATCGAAGGTGGCGAAGTCTTTGTGGTGGGGGAACTTCGCGATGCGCATTTGATACTGGATGGAGCGCACCCGGCGTTCTACAGTCTCGGCGTCGATCAGTTGCTTTATCGCAGTGGTCAGGCTAGGCGGCTTGCGCGCGGACAGCAAATCATGGGCGCAAGCTGCCATTCCATGCAGCCTCAGGGCGGTCAGTTGGTCGATCAAGGCATTCATACGGCAACCTCCTCAGCCGAGCACAGGGTTTCATAGCGTTTGCAATCGGCTTTGGGCCGCAAGGTCAGCTGCGGATAAGCGCAGGCATCGCTGAGCGGTGTGATGACCGGTTCCACCAACTGGTTGATCAGATTGATGATGGCGGGCAGCCGCAGGGTGTTTTGTGCCACCGCCAGATCGCAGGCCGTCTCGACCACCTCGATCCCGTGATCCTGTGCCAGCAGAAGCAGGTCGACGAACTCCCGATCCCCGCCTTTACCAGCCATGTAATGTTCCCTGATCCGATGCATGGCGTCAGGCAATTGCCAGCCGACGAAGGGCGCGCCGTCACGCAGGGCACCCGGCTTGCGATCCAGCAAGGGAACGTAATGCCAGGGCTCGAAATAGCTGATATTGCGGGTAAAATGGCGCCTGTGCTCGGCAATCACATCCTGACCGGAGACCACCACGATCCGGCCGGCATAGGCGCGTAGCGACACATGATGCCCGGCAAAGCGGGAGGGCACGCTGTAGCGGTTTCGGGCATATTGAACCAGGCAGGTGGAGCGGACACGAACGGTCTTCTCCACATAGCCATCAAATGCCCGGCCCAGAGGGCGCAGTTCGGCGCGCTCGTCTTCGAACACTTCGGTAATCGTGCGATCCTGCTGCTCGGGATGGGGCCGGTTTGCCAGTTCTTCACAGCGCAGGCGCAGCCACGCGTTCAGCGCCTCGAGATCATCAAAGGCCGGTTTGGGAACGAACAACCGGCCCCGCAAGAACTGGACCTGGTTCTCGACCTGTCCCTTCTCCCAGCCCGCAGCGGGCGTGCAGGCCACCGGCTCCATCACATAGTGGTTCATCAAGGCCAGGAACCGGGGATGGAATATCCGCTCCTTCGAGCGCGAAACGTAGGTCACCATGGTCTTGGGGTTGTCGATGATCACCCTGCGCGGAACGCCGCCATAAAAGGACAGCGCCTGTACAAAGGCGTCGAGCACCATCTCCTGGGCTTCACCGGGATAGGCAATCACGAAAGGCTTGCGGCTGTGACACAGGCGGAAATGAGCGACCTTCACCTTCTGCTCAACACCACCCAGTACGACCCGTTCTTCGCTCCAGTCAAATTGCAGCGCATCGCCCGCCGCAAAATGCAGCGGGATAAACGCATCTCCCGAACCGGCCCCGGCGCGCTTCAGCTCACGAACAAAACGCTGAACCGGCGAATAGGACCCGGTATAGCCCTCTGCCACAAGCTGCTCGTATAGCCTCAAGGCCGTCCGCCGCTCCCGGCGTGGTCGCCTCGAGTCCTGATCGAACAGTTCCTGCAGCCGAAGATCAAACCCATTGCACAGTTTGTGCCGAACCGGCGGCGACTGACGCTGGTAGCTCGGCGGGCTGTCATCCCTCAGATACTTCTTGATCGTGTTCCGCGACAGCCCCGTCGCCCGCGCCACAGACCGGATGCTGCGCCCTTCAACCAGCACCCAGCGCCGGATCTTCGATACGCTTTCCATCAATATCACCTGCTCTTTCCTCCGCACAATTTTGCGCGGATGTTAACGAAACAGGTGGGTCAATTTTACTCGCTCATAACCCACCTAAGTGGGTCAGTTTTGCACGCCGATTCACATCCCTGGTCGCATTAGCCCCGGTCGGGCGCCGCAGGGCAAGGGCCAATGGCAACTGACGTGACGTGCGAATTTGCCACTGGCAAAGCGGGGCCGCCTGCTGTAAGGCCGCCCGGAACCTCTGACAGAGAAAAGATACAAAGGGCCGAAGGCATGGAACTTCGCAATATCGCCATTATCGCCCATGTCGATCATGGCAAGACCACGCTTGTTGACGAGATGCTCAAGCAGTCGGGCATCTATCGCGACAACCAGACGGTTGTCGAGCGGGCCATGGACAGCAACGACCTGGAACGCGAGCGCGGCATTACCATCCTCGCCAAGGCAACCAGCGTTGAATGGAACGGCATCCGCATCAATATCGTCGATACCCCCGGCCACGCCGATTTCGGCGGCGAGGTCGAGCGCATCCTTTCCATGGTCGATGGCGTGGTGCTGCTGGTCGATGCCGCCGAGGGCCCGATGCCCCAGACCAAATTCGTGACATCCAAGGCGCTGGCGCTGGGCCTGCGCCCGATCGTTGTGCTGAACAAGGTGGACAAGCCGGATGCCGAACCCGACCGCGCCCTTGACGAGGTGTTCGACATGTTTGCGGGCCTCGGTGCCGATGACGACCAGCTGGATTTCCCGCATCTCTATGCATCCGGGCGCGCCGGCTGGGCCGATACCGAGCTTGACGGTCCGCGCAAGGATCTGTCGGCCATGTTCGACCTGATCGTCAGGCACGTTCCAGCGCCTGCGCAGCTGTCGCGCCGGGGTGAGCCCTTTTCCATGCTGGCCACCACGCTGGGTGCCGATCCCTTTATCGGCCGCCTGCTGACCGGGCGCGTCGAAAGCGGCACGCTCAAGGTGGGCGAAACCGTCAAGGCGCTGTCGCGCGAAGGCGCGCGCGTCGAACAGTTCCGCGTGACCAGGATCCTGGCCTTTCGCGGCCTCACCCAGCAGCCTATCGACCTGGCCGAGGCGGGCGATATCGTGTCGATTGCCGGCATGAGCAAGGCGACCGTTGCCGACACGCTGTGCGCGCTGGATGTCGATACCCCGATCCCGGCGCAGCCCATCGACCCGCCGACCATCACCGTGACCTTCGGCATCAATGACAGCCCGCTGGCCGGCAAAGATGGCAGCAAGGTACAAAGCCGCGTGATCCGCGACCGCCTGATGAAAGAGGCCGAAACCAATGTGGCCATCCGCGTGACCGACACCCCCGGCGGCGAAGCCTTCGAGGTCGCCGGGCGCGGTGAATTGCAGATGGGCGTCTTGATCGAGAACATGCGCCGCGAGGGGTTCGAGCTGTCGATCTCGCGTCCGCAGGTATTGTTCCGCGATATTGATGGCGAGCGTCACGAGCCCGTCGAAGAGGTCACCATCGACGTCGATGACGAATATACCGGCGCGGTGATCGAAAAGCTGACCGGCCCCCGCAAGGGCGAGCTGACCGAGATGAAGCCCGCCGGTGCCGGCAAGACGCGCATCATCGCGCTGGTGCCCTCGCGCGGGCTGATTGGCTATCACGGCGAATTCCTGACCGATACCCGCGGCACGGGTGTTCTGAACCGGGTGTTTCATGGCTGGGCGCCCTACAAGGGCAATATTCCCGGCCGACGGGCGGGGGTGCTGATCTCGATGGAAAACGGGGTTTCGGTTGCCTACGCCCTGTTCAATCTCGAAGATCGCGGCCGCCTTTTCATCGGCCCGCAGGAGCCCGTCTACAAGGGCATGATCATCGGCGAGCACAGCCGCGAGAACGATCTCGAGGTCAACCCCCTCAAGGGCAAGAAGCTGACCAATGTGCGCGCCTCCGGCACCGACGAGGCCGTGCGCCTGACGCCCCCCGTGCGGATGAGCCTGGAACAGGCCATCGCCTATATCGACAATGACGAGCTGGTCGAGGTTACCCCAAAAGCGATTCGCCTGCGCAAGAGACTGCTCGACAGCCACGCGCGAAAGCGCGAGAGTCGCAAAATGGGAGATTAACCCTGTGGATGTTTTTCAATTTGCAATGCAATATGCGAAACATCTCTAAATTGTCAGTGGCGATCGATGGGTAAACCTGCTATTGTGGGGTCACCCGAGGATCGAGCATGTGTTTTTCGTGTCAGAACCTGTGGTTATGGGTGCAATGCGCAAGGTATGCGTCTGTATTCAGAAAATCTTGGGAACTTGGCACGAATATTGCTTGATAAACGTATGAGGGAACCTAAGGAGTAAACGGATGAAACACCCTGTAGATGTACATGTCGGCAAGCGTATCCGCCATCGCCGCTGGATGGTCGGAATGACCCAGCAGCAGCTTGGCGAGGCCGTTGGAATCAAGTTCCAGCAGATCCAGAAATATGAAACGGGAATGAACCGGGTCAGCGCATCCCGCCTGTGGGATATCGCGCATGCGATGGATGTCCCGGTCAGCTTCTTTTTCGAGGGGCTCGAAGGCGAGGGCGAGAATGCCACCACCGCATCGGGTGCCGCGGGGGATCTGCTCGCCGACAAGGAAGCACTGGAACTCGTCCGCTCCTACTACGCAATGCCGGAAAATCAACGCCGGCGTCTGTTCGATCTGGCCCGCGCCCTCAGCGACGCGGCCTGAGTGACCTCGTTCCGTCTCTGGGGCGGCATTTCCGCCGGTTGACGGGACATTATCGTTGTGACACCCCGTTGGGACGGCACTCACCGTCTCAGCGGGGTTTTTCATGGATTTGTCCGATCAGGCCCTCAGGGCCGAACTGATGGCAACGGCGCACGCGCTGGCCGATGCCGCGCGTCCGGTGACGCTGGCGCATTTTCGCGACATGGCGCTGAGCGCCGACAGCAAGCTGACCGATGGCTTCGATCCCGTGACCGAGGCCGATCGGGCGGCGGAAACCGTGATGCGCGACCTTCTGGCCCGCTACCGCCCGTTTGATGCGATCCTGGGCGAGGAACAGGACTATCGCCCCGGCAGCAGCGGTCTGACATGGGTGCTCGATCCCATCGACGGCACCCGGGGCTATATCAGCGGAACACCCACCTGGGGCGTGCTGGTGGCCGTCAACGCCGGGGGCGCGCCGCTGTACGGTATCATCGACCAGCCCTATATCGGCGAGCGTTTCGCCGGCGGCCTTGGCGAGGCCTGGCTCAAGGGGCCGCGCGGCAGGCGGCCGTTAAAGGTGCGCAGGACGCGCAGTCTGGACATGGCCACGCTGTTCACGACCTTTCCCGAGGTCGGTTCCGATGACGAGGGCGCTGCCTTTCGCCGTCTTGCCGGCCGCGCAAGGCTGACCCGCTATGGCATGGATTGTTATGCCTACGGTCTGCTGGCGGCCGGGCAGATCGACCTGGTGGTCGAGGCAGGGCTCAAGCCCTACGACATCCAGGCCCCCATCGCGGTGATCGAGGCCGCAGGCGGCATCGTGACCGACTGGCGTGGCGGCCCGGCTCATGACGGCGGTCGCGTGCTGGCCGCCGCAACGCCCGAACTGCACGCCCAGGCATGCGAGGTTCTTGCCGGTCACTGACGATTGCCGCCCTCTGCCGGCGGGGGTGCAGGGGCGACAGGCCGCATCCTCAGCGGTGCGCCGAATAGAGATCGAGGTCGATGAAAAATGTCGTGCCCTCGCCCAGCTTGCTGACATAGTCGATGCTGCCGCCATGCCCTTCCAGGATCTGGCGGGTGATGTTCAGGCCCAACCCGGTTCCGCCCACCTTGCGCTGATCCGACGAATCGACCTGCGTGAACTTGCCAAAGACCCGCTCCTTGGATCCCTCGGGAATGCCGGTGCCGTAATCGGTCACCGAGATACGCGCCCGCGCGTTGGTCTTTTCCAGCCGGATATCCACCGCGCCGCCCTTGTTCGAGAACTTGATCGCATTGGACAGCACATTGGCCATGACCTGCATCAGCCGGTCGTGGTCGCCCCGTACATGGACAGGCATTTCGGTGCCATGGGTTCGCAGCGTGACATCCATCGTTCGCGCCATGCCTTCCAGCGCATCGACCGAATCGCGCACCAGCTGCGACAGGTCCACCTTGTCCATCTGGAACACCATCTTGCCGGCTTCCAGTTTCTGCAGGTCCAGCAGATCGTCGATCAGCATGGCCAGACGGTTGCTGTTCTTGTAGGCGATATCGGTGATGCGCTGGGCCTTTTCCGGCAGCTTTCCCAGCGCCCCGTTGACCAGCAGCCCCAGCGCCCCCTTGATCGAGGTCAGCGGCGTGCGCAATTCATGGCTGACCACCGAAACGAACTGGGACTGCACATGATAGGCCGCCTCGGCGCGGTCTCGTTCGGCGCGCAGGCTGTCGATCTGCATCAGGCCGTTGCGATAGAAACGCAGAAAGACGCGGGAACAGTCGATGATGAAATACAGAACGAACAGCACGGTCACGAACTGCATCCACAGATCCGATGTCAGCGGCGGCCGCGCCGCCAGCAGGTCGTGGATCGGAATGTACAGGAAGGCCGCGCCATAGATCACCAGCCGCACGAACAGCACGCCGGGCAGCTGGTGGTTGTTCATGGCCGCAAACAGCGCCGCCGAGAAGAGAAAGAACAGCGGAGCGAAATGCAGGGTCTGCCCCTCCTGATGGGCGACAAGCACGACATACAGGCTGACGGCGGATGCGCTGAAGATCGAGCTCATGGTCAGCAGGCGCAGAAAACGCTCGGCCGCGGCCTCGTCCTGGCCGTCCCATCGCAAGACCTGTTTCGAGATGTGCAGATCGACGAATTCCGACAACAGGCACAGCAGATAGGAAAGCAGGGCCGTCCTGACATCCAGAAACTGTGCCACGACGACCGTTGCGCCCGCAAACATCAACTGGCGCTGCCAGAACAGGCTCATCCCGCCGCGCACGAAATCCTTGATCTGTTGTTCCATCTGGTTCATGGCGGTTGGCCCGGATCCTGTTCCATTTCCCGTCTCAGCGATCTGGGCCCGAGAAAAGCGTTTGCAAGGAAAGCAAGGTCAACCGAACATAACAGCACTTCTTCAGCCCAAGAGTGTGTGGCGTGACGATCCAGCCTGCTCCCGGTGCCGGGCATCAAGCTGGAGACTACCTGCCGCGGCACCGGGGTGAGCTGCTATGCATCACAGTCGCAGGTTTGCGTTGAATCGTGGCAAAAAAAAGGCAGGAGTTGGACTATTTCAGGAAAAGTTGCCAAATGTTTACTCAACCGGACATAGAGCGCGAATTGGCGCGATCGGGGAAACCGCCCATGCGCCGACCGACCCGCGAGGAATTGTCGGGCAGGATCGTCGGGCGGGCTGGTCGTGTCGGCCGGGGCGACAGCCGCTATCCTGCCAGCATCAGCATCAGATCCAGATCGACATGTTCCTCGAGATGCCCGGCCAGCCTGTCCAGCGCCGTTTCGACCTCGTGCGAATAGTCCAGCCCCGATGCCTCGGCCCCGATACCGGCCAGCCATGCCGCGCGAAAGCGGTTCGAGGAAAACAGCCCGTGCAGATAGCATCCCTGCACGCGCCCGTCGGGAGATTGCGCGCCCTCGCGCCGTCTGCCGACCATCAGCCAGGCGCGGTCGTGGTCGGGGCCGGTCGTCCTGCCCATGTGGATCTCATAGGCCTTCAGCATGGTCCCGTCGGCCAGATACTCGGCCTCGACATTGGCCAGATGCTTGTGCGGCCCGATTTCGGTGACCACATCCAGGTGCCCCAGCCCTGCCACGCGTGCGGGGGCGCCCTCGATGCCTTCGCGGTCGATCACCTCGCGGCCCAGCATCTGATAGCCGCCGCAGATGCCCAGCACCCTTCCGCCGCGGCGCAGATGGGCGGCCAGGTCGATATCCCAGCCCTGAGCGCGGAAAAAGCGCAGCTCGGCAATGGTCGCTTTCGTTCCGGGGATCAGCACCACGTCGGCCCCGCAGGGCAGAGGCGTGCCGGGTTCGATGATCTCGACGCTGACACCCGGCTCCAGTCGCAGCGGGTCCAGATCGTCGAAATTGCTGATCCGGGAAAGCCGCGGCACGACGATGCGCAGATGCCGGTCCTCGCCCCCGTCCGAGGGGCGGATATCCATCACGTCCTCGGCAGGCAGCTGCGCGGCCGCATCCAGCCACGGCACCACGCCCATGGCATGCCAGCCGGTGCGGGTGACGATTTCCTCAAGCCCGGCGTCGAACAGGCCCACATCGCCGCGGAACTTGTTGATCAGAAAGCCCTTGATGCGGTCGCGGTCGGCCGGCGGCAGAACCGCGTGGGTGCCGACGATCTGGGCGATCACCCCGCCGCGCTCGATATCGCCTGCCAGGATCACCGGAACGTCAGCCGCCTCGGCAAAGCCCATGTTGGCGATATCCCCGGCACGCAGGTTGATTTCGGCCGGCGATCCCGCACCTTCCACGATGACCAGATCGGCATGGCGGCCGAGGCGGCGATAGCTTTCGATGACGGCCGGCAGAAGGCGCGCCTTGATGTCGGTATATTCCCGCGCCCGGACCGAGCCCAGCCGCCGCCCCTGCAACACGACCTGCGCCCCGGTCTCGGTCTCGGGCTTCAGCAGGACGGGGTTCATGTCCGAATGCGGGTCGATATTGGCCGCGCGCGCCTGCAGGGCCTGAGCGCGGCCGATTTCACCGCCATCGATGGTGACGGCGGCATTGTTCGACATGTTCTGCGGCTTGAAGGGGCGAACGCTCAGCCCGCGTTTCCAGAAGGCGCGACAAAGCCCCGCCACCAGCAGCGACTTGCCGACATTCGAGCCGGCCCCCTGAATCATGATCGTCCTGGCCATCGTTCCCTCTGCGGCAGCCCTATCGCATCCGGGCGCACGACAAAAGCGCCTTTTCCGACGCCCGCCTCACGATGCGTTGCCCGGCGTGACCGTCTGGCGGGTTCTGGGGAACCTGTGCCAGTGGCCCGATTCATATACGCTGGGATGGATGTATTCCGAGGGGTCCAGCAGCGGGGTGCGGCGGCGGCGCGACAGGAACATCTTGCCGATACCCCGGATCGTGCCGTGGGGCCGGGCGGTGGGGTCGGTGGGAAACGCGCTGCGCCATCTTGCCGGCAGGGGCAGGCCGCAGCCTTCGGCCCGTTCCAGCATCCACACGAGCGGGATGTTGGACAAAAGGCGCGCCGCATGAAACTGGCCGATCTGGCCACCCACATCCGGGTGCGCGCCGCGGAACCAGGCCTGTTCCAGATGCCCGTCCCATCCGGGCCGGCTGCGCCACATGACCGGGCGAAAGGCGGTGCGTGTTTCATCCAGCGCCAGCGCATGAAACCCGTTCCTGACCGATTTCCCCAGCGCGGCGTTGTGAAAATCGACCGGCTGCGGCGCCAGGCGCCACAATACCGGATACTGGATGCCCAGGGCCTTGACCGTATCCCATACGCCGATCATCTCGATCGGGGTGAATTCATGGCAATGGATGCTGGAAAACGCCCTGACATGGGGGCTTTCCGCGTGGTTCCT
Source organism: Alphaproteobacteria bacterium (assembly GCA_030148665.1). GTDB lineage: Bacteria > Pseudomonadota > Alphaproteobacteria > Rhodobacterales > Rhodobacteraceae > UBA5972. Next base: position 9,801 of record JASBSZ010000006.1, read on the forward strand.
GTAGTGGCGGAAAACCCGTGTGACATAGCTCTCGGTCGCGTATTCCTGGCGCAGCAGGCCGATCCGGTCGATCACCCCGGCAAGCGAGCGCACCGCATAGGCCCCGCGCGAAAAACCGAACAGGTAGATCCGGTCGCCGGGGCGATAGCGCGCTGCAATATGGCCATAGGCCCTCTGGATCTGGGCCGTGATCCCGCGCCCGGCCGCGAGATCGACAAGGCTGTGCATGTTGCACCACTGGATGCCTTCTTCATAGAGCAGCGACACCCTGGCCACGGGGGCAACCTGGCACAGCAGCTTGTATGTCAGCCCGGCGTTGCTTTCCAGCTCGGGCTGAAGGGTGCTCAGCGTGCCGTCCATGACGACGACGTGGTTGATGGGCGTGCGTGTCATGCAGTTCAGAATATGGGGTTCCCGCGGGGGGTGGCCAAATCAACTTGGCGGCACCGGCGGGCGCCCGGGTACATGTTCGGTTATTGCTTCAAGAGGTAAAATATCGTTTATGGACCCATGTCCGGCAACGAGGGGGGGCGTGGACATGCCGCTGGGAGATTTCGAAAGTTTCGATTTCACCGGCCCGCTGAGGGACGGGGACGAGGTCACGCATACGGTCTATCACCGGGGCGAGGGGCCGCCCATCATCATCATGCAGGAACTGCCCGGCATCGGCCCCCAGACCCTGCGCCTTGCGCTGGGGCTGATCGACGAAGGCTACAGCCTGTACCTGCCGCATCTTTTCGGCCCGCTCGGCAGGATCAGCATGGCCGGCAATGTCGGCCGCCTGTTCTGTCTGCGCCGCGAATACCACCTGTTTGCCGCCAACCGTTCCAGTCCGATCGTCAACTGGATGCGGGCGCTGTGCCGCGAGGTGCGCGACCGCTCGGGTGCCAGGGGGGTGGGCACCATCGGCATGTGCCTGACCGGCGGTTTCGCGCTGACCCTGATGGGCGACGACGCGGTTCTGGGCGGTGTTGCCAGTCAGCCCAGCCTGCCCGTATTCAGGAACCGTGCGCTCCACATGTCACCCGGCGAGGTGGCCGAGGCCCGCCGCGGGATGGAGGAAAAGGGCCCCGCAATCGCCATGCGTTACAGCGATGACCCGATCTGCCGCGCCGCGAAATTCGAGGCTCTGAAAGAGGCGTTCGGCGACAATATCGTCACCCATACCTTTGCGGGGCGGGGCCATTCGCTGCTGACGCTCGACTGGAACGACGCGGCATTCGATACCGTCAAGGACTATTTCCGCGAACGCCTGCAGAACTGACCCTGCGCGCCCCGGTCCTGCCCGGCACGGGGCGTCGGGAAGGGGCGCTCAGGTCTCGACCACCGAAACGACCTCGTTCAGCCCATAGCCGTTGAAGCCGGTCGAGGTCACCAGCGAATAAGCCCCCATCCCGCCAAACAGCAGATAGTCGCCCGCTTCCATGTCATCGGGCAGGCTGATCCCGTCGGGCAGCCGGTCAAGGCTGTCGCAGGTCGGCCCGAACACGGTGCGCGGCCGGGGTTTCCCACGCCGCGGCGTGCCGTCCGGCGCGATGACGCGCAGCCTGCTCGTAAGGCCGATGTCGCGCAGCTCGGCCAGCCCGCCATAGATACCGTCGTTCAGATAGACCGTGGCCCCGCCATCGCGCAGCTGCTTGACCCGTGTCGCCAGAACGCCGGCCTCGGCCACCATGGCGCGGCCCGGCTCGCATAACAGGCGCGGGGAATCCTTGCCAAAGGCGGTCGCGGTCATGGCGCGGATCCTGCGAAAGAATTCATCCAGCGGCGGGGGCGCATCCATCCGGCGCGCAGGAAACCCGCCGCCGACATTCAGCCGCGCGAGCCGAACCCCAGCCTTGCGTGCGATTTCGGCGGCGGTTGCGATATAGCTTTCCCAAGCCGAGGGGGCGCTGCACTGGGTGCCGGGGTGAAAACACAGCGCCGGGCGCCAGCCCCCGCGTGCAACCTGTTGCAGCAGAGCGACGGCCTCGGGCGGGGTTGCGCCGAACTTGTCGCCGAAATCATAGGCAGCCCCCCTGACCGGCAGCTTGAAGCGCACCGCGATTTCGCAGTGTCGTGGCACATCGGCCAACTGCGCCAGCCCCGCAGGGTGATCCACCGACCAGCTGGAAACACCGGCCTTGATGCCGGCCTTGACCTCGGCGGCAGAGCGCACCGGGTTGTTGTAATGTAGCACCGCGCCACGATCGATACCGCGGACGCGCCGCATCTCGGCCGGTGAGGCCACGTCGAAATGCCTGATGCCCGCGGCCACCAGCGTTTCCAGTACCTCGGGCCGGTCATTGGCCTTGACCGCATAGCTGACCAGCCCCGGAAAACCCCGCTGAAACCGTCGCGCGGCATCCTCCAGACAGGCAGGCGACAGATACAGCACCGGGTGGTCGGGGCGGGTTGTCAAGAGGTGGCTTTCAGGGTCCGGCCAGATTCGCGGCCAGCTGCGGGGCTGTTGTGTCATGGGGCCTCCTTGCCTGCGGGGTTTGTCCATTATTCGGCAAGGAACACTCGATTTCACGCGTTGGAATGTATATTATATATCACGATTGACGACATAATGACGTATATGCCATGCAGATCGACGAAAAAGACTGGATGCTGTTGGCCCTGCTGGGCGAAAATGCCCGCATGCCGATTTCCGAACTGGCCCGCCGGCTGGGGCTGGCGCGCACCACGGTTCAGGCACGGATGGAGCGGCTTGAACGCAGCGGGGCGATTGCGGGCTATACCATCCGGCGCGGCGCGGCGCTGCAACCGCCCCTGCGGGCGACGGTGCTGATTTCGGTCGAGCCGCGCGCAGGCCCCGCGGTGGTTGACCGGCTGCGGGTGCTGAGCGGCGTGGAAAAGGTCTACACCACCTCGGGGCGGTTCGATCTGCTGGCGCAGGTGGTGGCGGCCTCGACAGCGGAACTCGATGCAACGCTGGACCGCATCGCCGAGGTTCCGGGGCTGCGCTCGTCCGAAAGCCTGATTCATCTGGCGACCAAGATCGACCGGGGGTGAACGCGGCGGGCCGGGTCAGGGCGTATTTGCGCAAAGAAGAAGCCCCGCGCCCCCTTTCCCTTGGCCTTGGCGCGCGGTAAAGAGCGCGGCAAAGCGTGAACCTGACATGGATTGATCCCGATGCCGATGGAAAAGAAATTCGATGCCGCCGCCGCCGAGGCCGCGATCTATGAAAGATGGGAAAGCTCGGGCGCCTTCAGGGCCGGTGCCAATGCGCGCGAGGGGGCCGAGAGTTTCTGCATCATGATCCCGCCGCCCAATGTGACCGGCAGCCTGCATATGGGCCACGCCTTCAACAATACCTTGCAGGACATTCTGGTGCGCTGGCACCGGATGCGCGGTTTCGATGTGCTGTGGCAGCCGGGGCAGGACCATGCCGGGATCGCGACGCAAATGGTGGTCGAGCGGGAGTTGGCAAAGGAAGGCCTGGACCGGCGCGAGATGGGGCGCGAGAAGTTCCTCGAAAAGGTCTGGGAGTGGAAGGAACAATCCGGCGACACCATCATCAACCAGCTGAAACGCCTTGGTGCCAGCTGCGACTGGTCGCGCAATGCCTTTACCATGTCGGGGAATTTCCCCGAGGCGGTGATCAAGGTCTTTGTGGACATGTACAACAAGGGCCTGATCTATCGCGGCAAGCGGCTGGTCAACTGGGATCCGCATTTCGAGACCGCGATTTCGGACCTCGAGGTCGAGCAGGTCGAGGTCGATGGCCATATGTGGCGCCTGCGCTATCCGCTGGAGAATGGCGAGACCTATCAGCACCCCATCGCCTTTGACGAAGAAGGCAAGGCAACCGAATTCGAGACCCGCGACTATCTGGTGGTGGCCACCACGCGGCCCGAAACCATGCTGGGCGATACCGGCGTTGCCGTGCATCCCGAGGATCCGCGCTATCGCCACCTGATCGGCAAGACCGTGCGCCTGCCGCTGGTGGGCCGTTCGATCCCCATCGTTGGCGATGAACATGCCGACCCGGAAAAGGGCACCGGCGCAGTCAAGATCACGCCGGCCCATGATTTCAACGACATGGAGGTGGGCAAGCGCACCGGCCTGCCGGCGATCAACGTGATGAACACCCGCGCCGGCATGTTCCTCAAGGGCAATGACGATTTCCTTGCCGGGGCCGATGCCGACGAGGTGGGGCGCGTGATCGAGGCGCTGGATGGCGTTGACCGCTATGAGGCGCGCGACTGGATCGTCAAGACGGCCGAGGACGAGGGCTGGCTGGACGGCATCGACGCCGACCGGCACATGGCGCCCCATGGCGACCGCTCGAAGGTGGCGATCGAACCCTTCCTGACCGACCAGTGGTTCGTGGACACGAAAAAGATCGTGGAACCTGCGATTGACGCCGTGCGCAAGGGCATGGCGGCGCAAGAGGCTGGCACATTCGACGAAAATGCCGGCTATACGCGGATCCTGCCGGAACGCGACGCCAAGGTCTATTTCCACTGGCTTGAAAACATCGAGCCCTGGTGCATTTCCCGCCAGCTGTGGTGGGGGCATCAGATTCCGGTGTGGTATGGGCCAGAGTATGATGAAGACGGAAATGTTGTCGATATAATTGGCGAGGTTTTCTGCGCTGCTTCGGAAGAAGAAGCGATTAGTATCGCCAAACGTCGATATTCGGAGAAAATGGGTTTTGATGTACAAGTATCTGTCCAGCCTATTGAGGATGCGCGGTCTGGGGTTCGTCTCGAGCCCATGCCTGTTGCGAGTGGGCATAGTTGGGGAGGAGAAAAGCCGAGAATTACTAGTGTGAAAATTTCCCGCGACCCCGACGTGCTGGACACCTGGTTCAGCTCGGGCCTGTGGCCCATCGGCACGCTGGGCTGGCCCGAGGATACCGATGCGCTGCGCCGTTATTTCCCGACCGACGTGCTGATCACCGGTTTCGACATCATCTTTTTCTGGGTGGCCCGGATGATGATGATGCAGCTGGCGGTGGTCGATCAGGTGCCCTTCCATACCGTCTATGTGCATGCCCTGGTGCGTGACGAGAAGGGCAAGAAGATGTCCAAGTCGCTGGGTAACGTGCTGGACCCGCTTGAGCTGATCGACGAATACGGCGCCGACGCGGTGCGTTTCACGCTGACGGCGATGGCGGCGATGGGGCGCGATCTGAAACTGTCCACCCAGCGGATTGCGGGCTATCGCAATTTCGGCACCAAGCTGTGGAACGCCGCGCGTTTTGCCGAGATGAACGAATGTCGCCCCAGCGCGGATTTCGACCCGAAATCGGCGCGCCAGACCGTCAACAAGTGGATCATCGGCGAAACCGCCCGCGTGCGCGAGGCGGTCGATGATGCGCTGGCGCAGTATCGTTTCAACGACGCGGCAAATGCGCTCTATGCCCATGTCTGGGGCAAGGTCTGCGACTGGTATGTGGAATTCGCCAAGCCCCTGTTCCAGGGCGAGGACGAGGCCGCCAAGGCCGAAACCCGTGCAACCCTGGCCTGGGCCATCGACCAGTGCCTGATCCTGCTGCACCCCTTCATGCCCTATATCACCGAACAGCTGTGGGGCGACATTGCCGAGCGGCCCAAGATGCTGGTTCATGCCGACTGGCCCGAATATTCCATGGCCGATCTGGTGGATTCGGCCGCCGACCGCGAAATGAACTGGGTCATCAACCTGATCGAACAGGTGCGTTCGGTCCGGGCCTCGATGCGGGTGCCGGCCGGGGCCTGGATCGACATGGTGCAGCTTGATCTGGACGACGCCGGCGCGCAGGCGCTTGAGCGCAACATGGCGATGGTCAAGCGGCTGGCGCGGATCGAAAGTGTCACCTCGGCGGACGCCGCTCCCAAGGGGGCGGTCACGATCGCGGTCGAAGGCGGCACCTTCTGCCTGCCGCTGGCCGATGTGATCGACGTCGCGGCCGAGCGCGCGCGTCTGGAAAAGGCGCTGGCCAAGCTGGAGAAAGAGGCCTCGGGCCTGCGCAAGAAGCTGGGCAACGAGAAATTCCTGGCCAATGCCCCGCAAGAGGTGGTCGAGACCCAGCGCGAACGCCTGGCCGCACTGGATGATGAGATGGGCACGCTGCGTGCCGCGCAGGAACGGATTGCGGCGCTGGGCTGAGGGCGCCGGGCTGAATCGCCATTGTCGCGCCTGTGGCAAGGGCGGGACATGAGTATTTGGGCAAAGAAGAAGCGGATTTCCCGGTCTGATTGTTCGGGATTCGCGAACAGTCGGCTGCGTTGTCGTGCGATTGTTCGCGCCTCTGTTTCGCCCCTTGCCCCCTGCCGTCAAATGCGGTTTTCTCCTGTCCATGATCGGTCCCAGATATACCCCGCTTGTTGCCTTGCTTCCGGCCAGCGTGCCCTTTGTCGGGCCTGAAACCCAGGAACGTGCCAGGGGCGCGCCCTTTGCCGCGCGTCTGGGTGCCAACGAAAACGTCTTTGGCCCGTCGCCGCGCGCGGTTGCCGCCATGAAGCGTGCCGCCAGCGAGGTCTGGCAATACGGGGATCCCGAAAATCACGATCTGAAAATGGCCCTCGCGGCCCATCACGGAATTCCGGCCGAAAATATTGTCGTTGGCGAGGGGATCGATGGTCTGCTGGGCTATCTGGTCCGCATGACGGTGGATGCCGGCGACCGCGTGGTGACCTCGGAAGGGGCCTATCCGACCTTCAACTATCATGTCGCGGGTTATGGCGGGGTGCTGGTCAAGGTTCCCTACAGGGGCGATCACGAAGACCCGGTCGCCCTGATCGAGGCGGCTCTGGGGTGCGAGCCCAAGCTGATCTATCTGGCCAATCCCGACAACCCCATGGGCACCTATCACCCGGCTCCGGTGATCAGCGCGATGATCGAGGCGGTTCCCGAGGGCAGCCTGCTGGTGCTGGACGAGGCCTATCTGGAATTCGCCCCCGAAGATGCCGCGCCGCCGCTGGATGTCGAGGATCCTCGGGTCATCCGCATGCGCACATTCTCCAAGGCTTACGGCATGGCAGGCGCGCGGGTTGGCTATGCCATCGGCGCGCGCGAGCTGATCCAGAGCTTTGACAAGATACGCAACCATTTCGGCATGTGTCGCATCAGCCAGGCGGGCGCGCTGGCGGCGCTGGCCGATCAGGATCACCTGAAACAGACGGTGGAAAACGTGGCGCAGGCACGAGACCGGATCAAGGCGATTGCGGCCGAAAACGGGCTTGGGGTGGTGCCGTCGGCGGCGAATTTCGTGGCCGTGGATTGCGGCCGCGACGGGGAATTTGCGCGCAAGGTTCTGGATGCGCTGGTCGCCCGTGGTATTTTCGTGCGCATGCCCTTTGTGGCACCACAAGACCGGTGCATCCGGGTCTCGGCGGGCACGCCCGAGCTGCTGGATCCGTTCGCACAGGCGCTGCCCGAAGCATTGAAAGAGGCAAGCGAATGACCGACTATCCCCGCGACATGATCGGCTATGGCGCCACCCCGCCCGATCCCGCCTGGCCGGATGGCGCGCGCATCGCCGTCAATTTCGTCGTCAACTACGAGGAGGGCGGCGAGAACAACATCCTGCATGGCGACGCGGCGTCCGAGGCGTTCCTGTCTGAAATCATTGGCGCCGACCCCTGGCCCGGCCAGCGCCACATGAACATGGAATCGATCTATGAATTCGGCTCGCGCGTGGGGTTCTGGCGCCTGCACCGCCTGTTCACCGAACGGCACATGCCGGTAACCGTGTTTGGCGTGGCGCTGGCGCTGGCACGCAACCCGCAGGCGGTTGCCGCGATGAAGGATGCCGGCTGGGAAATCGCCACCCACGGCTATAAATGGATCGACTACCGCAATGTCCCCGAGGATGAGGAGCGCCGCCATATCGCCGAGGCCCTGCGCATCCACGAACAGGTCACCGGAGAACGCCCCGCGGGGATGTATCAGGGCCGCACATCCGAAAATACCCTGCGGCTGACCATGGAGGCGGGCTTTGAATATTCCGCCGATAGCTATGCCGACGAGCTGCCCTATTATGTGCAGGGCCCCGATGGCCCCTTTCTGATGGTGCCCTATACGCTGGACGCCAACGACATGCGCTTTGCCTCGCCCCAGGGGTTCAACTCGGGCGACCAGTTCTTTACCTATCTCAAGGACAGTTTCGACACGCTTTACGCCGAAGGCGGGCGCATGATGTCGGTAGGGCTGCATTGCCGCCTTGGCGGCCGCCCCGGCCGCGCCGCCGCGCTGGCGCGTTTCCTTGATTACGTGCATGGCTACACCGACGCCTGGGTCACGACCCGTCTGAACATCGCGCGCCACTGGAAGAAATATCACCCGCCGGCATAGGCTTCTTCTTTGCCCAAATACGTCCGGGGGAGTCGCTCCAGCGACGGGGGCAGCGCCCCCAATCCCCCAGCCATCAAGCCCACCAGGGGAATCGCGTTTGAAAAAACCGCGTGCTGTTTTTGACTGTTCCGCCCGGCCGACAGGCCGGGCAGCGCCCGACCCCAGGCGGGCGCTGCCCTCGACGCCTTGATCCAGGCGGTGGAACCCGTCAACTCGGCCGGCATGATCGCCAAATGCGATAGCTCAGCCATCAAGCCCCCGCCGGCCCTTGACCTGCACACCCGATCCCGCTTTAGCTGATGCGGCCTGTTCAAGGGATAGACCCATGACCGACCCGACCTATGCCACGCCCGCCGCCGGCCTGCCCGCGCAGGATAGCCTGATGACCGGCCGCGCGGTGTTCACCGAAAGCTATGCCGTCATCCCGCGCGGGGTCATGCGTGATATCGTGACCAGCAACCTGCCGCACTGGCAGGGCGCGCGGGCCTGGATACTGGCCCGCCCCATGACCGGCTTTGCCGAGACATTCGCGCAATATATCGTCGAGCTTGCCCCCGGCGGCGGCTCGGACCGGCCCGAGCCCGATCAGGGCGCCGAGGCGGTGCTGTTCGTGACCTCGGGCAAGTTGTCGCTGGCCCTGAACGGCACGCAGCACGTGCTGAAACCGGGGGGGTATGCCTATATCCCGCCGGGGGCTGACTGGGCGGTTGCCAACAGCAGCGGTGCCGACGCAACATTCCACTGGATCCGCAAGGCCTATGAGCCGGTCGAGGGCATCCCCGCCCCCGACGCCCTTGTCACCAACGAGGCCGACATCACCCCCACCCCCATGCCCGACACATACGGCGCCTGGGCCACCACGCGTTTTGTCGATCCCGATGACATGCGCCACGACATGCATGTGAACATCGTCACATTTCAGCCCGGCGGCACGATCCCCTTCGAGGAAACCCATGTCATGGAACACGGGCTGTATGTGTTGCAGGGCAAGGCGGTCTACAAGCTCAACCGCGACTGGGTCGAGGTCGAGGCCGGCGATTTCATGTGGCTGCGCGCCTTTTGCCCGCAGGCCTGCTATGCGGGCGGGCAGGGGCCGTTTCGCTATCTGCTCTACAAGGACGTAAACCGCCACCCGGCGCTGAGGCTGCCATGATCCTGCACCCCGAGCCGCTGAGCGCTGCGGCCTTTGCCCCGTTCGGCGAGGTGATCGAGGCCGACCCCGCCACGGCGATCGAGATCAATGACGGCCATACCACCCGCTTTCACGCGCTTGCACGGGCAACCAGTGACGCCGATGTGATCCTGTCGATCTTTCGCGGCAGGCCCCGGCCCTTGCGCCTGTCGATGCTGGAATGTCACCCGCTGGGCAGCCAGGCCTTCATGCCGCTTGGCGGGCGCGACTGGCTGGCGGTTGTGGCCGAGCGCCCCGAACCCTCTGCCTGCCGTGCCTTTCTGTGCCGTGGCGATCAGGGGCTCAACTACCGCGCGGGCACATGGCACCACCCGCTGCTGGTGCTTGGGGATGCGCAGGATTTTCTGGTCGTTGACCGCGCCGGCCCCGGCGACAATCTGCAAGAGGTGTTTTTCGACCAGACGGTGCAGATCGAGGTCTGAGCGCCCCTATTCCCCCTCGAAGGCACACAGCGCATGCACCTTCATGCCCAGCTTTTTCAGCCGCGCGGCCCCGCCCAGATCGGGCAGGTCGATGATGAAGGCACAGCCCACGACCTCGGCACCCGCACGCTCGATCAGGCGGATGCCGGCCTCGGCCGTGCCGCCGGTGGCCAGCAGGTCATCGACCAGCAGGATGCGCTCGCCCGGCTGTAGCACGTCGTCATGCATCTCCATGACCGCCTCGCCATATTCCAGCTTGTATTCCTGCTCGATGGTCGAGCCCGGCAGCTTGCCCTTCTTGCGGATCGGCACAAAGCCGACCGAAAGCTGGTGCGCAATCGCACCCCCCAGGATAAAGCCCCGCGCCTCCAGCCCGGCCACCTTGTCGATGCGCTCGCCGGCATAGGGAAACAGCAGCTGATCGATGGCGGTGCGAAAGCCGCGCGCATCGGCAAACAGCGTGGTCACGTCGCGAAACATGATCCCCTTGTGGGGGAAATCGGGGATGGTGCGGATGTAATCCTTGATGTCGCGCGATGGGGACATGGTGGAACCTTGCTGTTGACCCGAGTCTGTTTTCGCCCCTTGTTAGCGAATGTGCGAACAAACGAAAACCGCATCTCGCGGGTTTTTCAGCCCCTGCGACACAGGCGCATTGCGCGGCGCGGTGATCCGGTACAGGATCATGTGCAAACCCGAGGAAGCCCATGAAAAACGCCCCCGAAAACCCCGCCCCACCTGACGCCGACGCCCGCCGCGCGGCCCCGCCGGTGATCGCCTATCCCACCGATACCCTGCCACAGCGCCCGATCGAGGTCTTTCGCAAGGCCCGCAAGACGCTGCGCCTGCTTGAAACCGTCACCGTGCCTGCGCGCGAGGCCCGTTGTTTCCACGTCCCGCAGGGCCATTTCTTTCGCATCACCGCGCCCGAGGGGCCGCAGGTCGGCGACCTCAACCTGTGGAATGCAAACGACCTGTCCGAACGCTTCTATTCCGGCAAGACCCGCGCCCTGCACGGCACCCACCTGTCCACCGGCGACAGCCTGTGGTCGTCATTTCCCCATCTGCGGCCGCTGGCGACCATCACCCATGACACGCTCGACTGGTACGGGTTCGACGATGACGGCGCCTCGGTCCATGACGTGATCGGCACCCGCTGCGACCCCTATACCAACGCTCTGCTGGGCGGGGGCGAATATCACCACTGCTGCCATTCCAACCTGATCCGCGCGCTGGCCGCCGAAACAGGCATGACCGACGCACAGGCCGAGGGCCATGTCCATGACGTGCTGAATGTCTTCATGTGTACGGGATTTACCCGCGACACCCACCAGTATTTCATGAAGGCCAGCCCCGTGCGCCCCGGCGACCACCTGGAATTTTTTGCCGAGATCGACCTTCTGGGTGCGCTGTCGGCCTGCCCCGGCGGGGATTGCGCAACCACCCATTCCAGCGACGCCGCCACCTGCCACCCGCTGATGGTCGAGATCTACGCCCCCGATCCGGCGGCCCTCAAAGGCTGGTCGCCGCCCCCGCCCAACAGCTACTCCCGCCGCCACCGCGACTGAGGCCCCTTCTTCTTCTTTGCCAAAATACTCCGGGGGTGCGGGGGCTGGCCCCCGCTGGGGGCTGCGTCGCGAAACCACATGCCCGCAAGGACGCGCCAGGTGATATCATTATGTGCCAATGGGCCAACAAACAGGGAAGCGACGGATGACAAGCGAATTCGACCTGCAACGATTCATCGACGCCCAGGACCCCGTCTATGACACCGTGCTGCACGAGCTGAAAACCGGCCGCAAGCGCAGCCACTGGATGTGGTTCATCTTTCCCCAGCTGGTGGGCCTGGGGCACAGCGCGAACGCCGCCTTTTACGGCATTTCAGGCAAGGCCGAGGCCAGCGCCTACATGGCGCACCCGGTGCTGGGGCCGCGTCTGGTCGAATGTACCCGTCTGGTGATGAGGGCGGCCAGAACCTGGCACGAGGTCGAGGCGATCTTCGGCCGGCCCGACGATCTCAAGTTCCAGTCATCCATCACCCTGTTTTCACGCGCCAGGCCGACCGATCCGGTCTTTGCCGAGGCGCTGGATCAGATCTATGGCGGCGTCGGCTGCACGGTGACACTGGAAAAGCTGCGCATCGCCTTTATCGAGGGGCTTGACGAATAGCGCCCCCCGAATCCCGGACCGGATTCCACCCCCGGCTACAGCACCCGCCCCGCCACCGCATCAAGCCGTGCCAGGGCCGCGGGGTCGCGGGCGTCAGGTGCGGTGATGATGGCGTATTCCAGCGCCCGGTCACAGCCATGCGCGCAGGTTTCACGCGTCTTGCCCAGCAGATCGGACAGGCGACGGACAAGGCCGCGTGCCTTGCCGGCATTGCCCATCAGGGTTTCGATGATCTTTGTCACATCGACCTCGCCATGATCGGGGTGCCAGCTGTCGTAATCGGTGATCATGGCAATGGTGGCATAGCAGATTTCCGCCTCGCGGGCGAGCTTGGCCTCGGGCATCCCCGTCATGCCGATCACATCGGCCCCCCAGACCTCGCGATACAGGCGGCTTTCGGCCAGGGTTGAAAATTGAGGCCCCTCCATCGCCAGATAGGTGCCGCCGCGATGCACGATGATGCCTTCCTCACGCGCCGCCTCATATGCCGCGTCGCGCAGGCGGGCGCAGGTCGGATGCGCGACCGAAACATGGGCCACGCAGCCGGGGCCGAAAAAGCTGCTTTCGCGCCCTTTGGTGTTGTCGATGAACTGGTCCACGATGACGAAATCGCCCGGCGCCATTTCATCGCGGAACGACCCGCAGGCGGAAACCGAAAACAGATCGGTCACGCCCAGCCGTTTCAGCGCGTCGATATTGGCGCGATAGTTGATGGACGAGGGGGTTTGCACGTGACCCCGCCCGTGCCGCGGCAGAAACGCCATCTTCACGCCATCCAGCCGCCCGGTCAGGATTTCGTCGGATGGCTTGCCCCACGGGGTTTCAACCGCCTGCCAGCGGGCGTCTTGCAGCCCCTCGATGTCGTAGATGCCCGAGCCGCCGATGATGCCGATGACTGTTTCGCCCAATTTTCTGCCCTCCTGTGACTTGCACGCAGTCTGGCAATTTCGCGCCCGGATGAAAAGCGCCGATCGCGCGTCGGCCAGGGCGATCGCATTTGATGGCCATGCCGGCCGAATTGCCGGGTTTTACCGCCTGAATCAAGGTGTCGAGGGCGGCGCCCGGCCCGAGGTGGGCGCAAAAGCGCCCGCCTGGGAGGCGGGGCGGGCGCTGCCCGGCCTGTCGGCCGGGCGGAACAGTCGAAAACGGCACGCGGTTTTTCAAATGCGATTCCCCTGGCGCCCCGACGGCCCCGGCCATGACGTCAGGGAATACCGGCCCCGCATTTGTCGCAGTATCTTTTTGCGCTCTTTCCTGCTACCGAGGCCCCTGAAAACACATATCAGAACACGAACCAGACGGATTTTACATTGGCAAGATCGATCCTGGCGTCCTTTGCGGGGCGCCTTTCCATTTCAGAAGGGGGTGCCTTCGAGGCCACTCTCAACCCCACCCGCATCAGAATCGAGATCCTCGCCGGCCTGACCGTCGCGCTGGCCCTTGTGCCCGAGGCGGTCGCCTTTGCCTTTGTCGCGGGCGTGCATCCGCTTGTGGGGCTGTATGCGGCCTTCATGGTCGGCCTGATTACTGCGGTAATCGGCGGGCGTCCTGGCATGATTTCGGGTGCAACTGGCGCGCTGGCCGTGGTCATGGTGTCGCTGGTTGCGCGTCACGGGGTGGAATATCTGTTTGCCACCGTCGTGCTGATGGGGCTGTTGCAGATCACTGCCGGTGTGCTGCGGCTGGGCAAGTTCATCCGCCTTGTGCCGCATCCGGTGATGCTGGGCTTTGTCAACGGGCTGGCCATCGTCATCTTTCTGGCCCAGCTTGGCCAGTTCCAGGTGCCCGGCAGCGCCGAGGCCGCAGGCCACGGGTTGGCAGGTGGCCAATGGCTGACCGGCTGGCCGCTGGCGCTGATGCTGGGGCTTGTCACGCTGACCATGGCGGTGATCTGGCTGATGCCGCGCGTGACCAGCGCCATCCCCGCGCCGCTGGCCGGTATCGCGCTGGTGGCGGTGGTGGTGTTGGTGATGGGGCTGGATGTGCCGCGCGTCGGCGATCTGGCCTCGATCAAGGGCGGCCTGCCTGAATTCCACATTCCGATGGTGCCGCTGAACCTTGCGACGCTGGAAATCATCTTTCCCTATGCCTTGATCCTTGCCGCCATCGGGCTGATCGAAAGCCTGCTGACCCTCAACCTTGTGGGTGAGATCACCGGCAAGCGTGGCGGTGCCAGTCAGGAATGCGTGGCCCAGGGCGTTGCCAATACCGTGACCGGCCTGTTTGGCGGCATGGGCGGCTGCGCCATGATCGGCCAGTCCATGATCAACGTGAAATCCGGCGGCCGCACGCGGCTTTCAGGCATTGCGGCGGCGCTGTTCCTGCTGGTGTTCATCCTGTTCGGATCCTCGCTGATCGAGCAGATCCCCTTGGCCGCGCTGGTTGGCGTGATGTTCATGGTGGTGATCGGCACATTTGCGTGGAACTCGCTGCGCATCCTCCGCCGCGTGCCCCTGACTGACGCTTTCGTGATCCTGCTGGTGACGGTCGTTACCGTGGCCAGCGATCTGGCGACCGCTGTCGTCGTGGGGGTGATCGTGTCGGCGCTGGCCTATGCCTGGCAGAACGCCCGGCGCATCCATGCCAATGTCAGGCTGACGCCCGAAGGCGCCAAGATCTATCAGATCCAGGGCCCGCTGTTCTTTGGCTCGGTCGAGGGGTTTACCGAGCTGTTTTCGCCTGAAAGCGACCCGGATATGGTGATCATCGACTTTGCCGACAGCCGGGTTGCCGACCAGTCGGCGCTGAACGCGATTGAAACCATCGCCGCGAAATACCGCGCGCTGGGCAAGAACATCCAGCTGCGCCATCTCAGCCGCGACTGTCACCAGCTGCTCAGCCGAGCAGGGCAGTTGATGGTCGATTCAGACGACGACCCGGATTATCAGATCGCGGTCGATTACGGCGTGCGTTCCGGCGCGCTGGCCGCAGGGCATGGCTGAGGGGGGCTGTTTGCCGGCGCGATTGCCACAAAAGCAGGTTTGCGCCCGCCCAGGGGGGCGGGTCGGGCGCTGCCCGGCCTGTCGGCCGGGCGTAAAGGGTGGAAAACTGCGGGACATGGCTGAAATGCGATTGCCCTGGTCTTTCCCCCGTCACCCTCACCCCTTGTCGTCATCCGGGCGTTTCAGCTCGAACACCTCGGTAACGGTGGAATAGTCGCGATACCCCAGCCGTGACAGGGGCGTGAAGCGGCTGACATCGAAACGCCCGTCAACCACGCAGTCGTCGCGCAGATAGACGCCGGTGACCTGCCCGAAGACAACGAAATTCGCCGCCCCCTCGATCTGCACGATCTGCGTCATCCGGCATTCCAGCGCCGCGGGCGAGGCCGCCACGCGGGCGCAGTCGATCGTCTGACATTCGGCCTTTTCCAGCCCGGCCTCGTCGAATTCGTCCACCGTTGCATGAAACCCGCCCGAGGTGACGTTCATCGCATCGGTCAGCGCCACCGGCACGACATTCACACAGAACACCCCGGTTTCGCGGATATTGGTCACGCTGTCCTTGGCGCCGGTCGAGGCGAACATCACCTGCGGGGGCTCATATGCCACGCCGTTGAAAAAGGAATAGGGCGCCAGATTGTCATGCCCGTCCCTGCCGCGGGTCGAGATCCAGCCGATCGGGCGCGGGGTGATCACCGCGTTGAACGGGTTGTGGGGCAGGCCGTGGCCGTCTTGGGGGCGGTAGAACATCGCGTCGCTTTCACCTTGGCATTTGCCCCCTGACTACCCGCGTGTTAGGGCGATTTCCAGAGCTAACGACGGCCCCGCCACAAACGGGGCCGAATTGACGCGGAGCGCAGCCCGACAGATGTTTCGCCTGTTTCCCGAAACGCCCGACGACCATGACGAGGTCGAATATCTGTTCGACCTGGCCTTTGCGCCGGGGCGCGAGGCGCTGAGTTCATACCGCCTGCGCGACGGCATCGAGCCCCTGCGCGATCTGTCGCTGGTGGCGCGCGACCCCCTTGACGGCATCGCGGGCGCAATCCGCTACTGGCCGGTCAGGATCGGCAAGGCGGGCCACCGCGCCCTGCTGCTGGGCCCGGTCGCCGTGCATCCCACCCACCAGGGCGAGGGGCTGGGCGCGGCGCTGATCCTCGACAGCCTCGATCGCGCGCGTGACGCGGGCTGGGAAAGGGTGATCCTTGTGGGGGACGAACCCTATTACCGCCGCTTCGGCTTTCGCCGGGCCACGGCGCTGCAATTCCCGCCCCCCACCAACCCCGAACGCCTGCTGTGGCTGGCACTGCAACCGGGGGCGTTTGACGGGGTTTCCGGCATGGTCCGGCGGGACGGCTGAGCATTTCCGATGCCGCTTTCGATGCGCCGCCCACGCCGGCAGACCGCCTGAAACCCCGTTTTTTGCTGTTTCAAAACGCCCACACGGGCCGCAAATCGGGGGTTGTGTCCCATTTCCCGTTTGCAATGGCCCCGTTGCATTGTTAACCTTTTGTTCAAGGGGCTGACGGAAAACTCAAATGATCGTCCCAGGGTCACAAAGATCGAGCGGCAGTGATATGACAGGTATTTCATGTTTCGCATGACAGGGGCAGCCGGGGATATCGGCGCATCGGCCGTGGCCAGCGCGTGCGGGCCTGGACGGGTCCGCCTCGGGGGTTGCGTTGACTGCCCGGCCGCAAATTCGGGCGCGCGCCCCTAGGCAGGTTCGGCCGCAGGCCTGACACGGCCCGCCGCCCGCCGCTCGCATGGCTCTGGAACGGTCGTTGACAAGGGCAGCGTACCGGGCCGGTGGCCTTTCCGGCCGGCGTTGCCACAGCGAGGGCAGGACATGAAACTGCGCAGAAGCACCGGGTTGAAAACGCAGATCGGGCTGATCCCCGTCATTGCGCTTGTCGGATTTCTGGCCATTCTCCTGATGGGCTATTCCAGCCTTTCGCGAATGGCGCAATCGAACCGCACCAGCGTTCAGACCCTGGACGAGCTGACGCTGCTGCGCGAAATCCAGCGCGATGTCAGCGCCGCCCGCATCGCCGAAAAACAGTTCCTGGCCACCCGCGACGAGGCCGAGCTGGCCCGCCATGACGCCGCCATCATGGCCGTGCGCACGCAGCTGGCCCGCCTGGCCGACAAGCGCCATGTCGTCACCGCCGAAAACATCCGGACAATCACCGGCCTGCTGCGCGAATGCGACACCGAATTTGCCGATATGGTGGCCGAGGCCAAGGCCATCGGCCTGAACGAAAACGACGGGCTGCGCAACGAGATGCGCATTGCCGCCCACGGCATCGAACGTCTGATCCGCCCGTATACCGAGGCACTGACCGTCTATCTGCTGCAGATGCGCCGCCATGAAAAGGATTTCCAGATCCGCAGAAAGCCCTCGTATCTCAAGGCGTGGCGGGTTGCGATAAACGCCTTCCGGCAGAAAATGGCCGAGACCTATCTGATCCCCGCAACCATCAGGGCTCAGGTGAATGACGAGCTCGATAAATATGTCGCGGCATTCGAAAAGGTCGCGCGCCACACCAACGACCTGATGATCGACCAGGGCAACGTCAACCGAAACTCGGGCGACATCCTGGCGATGGTCAACGATCTGTTCAAGAAGAGCGTTGCAAGCGTCAGGAAAGAGGCAGCCAGCGCGCTGGTCACCTCGATGTACAATGCCCGCTATCTGGGGCTGATCACCATCATCGTGGGCGCGATCGTGTTCATCGTCGCGCGCATGGTGGGCAACGGCATCACGCGCCCGCTGGTCAACATGGCCCAGGCCATGCGCAGCCTCGCCCTGGGGGAACTGAACGTCCGCATTCCGGCCCAGGACGACAAGAACGAGATCGGCGACATGGGGCGCGCCCTGGGCGTGTTCCGCGACAACGAGACCGCCCGTCGCGACGCGGTGCGCCAGCTGCGCCGTGCCCGCAACCACATGGAAAACCTGATCCTGTCGATGCGCGAGGCATTGATCGAGACCGACACCAGCGGCCACATCGTGCTGGCCAACAACGCGGCCGAGGAAATGCTGGCGGTCGCCCCCGGCGCGCTGGCCGGGCGCAAGCTGTGCGACATGTTCGTCGAACATTCGGCCCGCACGGGCACCGACGGGCGGCTCATCCTGCTGCAATCGGGCATCGAACATCTTTACCGCAACGACAGGGCTGGCCTTGCCCGCATCCTCGATGACGCCCCCCTGCCGGTTCTGACGGTGGACGGCAGCGGCCTCATCACCCAGGTCAACCGAAAGGCGGCCGAGGCATTCGGCCATCGGGCCGAGGCCCTGATCGGCCAGGGCATGGACATGCTGCTGCCCGAGGAAAGCCGCGAAAGGCATCGCGCCCACATGGCATCGTTCCTGTCCGCGCCCCACCCCAGGGCGATGGGGCAGGAGCGCGAGCTGATGGTCCGCCGCGCCGACGGCTCGCAGTTCGGCGCAACCATCGGGCTGGTGCCGCTCAGGACGGGGGACGGCATCACCACCATCTGCGTCATGCAGCGCCCCGGCAAGGACCCCCGTTTCGAGGATATCGCCGACACCCCCTTTGGCCGGCTGTTCGCCGCCCTGAACACCGATGACGAGGTGATCCGCCTGTTGCAGGGGGGCTCCGATCGCGGGCCGGGGACACAGCATTACATGCGTCGCGAGGGCGGCGAGGTCTTTCCCGTCGAATACAGCGGCGATCTGCTGCGCGACGATGACGGGCAGGTCAGCGGCGCGATCTTTGTCATCCGCGACATTTCCGAACGCATCGCGGCCGAAAAGGAAATCAGGAAATTCAAGGCCACGCTCGATGCGACCAACGATGCCATCTACATGTTCCGCACGGACACGCTGAAATTCATCTATCTCAACGAAGAGGCCTGCCGACAGACCGGCTGGGATGCCGCCGACTATCCGCAGAGGACGCCGGGCGACATCATGCCGATATTCGAAGAGGCGCGTTTCCGCAAACTGGTCGCCCCCCTTGTCAGCGGCGAACAGCAGGCCGTCAGCATCGACGCCTTCAGCCTGGCCGGAAACCCGATCGAGCTGAAGATCGAGCTGTTCGATCAGGGCCGCTCGGACGAGCGTTTCGTCGCCACCGTGCGCGACATCTCGGACCGGGTCGAGGCCCAGAACCGGATCGCCCAGTACAAGCAGGTGCTCGACCAGACCAAGGACATGATCTACATGTTCTGGCCCGACAGCCTGAAATTCTTTTACGGCAATCAGGCCGCGCTGGCCTTTTCCGGTACCGACGAAAACGGCCTGTGCGCCATGCATGTCGCCGACATGACCGACGGTTTCGACGAGGCCGCCTTCCGCCGCCGGTACAAGCCGCTGATCTTTGGCACCACTGACGCGCTGATCTATGAAAGCACGCATATCAACGGCAATGGCGTAAAGGTGCCCGTCGAGGTCACCCTGCAGGTGATCGAACCCAATGGCGAGCCCCCGCGTTTCGTCGCCATCGTGCGCGACATATCCGAACGCAAGGCCGCCGAAAACCGTATCCGTCTGTTCAAGCAGGTGCTCGACCAGTCCAACGACATGATCTACATGATCGACCCCGAAAGCCTGCGATTCCTCTATGTCAACCACGCGGTGCGCAATTTCTGGGGCCGCTCGCGCGATGAAATCATCGATCACGGGATCCCCGACATCATCCCCGATTTCGACGAGGACGCCTTTCGCGAACGCGCCGCGCCGCTGTTTTCGGGCGAGGCCGAGGTCATCCTGTACGAAACCGTCCACAAACGCCCCGACGGCAGCATCGTGCCGGTCGAGGTGGCGTTGCAGCTGATCGCGCCGTCCGACGGCATCCTGCGCTATGTCGCCATCGTGCGCGACGTGACCGAACGCAAGGCCGCCGAGCAGGCGAAAAAGGAATTCATTTCGACCATCAGCCACGAGCTGCGCACGCCCCTGACCTCGATCAAGGGCTCGCTCGATCTGATCACCGCCGGCGCCGTCGGCAGTGTCGATCCCAAGGTCGGCAGCCTCGTGTCCATCGCCCGCAAGAACAGCGAGCGTCTGGTGCGCCTGATCAACGACATCCTCGACATGGAAAAGCTGGAAGCGGGCAAGATGGACATGCAGTTCGACGAGGTCGAGCTGACCGCATTCCTGCACGAAGCGGTCGAGGCCAACCGCGCCTATGCCGACCGCCTGAACGTGGGCATCGAGTTTCACGATCCGGGCCAGCCGATTCCCGTGCGCGCTGACCGCGACCGTCTGATGCAGATCATGGCAAACCTGCTGTCCAACGCCGCCAAGTTTTCCAACCCCGGCGAAAAGGTGGAAATCACCACCGAGGTGCTGGGCGGCAAGGTGCGCGTTTCGGTCCGCGACACCGGCGCCGGGATTCCCGAAAAGGCGCAGGCCACCATTTTCGACAAGTTCACCCAGGCCGATGCCTCGGATCAGCGTCAGAAGGGGGGCACCGGGCTGGGGCTGGGCATCACCAGGATGATGGTCGAGGCCCATGGCGGCAAGATCGATTTCGTCTCGAAGGTGGGCGAGGGGACGACGTTCTTTTTCGATCTCGACCTGCTGCAGGACGCCGCCGACGGGGCCAGCGAAGGTGCCGGTGATTGTGCCGATGACGGCGCCGATCGCGCCAGCGGCACGCCCGAGGACGGCTTTGCCAACGACCTGAACCAGCCCCATATCCTGGTCTGCGAAGACGACGAGGACATCGCCCAGCTGTTGCGCATGATCCTGGAAAACGCCGGTTTCATGGTGTCCGTGGCCATCAATGCGGCCCAGGCCAAGACCATGATTTTGAGCGAGAAATTCGATGCAATCACGCTGGATCTGGGCTTGCCCGACAAGAACGGCCTGACCCTGCTGAAAGAGCTGGGTCGGGACAGCTCGCTCGACCATCTGCCGGTGGTTGTCGTCTCGGCAACCGCATCGAAGGACAAGCGCCATCTTCACGGCGCAGGGGTGCAGGTCGTTGACTGGATCGAGAAACCGATCCGCGACCAGCAGCTGGTGCGCATCCTGCAGGATGCGGTGGGCAGACCCGGCGAGGAAACCGCCCATATCCTGCATGTCGAGGACGACCCCCATATCCGCCAGATCGTCGGCTCGATCATCGGCGATCGCGCGCGTGTCTGCACCGCCGCCACGGTCGAAGAGGCGCGCTACAAGCTGGGCAAGAAGCGTTTCGACCTTGTCATCCTCGACATGTCGCTGCCCGATGGCTCGGGGGCGGAACTATTGCCGCTGATGAACACGCCCCCTCAAAAAGCGACACCGGTCCTTGTATTTTCCGCGCAGGAGGTTACAGATGAGGTAGTGAGGCATGTGAACGGAGTCCTGGTCAAATCGCGTGCATCGAATGAAGACCTGCTGCACATGATAGACTCGGTGGTCATGCAGAACACCCGGTTGGTGCGGCGAGCCGCGGAATGACAGATGAAAGAATTGAAGAAGATATTGCATGTCGAGGACGATCTCGACATCCAGTCGATCGCGCAGATCGCCTTCGAAACCATTGGCGGTTTCGAGGTGCGCCAGTGCAGCTCGGGGCAGGAGGCGGTAACGGCCGCCCCCGAATTCGCGCCCGATCTTTTCCTGCTTGATGTGATGATGCCGGGGATGAGCGGCCCCGAAACCCTGACCGCGCTGCGTGCGCTGGACGGCATGGCCGATGTGCCGGCGATCTTCATGACCGCCAAGGCCCAGAAAGAGGAAATAGACGAGTTCAAGGGCTATGGCGCGATAGATGTCGTGGTCAAGCCCTTTGATCCGATGGAACTGGCGGGCCAGATCCGCGCCGCGTGGGAGCGTCAGCAGGGCTGAACGCGGCCAGCGCGGGCGGGGGCTGTCTGCCCCCGCACCCCCGAGCGTATTTTCACAAAGAAGAAGCGGGCGGTTGCTGCCCGGCAGATCTGCGTGCCAGTGACATGAAGGCGCGGATCATGCGCACTTCGCTGCGGCTGGCCAGGCAGATGACGGTTTCTTCCATCGGAATGACAGGCCCGGCTATCGGGATTCTCACCAGGCGGTCGTCATGGCCGAATTCGGCCTCTGACACGAACCCGACCCCCGCCCCCGAGGCCACGATCTCGCGCACGGCCTCGCGGCCTTCGGCCTCGATCGCGGGGCGCAGGGCAATTCCTTGTGCCCGCGCGGCATCTTCCAGCCTCTTGCGGGTTTTCGAGCCCTTTTCCCGCAGCACCAGCGGCAGCGCCGCCAGCTGTGTCAGAGGGGCAGGCGGGCGCGGCAGGCGGGCAAAGCCGCGCCGCGCAAAGGCGATGATCGGGGTTGCGCCCAGTTTGACGGCGCTAAATCCGGGGTCGGGCTCCATGTTGCCCAGCACCCCGATATCGGCCTGATAGGCGGTGAGCGCGTCGATCACGTCCTGCGAGTTTCCCGACCGCATGATGATCTGCACAGCCGGATGCCGGGCGCGGAAACGGTGCAGGACCTCGGTCAGGTGATAGGCGGAATCCGCGATGATCCGCAGCCGCCCGGTTGTCACGGCCCGGGATTCGGAAAGAAACTCGCGCGCCTGCAATTCGGCCTCGAACAGGCGCATGGTGATGGCGAACAGCTTGCGGCCCTTGTCCGTCAGGGTGATCTGCTTGTGGCTGCGGTCGAACAGCAGCAGGTCGTATTCCTGTTCCAGCTTGCGCACCTGGTCCGACAGCGCCGGCTGGCTGAGGCCGATGGCCTGGGCCGCGCGGGAAAAACCGCCATGCAGGGCGACGTTGTGAAAGGCTCGCAGCTGGACGTGGCGCATCGGGGGACTCATCTATTGGTGTTACTTATGCTACAATATCAAATAACGATTTTACAGATAGGAATATTCGGGGCACACAGCCAGCAGGAAAACACCGCATCAAAGGCATTGCCATGACCCGGCCCAAGATCGACCCCCCGCATATGGGCGAGCCCTATCTGCTGACCCCCGGCCCGCTGACCACCGCCTATAGCGTGAAACAGGCCATGCTGCGCGACTGGGGCAGCTGGGACAGCGATTTCCGCGCCATGACGGCCGAGTTGCGCAAGCGCCTGCTGGAAATGTGCGGCGACAGTGGCGGCGCGCTGGATTGCGTGCCCATGCAGGGCAGCGGCACATTTGCGGTCGAGGCCATGCTGGGGATGATCCCGCGCGACGCCAGGGTGCTGGTGCTGGCCAATGGCGCCTATGGGCAGCGCATCGCGCAGACGCTGCGCTATCTGGGGCGCGACATGCAGGTGATCGACAAGGGCGACTACATGCCCCCGCGTGGCGACGAGGTGGCCGCAGCACTTGCCGCGGATCCGGCGCTGAGCGATGTCGTCGTGGTGCATTGCGAGACCAGCTCGGGCATCCTCAACCCGATCGAGGAAATTGCCGAGGCGGTGAGGGCCGCCGGCTGCCGCCTGTGGATCGATTCGATGAGCGCATTCGGCGCATTGCCGCTGGAGTTCGACCGCATCGAATACGAAGGGTTTGTTTCCTCGGCCAACAAATGCATCGAGGGCGTGCCCGGTTTCGGCTTTGTCATCGCCCGCAAGAGCGCGCTCGAACGCGCCCGTGGCAACAGCCACTCGCTGGCGCTGGATGTGCATGCGCAGTGGGAATACATGAACCGCACCGGGCAGTGGCGCTTTACCCCGCCGACCCATGTCGTTGCCGCCTTCCTGAGGGCGCTGGAGCTGCACGCGGCCGAGGGCGGGGTGGCCGGGCGCGGCGCGCGGTATGCGCGCAATCGCGATGTGATGGTGGCGGGCATGCGCGAACTGGGTTTCGAAACCCTGCTGGATGCGCGCTGGCTGTCGCCGATCATCGTGACATTCTTCAACCCCGCGCATCCCGCGTTCGATTTCACCCGGTTTTACGATCTGATGAAGGCGCGGGGTTTCATCATCTATCCCGGCAAGCTGACCGTGGTTGACAGTTTCCGCATCGGCTGCATCGGCCAGATGGACGAGGATGTCATGCGCAAGGTGGTCAAGGCCGCCGCTGCCGCGCTGGCCGAAATGGGGGTTGATGATGCCGCCCCGCCCGAGGCCGCGCTGAAGGAACGCGCGCGCCTTGCCGCCTGAATACCTGCCATAATCAACGTTACGACAAAGGAACCCGACATGACCGTCTTTTCCGAATACACCTATGAGCGCCAGTATCGCGGCCGCATCAAGGCCGTGATCCTCGACTGGAGCGGCACCCTGGCGGATGCCTATGTCATCGCGCCTGCCAAGGTTTTCGTCGAGGTGTTTGCATCGCAGGGCGTGACGATCACCATGGAAGAGGCCCGCGGCCCCATGGGCCTGCGCAAGGATCTGCACATCAAGGCGCTGACCGAAGACCCGGTGATCCGCGAGCGCTGGAAAGAGGTCAAGGGCAGCTATCCGACCCAGGCCGATGTGGATGCCATGTTCGCCGAATTCGTGCCTGCCCAGCTGGCCTGCCTGCGCGAACACACGGCGCTGCTGCCCGGCGTCAAGGATGTGATGCTGGACCTTCAGAAACAGGGGATCAAGCTGGGCGCCTCGACCGGCTTTACCCGCCCGATGGTCGATATTCTAGAGGCCGACTGCCGCAAGCAGGGGCTGACGCTGGACGCGACCGTTGCCGGCGACGAGGTGATCCACGGCGCACGGCCCAAGCCGCATATGGTGTTCCGCAACATGGATCTGCTGGATGTGGATGACGTGAAATCGGTGGTGAAATGCGACGACACGGTTTCGGGCATTGGTGAGGCGCAGAATGCAGGCTGCTGGGGCGTCGGGCTGGTGCGCTATTCCAACTACATGAACATCAACTCGCTGTCCGAGGAGGCCAGCCTTTCGGACGAGGAAATCGCGCGGCGCATGAATCATACCCGCAAGCTGCTGGAACAGGCGGGGGCGCATTACGTCATCGACAGCCTGGTGCAGCTGCCGGCAGTGATCGACGACATCAACGCGCGCCTTGCACGGGGCGAAAAGCCCTGAGCGGGCGCTACTTCGCGGTTGCTGGCATGTCTTGTGCGCAAGGCATTTGCGGGTGTCGCCCGGCGGAAACGCCGGGCAGTGCCCGCACCGCCCCCCACCGGGGCGGGCACTTCGGCCCACCCCGTGCGGCGCGGGCGCTGCCCTCAACTCGCGACGGAAATCGGGCCGCCCCATGAGCGGGGGCGTCTTTGCCCTGGTCATGCTGGCGGCGTTGCTGCACGCCTTGTGGAACGCACTGGTCAAGACGGCGGCCGATCGCACGGCGACGCTGGGCCTGATCGCGGCGGGCCATGTGGCGATGGGGCTGATGCTGGTGCCCTTCGTGCCGCTGCCGGCGCTGGCGGCCTGGCCGTGGATCCTGGCCTCGACGGTGATCCATTTCGCCTATTACTATCTGTTGAACCGATCCTATCTGCTGGGGGATCTGTCGCTGGTCTATCCGGTCGCCCGGGGGATCACGCCGGTTCTGGTGACGTTGGGCGCGTTTCTGGCCGCTGGCGAAACCCCGCGCCCGGTGGCGCTGGCCGGCGTTGCGGCGGTATCGGGCGGCATCCTGCTGCTGGGGCTGCAAAGGGCCCTGCCGCGGGTTGGCATGTCCGCCGCCCCCGACCACCGGCGCGCGCTGGGGGTTGCGCTGATGACCGGGGTGACGATCGCCGCCTATTCCCTGGTCGACGGGCTGGGGGTGCGGGCATCGGGCGCGCCGATGGGCTATGTCGCCTGGCTGTTTCTGGGCGAGATCTTTGTCGCCGCCTTTGTTCTGGCCCTCAGGGGCGCGCGCGTGCGCGCGCTGTCACCGCGTGCGCGCCGGCTGGCGCTGGCGGGGGGGCTGATCTCGGCCGGGGCCTATGGGCTGGTGATGATCGCGCAGAATTTCGCCCCTCTCGGAATCGTGTCCAGCCTGCGCGAAACCTCGGTCCTGTTTGCCGCTCTGATCGGCGTCATCGCCCTGGGCGAGCGCCCCTGGCGCGGCCGCCTGCTGGCCGCCATCGTGGTGATGAGCGGCGTCGCGATGATCGCTCTGGCCTGATTCCGTTGACTGATTTTCGTGCCCGCCGCCGATGCCCGGACCAGGGCGCGATGTCTGCCCTGCCCGTGCCTGTCGCAGCGTCAGCATGGCCGAGAGGGGGTTGGCCGACGGGTTGGTCGGTGGAAAAAAGTTGACAGTCGGACCGACAGTGTACAGGATTTTTCAGGCATGGACGGTATGTCCGATTTGACAGAATCGGGTTCAATGGGACAGTGTTTTCCCATGGGGGGTCGGAGATTACGAAAAAACAGCAGGAAACCAATGCCGAACAACGGTCTTGCCGGGCCCGCGCAGGAATTCGTCCCGACCGCGCGGGCTGTCACGAAACTGTCGGATAACAGTGCGATAGCCGGGCGCAGGCGCCCGCGAGTCGCCTTCGGGATGATCAACAACAGAGAGGATCTGAAATGAAACACATGTTCATAGCAGGAATCGCGCTGGTCGCGCTGTCGGGGGGGCCGGCTCTTGCCGGCGGTTGCCCGACGGTGACGGTGGCCGATCCACAGGGCGTGGCTGCCGGGGCGTTCCCCGAACAGTACGACCTGACCGAGTTCCAGAAACTTGCCAATTGCAAGCTGTCATTTTCGGAAAACCCCGAGATTTCCAGACTCAATTCGATGATCCGCGGAAACCCGGACCTGCCGCCGCTGTCCCAGCGCCTGCCGGAAGAGCCCCTGGTGATCGCGCCCTATGACTCGATCGGCAAGTACGGCGGTGTATTCCACGCCCTGTCCAACGCCTCCGAGGCGGGCACGTCCGATTTCCTTTCGGTTCGCCACGTCAACCTGGTGCGCTATTCCGACGACCTTCAGACGATCGTGCCCTATGTGGCCAAGTCATGGAAATGGAACAAGGATTTCACCCAGCTGACGGTCAAGCTGCGCAAGGGGCACAAATGGTCGGACGGCGCACCGTTCACCTCGGCTGACGTCAAGTTCTATTATGACAACCTGATGTACGACAAGAACGTCTTTGCCAAGCCCAAGGACTATGCCCTTGTCGCCGGCAAGAAGATGACGATCGAGACGCCGGATCCGCAGACGGTGATCTTCAAGCTGCCCGCGCCCAAGCCGGGCCTGCTGGCAACATTTGCCACGATCTATGCCCAGCCCTTCCAGCCCAAGCATTTCCTGGGCCAGTTCCACCCGGCCATCAACCCGGATGCGGACAAGCTGGCACAAAGCTATGGCTTTGAAAACGGCTATGCGCTGATCAAGGCCTATTACGGCAACTCGGACTGGACGGACACCGGCACGCCGATGCTCAACAGCCCCGACAAGGTGGCCAAGCTGCCCAAGGACACGCTGCCGACGCTGGAAAGCCACATCATGACCAAGCAGACGACCGAAGGCCGTCACCTGGTCGCCAACCCCTATTTCTTTGCCGTGGACACGGCCGACAACCAGCTGCCCTATATCAGCGAGCAGGACGAGACATTCGCCAACGAGAACGAGGTTCGTCTGCTGAAGCTGGTCAACGGCGAAGTCACCTACAAGGCCCAGTCGCTGAGCCTGCCGGATTCCCCGCTGCTGCTGGAAAAACAGGCCAAGGGCGACTACACGATCGACCTGGCGCCGACCATCGCAATGCCGACATTCTCGTTCAACGTGACCGACGAGGATCTGGCCAAGCGCAAGGTCTTTGGCGATCTGCGTTTCCGCAAGGCCATGTCGCTGGCCATCAACCGCGAGGAAATGAACCAGACCGCGTTCTTCGGTCAGGGTGTGGTCAAACAGTATATCGGCTTTTCGCCGACGCCCGATTTCGTCGATCCGAAATGGCTGAAATTCGCCGCCAATTACGACCCGGCACAGGCCAAGAAGCTGCTTGACGAGGTCGGCCTCAAGGATGTCGATGGCGACGGGTTCCGCGAACTGCCCGGCGGCAAGAAGCTGGTCATCAACCTGCAATTCGCAACCCAGGGCGTTTCCAGCCAGGTTGCCGAACTGGTTGCGCAATACTGGTCGGATGTCGGCGTCAAGACCCAGGTCAAGGAGGTCACGCCCGACGAATACCGTTCGGCCCAGTCGGCCAACAAGCTGGACATCGGCACCTGGCGCAAGGGCCAGCCGATCGCCATCATCATGGGCACCGCCGAGCTGTGGAAGCCGCCGTTCGAGAACTATTTCGGTCACCGCACCGGCGTTCTGTGGGCTGAATACATCGACAGCAACGGCAAGAAGGGCGTGAAGCCGCCGCAGTGGGTCTATGACCTGTCCGATACCGTCGATGCCTTCCAGTCGGCCTCGCCCGGTTCGGACGAGCAGCGCAAGCTGGGCGCCAAGATGGTCAGCCTGATGACCGGCAACCTGCTGTTCATCGGCACCGTGCAGGCCCCGGCGCCCATCTACCACCTGAACAAGCTCAAGAACTTTACCAAGTTCAGGACCGCGTCCTACGAGTACTATCGCACCTATCCCTATCGTCCGGTGCAGTGGTATCTCGACCAGTAGGAACACGGTTCCGCAAATGACAGGGCCGCGGGCAGGACAGTTTGCCCGCGGCCACGGCAGCAACAACGCCAGCCGGACAAACCGGCGACAGGTTTACAACAGGGTGGGAGCGGATGCTTCAGTTTGCGCAATTCGTCGTGGTGCGGGCAGCCATGGCAGTGGTCACGCTGGTGATCGTTTCCTTTATCGTGTTCTCCCTGATGGAGCTGGTGCCAGGGGATTGCGCCGAACGCTATCTGGCCTTCAAGAATACCCAGGGATCGCAGATCTCGGTCGCCGATATCGAGGCCGAGCGTGTGCGTCTGGGGCTGGACAAGCCCTTTCTCACCCGCTGGGTGACATGGGTCGGCAACGCCTTTCAGGGCGATTTCGGCGAATCCTGCATCCTGCGCCTGAACATCAGCCGTCTGCTGGGCGAGAAATTCTGGATCTCTCTGGGCATCAGCATGACGGCCCTGGCAATGGCCTACATGATAGCCCTGCCGGTAGGGATCATATCGGCCACATCCAACAACAAGATCCTGAACAACACGCTGCGCCTGGTCAGCTATCTGGGCCTCGCGCTGCCAAACTTCCTGCTGGCGCTGATGGTCATGCTGTTTTCCACCATCATGTTCGGCAATTCCCTTACGGGGCTGTTCTCGCCGGAATATCGCGATGCCGCCTGGTCATGGCCACGGGTGGTCGATTTCCTGTCGCACGCCTGGCTGCCCATCTTCATCCTGGGATGGTCGGCGACCGCCTTTGCCATCCAGACGGTGCGCGCGCTGATGTCCGATGAAATCGGCAAGCTGTACGTCACCGCGGCGCGTGCGCGCGGGGTTTCGGGGCGGCGCCTGCTGTGGCGCTATCCGGCCCGCCACGCGCTGGGGCCGATCATCAACAGCCTTGGCTTTGACCTGAACCGCATCTTCAACGAACTGCCGGTGGTGGCCCTGATCCTGACCCTGACCGAGGCGGGCAGCCTGCTGATCGAGGCGCTTGCGCGTTCCAACGACCAGCAGCTGGCCGGGGCCATCATCTTTCTGCTCACGGCCAGTATCGTGACCCTCAATTTCTTTACCGACGTCCTGCTCGCGTTGACCGATCCCCGCGTGCGCCACAGCATCATGGGATGACCGACATGACCGATATCACAACCGACGAAAACGTCGACCAAAAACGCAAGGAGGCCTATTTTACCGCCTCGCAGGGTCAGCTGATCTGGACCCGGTTCAAGCGCAACAAGTCGGCCATGGTCGGGGCGGTCGTCCTGCTGGCCCTGATCCTGTCAGGACTGTTCGCACCCTTCCTGACACCCTATGACCCGACGATTGCCGGACGCGACAAGGGCTATGAAAACGGCGCACCGCAGATCCCGAAATTCTGGGATGAAAACGGGTTTTCCATCGTTCCCTTTGTCTATACCTACGAGCGCACGCGCTCGATCAAGACCAACTTTCGCTGGGTGACCACGGTCAACCGCGAAAAGCGGCGTTACCTGACTTTCCTGCCCGAGGGCGACCCCTACACCCTGTTCGGGATGCAGTTCAAAACCCATCTGTTCGGCGTGGACAAGGGGCAGGTGCATCTGTTCGGCACTGATTTCAACGGCAAGGACATATTCTCGCGCACCTTCCACGCCATCAACACGTCGATGGCCGTGGGCACGATCGGCGTGCTGATCGCCTTTGTCATGGCCCTGATCATAGGAGGGGTGTCCGGCTATTACGGCGGCTGGATCGACTCGGTCCTCCAGATGATTACCGACGCCATCCGAACGGTGCCGGCCATTCCGCTCTTCATGGCGCTGGCCGCCTTCATCCCCGATACATGGAGTTCCGAGCAGAGGTTCTTTTTCATCTCGACGATCCTCGGGCTGATCGGCTGGCCGACGCTGGCGCGACGGGTGCGCACGCATCTGCTGTCGGAACGAAACCAGGAATACGTGCTGGCCGCACGCCTTTGCGGGGCCTCGGCCAGTCACATCATCCGGCGCCACCTGTTGCCCAGCTTTACCAGCTACATCATCGTCGATCTGGTGATTTCCTTTCCCTACATGGTGCTGTCGGAAACCGCCCTGTCCTTCATCGGGCTGGGGCTGAAAGACCCCGTCAACAGCCTGGGGGTGATGTTGCAGAACGTGACCAAGGCCGACGTGCTGCTGAACTATCAGTGGTATTTCATCCCCGTCATCTTTTTCATCACGCTGGTGCTGGCCTTCGTCTTTGTCGGCGACGGTTTGCGCGATGCGGCTGACCCTTATTCGGACAATCAGAAATGACGCGCCTGATCGAGGTTCAGAACCTCACCCTGCAATTCGACACCGACGAGGGCCGGATCACGGCCGTGGACGACGTTTCCTTTTCGCTGGACGCCGGCAAGGTCATGGGCCTGGTCGGCGAGAGCGGCTCGGGCAAGTCGGTCACCGCCAAGTCGCTGATGAAGCTGAACCCCGGAAATGCCGTCTACGGCCCGGATTCGCGCATCACGCTGCATCTCGACAGCGGCCCGGTCGAGGTGATGTCCCTGAAAACCGCCACCGAAATGCAGATCGTGCGCGGCGGGGCGATCTCGATGATCTTTCAGGAACCCATGGCCAGCTTTGCCCCCGCGATCACCATCGGCAAGCAGATGGTCGAGCAATTGCTGATCCACACCGACATGAGCCCGAAACAGGCGCGCGAATTGTCGATCGAGATGCTCAACCGTGTCGGCATTTCGGATGCCTCGAAACGATTCAGGCAATATGCGTTCGAACTGTCGGGTGGCATGCGCCAGCGCGCCATGATTGCCATGGCGTTGTCCACCAAACCGAAACTGCTGATCGCGGATGAACCCACCACCGCGCTGGACGTGACCATCCAGGCGCAGGTGATCGACCTGATGAAGGATCTGGTTGCCGATTTCGGCATGGGGATCATCTTTATCACCCACGACCTTGGCGTGATCGCCCAGACGGCCGACCATGTGGCGGTGATGTATCTGGGGCGCCTTGTCGAACAGGGCCCCGTGCGCGAGGTGATCCGCACCCCCGCGCACCCCTATACCCAGGGCCTGCTGGCCGCATTGCCGCATCTCGACGATCTGGATGCGCCGCTGGTGCCGGTGCCCGGCGATATCCCCTCGCCGCTGGAACGGCCCGCGGGCTGCGTGTTCAACACCCGCTGCAGCAAGGCGATCGAGGGGCCTTGCCAGCGCGAGGTTCCGCAATTCACCAAGGTCAACGAAGGGCACAAGGTGGCCTGCCACCTGTACACGCATGAAAAGGTTTCGGCATGAGCGACGGCAAGCCCCTCATCACCACGCGCAACCTGTCGGTCCACTACCCGCTGCGCGGCACCCTTTTTGGCCCCAAGCCGGTCGTGCGCGCGGTCGAGAATGTCAGCATAGACATCATCAAGGGCAGCTTTTTCGGCCTCGTGGGCGAGAGCGGCTCGGGCAAGACGACGCTCGGCCGTGCCCTGCTGCGCGCCGCGCCGATCACCAGGGGCAAGGTCGTCTATGACGATGGCGAGGTGCGCTATGACCTGCCCGAGATCGAGGGGCGCGAGCTCAAGGATTACCGCTCGCGCGCGCAGCTGATCTTTCAGGATCCCTATGCGGCGCTGTCCCCGCGCATGACGGTGCGTGACATCATTGCCGAGCCGCTCGAAGTCATGGGACTGACGCAGAGCCGCGCCGAAACAGACGAGCGCGTGCGCGAGATCGCCGCCAAGTGCCGCCTGAACCTGGAACATCTGCGCCGTTTCCCGCATGCTTTCTCGGGGGGGCAACGGCAGCGTATTTCCATTGCGCGCGCGCTGGTTTCCAGCCCGCGTTTCGTGGTCGCCGACGAAAGCGTGGCCGCGCTGGACGTGTCGATCCAGGCCGATGTTCTGAACCTGCTCAAGGCCATCCAGCAGGAAATGGGCCTGACCTTCCTGTTCATCAGCCATGACCTGTCGGTGGTCGCCCATATCTGCGACTACGTTGCGGTGATGTATCTGGGCCGCCTGGTGGAAACCGCGCCCACCCGCACCCTGTTCCGCACCCCGCGCCACCCCTATACCAGGGCGTTGCTGTCGGCGATTCCGTCGCTTGACCCCGACGACCGGGGCAAGGCGCAAAAGCTGGAGGGCGAAATCCCGTCGCCCACCAACCCGCCGCCGGGCTGCAAGTTCCAGACCCGCTGCCCCTTTGCCGTGGACATCTGCCGCAAGCAGGAGCCCGAGCTGGAGCGCGCCGGCAAGGATCACGAGGTATCCTGCCACCGCTGGAAGGAACTGATGGAAACCGAACCCCAGATGGCCGGCTGACCGGCCCGGCCGCGTTCGGGCAGGCCGCGCGCCTGAACCGGGGCGACCTGCGCCGCCCGCCGCGGCCCTTCAGTCGCCGGGATAGCCGAACACCCCGCCGGGCATGACCTTCATCCCCGAAAGCGTGCGGTCGGCATGTTTCATGCGGTGGCTCAGCAGCTTGCGCGTCAGCCGCAGCAACTGGCCGGCATGGGCGGGATCATCGGCAAGGTTGCGCATCTCGTCGGGGTCGTCACGCAGGTCGAACAGCAGCGGCGGCAGGTCGCCGTTGAAATGGACCAGTTTCCAGCGCTCCTCGCGCAGGATGGCCAGATTGGCGCTCTCCAGCGGAATCCGCCCCTGGGTCTGCATGGCGGTCGGCATGTCGGGCTCGCCGAAATCCAGTTCCAGCATCACGCAGTCGCGCCAGTCATCCGGCGGGCTGGCCCGCAGGAACGGTGTCAGCGATCGTCCGTCCAGCATGTGCGGCAGGTTGCGGCCCACATGATCCAGGATGGTCGGCATCAGGTCGGTCGATTCCGTCAGCGCATCGACGCTCGTGCCGAATTGCGCCGGCTGGTCCGGGTCGCGGATAATCAGCGGCACCCGCCAGGCCGGGTCATAGACATGCTGCTTGCCCCACATGTGGTGATCGCCCAGCATCTCGCCGTGATCGGCGGTCAGCACGATCAGCGTGTCGTCATACTGACCGCTGTCCTTCAGGAACTGCACGACCCTGCCCACATGGTGATCGACCTCGCTGACCAGCCCCAGATAGATCGCCCGCAGCATCTGCACGTCGCTGTCGCGCCGGCTGTCGATCTGCCCCTCGCAGCCCTTGACGCAGCTTTCCATCGGCGGGCGGTTGCGGTGGGCGGCGATCAGGGGGTGCACGGCCTCTTCCCGGGCGGCCGAGGGCAGGCGCACGGGCAGCGGCAGATCCTCGGCCCGGTACATGCGGTTATAGGGCGCCGGCGCCACCAGCGGCGGGTGGGGGCGGATATAGGTCAGCAGGGCGAACCAGTCCTGATCGGTGCGCACGGCCATTTCCTCGATGAAACGGGTGGTCAGAAAGGCGGTATCGCTGTGCTCGGCCTTGTAGAACGGCGGATCGTCGGGGCGTGCATCAACGCCGGGTTCGGGCGAGACGGGATCATAGAAATGCCGATAGTCGGGCAGGGCATAGCCCTTTGCCCTGAGCCAGGCGCGCCAGGGATAGCTCTGGTCCAGGCACATCTCGACCACCTC
This sequence comes from Alphaproteobacteria bacterium, assembly GCA_030148665.1. Taxonomy (GTDB): domain Bacteria; phylum Pseudomonadota; class Alphaproteobacteria; order Rhodobacterales; family Rhodobacteraceae; genus UBA5972. Next base: position 43,715 of record JASBSZ010000006.1, read on the forward strand.
GTGAAATCCCGGAAGCACCCCCTCATAGGACAACAGGCGCGGGTCGTTCGGGTGGCCGGTGCGCGGATCGTGGCTGGTGTCGGTGTAGCCGAACAAGAGCGGGTCATAGCCCGATTTGCGCATTTCCAGCGCCAGGTTCGTGATGCCGGCTGACAGAGGCGTGCCGTTGCGGACCGAGCGGTGGTTCATGGCATACAGCCCGGTCAGGATGCTGGCGCGCGCCGGCCCGCACGGGTTGGTGACCGAGAAATGGTTGGTGAATGTCACCGCCTCGGCCCTCAGCGCGTCGATGTTGGGGGTTGCGACGTGATCGGCCAGCGCCCCATCGCCCCCTGTCCCGGTCAGGCAGTCCGCCCTGAGCTGGTCGATCACGATGAACAGGATTTTGCGGCCACGCATGTCTTGCCCTTTCTGCGATTCGCATGTCACGCCCGAATACACACATAAACACACGATCTTGAGGTTTTATGTCGTTATTCCGGTGGACTGTTGCCCGAATTTGTGGTTTCAGATCCATATTGAGGATTGCAGCCCATGATGCCAGCGGAAAAAGCAAGCAAGACGCACCGCGCGATGGAAATTCTTGACACCCTGCGCCGACTGGGCGGCTCGGCGCGGACCAGCCACCTGGCCGACAGCCTGGGCGTGTCCGAGGAAACCATCCGCCGCACCGTCAAGAAACTGTCCAGGGAGGGGCTGGTGAATCGCGTCCACGGTGGCGTGTTCCTGGCCGATGGGGTTTCGCCGCTTTCCCTGCATCGGCGCATCGGCACCCAGGGCGACGAGAAACGCCGCATGGCAAGGCTGGTCGCCGCCCTTGTGCCCGACGGGGCGTCGCTGTTCATGGATGTGGGTTCCAGCACGACCTATGTGGCCGAGGCGCTGCGCGCGCGTGCGTCTCTGATGGTGGTCACCAATTCGCTGATCGTTGCCCAGACATTGACGGGACATGCGGGCAACCGGGTGTTCATCGCCCCCGGCGAGGTCGCCCCTCATGTCGGGGGGGCCTTTGGTGCCAGCGCGCAGGAATTCGTCTGTCGTTTCCAGATGGACATGGCCATCCTCAGCGCCGATGCCGTCGATCCCGAGCAGGGTTTCCTGCTGGCCGATTTCGACGAGGCCCAGCTGGCGCGCTGTTTCGTACGCCAGTCGCGCCGCGTGGTGATGGTGGCGGATCACACGAAATTCGCCGCCGCGGCCCCGGTGCAGGTCTGCCCGCCATCGGATATCTCGTTGCTGGTGACCGATCGTTCCCCGCCGCCCGATCTGGGCGATGCCCTTGCCCGGTGGCAGGTCGATCTCAGGATCGCACCGGCAACCAAGGGCGGAAAGAAGGACGACAAGGCCAGCGAAACGGACCACGGCAACGACACGGCCGATACCGCCATCACCGCCGGAAAGGGCCGGCAGCAAGAGGAAATGCAGCCATGACCCCCCCTCTCGATACCGATCCGCTGATCCGGCGCGTGCTGGCCATCGTGGACGAGGCCAGCGCCCATGCGCGCAGCTTTTTCCGCGCGCCTCTGGGGGTCGATTTCAAGGCCGATGAAAGCCCGGTGACCATCGCCGACCGTACCGTCGAATCGGTCATCCGCGACGCGCTGGTCGAACATTTCCCCGATGACGCCATCCTGGGCGAGGAACAGGGAACCACCAGCGGCAACAGCGGCGCGATGTGGATCATCGACCCGATCGACGGCACGCGTTCGTTCATCTCGGGCCATCCCCTGTTCGGCATGCTGCTGGCGCGCCTGGAGGCCGGGCAGATCACGCTGGGCGTCGTGGCCATGCCCGCGCTCGACGAGGTCTTTGTCGGCGTGCCGGGCCGCGGCGCGGTGATGAATGCCGTGCCCTGCCGGGTGTCCGGTCAGCAGCGGCTGGATCGCGCCATCCTGTTCGTCAACGAAGGGGACAAGATATATTCCGACCACCGGGGGATCTTTGATCGTCTCATGGGCGCGGGCCAGACCCGCCGCCTGGGCCATGACTGCTATCCCCATGCCCTGCTGGCGGCGGGCCATGTGGATGCGGTGGTCGATTACGACCTGCAACCCTATGACTATCTGCCCGTGGCCGGCCTCGTGCAGGGCGCCGGCGGCATCATGACCGACTGGCAGGGCCGCCCGCTGGGCCTGGAATCCGACGGAAGGGTGGTTTCGGCCGCCACGCCCGAGCTGCATGCCCGGATGCTGGAACTGTTGCAGGATAGCCCGGCATGAGCATCGTCACCTTCATCATCTCGCTGACCGGCGCGACCATGCTGCTGCTTTATGCGGTGCGCATGGTCGGCACCGGGATCGAGCGGGCCATGGGGCCCAGCTTCAAGCGCCTGATTACCAGCCACAAGGACCGCCGCATCAACATGGCGCTGGTCGGTGTCCTGCTGGCCGTCATCCTGCAGAGCGCAACCGCCGCCGCCCTGCTGGCGACCGGCTTTGCCTCAAGCGGCATGATCTCGCTGGTCGGCGGGCTGTCGCTGGTGCTGGGGGCCGATCTGGGCTCGGCGCTGGTCATCCAGATCCTGACGTTCAAGCTGGCCTGGCTGATCCCGATATTGCTGAGCGTGGGCGGCTATCTGTTCCTCAAGGTCGAAAAGCGCACCCCGCGCCAGCTGGGCCGGATCCTGCTGGGGGTGGCCTTCATCCTTCTGTCGTTGCGCCTGATCGGCGAGGCCGTGCACCCGATCCGTGAAGCCGCCTTCATGCCCGCCATCGCCGGCTATCTGGCCAGCGACTTTGTCACGGCCTTCATCGTGGGGGCGGTGATCACCTTTGTCATGCACTCGTCGGTCGCCGCGATCCTGATGTTCGTGACCTTCGTCTCGATCGGTGTGCTGCCGCCCGAGGCCGGTGCCGCGGTCGTCCTGGGGGCGAATTTCGGGTCGGCCACCCTGCCGATCTGGCTGTCGCGCGGCATGAGCCCGACCGCAAGGCGCATTCCCTACGGCAATCTCTGGCTGCGCGGGGTCGGGTCGCTGCTGGCTCTGCTGGTCATCACATATACCCCGGCCCTGGAAACCCTGTCGGTGTTTCCCCCTGCACAGGTGCTGGTGTCGGTCCACCTGACATTCAACCTGGTGCTGCTGCTGGTCTCGTTGCCCCTGGTCGGCATGCTTGAGCGGCCGCTGGCGGCGATGTTCCCCGAAAGCGGGGCCAATGGCGGCGACGAGGCCCTGCGGCCCCGCTCGGCACTGGATCCCAATGTGGCACATCAGCCGCGCCTTGCCATTGCCGCGCTCAAGCGCGAGGTCCTGCGCATGAGCGAGATGATCGAGGCCATGGCCCGGCCCGTAATGGAGGTCTATGAAAGCGGTGACAGCGACATGATCAACCGTATCCGCGACATGGACCACGAGGTCAACGCGATGCTCTCGGCCATCCGGCGCTATGCCGCATCGATTCCGCGCACCGAGATGACCAAGGAACAGAACCGCCGCGTGCGCGAGCTGACCGAATATTCGATCAACCTCGAAACGGCGGGCGACATCATTTCGAAACGCCTGATGAGCCTGGCCGAGGAAAAGGCGGCAAAGAGGCTGCAGTTCACGCGCGAAGGCTGGTCCGAGCTGCGCGGCCTGCACGAGAGGGTGATGTCCAACATGGCGCTGGCCTTCAACGTGCTGGTCAGCGAAGACATCGAAAGCGCGCGCCTGCTGGTAAAGGAAAAGACCGAAATGTCGGCCCAGGAGCGCAAGAGCCGCAAGAAGCACCTGAAACGTCTGCGCGAGGGGCTGGAGCAGAGTTTCGAGACGTCGGACGTGCATCTGGAAACGGTGCGTTCGCTCAAGGATCTGAATTCGCAGATCGCGGCGGTGGCCTATCCGATCCTGTATCGCCACGGGCAGCTGCTGGAAACCCGCCTGGTCCACACGATGGACGAAGCCCCGGCCGAGAGCGGCGGCAAGGGTTGATCCGGCGGATTTCCGGTGTCGGATTTCCGGCGTCGGTTCTCCGGGGGCCAGCCCCCGGACCCCCGGCGTATTTGGGCAAAGAAGAAGGGCCTGTCAGTCGGCCTTGCCGACGTTTTCGGCATAGGCCTTTTCAAAGGCTGCCTGTTTTTCCGCGTCGGCCTCGGTCTGGTAGTTCAGCTTCCAGTCGGAATAGGGCATGCCGTAGAACAGTTCGCGTGCCTCTTCCTTGCTCATATTGACCCCCCGCGCGTTGGCGGCCTCCTGGTACCAGCGGCTGAGGCAGTTGCGGCAGAAGCCCGCCAGATTCATCAGGTCGATGTTCTGCACGTCGGGGCGTTCGTTCATCAGGTGATTGCGAAGGGCGCGAAAGGCCGCGGCCTCGATCTCGATTCTGGTTTGTTCGTCCATGTCTTCCCCTCTGGTGTTACAGAGCCTTTTCCATGACCTCGTGCAGGATGGGCGCGAGGCGGGCGGCCCAGTGTCGTTGCTGTTCGGGCGTGCGGATCAGGTCGTTGCGCAGCTCGATCAGCACATTGGGACGATCATGCCGGATCGCGTGCCTGTCAATGCTGTCGCCGTCCAGATGGCCGCCATATGGTTCGTTTTCGCCGGCGCACAGATCGGGTTCCGCCCGCAGCCGCGCCAGCAGGGGCAGGGCCAGGCGCTGGTCCTTTTCATGCAGGATGCCGATGTGCCAGGGACGCATCGCGTGCCCGTTCAGGCGGGGGGTAAAGCTGTGGATGGCGATCATGATCGGGCGGGTGCGGCTGTCCAGCAGGCCGGCCAGCGCCGCGTGATAGGGGCGATAGCAGTTTTCCAGCCGCCATCGCAGGTAGGCCGCGGGCAGGTTGCGGTTGGCCGGGATGATGGTGCCGTCATAGATCTGCATGATCAGCGTCGGGTCGTCCTCGCCCCGGTTCGGGTCGATCACGAGGCGCGAGAAATTCGCGCCGATCACCGGCGCATCCATCAGCGCGCCCAGATGTCCGGCTACCCCGGCCGCGCCCACGTCATAGGCGATGTGGCGTTCCATTTCCGCCGGCGGAAGGCCGAGCGAGCCGCTGTTGACCTGCGGCGGCACGCGGTTGCTGGCGTGGTCGCAGGTGATGACGATGTTCGACGGCCGGTCAACTCCGTCAATCTGATAGGCCATTTCGCGGGATGTCATGAATCTCTCGGAATTTTTGCGCTATAAACACCCAAATACGGCTGGGCGACAAGACGCGCATTGCGTAAAATCGCAAATTGGATCAGACATCACCGAAACCCGTGCCCCGCAACCCCGGCCGCGCGCGGGAAATGATGAACAGGAAAGGACAGGGCAGGCATGAGACGTCTTCGCAACGTCAGGATCGTGGCAACACTGGGGCCGGCGTCGAGCAACCGGGAAATGATCCGTGCCCTGTTCGACGCGGGCGCCGACGTGTTCCGCCTGAACATGAGTCACGGCAGCCAGGAGGAACAGCGCGCGCGCCATGACATCATCCGCGAGATCGAATCCGAAACCGGCCGCCCGATCGCGATTCTGGCCGACCTTCAGGGGCCGAAACTGCGCTGCGGCGTCTTTGCCGACGGGCCGGTGATGCTGAAGGAGGGGCAGGATTTTCGCCTGGACCTCGACCCCGCCCCCGGCGACGCACGGCGCGTGAACCTGCCGCACCCCGAGATCTTTGCCGCCATCGCGCCGGGTGAAACCCTGCTGATCAATGACGGCAAGATCCGTCTCAGGGTCGAAAGCTGCGGCGACGATCATGCCGAATGCCGGGTCGAGGTGGGCGGCGAGATTTCCGACCGCAAGGGCGTGAACGTGCCGGATGTGATCCTGCCGCTTGCGGCGCTGTCGGACAAGGATCGCTCGGATCTGGAATTTGCCTGCGAGATGGGCGTTGACTGGCTGGCGCTTTCCTTTGTCCAGCGCGCCCAGGACGTGATCGAGGCCCGCGAACTGGCCGCCGGCCGTGCCGCTATCCTGTCGAAGATCGAGAAACCCGCCGCCGTGCGGTCGTTTGACGAAATCCTCGACGCGTCCGACGGCATCATGGTGGCGCGTGGCGATCTGGGGGTCGAACTGCCGGTGCAGGCCGTGCCGCCGATCCAGAAACGCCTTGTGCGGGCCTGTCGCCATGCGGGCAAGCCGGTGATCGTGGCAACCCAGATGATGGAAAGCATGATCTCGTCGCCCGTGCCGACGCGGGCCGAGGTTTCCGATGTTGCCACCGCCATCTACGAGGGTGCCGATGCGGTGATGCTGTCGGCCGAATCCGCCGCCGGCGATTATCCGGTCGAGGCCGTCAGCACCATGAACGCGGTGGCCATCGAGGTCGAATCCGACCCGACCTATCGCGACGTGATCGAGGCCTCGCGCACCGCCGAGCGCAAGACCGTGGCCGAGGCCATCACCGTCGCCGCCCGCGAGATCGCCGAAACGACCGAGGTCAAGGCGATCTGCTGTTTCACCCATTCCGGCACGACCGCGCTCAAGGTCGCGCGCGAACGGCCCCGCGTGCCGATCATCGCGCTGACCCCGCTTGTGGATACGGCGCGCCGGTTGTGCCTGTCCTGGGGCATGCATTGCGTGATGACATCGGCCGTCGCACGGTTCAAGATGGCCGTGGTCGGGGCCGCGCGCGCCGCCCATGATTATGGCTTCGGCGAGGATGGCGAATCGATTGTCGTCACCGCCGGGATACCCTTCAACATGCCGGGCACGACCAACATCCTGCGCGTCTCGCCCATCGAGATGCGCCATATCGAGGATTTCGAGGCGGATTGAGGCCCCTGTCGCCCCATGCACGAACCCGGTCGCACGCGGGAGGCACGAGGATGGGGCCGCAATCGCCACCACCATGACCAAGGGGGGCGAAGATGACGGCAGACTATCTATTGGTGATCGGGACGATCCTGACCGTCCTGTCGGGGGTCTCGGTCCTGTCGGCCTGGATCGACGGGCACAGCCCGCGTGTCGCCAGCATCGTTGCCGTGATCGGCCTGGGCATGCTGCTGTGGGGCACGACGATCACACCCGGAGGCCTGCGCTGGGATCGTATTCCGCGGGCCTTTGTCGCGGTGATCGGAAGGATGCTGAACTGAAACGGCAGACACGCCTGGCGCCGGGTGCATCATGCCACAGATTCAATAGACAGGCGGGCGCTTCGGCGCCCACCCCGGGCCGGGCACTGCCCTCAACTCCAGAAGGCGGCCGGTAAAAGGCGACATGGGTCGAAACAAGGATCCAAATGCGATTACCCTGTGACGGCCATCGCGGGGGCTTGCCATTCCGCTCGCGTGCGCCTATAGAAACGCGCCTGTGCGGGACGGCCGGCAATGGGCTGCCGAGTCGCCCCAACGACCACACCCTTGTGAAAGGAGACGGAAATGCCCAAGATGAAGACGAAATCAGGCGCGAAAAAGCGCTTCAAGATGACGGCCAGCGGCCGCGTCAGGGCCGCCCAGGCGGGTAAACGCCACGGCATGATCAAACGCACCAAGAAATTCATCCGCAACGCCCGCGGCACCACGACGCTCAGCGCGCCGGATGAAAAGATCGTCAAGAAATACATGCCCTACGCGCGCTGAGGAGGCCTGAGAAATGTCACGAGTCAAAGGAGGCGCTGCCTCGCACGCCCGCCATCGCAAGGTCGTCAAGGCCGCCAAGGGCTATTATGGCCGTCGCAAGAACACCTTCCGCACCGCCAAGCAGGCGGTCGACAAGGCCAACCAGTACGCGACCCGCGACCGCAAGCAGCGCAAGCGCAATTTCCGCGCCCTGTGGATCCAGCGGATCAACGCCGCCGTGCGCGCCCATGACGACCAGCTGACCTACAGCCGGTTCATCAACGGGCTCGGCAAGGCCGGGATCGAGGTTGACCGCAAGGTTCTGGCCGATCTGGCCGTCAACGAACCCCAGGCTTTTGCCGCCATCGTTGATCGCGCCAAGGCCGCGCTGGGCTGAACAATGCCCGCATGATGATTACCCGAACCCGCGTCTGCAAGGGCGCGGGTTTTTCCTGTCTGCAAGGATGTGCAACATGACCGTTTTCCAACCTCGCAACCCCGATTTCCAGGACCATGTTCGTCAGGCATTCGCAGATCAGGGCCTGATGCGCAGCTTTGGCGCCGAACTGACCGAGGTTGCCCCGGGGCGCATCACCGTCGAACAGGATTTCGGCGACCACCTGCTGCAACAGCATGGCGGCCTGCATGGCGGCGCCATCGCGGCGCTGCTCGATACCGCCTGCGGATTTGCCGCCGTCACGCTGCTGCCCGCCGGCAAGGGGATCACCACCATCGAATTCAAGACAAACTTCCTGTCCGCCGGCCTGGGGACGCGCTTTCGCGCCAGCGCCGAGGTGCTGAAACCGGGCCGCAGCATCATCGTCGCCGAGGGCCGCCTCTGGTCCCTGCGCGAGGGGGGTGAAAAACTGGTCGCCAGCATGACCGCGACAATGATGGTGATCGATCTGCAGGGGTAGCATCCTTCACCGGCCGCACCCCTTGCATTCCCCGCCCTCAATGGCTAGCACCAAGCCCAACGCGAAACTCGTGAATGGATGACGACATGGACGGCTTAGAGGCGCTCAGGAACAGGTATCTCCAGGAAATTTCGGCTGCCTCCGACGAGGCCGCGCTGGAAGCCGTGCGCGTCGCCGCGCTGGGCAAGAAGGGCGAGATCAGCCTGAAAATGCGCGAACTGGGCAAGATGACCCCGGACGAGCGCAAGATCGCCGGCCCCGCCCTGAACGCGCTCAAGGCCGAAATCAACACGGCGCTTGTCGCCCGCAAGGCCGCACTGGCCGACGCCGCGCTGGAAGAGCGCCTGAAAAACGAATGGCTCGACGTCACCCTGCCGGGCCGGCCGCGCCGACAGGGCACCATCCACCCTGTCAGCCAGGTGACCGAGGAAATCACCGCCATCTTTGCCGATCTCGGCTTTTCCGTCGCCGAAGGCCCCCAGATCGAGGCCGACTGGTACAATTTCGACGCCCTCAACATCCCGCCCGAGCATCCGACCCGTACGGAAATGGATACCTTCTACATGCACAAGGCGGATGACGACGATCGCCCGCCCCATGTGCTGCGCACCCATACCAGCCCGGTCCAGATCCGCCACATGCAAAAGGCGGGCGCGCCCACCCGCATCATCGCGCCGGGCCGTGTCTATCGCGCCGATTACGACCAGACCCACACGCCCATGTTCCACCAGGTCGAGGGGCTGGCCATCGACCGCGACATTTCCATGGCCAATCTCAAATGGGTGCTCGAGGAATTCTGCCGCGCCTTCTTCGAGGTCGATAACGTCGAGCTGCGCTTTCGTGCCTCCCACTTCCCCTTTACCGAACCCAGTGCCGAGGTCGATCTGCGCTGCTCGTGGGAGGGCGGCCAGCTCAAGGTCGGCGAGGGCGATGACTGGATGGAAATCCTCGGCTCCGGCATGGTGCACCCCAAGGTGCTGCGCGCCGGCGGCATCGACCCCGACGAATGGCAGGGCTTTGCCTTCGGCATCGGCATCGACCGGCTTGCCATGCTGAAATACGGCATCCCCGACCTGCGCGCCTTTTTCGACAGCGACCTGCGCTGGCTGCGCCACTACGGTTTCGCGGCACTGGCCCAGCCCAACCTGCATGGCGGCCTCAGCGGCTGACGTGACAGGGGGCTGACGCGCACGCCCCCGCCTTCTTCTTTGCCCAAATACGCCGGGGGGGTCGCGCAGCGACGGGGGCAGCGCCCCCTCTATGCCTGAACCAGCCGCCCCCACAGATCATATTCGCCGGCCTCGTCCACCTCGACCGAAACGATATCGCCAGGCTTCAGCCCTTCGAACCCCTCGTCGATGAACAGGTTGCCGTCGATCTCGGGCGCATCCGCCCATGTGCGGCAGGTGGCGCCCTGATCGTCCACCTCGTCCACGATCACCTGCAGGCGCTGGCCAAGCTTCTGCGCCAGCTTGCGCGCCGAAATGGCCTGCGCGCGCTCCATGAAGCGTTCCCAGCGCGCCTGCTTGACCTCTTCGGCCACATGATCCGGCAGATCATTCGACCGCGCCCCGGCCACGTTTTCGTATTTGAAGCACCCCACACGATCCAGCTGCGCCTCGTCCAGCCAGTCCAGCAGGAATTCGAACTCGGCCTCGGTCTCGCCCGGATAGCCCACGATAAAGGTCGAGCGCAGCACGATATCGGGGCAGATCTCGCGCCAGCGCACAATCTCGTCCAGCACCTTAGCGCTGGCCGCCGGCCGCGCCATGCGCCGCAACACATCCGGGTGCGCATGCTGGAACGGTATATCCAGATAGGGCAGCACCATCCCGCCGGCCTCGGATATCTGCCCCATCAGCGGGATCAACTCGCGCACATGCGGGTATGGATAGATATAATGCAGCCGCACCCAGGCCCCCAGCTTGCCCAGGTCGCGCGCCAGATCGGTGATATGGGCGCGATGGCCCCGTTCCTCGGCATGGCGGATATCCACCCCATAGGCCGAGCTGTCCTGGCTGATCACCAGCAATTCGCGCACGCCGCTTTCCACCAGCCTTTCCGCCTCGCGAACCACCGCATGCGCCGGCCGGCTGACCAGACGCCCGCGCATGTCAGGAATGATGCAGAATCGGCATTTGTGGTTGCAGCCTTCGGAAATCTTCAGATAGGCGTAATGGCGTGGCGTCAGGCGCACCCCGCTTTCCGGCAGCAGATCGACAAAAGGGTCGGGGCTGGGCGGCACCGCCTCATGCACCGCGTCGATCACCTGTTCATATTGATGCGCGCCGGTCACGGCCAGCACCTGCGGATGCGCGCCCGTGATGAATTCGGGCTCGGCCCCCAGACAGCCGGTCACGATCACCCGCCCGTTTTCCGCCAGCGCCTCGCCGATGGCCGCCAGGCTTTCGGCCTTGGCGCTGTCCAGAAAGCCGCAGGTATTCACGATCACCGCATCGGCACCGGCATAATCGGGGCTGATGGCATAGCCCTCGGCCCGCAGGCGCGTCAGTATCCGCTCGCTGTCCACCAATGCCTTGGGGCAGCCCAGGCTGACCATGCCGATTGCCGGCTGGCCCGCGCGGCGGGTTTCGGGAATGTGGGCGCGCGCGATATCGGGGCGCAGGTCGGGCGGATTATCTGTCATGGCGCGCATCTATAGGCCAGGCCAGACAATCATGAAAGACACCGCGTTCTTCTTTGCAACAAATACTCCCGCCGGAGGCTCCCGCGATTTCCGGCAGCACAGGCGGGGGCTGTCTGCCCCCGCACCCCCGAGCGTATTTTCGCAAAGAAGAAGCCTCGCGAACGCAGGAGGGGCTTCAGCGCACCACGTGAACCGAGCAGTTGGCGTGGCGCACCACGCGCGCGGCGGTCGAGCCGAGGAAGTAATCCTGCAGCCCCGGCCGGTGCGAGGCAATCACGATCAGATCCACCCCCTTGTTTTGCGCATATTCGGTGATCGAAATCCCCGGATGGCCGATGACGACGTCGGCATGCACCCCGGCAACGCCGCCAATCTCGGCCAGCAGCTGTGCGCGCGCCTCCTCGAGGTTCTTTTCCATCTGCCCCTCGGGAATATACTGCGAGATATAGGGGGGCACCTCCTCGATCACGGTCAGGGCGGTGATTCGACCGCCCTCCTTTTTCAGGCGCAGGGCAATCTCGATTGCGCGCGCGGTATTTGCCCCGTGATCGAGAGCGATCGGAACAAGGATATGGTCGAACATTGCAGGTCTCCTCTGATCTCTTGCCTGACATGTAGGAGGCTGCACTGAGGATTGCCATGATGCAAGTCAAAACCCTTTCGCCAGGGCCTGTTGACAATCACCAGACCGCACCGGCCGCGGCATCTTCAGATCAGATTGTCGCCCCGCACCGTGACATAGGCCGAACCCGAGACCGCCTCGGACCAGTGCAACCTGATTTCGGTGCCTTGCGGTCCCAGACGTGCAACCGAATATGGCTGGGTATAGACGCCGCCTCCGGTGCCGTTCTTGACCAGGTTGTGGGTTGCCACGCCGATCACGTGGCGCGCCTGGGCGCCAAAGGGCAGCTGACCGGCAAGGTCGGCCGACCAGGTTGCGCTGGCACCTGTCTGCCTGAGCTCGATCGTGACCGGATTGTAGATGCGCGCGGTCACGCTGTTGAAGGTGTTTCCCGCGACCCTCAGATTCTGATAGCGCGTGGCATCCAGTGGCGCGATCGAGCTGTCCACCTCTTCCACGCGATCGATGGCGCCACCCGTGTGCTTGAAGGTGTTGCCCTCGATGTTCAGCCCGTTGATGTAATGGCCGGCGCCATAGGGCTTGATGCGGACAAAGCGGAACCAGGCCGGCGCCTGACCGGCAAAAAAGATGTTCCCGTGAATCGTCAGCCCCCCGAACGAGAACCCGCCCCCATTTGCCGGACTGGCGTCATGTTCATTGCCCCATTCGATCCAGCAATTATCGATATAGTTCCCCTGGATGATGGTCATCGGGTTGGTCTGGGTCAGCACGATACCGGCAGTGCGACTGGGGGTCTTGGCGTTGTCGCCCTGAAAGAAATGGTTATGGGTGATGATATGGCCGGTGCCGTGGATCACCGCGAAATGCCTGAACCGGACGGCGCGGTTGTTGCGGATCTTGGCGTCATTGCCGTTGATGTTGAAGGCAATGGTCCTGCGGTCGATCACGTTCAGTTTCTGTTCGTTTGACAGAAACTCGTTGCGGTCCAGCTGCAGCCCCTTGCAGCCCAGCCCCTTGGATGTGATCGCCCGATCCAGCGGCGCGGTGAAAAAGCAGTCGCGCACATGAAATGCCTGCCCGTCATCGGCCAGCATCAGGCCGGAACATTTGCCCTGGCACAGAAATTCCACATCCGCGATGTTGAAACGCTGCAGAAAGGTGAACCCGCTGAAATCCAGCAGATATTTGAACCGGCGGAAGGTATAGCTCTGCTGGGCGGGTGCCGCGTGCAGCGGCAGGCTCAGCGTCAGTGTGCCGGCGGCCACGTTCCTGGCCCGCACATAGACCTCGCGGCCCACGCCCACGCCTTCGACCAGGGCGCCCACGGGGATCTGGCTGATACCGGCGACATTGGTCAGCACCAACGGGTTGGCCGGGTCATAGCTGGCCTGCGCGGTTACCACATCGGTCGTCCAGGCGGGGCCTCCGTCGGATTCCAGCTGGCCGTTGCGCAGCACCCGGCGGTTGGCGAAGGTGTCCTGATTGCCGACCACCGCATGCACGTCGATCGGGGCGCTGAGGGTGACGCGCAGCCCGCACATGTCCAGCGATTCATGGTCGGTGAAATTGAACAACGCCTGCAATGCCTTTTTCAGCCCCAGCTCTTCGTTGCCAAAGGCGGCGACATAGCTGGGCAGGTCGAAATTTTCCGTCAGCTGCAGGCGCGCCGCGTCGGGCATGGTGACCGTGCCCTCGAAACGTACATGCGCGTTCATGGTGACATTGCCGGCCAGCAGATAGGTGCCCTTGGAAACCAGCACCTGCCGCCCCTGCGCATCGGCGTCCGCCGCCAGAAAGGCGGCGCTGTCATCGGTCACGCCATCGCCCACCGCGCCATAGTCGCGCACATCGACCCAATCCATCAGCTTGCGGTGAAAGATGGCCGTGGCGTCGGTGATGCGGATATCCTCGATTCTGATGATGCCGCCGGTGGCGCCGGTCAGGTCCAGCCCGAAATGGCCAAAGCTCGCCGCTGGCCCCCAGACCATGTCGACCCCGCGCCGATTGCCGACACCGACGATTGCCGTGACTTCGACCACATCTCCATAGGCGCTCAGCGCGGTGGACGGGCCGACCTCGACGGCCCCGGCGACATGGTTGCCCGCGCTGTCCCCGGCCCAGCCGGCGATGCGCACCGAGGGCAGGTTGCCGCTGACCGCCTTGACGCGTACCGAAACGCGCAGATACATACCCGGCAGGATCGGTGTCTGCCCGGTATGGCGGATTTTCTGCACGGCTTGAGTCTTTTGCAGTTCCAGACAGGTGCCGAAATCCTGGTCGGCGGGCACAAGGGCCGCGCCGGCAATGGTGTCGTAGGTGGGCGCACCGCCGGTGCCGTCGCCGCTGGACCATACGGCCAGACCCTGCGCAAATTTCGGGGGCATCAGCACCAGCCCGTCGGTAATCGCCTTGTTCATCTGAGAAATCCTTTCCGCTGGAAATACCTGCCTGCTGCGGAGGGGCGCGCAGCGGGGGCCGTGCCGCCCGCCCTGGTCCGCGTGAATGAATGCTCGTGCTGGGGAATACGGCGCATGATCCGCCGCGAGGGACATGGCTAGCACAGGAAAGTTAATGCGCGGTTAAGTGCGACGAGAAAACACGGATGCCACCCTTCCCGAGGGTTTGATTGCCGACCCGATCCCGGCCATACTGGCCGAAAGATTGCCAGAAGGGGCAGATGAAATGGAAATTCTGTTGAAAATCATCCACTTCCTGAGCCTTGCCGTGGGTATAGGCATCGGGGTGTCGAACATGGTCATCGGTGTGCGATTGCGCAGGGTCCAGGGCGAGACGGCGCAATTCGTGCGCGCAACCCAGGGCGTGCTGGGGCAGGTTGCGCTGGGGGCGATCATCCTGCTGTGGCTGACCGGCATCGCCATGTGGGTGGGATGGTATCAGATGCGCGCCGATTCGGCCTTTCTGATCAAGATCGTTGCGGTAATCATTCTGACCGCGGTTTCGGTCGATCTGAACATCCGCGGCGCCCGCGCCCGACGCGGGCAGGCCACGCCGCCCAGCCCGGCATTCGTGCGCCGCGCGGGGATGATTTCGGGTCTGATGTCGGTGATCGCGGTGATCTTTGCCGTCATTGCCTTTGGTTGAGTGCGCAGGGGGTGTTGCAGGGGGGCGTTGCCCCCCGTCGCGCGGGCGCGACTCCCCCCAGAGTATTGCTGCAAAGAAGAAGCTCAGCCCTGTTCGGCCTTGTCGGCCAGCTCTCCGGCAAGGGCGCGTTCGATCAGGGCGATGGTTTCCTGCACCCCGTAAAGCGCGATGAATCCGCCAAAGCGCGGGCCTTGGGAGGCACCGAACAGCACCTCGTAGATGGCCTTGAACCAGTTGCGCAGCGGCTCGAATCCGTGTTCCTTGCCGACCGAAAAGACCAGCGATTGCAGGGTTTCGGCATCCTCTACGCCGTCATGTGTGCGCAGCCGCCGGGCGAGATCCTCAAGTGCCGCGCGTTCCTTTTCATCCGGCAGGCGGAACTGGCGGGTGGGGGCCACGAAATCGTTGAAATAGCGCACCGCAAAGCCGGCCGCCTGATCCAGGTCGGGGTGGGTTTCGGGGCTGGCCTCGGGGGCATAGCGGCGGATGAACCCCCACAGCCCCTCTTTATCCTTGGCCCCGGCGACGGATGCCAGATTCAGCAGCATGGCGAAGGACACCACCATATGCGATTTCGGCGGGTTGCCGCCGTGGATATGCCAGACCGGGTTGTTGAGGCGGGCCTTCAGATCCTGTGTTTCATAGGCGCGCAGCTGCTGGTGATATTCGTCCACCGCCTTGGGAATCACGTCGAAATACAGGCGCTTGGCCGTTTTCGGCTTGAGATACATGAAATAGCTGAGCGATTCCGGCGCGGCATAGGTCAGCCATTCTTCCATGCTCAGCCCGTTGCCCTTGGACTTGGAGATCTTCTGCCCGTTTTCGTCGTTGAACAGCTCGTAGGTCAGGGTTTCGGGCTGCGGCTTGCCCAGCGCGCGGCAGATCCTGGTGGCCTGCGTCACGCTGTCGATCAGGTCCTTGCCCGACATTTCGTAATCTACCCCCAGAGCCGCCCAGCGCATGGCCCAGTCGGGCTTCCACTGCATCTTGACATTGCCGCCGGTGACCGGGATTTCCACCTTTTCGCCGTCGGGTTCCTGATAGACGATCGTGCCCTTGGCGACATTGCGTTCCAATGTGGGCACCTGCAGCACATGGCCGGTTTTCGGGCTGATCGGCAGAAAGGGCGAATAGGTTGCGCGGCGTTCCTCGCCCAGCGTGGGCAGCATGATTTCAAGGATCTTGTCGAACCGTTCCAGCGCCGTCAGCAGCATTTCGTCAAAGCGGCCGGATTTGTAATATTCGGTGCTTGACGCGAATTCATATTCGAAACCGAACTGGTCGAGAAACGCCCTGAGCTGCGCGTTGTTATGGGCGCCGAAACTGTCGTGACAGCCGAACGGGTCGCGCACGCGGGTCAGCGGCAGGTTGAGGTCAAGCGCCAGCTCGTCCCGGTTGGGCACGTTTCCCGGCACCTTGCGCATGCCGTCCATGTCGTCGGAAAAACAGATCAGCCGGGTTGGAATATCCGAAAGCGTCTCGAAGGCGCGGCGCACCATGGTGGTGCGCGCAACCTCGCCGAATGTGCCGATATGGGGCAGGCCCGAGGGGCCATAGCCGGTCTCGAACAGTACATAGCCCTTTTCGGGCGGCGCCTTTGAATAGCGTTTTACCAGCTTGCGCGCCTCTTCAAAGGGCCAGGCCCTGGATTTCATCGCCATTTCGCGCAGTTCGGACATCGGTTTTCCATTCTTCGGGTCGGGGTGGGGCGGAACACATTGCCGCCATCTGCGCGAGCTTCCTATTGCCCCGCGCCTCCAGCGTCAATAATCTGGCGGCGAATGGCAACCCGGAGTCTTTGCATGAGCATCACCGACACACCCCCCCCATCGCTGACGCCTCAGGACGCGCTGGTTGCGATCATGATCGCCGTTTCCGCGTCAGACGCAACGATACGGACCTCGGAACTGGTCACGATCGAACGCATCGTCAATCACCTGCCGGTTTTCGGCGGCTTTGATGTGGATCGGATCAAGACGGTTTCGCAGACTGTGTTTGACCTGTTCGAGGATGAGGACGGCATTGCCGCCCTGCTGGGCCTTGTGCGCGAGGCCCTGCCCGAGCGCCTGTATGAAACCGCCTATGCCCTGGCCTGCGACGTGGCCGCCGCCGACGGCAAGCTGGGCGAGGCCGAGCTGCGTTTTCTCGAAGAAATCCGCTATGAGCTGAACATCGACCGCCTGCATGGCGCCGCCATCGAGCGTGGCGCGCGGGCGCGGCATCTGACGATCTAGGCCGGGGAATGGCGTATTCAGGGTGAACAGGGGGCGGCTTGTCCGCTCTGGCCGGACCGCCCGCCCTGCCCGGACCGCACGTCACGCCCGAAACTGCGCGATCCAGCTTTCGATCAGCTTCTGTTGCATCTTCTTGGCCTGCCGGTTCCACTGGCGGGCGCCGCGCGGGCGCTCGCGCTCGGCCCTGGGGATGCTGGCGCGCCGGTTCATGTCGGCCGAAAACACCGCAAATGCCAGCTTGCGCGAACCCGGCCCGGCGCTGTAGCCCGCCAGCGCGCTGACGAAATTCAGCGTTCCCGTCTTGGCGTTCACCTTGACGGGGTAGTCCCTTATCGGCCGTCCTCTTGCGTCGTGAAAGGGGATGTCCTTCATCAGGCGATGCAACTGCCCGTCCCAGCCCTGTTTCAGCAGCACCTGCACCATGTCATGGGCCGACAGGCGGTTGTTTTCCTCGAGGCCCGAGTGATCGACAAACCGCGCCCGCCCGGCGCCGGTGGTACGATGCAGCCACAACGTCATCACGCGGGCGGATTGGCGCAGTGTTCGCGGGTTTTCTCCGCGTTTCCTGGTGGCCGTCAGGCCCACGCATTCGGCGGTCAGGTTGGTCGAATATTTCAGCATGTAGCGCAGCATTTCGTCCAGGGGTTCGCTTTCCCAGCTGGCTATGGGCCGGGCATCGCGGGGCAGGGTGGTTGCGTGACGAAAGGCGGGCAACTGGATCCCGAAGGATCGTGCCAGCGTACGAAAGACCTCGGCAGCATAGAATTCGGGCCGGCGCACGGGCAGCCAGCGCCCCCCCTTGCGGCCCAGCGCGCGGCGGGCAACCGTCCAACGGTCGGACCGCTCGAGCGTGGTCAGCGTGAATATCGGACTACGGCGGTCGACTACCGTCATCGCGGCGGTGCTGACGCGGGGACGATATTTCAGCGCCCGCGCGTCCATGGTGATGTCATAGCGGCCCTTGCGCCGTTTCCATTCGAAAAACACCCGGTTGAAGTTCAGGTTCAGCCCCGAAAGCGCCGGGTTGTAGCCCAGATACTCCGGCTGGCCGGGGTCGATGGCGCGCTGATAGGGCAGGGCGGCCGCGTGGACATGGGCATTGCCGGCAATCTCGCGCAGGCCGGCCTGTTTCAGCTGGCGCACCAGATCGCCCAGCGCATCGCTGTCCAGCGTGGGGTCGCCCCCGCCGACGAGATACAGATCACCCATCAGGCGACCGCCGATGATGGGGCCGGTCGCCATGACACGGGTTCGGAACCGGAAGCCGTTTCCCAGGGTCTCGAGGCCGTAGAGCGTGGTGATCGTCTTGGTCACGCTCGCGGGCGGGTAGAGGCGCGTTTCGCCATGGCCATCCAGGATTTCGCCGCTTTCGGCATCGGCAACCAGAAATCCGGTCGTGCCGCTCAGCCCGGCTGCCCTGACGATCTCGCGCGCCGTGCTGCCTGTTCCGGCTGCCTTGGGCGGGACGGTGTCGCCCAGGCGGGGCCGGGGCCGGATCGAGCGTCGCGGTGCTCCACCATCGGCCCATGCTGCGCTTGCCGTGGCGCTCAGCAAGGCACCCAGAACGAAACGACGTGTCGGATATCCATTATCGAAATCCCGTGTCATGCCGAATATTTCAACGTCAGGCGCCCCAGAGCAAGGGCTAACCGGTCCAGCCGCCGCTTTTTCGTATCCCCGACGACGAGATATCGACCATCGGCCCACCGACCAGACACCATGCGGGCAGTGCATGCTGGGCCAGCGCGGCTGCATCATGCTCGGCCAGGCGCGCGCGGGCATAGCTTCTTGCCGCAGGCGACAGCCCGGCGTGGAGCATGTTGTCGGGCCGGCCCAGCACGCCTATGGGCAGCATGTGCATGATCGCGTGCCAGTTGCGCCACAGGTGAAACTGCGCCAGGTTGTCGGCCCCCATCAGCCATACGAAGCGCACCCCCGGATGGCGCGGCAGCAGGCGCGCCAGCGTGGCCGCCGTGTGGCGCGTGCCAAGGCGCGCCTCGATATCGGTGACATGGATGCGCCGGTCATCCGCCAGCGCCCGGCAGGCCTGCAGCCTGCGTTCCAGGCTGGCCGGGCCGTGATCCTTGAGCGGGTTGCCGGGGCTGACCAGCCACCAGACCCGATCCAGCCGGAAACGGCGCAGCGCCTCGCGCGTGATATGCAGATGCCCCGCATGGGGCGGGTCGAACGACCCACCCAGCAGGCCAACCCGCATCCCGGCAGGCGTATATGGAAGCGCATCCCGCATCCCCGCCTTTTCGGTGTTCGGGCCGGCCGCTGTCAAGCGTGCAGCGATCTCAGCCCCGTCCGCGATAGGTGGGAACCCCCTGATCGGGCAGCCACAGCCCCTCGGGT
Source organism: Alphaproteobacteria bacterium (assembly GCA_030148665.1). Classification (GTDB taxonomy): domain Bacteria; phylum Pseudomonadota; class Alphaproteobacteria; order Rhodobacterales; family Rhodobacteraceae; genus UBA5972. The sequence goes on from JASBSZ010000006.1 coordinate 63,018, forward strand.
GGGGTGCCGGTTTGCCAGAACACGTCGATCGGAATCCCGCCCCGCGGATACCAGTAGCCCCCGATGCGCAGCCAGCGCGGCGCCAGCTCGTCTACCAGACGGCGGCCGATGGCAACGGTGCAGTCCTCGTGAAAGGCGCCGTGATTGCGAAACGAGGTCAGATACAGTTTCAGCGACTTGGATTCCACCAGCCATTTGTCGGGCACGTAATCCAGCACCAGATGGGCGAAATCCGGCTGCCCCGTCACCGGACAGATCGAGGTAAACTCGGGAATGGTGAAACGCACCAGATAGTTGGTGTCGCCATGCGGGCTTGGCACGCGCTCCAGCACCGCCTCGTCGGGCGATTTCGGCGCTTCGGTTGCCTTGCCCAGCTGCGACAGGCCAAGATTTTCGTCCTGTGTCATGATCCCCTCACACCGCGCTCAGGCCGAGGCGTTCGTCACGCCGGCGCAGCCAGCCTATCACGGGGATGGTCAGCAGCACCATCCAGCCCTTGCCGATTACCTGGCCGGTCAGAAAATCGAGACTGCCAAAGGCCATCTGCAAAAAGACCAGGCTGTCGAACACAAGCCCGACCACGCTGGACGCCACAACCGCCAGCACCAGCCCGCGCCGTTGCAGCGGGGTATAGACGGCAAGGTCGGCGAATTCGGAAATCAGGAATGCGGTGACCGAGGCAATGACCAGCGCCGGGGGCGCGATCAGCCAGCTAAGCGCGCCGCCGATCAGAATGGCGACAACGGCCCAGACCAGCCCCAGACGCCGCTGCACCAGATCGCGCAGCACCAGCGCCAGCCCCACCATCAGCACGCCGCTGGGGGCCATGATGCCGGGTGCCACCGGAATCAGACAGGGCCCGTCAGGCGGGCAGACGCTGCCGAAATGGCCCAGCATCCAGTTTGCAGCGGGGATCGAGGCCACATATCCGGCCAGAAAAAGCGCGCCCTCCATACGGCGGCGCGTGTCAAGTGAAGTGGTCATTTTCCTCTCCATATATTCCGCATCTCGGGCTTGAATACCCGCGCGTGTTTCAAGGCTGTCCTGCTAGCGCACCGAGGGGGGAAATGTCAATCGGCGCCCTGCTTCCTGCCAGGTGATCGCATTCCGGTGTGCGGCACAGCGTTATACCCCGCGAACGCCCGGCGGAACGCCGGGCAGCGCCCGCCCCGCCCCCCAGGCGGGCGCTCTGGCGCCGCCTCGGGACGGGCGCTGTCCTCAACTCGTGATGGAACCCGGCAAGAATAGGAATGGATTTGACCGCGCAAAAACACGAATGCCCAGATGCAATCATTCCCTCGCAATCCGCGCCCGCCTTCTTCTTTGCAAAAATACGCAAATCCCCCACCCGGATTGCAGTCGCGCCAAAGGCGGCCTATCAAGGGCCTGCCAAACGGGGGGGCATGTCTTGCAAAACGATCACGTCAATCTGGTCAAGCTGTGCGTGGGGATCGACTCGGTCGAACATCTGATCGACTGGCGCGCCCGGCGCGACGCCCGCCGCGCGACCGACGGCCTGCCGCCGATCAGCGAACATGTCACCCGCATGTTCCCCAGACGCGCCAAAGAGATCCTGCGCGGGGGCTCGCTCTACTGGGTCATCAAGGGCCAGATCCAGGCGCGCCAGCGCATTGTGGGGCTTGAGGAACGCATCGGTCAGGACGGTATCCGCCGTTGCGCCCTGATGCTGGACCCGGAACTGATCCGCACCCGCCTCGCCCCGCGCCGCCCGTTCCAGGGCTGGCGCTACCTCGCCCCGCAGGACGCCCCGCCCGACCTGCCGAAAACCCGCGCCAATGATGACGAACTGCCGCCCGAGCTCAGCCAGGCATTGGCGGAAATCGGGTTGCGGTAACGTCTGCGACCCCATGCAACCCCCATGCAGCCACGGTGGCGGCATCGCGGTTCACCTGTCCGGGTCGGTGGATGTCGGGGTGGTGGAGCCGAGGGGGATCGAACCCCTGACCTCGTCATTGCGAACGACGCGCTCTCCCATCTGAGCTACGGCCCCAGCGGCGCCTGTCATACCCCAGGGGGCGGGGAAGTCAAGCGCCTCTTTTCATGCCCGTTCATGGCTGCTCGGGCCCCGTTCCGACCGTGTTCCGGCCCCGTTCAGGCGGGTGCGCCGGCCTTGCTGCGCAGAAAGGCCTCGATCTGGGCCGCCGGCATGGCACCGGCCTGGCGCGCCAGTTCACGCCCTGCGCGAAAGGCGATCAGCAGCGGGATCCCGCGAATCCCGTGTTCCATCGACACCTGCGGGTAATCCTCGGTGTTGATCTTGGCAAAGCGCACATTGGGCGCCATGTTGCGGGCGGCCTTGGCGAATTCGGGGGCCATCATCCGGCAGGGGCCGCACCAGGGCGCCCAGAAATCGACGACCAGCGGAATGTCGTCATTCTTTTTTGCCTTGTTCAGGATCTTGCGGTCGATCTCGGTGACCTTGCCTTCCAGCAGCTTGCTGCCGCAGACCCCGCATTTCGGGTGGGCGCCCAGCCTGTCGTCGGGGACACGGTTGACCGCGCCACAGTCCAGGCATGTGATCTTCAGTTGTTTCGACATGTTCCATCCTTGCGCCTGCCGCATCGGGCGGGCCTGTATATCACGATTTTCTGATATATGCGTGTGCATGGGCGGGGTTTCAAGGCAGCCCCCCTCGTGGCACCGCCGGTGTGCCCTCAGCGTTCGGTAAACTTGATCTCGATACGCCGGTTCTGGGCGCGTGCCTCGGGGGTGTTGGCGGGGTTGACCGGCTGATATTCGCCAAATCCCGTTGCCGCCAGGCGGTCGGGCGGGAAATGCAGTTCGTTGATCATGTAGCGCACCACCGCCAGGGCGCGGGCCTGCGACAGCTCCCAGTTGTCCTTGAACGGGCCATTGCCGCTGAGCGGGACGTTGTCGGTATGGCCATCGACCCGCAGAACCCAGTCGATCTCGGGCGGGATCTGGTTCTCGACCTCCTGGATCAGCTGGGCCACCTTGGCCACCTCGTGCTTGCCGTTTTCCGACAGCTCGGCCGAGCCGGGCGCGAACAGCACCTCGGACGAAAACACGAAACGGTCGCCCACCACCTTGACCCCGGGGCGGTCGGCCAGGACGTCACGCATCTTGCCGAAGAATTCGGACTTGAACTTGCGCAGGTCCTTGGCCTCGGCCTCGAGGCGCTTGCGCTCGGCCGCTTCCAGATCGGCGCGCTTGCGTTGTTCCTCGGCCAGCTTGCGTTGCTCTTCGGCCAGTGCGCGCTCTTTCTCGGCGCGCTTGCGCTGTTCCTCGGCGATCTTCTTTTCCTGCGCCGCCACGCGGGCCAGCGCGATGTTCAGGTCGCTGCCAAGGGTGGCGATGCGCACCTTCGAAGCCTTGTCGCGGGCCTTGGCCTGATCGAGCAGGCCCTGCAGCATTTCCAGCTGCTTGCGCAGGGCGGCGGTCTGCTGGTTCAGCAGGGCCACCTGACGCTGGGCCTCGGTCGAGCGTTTCTTTTCCTTGCTCAGCGCCTCGTTCGCCTTGGCCAGCAGGATTTCCTTTTGCCGGGCCTCGGTCAGTTTCTGCGCGGCGTCCTGCTGGGCCGCCAGCTGCGCGGCCAGGGCGGCGCTCAGCCTTTTCTGCAGGTCCTCGCGCTGCGATTGTGCCTGGGCCAGCTTTTGTGCGGTATCCTTGTCCTTGCTCTGCATCTGGGCGAGCAGAGCGTTCAGACGTTGTTCCAGCGTCGTCTTGTCGTTGCCCAGTGCCGCGATCGCCTTTTGCATGGCCTCCTCGGCCTGCCTGCGGCGGTCGGCCTCGGCCCTGGCCTTGTCCAGCGCGGCCCGTGCCTGGGCCAGATCGGCGGCGGTGCGGTCGGCCAGCGCCTGGGCCTGGGCCAGGCGGGTGCCGGTCTGGTCGCGTTCCGATGACACCGCGTCAAGCGCGGCCTTTGCCTGCGCGGCCTCGTCGCGGGCGCGGCTGGCCTCGGCCCTTGCGCTGGCGGCCTGTTGTTGCGCCTGCTTGATGGCCAGCAGCGCCGCGGCCAGCTTGTCATTCAGGTCCTTTTTCGCGTTCTGGGCGGCGGCCAGCAGGGTGAGGGTTTCTTCGGCCTTGCGGCGCTGCTCTTCGAGGGCAAGCGTCATCGCCGTCAGTTCGGCGCTGGCATTCTTGAGCTTTTCACGCAGCGCCTGCGCGGCAGCGGCCTCGGCCAGGCGGGTCTTTTCGGCATCAGACAGGCGGGCGGTGGTGTCCTTGAGCTGCTGGCGCAGCGCCTGTGCCGCCGCGGCCTCGGCCAGACGCGCCTTTTCGGCGTCCGACAGGTTGTTACGCACGTTCTTCAGTTTCTTCTGCAGCTCGGCCATTGCGGCCTCGCCTGCGATGCGCTGCTTTTCGGCCTCGCTCAGCCCCTTTTCCAGCACCTGGATGCGGGCGCGCAGCCGGGCCATGGTCTGCTGGTCGGCCTTGCTGCTTTGCTCGCGGCTGCTCAGCGCGTCGGCCATGCGCACGAGCCGTGCCTCAAGGTCGGACAGCGTCGTGCGGCTCTTGCCCAGTTCGCCGCGCGTCTGTTCAAGCGCGGCCAGCGCCGATTGCAGCGAGGTTGTCTTGTCGGCCAGCTCGGCCCTGGTCTTTTCGATCAGCGCCTCCATCGCCTGCCTCTTTGCGGCGGCAAGGCGGGCGGCCTGGGCGGCCGCGTCGATCTCGCTGCGGGCCTTGGCAAGGGCCAGTTCCAGCGCCTGTTTCTGGTCGATGACCTTGAGGTTCCGGGCCTTGAGGTCGGACAGTTGCGCGGTGAGGGCCGCCTTTTCGTCCTGCGCCGCGCTGATCTGCCCTTCGAGTGCCAGCTTGTCCTGCTGCAGGCGCGCGCGTTCGGCCAGAAGGCCGGCGACCTGGGCCTCGAAGCTGGTCACCCTGGCCTCGTATTCGGCGATCTTCTGTTTCTGGTTGCTGGCCTGCCGGGTCAGGGTGTCGATCAGACGCGCCTGCAGCTGGGCAGTGGTTTCGGCCTTGTTCAGCTTGCTGTCCAGCGTCCTGACCCGGGTTTCGAGCCCGGCGGATTTTTCCTGCTCAAGCCCCAGCGCCTTGGCCAGCGAGGCGACCTGCTGGCTGAGATAGTTCAGCTGGGTGTCCTGGTTGGTGATCTTTTCGCGCAGCACGAACTGCACGATCATGAAGATCGTCAGCACGAACATCAGCACCAGCAGAAGCGCGGTCATCGCATCGACAAAGCCCGGCCATATGCTGGCGTTGAACCTGTTCTGCCCGCCGCGCCGGATCATCGCCATGGCGTCAGCTCCTGCTGCCCGGCTGTTTGCCCGGCTGGGTCGGGGGGCGGCGGCTCAGGCTGCGGATCGCCTTGTTCAGGGCCGCGATGTCGGCGCGCAGCTGCGAGACGGTGTCCTGCTGGCCGGCGCTCATTTCCTCGAGGATGCGCACCAGCTGGATGTCGATGCTGCGCAGGCGCATGCGCGATTCCGGGTCGCCCCCTTCCTCGGCCAGCAGGGTGATGGCCTGGGCCAGCTTCTGCTGGCTCTCGGCGATTTCGGCCAGTGCTGCCTGGCGGGTCTGCTCGGTGGCGCCGAGGCTGTCCAGGCGCCTGGCGGTTTCCTCGGTCATGCGCTGCTGGCTTTCGGCCATGCGTTCCTGTCCCTCGACCATGCGCTGCTGGCCGTCGATGATTCGCGACAGCAGGTCGTTCTGTTCGCTGATCGCCTGTTGCGCGGCCTCGCCGGGTTTCTGATCGGCCAGATTTTCATTCAGCGCGGCCAGCGTGGCGCCCAGCTCGGCCAGGCGCGCGCCGGTTTCGGACTGGGCATCCTCGGTGCGGATCAGGGTCTTGTGCAGGGCCTCGATCCCGTCGCTCATGTGCTGAAAGGCGGCGGCCAGGACCTCGCTGTCGGCCACGACCGCGCCGCCGGTCGCGCCCGCGGTGCCGGCGGCGGCGAAATCGACGCTGGTGATCGTTGACAGCCATTCTTCCAGTTCGCGGTAGAAACGGCTCTGGCCGTGGCCCGCGAACAGGTCGAGCAGCCCCACCACCAGCGAGCTGGCCAGCCCCAGCAGCGATGACGAAAAGGCCGTACCCATGCCGCCCAGCTGTTTTTCCAGCCCGGTCATCAGGCGGCCGAACACATCGGCGCTGCTTTCGCCGGGCACCGGGGCCAGCGAGCGGATTGTCTCGACCACCGCGGGAACGGTCGTGGCCAGGCCGTAGAAGGTGCCCAGAAGGCCCAGAAAGATCAGCAGGTTGATGATATAGCGGGTAATTTCGCGGGTCTCGTCCAGCCGGGTTGCCATCGAATCCAGGATCGACTGCGCCGACGACGCGCTGATCTGGGTGCCCTTGCGGCGCGAGCGCAGCAGGGTGGCCAGCGAAACCAGCAGGCGCGGCGGGGCGGTGCTTTCATGACCGGGTCGGCTGATGGCAAAACTTTCGATCCAGTTGACCGCGGTGATCAGGGAAAATACCTGCCAGAAACATGCAACGACACCGATCAGGAAAACGGTGACGATGAACCCGTTCAGGTACAGGTTCGAGGTGACAAAGGTGAAAATCGTCTGATAGGCCAGCGAAACACCCGTACCCACCAGGCCGATGATGACCAGCATCGTCATGATCTGGCGGATGGGCTGCGAGAATTGCGGCTCGGCCCGCGGGTCTGCCCTTTGCATCAAGAAAGCCCTTGCTTGCCCGTTTCTTGGGCCCGCCATTCATGGCCGGCCTTGGTCAGGGGGACAATACTTGTCTTGCCCCGCTCTGCCAACAAACAAAGTGGCGAGACGCGAAAAGCGATTACAACGGGGGGCAAAACTGCCATAATCCCGCAGGATCTGGGGAAAACCGCCGACTCTGGCGGACAGATGGGGGAATCGATGGAAAATTTCGCAACCAACGGGTCAACAGCCGTCACGGCACTGGTCATTCTGGTCTTTGCCGCCATCCTGATCATGATGATGGTCAAATCCGTGCCCCAGGGCGAGGAATGGACTGTCGAGCGTTTCGGCCGCTACACGCGCACCCTGAAACCGGGGCTGCGCTTCCTCGTTCCGTTCATGGACAAGGTCGGCGCCCGTATCAACATGATGGAAACGGTGCTGGACATCGAAAAGCAGGAGGTGATCACCAGGGACAACGCCCAGGTTTCGGCCGATGCGGTGGCCTTTTACCAGGTGGTCGATGCCGCCCAGGCGGCCTATGAGGTGCGCAATCTTGAAAGTGCGCTGTCCAACCTGGCACAGACCAATATCCGTGCGGTGATCGGCTCGATGGACCTTGACGAAAGCCTGTCAAACCGCGACGCGATCAATGCGCGGCTGCTCAGCGTGATCGACGAGGCGTCGAACCCCTGGGGTGTCAAGGTCACGCGGGTCGAGATCAAGGATCTGTCGCCCCCGCCCGACATCAACGACGCCATGGCTCGCCAGATGAAGGCCGAGCGCATGAAGCGGGCCGAGATCCTGCAGGCCGAGGGCATGAAGCAATCGGCCATCCTCAAGGCCGAGGGCGAACGCGAGGCCCAGATCCGCGAGGCCGAGGGCCGCAAGGCGGCGGCATTCCTGGATGCCGAGGCACGCGAACGCCAGGCCGAGGCCGAGGCCAAGGCGACCGAGATGGTTTCCAGGGCCATCGCGGCGGGCGACGTGCAGGCGATCAACTATTTCGTGGCCCAGAAATATACCGAGGCGCTGCGTGATATTGCCAGTTCGCCTAACACCAAGACGGTGCTGATTCCGCTGGAAGCCACGGGCGTCATCGGCTCGATCGCCGGGATTTCCGAAATCGCCAAGGCCGCCGCATCGGGTGGCTCGGGTGGCTCGGGGGGCTGAGGCAGGATGGGGTTCTTCGACTTTCTGAACGGCATCGCGCCCTGGTGGTGGGTTGCCTTCGGCGTCGCGCTGGGGGCTGTGGAAATGGCCACCATGTCGTTCTTTCTGATCTGGCCGGCGCTGGCGGCCATACTGGTCGCGCTGGCATTGCTGGTCAGCCCGGCAATGGGCGGCGAGGCACAGGTCGTGCTGTTTGCGGCGCTGGCGGTGCTGCTGACATTTGCCGGGCGCCTGGCGATGCATCGCGTCGGCGTGTTCGATCAGGATGGCGGCGCGCTCAATTCCCGCGCCCAACGCATGATCGGCCGCCATGGCGAGGTCGCCGCATTCACCGGCCCCGAGGGGGTGGTGGTGATCGACGGCGTTCACTGGAAGGCGCTGTGGCCAGAGGATGCGCAGGCCCGGCCCGGCGACAAGATCGTGGTGAGAGGGGCCGACGGCATGACCCTGAAGGCGGAAAATGCCTGAGAGCCGCCCTTTCGGCAGCCCCTATCCGAAACGCCCCGGATCATAGGGCGCCAGCGGCAGGTTCGGTTGCCCGCCGCAGGCCAGATCGGCGGCGATGCGGCCCAGTTTCGGGCCGATGGTCAGGCCTACATGCTGTCCGCCAAAGGCGGCGATGATGCCGGGCGCACCGGGGATCGGCCCCAGATGGGGCAGGCTGTCGGGCGTCGAGGGGCGGTGGCCCATCCATTCGCTTTCGGATTGCCATGTCAGGTCGGGATAGACCTCGCGGATGCGTTTTCGCAGCAGGTTAAATGGCGCGCGCGAGGGCGGCGCGTCAAGGCCGCCGAACTCGACAATCCCGGCGCAGCGCAGGCCGTCCTCCATCGGGGTGACGACGAATTTGGCATCCGACACAATGAACGGGTTTGCCGGCATGTGGCTGGGCCCCTGCAGGAACAGGTGATAGCCGCGCTCGCTTTCGAGCCGCGCTTTCATGCCCAGCTTGCGGGCAAGCCGCGCTGACCATGCCCCCGCTGTCAGGATAATGCGATCGGCCGTGATCTCGCGCCCGCCCAGCAGGCTGACGCGCCCTTCAGCGAGGTCGGCAACCTCACCTTGCACGAAATTCCCGCCCTCGGCCATGAAATGCTCGGCCAGCGCCGCGACATAGCCGCCGGGCGAGGTCAGCCAGCCGTGATCGGGGTAAAGGGCGGCGAAATTGTAGGCGTCCGACAGGTGGGGGTCGCGCGCATGAAGCGCCTCGCGGTCGAGTTCCACGGGGTCGAACCCGGCGGCACGGCGCAAACTGATCTCGGCCGCTTCATGGGCGAAATCGCGTCGCGAGCGATAGTAATAGGCGTAATCCCCCTGGCGGATATAGCTTTCGGCCGGCGTGCCACGCGCCAGTGCAAGATGCTGATCGACGCTGTCCGATGTCAGCGCCGCCAGCGCCTGCACGATGGGGCGGTGGCGCGCGGGTGCCGTGTTGCGTAGGAACGGCAGCAGCCAGGGCAGCAGACGCGGCAGGTAGCCCCATTTCAGGAACAGGGGCGAGTTGCGGTCCAGCAGCATCCGGGGCGCCTTGAAGATCAGCCCCGGCTCGGAAATCGGGATCACCGCACAGCGCGCCAGCAGACCGGCATTGCCATAGGATGCCTGATCGGGCCGCCCCGGCAGGATGCGATCGACCAGCGTGACGGAAACCCCCGCCCGGCGCAGCCATTCGGCCGCGGCAACCCCGGTGATCCCGGCCCCTATGACGATGGCGCTGCGGGTCATTGCCTGCCTCCCTGTGCTGTTTCACGGCGCATCCTCCGCAGCACGGCGGCAACGCGCCAGCCAAGAAACAGGGTCACGGCGCCTGCGGCCAGGAAACCCGACAGGTCGCCTGCCAGTTCGGCCACGGCGGTGATGTCCTCGGCAAAGACGATGCCAAGGCCGACGTAAAGCGAGACCCACACCACCTCGCCCAGGGCGCCCCAGGCGGTGAAACGTGCCCAGGCCAGCCCGGTCGCCCCGCCGATGAAGTTGACATAAGGCCCCAGCGGGCTGAACAGCCAGCGGGTCAGAAAGATGCCGCTGCCGGCGCGCCGGTCCAGCCAGGCTTGCGCGCGCCCGATCAATGCGCGCCGGTCGTCATTGCGCGACAACCGTTCCAGCAACGGTGTGCCACCCCAGCGCCCCAGGTGAAAGCCGATCTGATCACCTGCCATGGCGGCGAAAAAGGCTGTGGCAAAGGTTGCGAAAAACCCCAGATCGCCGGCCCCGACAAAGGATCCGCTGGTCAGCATCACCAGTGACGAGGGCACCGGCAGCGCCAGACATGACAGCATCACGATCAACGCCAGCAGCGGCAGCCCATAGGTGGGGACCAGCGCAAGAATGGCATCGGTCATTTTCTGCCCCCGTCACGGGCAGCCAGCCGGGCAGCCAGATCGCGCATCAGCTGCTCGACCGGGATGCCGCGCTCGCGGGCGATGCGTTCCAGCGTCGGGCGCATGCGGTTCAGCCCGCGGGCACCCAGCATGCGGTTGACCTCTTCGATCGGCACCTCCCACGAATAGGCGATGTAGCGCGGGGTCATCCACGGCTCCAGCGGGCGGTGCCGGTTGGCCGGGTTGGCCCAATAGATCAGGAAAACCACGGTGCGGATGGCAAACAGCGTCGTCAGTGTCGCGGCAAGCGCAAAGGCGATGAACAGCATCCGGTGTTCGCGCCACAATCTGCCGAGTGCCGATTTCATCGCACCAGCTCCTTCATGCCCTGTTCGATGCCGCCCAGGGTCATGGGATACATGCGGTTCTCGAATATCTCGCGGATCATCTGGATTGAATGGGTGTATTGCCAGTGCTTTTCGGGCAGCGGGTTGATCCAGATATTGTGCTTCCAGGTCTCGATCGCCCGTTGCAGCCAGACGCTGCCGGGTTCGGCGTTCCAGTGTTCGTTGGCGCCGCCCGGATAGGCGATTTCATACGGGCTCATGGCGGCGTCTCCGACGAAGATGCATTTGTAGTCGGGGCCATAGGTGTGCAGGATGTCCCAGGTCGGGGTCTGTTCCGACCAGCGCCGGGCATTGTCGCGCCACACCCCCTCGTACAGGCAGTTGTGGAAATAGAAATATTCCAGATGCTTGAATTCGCTGCGCGCGGCGGAAAACAGTTCCTCGACCATGCGGATATGCGGATCCATCGAGCCGCCCACATCCAGAAACAACAGCACCTTGACCGCATTGCGCCGCTCGGGGCGGGTCTGGATGTCGAGATATCCATGCTCGGCGGTCGCGCGGATGGTGCCGTCAAGGTCAAGTTCCTCATCCGCCCCGTCGCGCGCCCAGCGACGCAGGCGTTTCAGTGCCACCTTGATGTTGCGGGTGCCCAGTTCCACGCTGTCATCAAGGTTGCGGAACTCGCGCTTGTCCCACACCTTGACGGCGCGCTGGTGGCGGCTTTCCTTTTGCCCGATGCGCACGCCTTCGGGGTTGTAGCCATAGGCCCCAAAGGGCGAGGTGCCGGCGGTGCCGATCCATTTGCTGCCGCCCTGGTGGCGGTCCTTTTGTTCCTCGAGCCGCTTTTTCAGCGTCTCCATCAGCTTTTCGAACCCGCCAAGCGATTCGATTTCGGCCATTTCCTCGGGCGTCAGGGATTTCTCGGCCAGCTTGCGCAGCCATTCCTCGGGCAGATCGACGGCGTTGATCACGTCGTCGATGGACAGGTCTTCCATGCCCTTGAAGGTTTCGGCGAAAACGCGGTCGAACTTGTCGAGATTGCGCTCGTCCTTTACCAGAGACGCGCGGGCGAGGTAATAGAACCCCTCGATATCATACAGCACGATGCCGGTTTTCACGGCGCCCAGAAAATCGAGATATTCGCGCAGGCTTACCGGGAGCTTTGCTTTCCTGAGGTTGGAAAACAGCGGCAGGAACATGGCCTAGAACCAGCCCATGCGGATGCCGGCAACCGAAACGAGAACACTGACGAGCGCCAGGATGATGCCGAAGACCGCCGCATATTGCAGGATGTCCAGCGTGTTTCCGCCGCGCCTGCGGGCGGTCCAGGCGCCGATTGCCGCGCCGATGATGAATGCGATCAGGCTGACCATCATGCCTCCGGTTTGCGTTTCCTGTCCGCGCGATCCTGCCCGGCCCGGCCGCCGCGCCGTGGGTCTGCGTGCGGTTTCCTGCGGTCGCAAGGCCCTGGTGTTGCGCACAAGGTTGCGGGTTTCATCCCCGTCGGCAAAGCCATATCGCGCCCGGCCGATACTGTCCAGCCGCAGCATCCCGATGACGCGCGCCTCGGCCGCTGTGATCGGTTGAATGGACAGGTGATGAGGGTGGTGGGCGACCCTGGAATCGAACCAGGCATGGGTCTCCCCGGCGGAGTTACAGTCCGCTGCCGCACCTTGCAGCACGTCGCCCATCCGGGCGGGGCCGAGGCCGCCGCCTGAACAGGGGCGTGGATACTGGCGCGTGCCGCGCCCGTCAACAGGAAATTGCCCCTTTGCCGTCTTGCCCCCATACACTGGGCATGCCATGACAAGCGTCGATACCGCCAAGGACATCACGATGGCAGACAGACGGCAGAAAAAGCCCCAATGGGTGGTGGAAAAGGAAAAGAACCGCAAAGGCCAGGGCAACGAAACCCTCTGGCTTTTCGGCCTGCATGCCGTGCGCGATGCGCTGCTGAACCCGCGCCGCGTTCGGCACCGGCTTGTCGTGACAAAAAACGCCCGGAACAAGCTGGCCGAGGCGATTGCCGCATCCGGCATGGAGCCCGAAATTGCCGATCCGCGGCGCTTTCCCGTTCCTCTTGATCCCAATTCGGTGCACCAGGGCGCGGCGCTCGAGGTTTCGCCGCTCGACTGGGGCTCGGTTTCCGAGGTCTGTGCGACCCGCGGCGACGCACCCATCGTGATGCTGCTCGACCGGGTGAGCGACCCGCACAATGTCGGCGCGATCCTGCGCTCGGCCGAGGTATTCGGCGCCCGCGCCGTCATCGCCCCGCACCGCCACTCGGCGCCCGAAACCGGGGCGCTGGCGAAAACCGCCTCGGGGGCGCTGGAACGCCAGCCCTATCTGCGGGTGAGCAACCTTGCCAATGCCATGCGGGCACTGCGCGAGATGGGCTATTTCCTGATCGGGCTGGATGGCGAGGCCGCCGAAACCCTGCCGGATATCCTGAACGGCCTGCCGCCGGTGGCGACCGGTCTGGTCCTGGGCGCCGAGGGGCCGGGCCTGCGCCAGCTGACCCGCGAAACCTGTCACAAGCTGGCCCGCATCCCCTTTGCCGGGGAATTCGGCTCGCTCAACGTATCCAACGCGGCGGCGGTATCGCTGTTTGCCACGCGCCAGCGACACGGAGCATAGCCGATGGGCTGGACCACCCCGATCGACATCTATTGCGAGCGCACCGCCGCGGGCCTGTTGAACGAGCCCTTCGACGCGCTCAGCAACATCGCCTTTCTGCTGGCCGCATGGTGGGGCTATCGCACGGCCCGGCGCATGGGGCGGCTGACATTCATGAACGTGGTCGCGATCCTGCTGGCCGCCTCGATCGGAATCGGATCGTTCCTGTTCCACACATTTGCCAATGCCTGGTCCCAACTGGCCGATGTGATCCCGATCTGGACATTCGTTTCCTGGATGATCCTGTCGATCGTGGTTGCCATGTCCGGCGGCAATGTCTGGCGCGCCCTGTTCGGCGCGGTCAAGATCTTTGCCGTGGTCGGCCTCGTGTTCTGGTTCGTGTCGGGCGTGCTGCTCGACATGCCCGGGGCCGCGGCGGCCGGTTCATCGCTGAACGGTTCCGAACAATACGCGCCGGCCTTGCTGGCACTGGTCATCTTTGCGCTGATCACCCGGCTGCAGAACCATCCCTCGTGGCCGTGGCTTGCGGTGGCGACGGGCGTCTTTGCCGTCTCGCTGGCCTTTCGGACGGTCGATCTGGCGGTCTGCAACGCCTTTCCCGTCGGCACCCATTTTGTCTGGCACCTGCTGAACGGGCTGATGATCGGCCTGTTGCTGCAGACACTGATCCGCCACCTTTCCGCGCCTTCCCCGGGCTGAGAACGGGCGCATCGCACCATCTTTCACAAGTTATTTACCGCGTCTTCATTTTTTTCCCTGTACGCTTACATGTATTGCGGAGGCGCATTTCGGAACACGCGCTTCCCATCACTGTCCCTCGTTCCGCACTCGCGCCCGCCGGCCCCCAGCTGCGGGCGCTTTTTTGTCGCCCCCGATATCCGCCCGGTCGAGGTTGCACAGCACCATTCACGGTAGTACAGATCAGGCCATGACGACGAACCCATCCGATGAGCTGCTGCGCAAGATCCTGCGCGAATCGAAAACCTTCGCCTGCGTCGGCGTGTCCATGAACACGGTGCGGCCCAGCTATTTCGTGGCCCGCTACCTGAATCTCAAGGGCTATCGCGTGATCCCCGTCAATCCGGGGCATGCGGGCAAACGGCTGTTCGGCGAAACCGTTTACGCAACGCTTTCCGACATCCCGCAGGACATCCAGGTCGATGTTGTCGATATCTTTCGCCGCTCGGAACATGTCCTGCCCATCGTTCAGGAGGCGCTGGAAAGGTTCCCCGACCTCAAGACCATCTGGATGCAGATCGGGGTCCAGAACGAAGAGGCCGCCAAGCTGGCCGAATCCCGTGGCGTGCAGGTGATCCAGAACCATTGCCCCAAGATCGAATACCAGCGCCTGTTCGGCGAGCTGCGCATGGGCGGATTCAACACCGGGATCATCTCGTCCAAACTCTGACCGCCGCTTCTGCTTTGCCCAAATACGCGCGGGGGTGAATTGCCGCAGGCAAGAGGGGGCAGCCGCCCCCTGAACGGCATCTGCATCCACGGCAATCGCCTGAAACTCTCTTGTCGCGGTCAACGGCTGCAATGCGCCCCGATTGCCAACCGCCGGGGCGCTTGCGGCCCGGCATGCGCCCGCCCGCCCCCTAGGCAACTGTATTCTTTCGGCCTGTCAGGTTGGTGC